>CAKSWU010000008.1 GCA_934513205.1 uncultured Faecalibacterium sp. | reverse complement strand
CTCCGCCGGGAGAGCGCCGTGCATGGACTGCAAGAGTTCACCGTGATTTGAATCGGCCCGGTATTCTCCACCAAAAAGCACTGTACTTCGCAGGAAGTATGGTGCTTTTCTTTTGTTGCTGCCAAACGAGTGAGGGACTTAGCTCCGCCGGGAGAGCGCCGTGCATGGACTGCAAGAGTTCACCGTGATTTGAATCGGCCCGGTATTCTCCACCAAAAAAGCACTGTACTTCGCAGGAAGTATGGTGCTTTTCTTTTTGTTGCTGCCAAACGAGTGAGGGACTCAGCTCCGCCGGGAGAGCGCCGTGCATGGGGTGCAAAAAAATCAGCCGTCCGGCATGATGATGCGCCGAACGGCTGATTTTGGCATTTGTTGCTGCTTATTGCTTGATGTTGTGCAGTTTTTCTGCAGGCAGTTTTTGGGACAGAAATGCCCATGCGGCGTCCAGACGATCATTCAGAAGGAATGCCTTGCCCTGTTCCACATACAGATAAATGGCCTCCGGCCGGCGGTAGGCGCAATAAATGCTGCCCCACGCATGACGTTCGGTAGGCTCCGGTTTATCCTGACTGCCGACCATCCATACGGCAGCATCTTCTTCGGAGAGTTCCATCCGGTAGAAGGGGCGGGGCAGATGCATTTTTTCGATCTGCTTGGAGAGGCTGTAGAAATATGCTGCAAAGTAGCTGACCGGCAGGCCAATGCCCACGATCGCCAATACGGCAGTCAGAAGCCCGGCACCGGGTCGCTTGCCCACCTGCGTAAGGCAGATGCCGGAAAATGCCAGCATAATAATGGCGAAAACAGCCGGACGCACCCAGCTTTTGCGATGATGGAACACATCGAACACCGCAAAATCGTGAAAACTTTTTGCATCCATCTGTGTGGAGATCGAGAGGGTCTGGGACATAATATTGCGTGCCTCCTTTTTTGATTATAGGAATCGTACCATATTTGCGTGGATTAGGCAAGAGCCGGCGGCTCACAGACGGACTATTGCAGAAAATATCAAAAATACTGCAAAATCCATCTTGCATTTTTTCAAAAACGTGCTATAATATTTAAGCAATCGTTTCCAAGGCCGCTCGACGGGGTAGCCGATATTGAAGGTTGTGATGGGCACATACATTTGTAATATGGCCCCGAACGTCAGAACCAGAAATGAGGTGAAAAGAATGAAACAGGGTATCCATCCGAACTACGTTGACTGCACCATCACCTGCGCATGCGGCAACGTCATCAAGACTCGTTCCACCAAGCCCGAGATCCACGTCGAAGTTTGCTCCAAGTGCCATCCTTTCTACACTGGCAAGCAGAAGCTGGTTGACACCGGCGGACGTGTTGAGCGCTTCAACAAGCGTTTCGGCCGTAAGTAATTATGGTTTTTCAAAGCACCGTTTCCTTCGGGAAACGGTGCTTTTTGTTGCTGTACGGAAAGAGAACGGTCAGTTTGTTCAGAAATTTTTTTGAGTTTTCGCGCCAAATCAACGTAAAAATTACACATTTTCCATCTAAAATAAACCAGCATTGATTGAACAAAGGAGCGTTTGCTGTGATCGAAGTATCTCATCTGAGCAAGAACTACGGCACCCGCCCGGCGATCGAGGACCTGTCCTTCACGGTAGGGGACGGGCAGATCTTTGGGCTGCTGGGACCAAACGGTGCAGGCAAGTCCACCATTATGAACATTCTTACCGGCTATCTTGCCCCTACCAGCGGCGAGGTGAAGGTGGCGGGCTTTTTGCTGCCGGAGCAGGCACAGCAGGCCAAAGCCTGCGTTGGCTACCTGCCCGAACAGCCGCCGCTGTACCCGGAGATGACCGTGCAGGAATATCTGGATTTTGCAGCCGAGCTGAAAGGCGTGAAACGTGCCCAGCGCAGGGAGCAGGTGCTGCGGGCGGCCCGCCGGACCGGGCTGGAAGATGTTCTGCCCCGACTGATCCGCAGCCTGTCCAAGGGCTACCGGCAGCGTGTTGGAATCGCGCAGGCGCTGCTGGGCGCGCCGAGGCTTATCATATTGGACGAACCAACGGTCGGTCTGGATCCAGCGCAGGTCATCGAGATCCGCAGGCTCATTCAGGAGCTGGGCAAGACTCATACGGTCATCCTGTCCAGCCACATCCTCAGCGAGGTACAGGCTGTCTGCAGTCAGGTGCTGATCCTTGCAAAAGGTCGTCTGGTTGCGGTGGGGGCACCGGATCAGCTTGGGGAGAAGCTCAACCCCGGCAGCTGCCTGAAGATCACAGTGCTTGGCGACCCAAAAACAGCGCTGCAGACTGTGGGCAAGGTGCCCGGCATCATAAAGGTACAGCTGGAGAGCGATGCAGATGGTCAGGTGACATTCACGGCAGAATGTGCGGACAATGCCGACCACCGTGCTGCCGTGTCCCGGGCACTGTCCAAAGCAGGCTGCACCGTTCTGGCACTGGCTGCGGAGAGCAAAACACTGGAAGAAGTATTCCTTGCATTGACGGAAAATGCTTCGGCCCCTGACAGTCCCGTAATTGAGGAGGAGGACCAATGACTGCGATTTTCAAGAGAGAGATCCGCAGCAGCTTCCATGGAATGATCGGCTATGTGCTCACGGCCTTCATGCTGGCGGCTACGGCAATTTATTTTGTAGCGCTGAATCTGGGATATGGCCTGACGGATTTTGGCTATTATACGCTGGATCGCACGATCTTTGTGCTGCTTTTGTACATTCCGGTGCTGACCATGCGCTGCTTTGCGGAAGAACGCCGCACCCGTACCGACCAGCTGCTGCTGACAAGCCCCGTGTCAGTTTGGGGCATCGTTCTGGGCAAATTTCTGGCACTGTGTGTCGTCTTTGCCCTCCCGTGTCTGGTGGATGCAGGCATGATCCTGCTCCTGACAGCGCTGGGCGCGACTGGAACGGCGACATTGGCAAATTTCTCATCGCTGCTGTGTTACTTTCTTATGGGGTGTGCAGCCATTGCTGTCGGGGTGTTCCTGTCCAGCCTGACCGAGAACCAGATCATTGCAGCGGTGTCAGGCATTGCCGTGTTGTTAACTGCCTACATGATGCCAAGTCTGCGCAATCTGTTCACGGCAGGCAGTGCTGTGGCATTGGCAGTATTCACGATCATTGCTGCCGTCCTGAGCCTTGTGGCGGGACTGCGCAGCCGGAGCTTTACGCTGGGCTGTCTGACATTTGCAGGCTGCTGTGCGGCACTGACAGCCTTGTTCCTGCTGCAGAGCACCTGGCTGACCGAGGCGTTCCGCACATTGCTCAGCGGGCTGTGCCTGTTTTCTCCTTTTGAAGAGTTTGTCAATTTCAACTTTTCCATCCCGACACTGGTCTATTACCTTACGGTCACGGTACTGTTTTTGTTCTTTACCGCACAGGGGCTGGAAAAGCGCCGCTGGAACTGAGAGGAGAAAATGACTATGAAAAAAATCAAATTTTCGTCCTCGGCAAACGGAAAGGTCTTTCGCAATGGTGTATACTCCACCGTTATTCTGATCGCAGCAATCCTGCTGGGCATCCTGCTGAACCTTCTCGTGGGCGCTGTCCCCAAAAAATACACCGAGTTTGACCTGTCGGAAGGTCAAATGTACACGCTGGGCGACAGCTCCAAGGAACTGCTGAAAGGTCTTGAACAGAAGGTGACGGTCTACTATCTCTGCGAAACCGGCAGCGAGGACGTCATCCTTACAAAACTTCTGGACCACTATGCAGACGAGAGCGACTGCTTTCACTGGGAGCAGAAGGACCCGGCACTGTATCCTACCTTTGCAGCGCAGTATGGAGCTTCGGATGTGTCCACCGGCAGCCTGATCGTAGTCAGCGGAGAGAACAGCGTGGTGCTGGATGCAGCGGACCTGTATGAATACGATTATTCCGACTACTACACCACCGGTTCTGCCAATGTGACCTTTGGCGGTGAAAAACAGATCACCGCTGCCATCTATAAGCTGACAAGCGCCCGGCAGAGTCATGCCTACTACACCACCAATCATGGAGAACAGACCCCGACCTCCGCTCTGTCCGAGGCACTGGAAGTGCAGAACATCGAGCTTCAGCCATTGGACCTGCTCACCTCTACCATCCCGGAGGACTGCGACCTGCTCATCATCAACGCGCCTGCCAGCGATTTTTCTGCAGGAGGTCTTGTGGATGAGATCAGCCAGCTGCAGGCCTACCTTGCAAACGGCGGCAAACTGCTGTTGACTACAAACTCTTACTACAACACGCCGGAACTGGATGCCGTGATGGCACAGTTCGGCCTTTCCCGAGAGCCCGGACTCGTGGTGGAAGGCGATGCCGGGCACGCTTTGAATGGCTATCCCTACTCGCTTTTTCCGGATTATGGTACCACGACCGAAAGCACTGCACTGGACGGTGTGAACCGGAACACCCATGTGATGCTTGCTGCCGCACAGGGCATCTCCATCACGGAAACAGACGGCGTTACGGCAGAATCTCTGCTGAACACCTCGGACAAGGCATACAGCAAGCTGAATTTCAGCGAGGCGTCCACCACTGCCAAAGAGGAAGGGGACACCGACGGACCCTTCTCGCTGGCAGCGTGGGCCTGTGATGAGGACACCGGCGCACAGATCATCTGGATCGGCTGCCCCAACGTGGACAGTGACAGCGTCTACCAGTCGATCCCAGGTAACCTGACTTTCCTGCAGGGCTGCGCAGCCTCGCTGGCAGGACAGGACAGCATCCTCATCGACACCAAGGCGCTGGAAGCCGCCCCCATCACGGTTCCGGCATCCACTGCTTCGGTGCTGGCAATGGTCTTTGTCTTTGTTCTGCCGGCACTGACATTGATCGCGGGTGCCGTGGTGGTGCTGCTGCGCCGCCGCAGATAAGGGGGATGAACCATGAAAGCAAAGCAGCGTACTCTTGCGGCGATCCTGCTCCTGATCCTTCTGCTGGGCGGTCTGTTGTGGCTGGTCCAAAGGCAAAGCGCGCAGGAGCTGACCGCTTCCAGTGCAGCCGCTGATGGGACGATCGTACTATCCTCGTTTGCAGTCGGCGATCTGGAAACCATCCAATATACCTACCAAGGAGAGACGCTCACTTTGAACTATCATGCTGGAGACTGGACGTTGGAAGAGGACCCCGCGTATCATCTGGACAGCACCGCCTGCAACACCATGGCAACAGCACTGTCTACCCTGAACGCAAAGCGCAGTCTGACCGCACAGTCCGGCGAAGATTACGGCCTGACCGACCCGGCAGTCAAAGTCACTGTGACCGCAGCGGGTGAGACGAGCACCTTTCTGTTCGGTGCGCAGAATCCCATCACCGGGGACCTCTACCTGCAAAAAGAGGGCGAAACAGAGATCTATACCGTGTCTGGAAACAAAGCGACTTGCTTTGAGCTGAGCAAGCAGGAGCTGTTCGGCAGGTTCAACCCGGCGGGGCTGACCGCTTCCGCACTGGAGAAGGTCTCCATCACGACCTCCGACGGAACGTTTGCTCTGTCCGCAATTTCTAAGCCGGCGGAAAGCGCCGATGATGACGCTGCTTCTTCCACGGCGGACAGTGATGCCGTGGACTACGAGACGGTCTGGAGACTGGACGGTGAACCGGATGCCGAACTGAACAGTACAACGGTGCAAAGCCTCCTTTCGGCCCTGGCAGGGGTCGTATCCGGTCAGGTGACGGCAGCGGACCCGGACGACTACGGCTTTGCCGCGCCGCTTATCACGGTAGACGCCGAAACCGCAGACGGAGCAGCAACGCTGTATTATGCGACCAATGCGGAGGGCTGCTGGATGATAAAAAAATGGGATAGCTCCATCTATTCGGTGGACCTTGACACTGTCACCGCGCTTTTGCTGACGGAAGATGCATTGAAAACGAAATCATGATCCAAACATGCGCCGCGCAGGAAATCCCGCTGCGGCGCATGTTTTTTTGCTGCCGGATGGAATGTTTCGTCAAACATCGACAGAGTGATTGACATTTGCCACTGGATTGTTTATGATAAACGGTGACAGGGCAGAAGGACTGCGCAATATTACGATTGTCATGGATGTTGTGCAGGAAGATCACCCTGGTACGAAGGATGGGGATAATACCCTGTCTTTTTTCGTATCTGAGCATAAGGAGGATAACATAATAATGGACAACTCGGTGGTCGTTTCACTGCGGGATATCGTGGTGGAATTTGATGGGCAGCGCATTCTGGATGGGCTGAACCTTGACATCCATGACAAAGAATTCGTGACCCTTCTGGGTCCTTCCGGCTGTGGAAAAACAACGACTCTTCGGCTGATCGCAGGCTTTCTGGAGCCAAACGCCGGCAAGGTGCTGCTGAAAGGGGAGGACATCACCGGTGTGCCGCCCTACAAGCGTCCGGTGAATACCGTGTTCCAGAAATACGCACTGTTCCCGCACCTGAACGTGTTCGAGAATGTGGCTTTTGGTCTGCGGCTCAAAAAGATGGATGAGGATACCATCCGCCGCAAGGTGCGCAATATGCTGGAGGTCGTGGGTCTGAAGGGCTTCGAGCGCCGCAGCATCAGCCAGATGTCCGGCGGTCAGCAGCAGCGCGTGGCGATTGCCCGCAGTCTGGTCAACGAGCCGGAGATCCTGCTGCTGGACGAGCCGCTGGGTGCACTGGACCTGAAGCTGCGCAAGGAGATGCAGCTGGAACTCAAGCGGTTGCAGCGCGAGATGAACATTACTTTTATCTACGTCACCCACGATCAGGAGGAAGCGCTTACCATGTCCGATACCGTCGTGGTCATGAACGGCGGCAAGGTGCAGCAGATCGGCACCCCGGAGGATATCTACAACGAGCCGAAAAATGCCTTTGTGGCGGACTTTATCGGCGACTCCAACATCGTGGACGGCGTGATGCACCGGGACTTTCTGGTGTCCTTCTCCGGTGTGGACTTCCCCTGCGTAGACCGCGGCTTTGCCCGGGAGCAGAGCGTGCAGGTGGTAGTGCGCCCGGAGGATATCGAGGTGGTATCTCCTGTGGAGGGTCAGCTGGTAGGTGTGGTCAACGATGTCATCTTCAAGGGCGTTCACTTTGAGATGCACGTCGAGTGCGAAGGACGGGAGTGGCTGATCCATTCCACCCGCGCCTGCACCCCCGGCGAGACCATTGGCATGCGCATCGGTCCCAACGAGATCCACATCATGGCGCGGAGCGAGGGGTGATGCACCATGAAGATCTATGATAAAAAGCTGGCCTATCCGTACTTTGTATGGATGGTGCTGTTTACTGTTGTGCCCTTGTTCATTGTGGTGTACTACGCCATGACCGATGCCGATGGAAGCTTTACCTTGAACAACCTTACTTCCATCAGCGGTTATGGTACGGTGTTTGCCCGCAGTCTGCTTCTGGCCCTGATCGCTACGGTGATCTGTTTGATTATTGCATTCCCGGTGGGATATTTCCTGTCCCGCCTGCGGGTGAACAAGCAGCACATCATGCTTATGCTGGTCATGCTGCCCATGTGGATGAACTTTCTGCTGCGCACCTACGCATGGATGGGGCTGCTCAGCGTCAACGGCCCGGTGAACACCCTGCTGGGCTTTATCGGCCTTGGCCCCTATACCATGCTCAACACCTCCGGTGCGGTAGTGCTGGGCATGGTGTATAACTATGTGCCCTACATGATCCTGCCGCTGTATACCAGCATGACCAAGATCGACCAGAGCCTTGTGGAAGCTGCGCAGGATCTGGGAGCGTCCACTGTAAAGACGCTTGTCCGCGTGCTGATCCCCATGAGTGTGCCCGGCATCAGCACCGGCATTACCATGGTATTTGTCCCGGCGGTGTCTACCTTTGTCATCAGCCGTATGCTGGGCGGCGGCTCTAATCTACTGATCGGCGATTTGATCGAGATGCAGTTCTTGGGCAACAGCTACAACCTGAACGTCGGCTCTGCCATGAGCTTGGTGCTGATGATCATTGTACTGCTGTGCATGAGCTTTACGTCCAGCTTTGACGAGGATGAAATGGAGGGCGTATCCTGATGAAAACAAAACATCTGCGCCTGATGCAGCGGGTCTACATCATCCTGTTCTTCTGCTTCATGTATCTGCCCATTGCCTACATGATCGTGTTCAGCTTCAACCAGAGCAAGGGCTATTCGCTGTTCACCGGCTTCACCCTCAAGTGGTACCGCAGCCTGTTCACGAATGCGTCCATCCTCCACGCGCTGTGGGTGTCCGTTGAGGTGGCAGTATTGTCCGCCATCATCGCCACGGTGCTGGGTACGGCAGCCAGCCTTGGCATTGCCTCCATGAGCCGCAAAAGCCGCCTGCTGGTGACCAATATCACCTATATTCCGGTGGTCAACCCGGAGATCATCACCGGCATCTCCCTGATGCTGCTGTTCGTGGCCTACCAGCGCTTTGCCGCTCAGTCCGCATGGCTGCCGGACAACATCATGGGTCTGCCCACGCTGCTCATTGCGCATATCGCGTTCAACGTGCCCTATGTTATCTTTAACGTAAGTCCTAAACTCAAGCAGCTGGACATCAAGCTGTACGAGGCAGCGCTGGATCTGGGCTGTGATCCCCGGCAGGCTTTCTTTAAGGTCATTCTGCCGGAGATCAGCCCCGCCATCCTGTCGGCCTTCCTCATCTGCCTGACCTATTCCATTGATGATTTTATGATCTCCTACTTCAACTGCGGCACGGTGGAGACCCTGCCCATTGCCATCTACTCCATGACCCGTAAAAAGGTCAGCCCGGAGATCTACGCGCTGTCCACCATCATGTTTGTGGTCATCCTCAGCGTCATTCTGGTGTCCAATGCCATGGAGAGCCGCAGATACCGCAGGGACCAGAAAACGCTGCGAAAGGAGGGTGCATGATGAAACGCATTGCCGCATTGCTGCTGACGCTGGCTGTGGCGCTGTGCGCTGCATTGCCGGTGTTTGCCGCCGGTACTATTGAGGTGACTGAGGACGTCTCGGTGTCGGACGATTACGACTGGACCCGCTTCAAGGGGCAGAACGTCACCCTGAACGTCTACAACTGGGGCGAGTACATCTCCAACGGCTCGGACGACAGTGTGGACGTGGTGGCCGCCTTTGAAAAGCTGACCGGCATCAAGGTGAACTACACCACCTTCGATTCCAACGAGTCCCTGTACGCCAAACTCAAGTCCGGCGCAGCCAACTACGATGTGATCATCCCCTCCGACTACATGGTGGCAAAAATGATCAACGAGGGGATGCTTGCGCCCCTTGACTACGACAATATCCCCAATTTCCAGAAGATCGATGCAGGTTACCGCAACCCGGATTACGACCCGCAGAACGCCTACACTGTGCCCTATATGCTGTGCACCACTGGTATCATCTACAACACCACTATGGTAGACGAAGCCCCCACCTGCTGGGCAGACCTGTGGGATGAACAGTACGCGGGCAACATTCTGATGTTCAACAACAGCCGCGATGCCTACGCTATCGCCGCGTTCAAAAGCGGCCACAGCATCAACCCCGCCACCCCGGAAGAGGTGGACGAGGTGGTAGAGGAGCTGAAAGCGCAGAAGCCGCTGGTGCAGGCCTACGTCATGGACGAGATTTTCGACAAGATGATCGGCGGCGAGGCGGCCATTGGCGTGTACTACTCCGGCGATGCCATTACCATGATCGACGATAACCCGGATCTGGCTTGGGTGTTCCCGGAGGAGGGCAGTGTGCTTTCGGTGGACTGCATGGCTGTGCCCGCTGCCAGCGAGCACAAGGAAGCCGCTGAGATGTTCATCAACTTCATGTGCGAGACGGACATCGGCAAGGCTAACAGCGAGTATATCGGCTACACCACCCCCATGCACGATGTATGGGAGGTGCTGGACGAGGATCTGAAAAACAGCGAGATCGCCTACCCGTCTGAGGAGGATGCCGCCCGCGAGAAGGTGTTCACCGCCCTGAGCGACGAGGTAAACAGCGAGCTGGATCTGAAGTGGAGCGAAATGAAGAGCTACGATGAGGGCGGCGGCAGCTACCTGTT
This sequence comes from uncultured Faecalibacterium sp., assembly GCA_934513205.1. Taxonomy (GTDB): domain Bacteria; phylum Bacillota; class Clostridia; order Oscillospirales; family Ruminococcaceae; genus Faecalibacterium. The sequence continues at coordinate 73,432 of CAKSWU010000008.1, read as the reverse complement.
TTTGCTGCTTCTGCTGGCTATGCTAGCGCTGGCCTGCTTCAATATCTGGCGCAAGGTGCGCAGAAAGACCCGCAATCAGTATTAAAGAAAAACAGGCTGCGCAGCAGAAAAGCGCAGCCTGTTTTTATGGAAAGGAAACAGCATGGAACCGTATTTTTACACTGAGACGATGACCGTTATGAATGCTGACGCAGATTTCCGCAGCCTGCTCAAGCCCAGCGCTCTGCTGCGGTATGTGGAGCAGGTTTCGACAGACCATGCCCGTGCCTATGGGATGGACGACCAGTTCTTTAAGGACAGGGGCGTGACGTTCCTTGTGGGCAAGCAGGCTCTGAAGTTCGAGCGTGTGCCCCGGCGGGCAGAAAAACTCACCCTGACCACACGCGCCGAAGAGAGCAGGCACGGCTCTGTCAAGCGCATCACCACCGTGACCGACAGCGAGGGAAAGCAGGTGGCTATGGTGGACTGCCGCTGGATCGTTGTAAGTCTCGCAGAAAACCGCATCCTGCGGGAGCCGGGCTGGACGGTGGAGGGGTTCTGGAATGAGACTGTGGAGGGGGAGCTGCCCTTGCAGCTGCACAAATGCCGCGAGGGTCTGACCAGTGCAGGGCAGTGGACGGTGCATTATTCTCAGTGCGACCTGAACGGCCACTTGAACAATGCCTTTTATCTGGATCTTGTCTGCGACGCACTGCCGCTGGATGTGATGCGCAAAGGCGCAGTGACTTTTTCTGCCATCAACTACCACCGCGAAGTGCCGATGGGGGAGACCGTGGAGGTGCTCTATGCGCCTTCTGCAGAAGGGTGGTACCTGATCGGCAAGCATGACGGACAGACCAGCTTTGAGTGCTATCTGGAGCTGGGAGAGTAAAAGATAACTCCTCCAGCCAATGCCAGCCCCGTTCAAAGAGGAAGCGGTGATGGAAGGTGCACGACCCGGTCACAAAAAGTTCAAAAAATATTACAAAGAAATTACAAAAAACCTATTGCAAAAAAATATCAAAAGAGTTACAATATGGTTACAGCAAGGGCGGCAAGCTCTGCTGAATGTGAAATCTTTTTCTTCTTGTTTTTGGGATATCGGGCACAGGGGTTCTCCTCCTCCGGCTGTTCTCCTTCACAGCTGTTTCCCCTGATGCCGCACAGGCGATATCCCGCTTCGTGTGCAAAAGAGCCTGTCCGGTTTTCGGACGGGCTTTTTTGCACCTTAAAAGTGGCTCGAAATACCAGAAAGTATGACCTTGTGCCGGTTTGGTCGGCATTTTGTCTGTTTTTCCGCAAAGGACAGTTCCAAAGTTTGTTGCCGCTGGGGTTTGTATTCCGGCGGACTTTGTGGTAAAGTATATTCAATCAATTTATACACCGCAGACATGAATTCATTTTATTGTTTTGCTGATCTTGACGCGTTGAGAGAAAAGGAGATTGAACATGGCATATTTCTATGAAGAACCTTCCCGCACTTTCGGTGAATATCTGCTGGTCCCGGGCTATTCCTCTGCAGAGAATGTCCCGACCGCCGTCAGCCTGAAGACTCCGCTGGTCAAGTACCGCAAGGGTCAGGAGGATTGCCCCCTGCAGATGAACATCCCCATGATCAGCGCCATCATGCAGTCTGTTTCCGGTGACAAGCTGGCAATCGCACTGGCTCGTCAGGGCGGTGTGTCCTTCATTTATGGCTCTCAGAGCATCGAGAACGAGGCTGCCATGGTTCGCCGCGTCAAGAGCTTCAAGGCCGGATACGTTGTCTCTGACTCCAATCTGGCCCCCACTGCCACCCTGCACGATGTGCTGGAGCTGAAGGCACGCACCGGTCACTCCACCATCGCCATCACTGCCGACGGCACCCCCAATGGCAAGCTGCTGGGCATCGTGGCTTCCCGCGATTACCGCGTCAACCATACTCCGGATGATGCACCGGTCACTACTTTTATGACCCCGCTGGAAAAGCTGGTCACCGCTCCGGCCAACACCTCCCTGCATGACTGCAACAACATCATCTGGGACAACAAGATCAACACCCTGCCGCTGGTGGATGCTGAGGGCAATCTGGTCTATATGGTGTTCCGCAAGGATTACGACTCCCACAAGGCAAACGCCAACGAGCTGCTGGACAAAAACAAGAGCTACGTTGTGGGTGCCGGCATCAACACCCGCGACTACGCCCAGCGTGTGCCTGCACTGGTGGAGGCTGGTGTGGACGTGCTGTGCATCGACTCCTCTGAGGGCTACTCCGAGTGGCAGAGCCGCACCATCGGCTGGATCCGTGAGCATTACGGCGACACCGTCAAGGTGGGCGCTGGCAATGTGGTGGACGCCGAGGGCTTCCGCTTCCTCGCTGAGGCTGGCGCAGACTTCGTGAAGATCGGCATCGGCGGCGGTTCCATCTGCATCACCCGTGAGACCAAGGGCATTGGCCGTGGTCAGGCTACCGCTGTCATCGAGGTGGCCAAGGCTCGTGACGAGTACTACAAGGAGACCGGCATCTATGTGCCCATCTGTTCCGACGGCGGCATCGTCCACGACTACCACATCACCCTCGCTCTGGCTATGGGCGCAGACTTTGTCATGCTGGGCCGTTACTTTGCCCGCTTTGACGAGAGCCCCACGAACAAGGTGCGCATCAATGGCCAGTATATGAAGGAGTACTGGGGCGAAGGCTCCAACCGTGCCCGCAATTGGCAGCGCTATGATCTGGGCGGCTCCACCAAGCTGAGCTTTGAGGAAGGCGTGGACAGCTATGTGCCCTACGCCGGTCCTCTGGCAGACGGCGTGCAGACCACCCTGTACAAGGTCAAGAGCACCATGTGCAACTGCGGTGCCCTGTCCATTCCCGAGCTGCAGCAGAAAGCCAAGCTGACCGTTGTGTCTTCCACTTCCATTGTGGAGGGCGGCAGCCATGACGTTGTGCTGAAGAACGCCACCCCGAACATTATCAACGGTTAAGACCGGATCCAAAGGCCGCCCGTGCCACTGTGTATGGGCGGCTTTTTCCATAAAAACCCTTGAACATCCTTCCATTTGGTGATATCATGGTAACAACGTGCTGTCAAGACAGATAGTACGCTTCCTGCGGGGGGGCATCCGCACGGAAGTCGGGCCGGCAGGGGATGGAAGAAGCTTCTGCCGTGTGCAAAGAAGAGAGGATTTTATTCATGGACGAAATCAAGGTTGTACCTTATATTCCGGATGAGGACTACGACAACCCCGCAATGGTCGTTGACTTTTATGAATTCACCATGGCAAACTGCCTGTTCCTGCATGGCTTTAAGGATACCACGCTGGTGTTTGATATGTTCTTCCGCAAAAACCCGGATAATCAGGGCTATTCCATCAGCGCCGGACAGCGCAAGCTGACCCGATTTTTGATGAACTATCACTTCAATGCGCAGGACATCTGGTGGCTGCGCACCAAGGGTATGAGCGAGGAATTCTGCGAGTATCTGCGCACGTATCAGTGGAAGGGCGACATGTACGCACTGCCGGAAGGCACGGTGTGCTATCCTCATGTGCAGATGGTGCGCATCGAGTGTGACCTTGTAGGTGCGATCCTCATCGAGACCTATCTGCTGCAGACCATGAACTTTCACAGTCTGATCGCCACCAAGGCTACCCGCGTCACTGGGCTGAACACCCATACGCCGCGCAGTGTCATGGAGTTTGGCACCCGCCGTGCGCAGGGCGAGAGCGCCGGCAACGATGGTGCCTATGCCGCTGTGCTGGGCGGCTGTGTGGGTACGGCGAACTGTTTGGCTGAGATGAAGTTTGGCTCTGAGGTCAAGGCAGTGGGTACCGTTGCGCATAGCTTCATTGAGTTCTTCCCCACGGAATTCGAAGCATTCAAGGCATTTGCTGATACCTACCCGGACTCGGTCAGCCTGCTGCTGGATACTTACAATATCATGGAGAGCGGTCTGCCCAACCTGATCAAGCTGGACGATTACCTCATCGAGAAGTATCCCAACGATCCCGGCCGCCGGGTCAAGAGTGCACGTATCGACTCCGGCGACCTTGCCCGCGGCTCCAAGCGCCTGCGCAAGGCTTTGGATGCCGCAGGCAAGAGCTATATCAAGCTGGTGGCTTCCAACGGCCTGGACGAGAAGAAGATTGCCAATATGGAGCTGTACGAGCACGCTCACTTTGATTCTTACGGCGTGGGCGAGAACCTCATCACCTCCGCCTCCGACCCCGTGTTTGGCGGTGTGTACAAGCTGGTTGCAGTCAGGCAGCCGGACGGCTCCTATACACCCAAAATGAAGTGCTCGGATTCTGCCAGCAAGGCCATCATTCCCGGCAAAAAGATGCCGTGGCGTCTCTATGACGAGAATGGTCAGGCACAATGTGATCTGATCGCAATGGACGATGAGGTCATCGAAGCGGGGAAGCCCATCACGATGGTCAATCTGGACTCGGACGCCATTGAGCGCACGGTGACATTTACGCCTTCCAGAGTCCGGAAGCTTCTTGTCCCTCACATTCTGAACGGACAGCTTGCCATTGAGCTGCCCTCCATTGCAGAGAAAAAGGCATATATCGCAAAGCAGCTCACTGAGGAGACCTGGGAGAGCGAGCTGCGTCTGGAATGCCCCCACAAGCACTATGTGAACATGACCCCTGCCGTGGCTCAGTGCCGCTCCAAGATGTACGCAGACCTGCACGGCGGCAAAGTGTAACACTTCTCTTGACAAAGCGGATAAACTATTGTATCATAAAGACCGTTGAGTTTCTCCCGGATGGTTTTTTGAGCCATTCGGACGAATATAGTTACCTTGCACCTGTTATTCCCGGCTCCCCGCAGAAATGCGGAGCAACAGGGCTTTGTAAGCCGGGTGTTCATGTGCCGCTGTGGTGAAATTGGCAGACACGAGGGACTTAAAATCCCTTTCTGGAGACAGAGTACGGGTTCGACCCCCGTCGGCGGCATGGACAAAAAGAGCGCTGAAGCATTGCACTTCAGCGCTCTTTTTTGTATAACAGCGGATTTGTCAGATCAGCTTCAAAAGCGGCTTCCCGCTTTCAACGCTGCCAGAGGCAACGGTCCGGATCTGGGAGTATTCGCCCATGCCGGTAACAACCACCGGTGTGGTCAGCCGATAGCCGGCCGCTGCGATAGCAGTCTGGTTGAATTTCAGCAAAAGCTGTCCCTGCTTTACGTGGTCGCCTTCGCAGACCTGCGGTTCAAAGCCGAGTCCTTTCAGCTCGATGGTGTCCATGCCGACATGGACAAGAAGCTCGATGCCATCCTCGCCGCGCAGGCTGACAGCATGCTTTGTTTCGGCAATGCGAAGGACAACACCATCGATCGGCGCACGGATCTCGCCCTGTGCTGGCTCAATAGCACAGCCTTTGCCCAATGCTTCGCTGGAAAAGACCGGGTCCTCGATCCTGCTCAGGGGACGGATCCTTCCGGAAACAGGGGCCGCGATCCATCGTCCTTCCGCGTCGGCGGTATCCGGTGCTTTAGACACGCTTTGATGGATCAATGACCGAAACCATTGGCGGAAGGATCGCTGGGGTCTGGCGGTCTTTCGGTTTGCCTGTAACAGTGTCTGGACGATCCCGTGAATCTCGGCAGCATGCTTTCCCACCACGACCATGTACTGCTCTCCGCTGCAAATAACGGTAATGATCCCCGGGGTATCTTTCAGCACTGCCGTTCTGACCTTGCTCACGTCCCGCAGATGGAACCGCAGGCGGGTAGCGCAGTGTATCAAGGACGCAACATTATCCGGTCCGCCGACATTTTTCAGGATAATGTTTGCCAGCTCATTGTATCGGTTCATTGGTGCTTCTCCACATCCCAAAAGGAATCCACATGCCTTCCGAAATCAATCTGTCCGCGTGGCGGCATTCTGCGAGCCGGCACGCAAAGCAGACCCGGACAGCGCAGGCTGCCCGGGTCGTGCATTCTACTGAGAATCAGAGCTCGTAGGCCTTTTTCAGTGCCTCATAGGCTGCATCCTCATTCTCTGCGCGGACCAGCAGAGAAATATCCAGATCGCTGGTAGTAACAAGCAGAACTTCGATGCCTTCAACGGCAAGAACATTCAGTGCCCGTGCCGCCACGCCGCAGCTTGTGACCATTTCCTCACCAAACAGATTCAGCTTGGAATAGCCAACACTGATCAGCGGAGACGCCTTGGCATCCTTGTCCAGATTTGCGGCAGAGATTGCCTTCATCACCAGCGGAAGGTCGCTGCTGGATGCAGTAAAGCTGAAGTCGATGGTGGTTCCGTGAGGAGCGCTCTGGCTGATCATGTCCACAACAACTCCGTTGTCGGCAAAGATCTGCAGATAACGTGCCAGACTGTCCTTGAATGCAACATCCTGAACGCTGATCATCATCAGACCGGTCTCAATGTTGATCTTTGATACTCCGTACATAGGATCCTCCGTTCTGCCCGGAATGGGCTGACATAAATAAGTATTCGGGTGGATTAAACTGCTTCCAGAAAATCACTGCTGATATTCCGCTGCACGATGCTGCGGATGGCGTCCAGACTGAAGTCCGGATAATTCGCGCGCGCGCCGTGGCTGCGGGCCAGTTCTTCCGTATAATCCGATAGCAGATAGGTCCGCACATTGGACTTTCCCGCATCGTAGTGGGTGACGGTAGGGTGAAGCTTCGGCTCCAGGATCGACCGCTGAATGCTGCCGTCCGGATTCGTCACCTTTTGCAGCTGCACCGTCAGGATCGCACCCACCAGCTGATCCGGCTTGTTCTGGGTGCTGAGGAAATTTCCCAGAGAGTAGGCGACAAAGGTCCGTCTGCCATCCTCCGCCGTAAGCCACTGCGCGTCCTGCAGCACATGGGGATGGGTGCCAAGGATCAGATCTGCACCCCAGTCCGCAAGCTTCTGCGCCAGCTGACGCTGGGCGTCTACAATGGTATGGCTGTCCTCTACGCCCCAATGGACGCCAACGACCACAAAATCTGCCTGCTGCCGGGCTGCGCGCACCTGCTGCTCGATGACATCGGTCTGGCTGGTGTAGATAACGTTAGCCTCCATCGCCTTGTTCTGCGGGATGCCATTGGTGTGTTCGGTATAAGAAAGATAGGCAATGGTCGTGCCGTTGACTGTCTGCATCGGGATTCGGCCATAGTCTGCTTCACCGCGCCAGAGCCCAGTGGTTACGACATCCTCCGGCATGCTCTCCCAGAAGCGAAGCGTTGCCGCAATACCGGAAGAGCCTTTGTCGTAGGTGTGATTGTTGGACAGGCTGAACACCCGGACCCCCGCCCGGTAAAGCGCCCGGGCGCAGTCGCCCGGCGTTGAAAAACACGGGTAGGTGGACGGCTCCAGTTCATCGCTGCACAGGGTCTCCTGATTGATCCAGTTGACATCCTGCCGCGCATAGAACGGAGCAATGTGCGCATAGCATTCATCAAAGCTGTAAACTTCTGTTCCGGTGCCACGCCGCTTTGCCTGCTTGTAGATCGGTGCATGGATCAAATCGTCTCCCGTTGCCGAGAAGCGGATGGTCTCCACGACCGGCTCCGGCTCTTTGGGCGGCTCCGGTTCCTCCTGCGGCGCAGCAACGGAGGGAGCCTCTGGCGATGATCCCTCTGCCGGGATCATTCCCTTTGGAAACAGCCCCGGAAGGCACAGGATGCACAACAGGACCACAGCGGTTGCAGCGCCAAATGTCCAGAAGGCTTGTCTGCTGGCACGTCGTCTTGCCGAAGGGCGTCGTCTGCGTGGAGATTCATGCTCAGTCATATCGGTATCCACATCTTTCCGCTCACAGGGAAGCGATCATGTCGCCCATATTGTACAGGCCCGGCTCCTTTTTTGCAAGGTAGACCGCTGCATTGATGGCACCGTTTGCGAAAATGCTGCGGGAATAGGCCGTGTGCCGGAGGGTGATGACCTCATCCGGTCCGCAGAACAGTACCTCGTGGTCGCCCACAATGCTGCCGCCGCGCACAGCGCTGATGCCGATCTCCTTCGGGTCGCGCTTCTGGCGCACCGAAGAGCGGTCGTATACATAGTGGTAAGCCCCATTATTCTGCTCGTTGATAGCATCTGCCAGCATCAGAGCCGTTCCGCTGGGGGCATCCAGCTTGTTGTGATGGTGCTGTTCCACGATCTCAATGTCATAGTTCGCGCCCAGAATCGCAGAGGCACGCTTGCACAGCTCCGACAGAACGTTGATGCCCATGGACATGTTGGCGCTCTTGAACACCGGAACACTGCGGGACAGCTGCACGACCTTCAGCTGCAGCTCTTCGGACAGACCGGTGGTGCAGACCACGATGGGCAGCTTGTGGACGGCGCAGTAGGGAAGAGCCTTTTCCACTGCAGCTGGAGAGCTGAAGTCGATGATCACGTCGCCCTTGCCGTTCAGCTTTTCCAGACTGTCATACACCGGGATGCCGTTCTGCTCGCCGTCCTTCATATCGATGCCTGCGACTACGCGGCAGTCCTGACGCTGTGCGATCATCTCGCACAGAACATGGCCCATGCGTCCGCCAATGCCCTGAATCACAATATCCGTCATAGTTTATCGTCCTTTCATGCTGCGTTCAAAACGCGTGGAATACGGCAAAATGCCCGGGCGGGATGGCCCGCCGGGCATCTGCGCAGATCAAAAGATCATTCTTGGATCAGACTTGCTGCCAGCAATGCCTTCTCGATCATTTCTTTGTGAGCATCGCTGGGGTCCACCAGAGGCAGGCGGCACTCGCCGGCGTTCCAGCCCAGAACATTCATAGCGTACTTCACCGGGATGGGGTTCACCTCGCAGAACAGGGCGTCCGCCAACGGCAGCATCTCAAGCTGCAGCTGGCGGGCCTTTGCGGTATCGCCGTCAAAGAATGCCTTGCAGCAGTTGTGCACCAGTTCCGGAGCAACGTTGGAGACCACGCTGATGACACCCTTGCCGCCCAGAGACAGCAGGGGAACCACCTGATCATCATTGCCGGAATAGATGTTGAGCTCATCGCCGCAAAGCTGCGCGATCTTGGCGACCTGCGAAATGTTGCCGGATGCCTCCTTGATGGCATTGATCAGCGGATGCTTGCTCAGCTCCAAGGCGGTCTCGGGCGCAATGTTCAGACCTGTGCGCGAAGGCACGTTGTACAGGATCACCGGGATCCCGCCGGCTTCTGCCATAGCAGTGAAGTGTGCCACCAGACCAGCCTGCGATGTCTTGTTGTAGTAGGGCGTGACCATCAGCAGAGCATCGGCACCGCAGGCAGCGGATTTTGCAGCCAGCGCACAGCCGTGGTCGGTATCATTGGAGCCTGCGCCTGCAATGACAGGCACGCGGTGAGCGACCGTATCCACCGTGTACTTGATGGTAGCCAGCTGCTCTTCATCGGTCATGGTAGAGCACTCGCCGGTGGTGCCGCAGATGACGATGGCATCGGTGCCCCGGGCGATCTGATCCTCCAGAATACGGCCCAGCTCGTCAAAGTTGATGCTTCCGTCCTCGTACATCGGGGTGATAATGGCAACACCCGCGCCGGTAAAGACAGGATTTTTCATAGACTAAAAACTCCTTTGCATGCGTTCGAAACGCAAAAAATCAGTCAAAATAGCCCTTGGCTGCCAGCAGCTCAGCCAGCAGCACGCCGCCGCCGGCAGCACCGCGCAGGGTGTTGTGGCTCATGCAGGCAAATTTGTAGTCGAACAGGGTGTCCTCCCGCAGTCGGCCGATGCACACAGCCATGCCGTTCTCGGTGTTGCGGTCCAGCTTGGGCTGGGGACGGTCCGGCTCGGTAAAATAGTGCAGGAACTGCTTGGGTGCGCTGGGCAGACCCAGCTCCTGTGCGGGGCCGCGGAAGTTGGCCCAAGCCTCCAGCATCTGCTCCTTGGTGGGCTTCTTCTCAAAGCTCACGAACACGGCTGCGGTGTGACCGTCCGAGACAGGCACGCGGAAGCACTGTGCAGTGATGACCGGTTTCTCGGCGTTGACAATGTGGTCGCCCTCAATGTGGCCCCACAGCTTCAGCGGTTCACGCTCGCTCTTTTCCTCCTCGCCGCCGATGTAGGGGATCACGTTGTCCACAATCTCGGGCATCCGGTCAAAGGTCTTGCCTGCGCCGGAAATAGCCTGATAAGTGCACACCAGTGCCTTGCTGACACCGAACTCCTTCATCAGGGGATGCAGCGCGGGGACATAGCTCTGCAGGCTGCAGTTGGACTTGACGGCGATGAAACCGCGCTTGGTGCCCAGACGCTTGCGCTGTGCAGAGATGATCTCGATGTGGTCGGCGTTGATCTCGGGCACCACCATGGGAACATCAGGCGTGAACCGGTTTGCACTGTTGTTGGACACCACCGGGCACTCGGCCTTGGCATAAGCCTCTTCCAGAGCCTTGATCTCGTCCTTGGGCATGTTGACAGCACAGAAGATGAAATCCACCTGAGAAGCAACTTCTTCCACCTTGGATGCATCTACCACCATCATGTTCTTCACACTCTCCGGCATGGGGGTGGTCATGGCCCAGCGGGAGCCGACAGCATCCTCATAGGTCTTTCCGGCACTGCGGCCGGATGCAGCCAGAACGGTCAGCTTGAACCAGGGATGGTTCTCCAGCAGCGTTACGAAGCGCTGACCCACCATACCAGTTGCACCTACGATACCCACTTTATACTGTTTTTCCATTTCCAGCACCTTTCCTAAAAAAAAGACAACGTCAATAAATATTATCATTGCAGCAATCACGGCTTGCAAACCGGACGGCAATGCAATATAATAGATACTGCTTATACAGATTTTATGATATCATTGATACGGTACCCGTGTCAATCATCGGAAAGGCAAATTGCACACTATGTTAAAAAAAGATTTTTGGTATGATTTACCCAAAGAGCTTATTGCGCAGGAGCCTGCGGACCCCCGCGACTCTGCACGGCTGATGGTCCTGAGCCAGAAAGACGACAGCGTCCAGCACAAGATCTTCCACGACCTTCCGGATTTTCTGGAACCTGGTGACCTTCTGGTAGTCAACAATTCTAAGGTACTGCCTGCCCGCATCGTAGGCGTCAAGCAGCCCACGGGAGCCGTATGTGAGCTGCTGCTGCTGCGTCAGGTGAAGGGGGACCAGTGGGAGTGTCTGGCAAAGCCCGGCAAGCGGATGCAGCCCGGCACAAAGGTCCGCTTCGGGGACGGCAGCCTGACTGCCATCGTGGACGAGACCATGGAGGACGGAAACAAGTACGTTACATTTTATTACGACACCGAGACTCTTTATGAAAAACTGGACGAGTTTGGCAAAATGCCGCTGCCGCCCTATATCACCAAACAGCTGGAGGACCAGAGTCAGTATCAGACGGTTTACGCCAAGGAGCTTGGCAGTGCAGCTGCTCCCACTGCCGGACTTCACTTCACGCCGGAGCTGATGGACACGCTCCGTGCAAAGGGAGTCGGCATTGCCGAGGTGACACTTCATGTGGGTCTGGGCACCTTCCGCCCCGTGCAGGAAGATGAAATCGCCGACCACAAAATGCACAGCGAATGGTATTCCATCAACGAAGAGACCGCCCGGCGCATCCATGAGACAAAGGCCGCCGGTCACCGGGTCATTGCCGTTGGCACCACCAGCTGCCGAACTCTGGAGGCAGTGGCTGCCAAATACGGCGAGATCCGCGCCTGCAGCGGCAATACCTCCATCTTCCTGTATCCAGGCGTCAAATTCCACTGCATTGACGGCCTGATCACAAACTTCCATCTGCCGGAGAGCACTCTGATCATGCTGGTGTCCGCTCTGTATGGCTACGAAAAGACCATGCGCGCTTACGAGATCGCAGTAAAAGAGCGTTACCGCTTTTTCAGTTTTGGCGATGCGATGTTGATTCTTTGAAATCCCACAATGCCCGATTCTGTATGAAAATAGTCCATCCGGACTTTTTATTGAGATCGCACGGCTGTTTTCCGTGCACAGAAAGGAAACAAAACGATGCCTTCTTTGACTACCTTCAAACTGCTCAAACAGGAACACGATGCCCGGCGGGGCGAGTTCCGGACCGTGCACGGCACGGTGCAGACCCCTGCTTTCCAGAATGTTGCCACTGCCGGTGCCATCAAAGGCGGTCTGTCTGCCCATGACCTGAAGGATATTGGTGCACAGGTCATGCTGTGCAATACCTACCATTTGCATCTGCGTCCCGGCGACAAGTTGGTGGCAGAACTGGGCGGTCTGCACAAGTTTACCCGCTGGAACGGCCCGATCCTGACCGACAGCGGCGGATTTCAGGTGTTCAGTCTTGCAAAGCTGCGCAAGATCACGGAGGAAGGTGTGACCTTTGCCTCTCATCTGGATGGTCACCGCATCTTTATGGGGCCGGAAGAAAGCATGCAGATCCAGGCAAACCTTGGCTCCACTATCGCCATGGCCTTTGACGAGTGTGTAGAGAACCCCGCACAGCACGACTATTCCAAGGCCAGTTGCGAGCGCACGACCCGCTGGCTGAAGCGCTGCAAGGCTGAAATGGCCCGTCTGAAGCACGAGGAGATCTCGGTAAATCCGGATCAGCTGCTGTTCGGCATCAATCAGGGCTGCACCTTTGCAGACCTGCGGGTAGAGCACATGAAGCAGATCGCCGCACTGGAACTGGACGGTTATGCCATCGGCGGACTGGCTGTGGGCGAACCCGCTGATGTGATGTATGAGATGATCAGTCAGGTGGAGCCGCACATGCCGAAGGATAAGGTCCGCTATTTGATGGGAGTCGGAACCCCCGGCAACATCATAGAGGCGGTCTCCCGCGGTGTAGATCTGTTTGACTGCGTTATGCCCAGCCGCAACGCTCGTCATGGACATCTGAACACATGGGGCGGCATCATCAACATCAAAAATGCAAAATATGAGCGGGACGAACAGCCCATTGACCCGCTGTGCGGCTGCCCGGTCTGCCGGAATTATTCCCGTGCCTATATCCGTCACCTGTTCAAGGCAGAGGAACTTCTGGGCATGCGTCTTGCCGTCATGCACAACCTGTGGTTCTACAATCATCTGATGGAACGCATCCGGGACGAACTGGACGCAGGCACGTTCACGGCCTTCCACGACCGATATGTAAAACTTCTGGATACCAGAATTTGAGAATAAGCCTTGAAACACGTCGTTTAAAAAGGTATAATAGTCATATTGAATTTTGAGAGGAGACTTTGCACCATGCAATTTCTGACCACCACTTCCGAAGGCTACATCAGCCTGTTCTTTACGCTGGCCCTGATGCTGGTCCTGCTGTACTTTATGATCTATCGTCCCCAGAAGAAGCAGGAGAAGAAGGATGCTGCGATGCGCAGCAGTCTCGAGATCGGCGATCAGGTCACCACCATCGGCGGCATCATCGGACGTGTTGTTGCCATCAAGGACGAAAGCTTCGTTCTGGAGACCGGTGCCGACCGCGTGAAGATCCGTTTTTCCAAGACCGCCATTGCTTCGGTCGAAAAGCTGAACATGGACAAAGCCGGTTCTGATAAGAAGTAAATCCATCTTTCCAAAACGCATAATAAACACGCCTCCCTGCATAGAGTTCTGGCAGGGAGGCGTGTTTTTATGTCTGATAGAACAAATGTCCCCGCCCGGCTCCGCGTCGTTCTGCTGGCTGGGCTTGCGGGTGTCCTGATGACGGTTCTATGCCTGTTCGCTGCGGCGGAGTGGATGGCGTCCCGCCGTTGTTCTGGCATGGCGGCGGTTCCACTGGCGACCGCATCGCTGGGGATCGGCAGTTTTTGCAGCGGCTGGCTGGCAGCATTTTGGCAGAAAAAACGTGGGCTGTTTTGCGGAGCAGAGCAGGGACTGCTGTTTGTGCTGTTGTTGATCGCGTCAAACCTTCCGTCCGGGCTGATCCTTGAAAATGCCCTGCTGCTGCGTGCGGTGGTCGTGCTCCTGTGTGGCAGTCTTGGTGGAGCACTCGGCATTCGATGCCATACCCAAAAACGCTCCGGCGGCTGAAAACAGAAGGAGGAATGAGCAATGTGGATCTACGATGCAGCACCGTGTGCGCCGAAGGATGTGATACCAGCGAAAGCAACTCTCGATCTTTTGCCGCAAAGCGCCCATTCTCCCGCTATCACAGACGATCCCTGCCCGGAGCTGTCGGCACAAAAAAGCGTCAGCAGCGGACGGAACGCAGCGTCTCCGACTGCTCGATCGGATCTGCTTTCTTCGATGGATTGCTGGCTTCTTGCCGGGGCGTTTTTGGTGGGCACGGCTGCTGCAGGCGTGCTTTGTGCTCTGTGTGATATCCGGCATCTCCCGTGGGCACAGTATTATCTACAGATGTGGAGGGCGCTGTTCGCTGTTTCTGACACCCACCCTGCAGCGGTGCTTTTTGTAACGGAGTATCTGACCCTTTTGGTCGCAGCCACCGTTCTGCTTTTGCTTGGCTTTTCTGTGTTTGGGCCGTCACTTATCGTTCTGGCGGCGATGCTCTATGGAACAGGGAATGGACTGCTGGTGGTCCAGCTTTTTTCCGGAACAAGCCCGGCGATGCGCACCTTTTTTGCAGTGCTGACGATGCTCCCTTCCGCAGCAGCCACTGCGTCTCTGTGCGTTCTGGGCTGTGTATCGCTGCGTGTCAGTGGGAACATCCGGTCCTATGTACTTCATGCCGCACATGCCCCGGCGGGTGTTCGTGCAGGAGCCGCCATGCTGCTCCGACAGTATTTGTTGACACTCGTTCTTCTTGTGCCCTTGTGCGGCACTGCAGTTGGGCTGGCCTGTCTGGAAGGCCGGGTGCTGCAATAAGAGTTTCTTGCAGGGAAGAGGCGGATATGCTACAATAAGAAAAATGTTATGTTAAAGTTGCAGGAGCGTTCCATGAAAGAGCCGAAATTGAAAACCGTCTATGTCTGCTCCAACTGTGGAGAGACAAGCCCCCGTTGGATGGGGCGCTGCCCGAGCTGCGGCAGCTGGAATACCATGAACGAAGATGTGGTGGCCGAGGCCCCGAAAGCAGGGACACCGGCTGCCCGCCAAGCTGCGGCGGCGCGACAGGAGGGCGTTACCACGCTGACGGCAAAACGACTTTCCGAGATCAGCACTACCGAAGAAAAGAGCCGTATCCTGACCGGTATCTCAGAGCTGGACCGGGTCTTGGGCGGGGGCATTGTACTTGGCGGCGTGGTTCTGCTGAGCGGTGAACCGGGCGTGGGCAAATCTACCATGCTGCTGCAGCTTTGCGGGGCCATTTCCAGTCAGCACAGCGTGCTGTATATCACCGGCGAGGAGTCTGTGCGGCAGGTCAAGCTGCGCGCAGCACGTCTGAAAGTCCCACAGGAGAATATCTTTCTTGCGGCGGAAAACGATGTGGACGAGATCTGCGGTCTGATCGAAAAAGAAAAGCCTGATCTTGTGGTCATCGACTCCATCCAGACGATGCGCTGCATGGATATTGCATCCTCTTCAGGAACAGTCAGTCAGGTGAAGGAAAGCGCGGCGCGATTGCTTGCCGTGGCAAAAAAGCAGGAGATTCCCATGTTTATCGTGGGACATGTGAACAAGGACGGTGCCATTGCCGGACCGAAGGTCATGGAGCACATCGTGGACACGGTGCTGTATTTTGAAGGGGACAAGATGCTGCCCTACCGCATCCTGCGGGCCGCCAAGAACCGCTATGGCTCCACCAACGAGCTGGGCATGTTCGATATGACAGGACAGGGCCTTGCCGAGATCGAAAACCCGTCCCAGATGCTGCTGGAAGGACGCCCACTGGGGGTTTCCGGAAACTGTGTTGCCTGCACCATAGAAGGCAGCCGCCCCATCCTGAGTGAGATCCAGGCTTTGGCGACCAAAACCAATTTCCCGGCACCCCGGCGGGCTTGCAGCGGATATGATTATAACCGCATGAATCTGCTCATTGCCGTGCTGGAAAAGCGTGCAGGATACTTTTTTGGCAATCTGGACGTCTATGTAAACATTGTGGGCGGCATTGCGCTGCGGGATACCGCCTGTGACCTTTCCGTTTGCTTGAGCATGGTCTCGTCGCTGCTGGACCGTCCGGTCAGCGATAAACTGATCGCGATCGGCGAAGTTGGTCTGGGCGGGGAAGTACGCAGCGTTCCCAATCTGGAGCAACGTCTGCACGAGGCGGAGCGCATCGGGTTTGAGCGCGCTGTGATCCCAAAACACAGCCTGAATCATCTAGACCCTGCGGACTATCCGGGGATGCAGCTGATCGGCGCTGCTTATATCAGCGAGGCCATCAACGCCCTGAAAACAGATCGTTTATAAGAGGAACGTATGTCGATTTATCTTGATGAAAAAAATCCCGGAAAACACAAACCATTCGAGGATGCTTCTGCCGATATCGTGGCTTATGTGCGGTATTTGGAAGTCATTGCGGGCAAAAGCGCAAATACGGCGTTCAGCTATTATTGTGATCTGCGCGGATTCAGCCGTTTTATGAAACGCCGCCGCGGGCTTGTGCCGGAGGACAGTGAACTGAAGGATATCGACCCGAAAGGACTGGATACCGCATTCTGGGCCAGCGTAACGAAGGAAGACATCTACGAATACCTGTATTTTCTTGGCAGCGAATGTGGAAACAAGAAATCTTCCACTGCACGGCGGCTTGCCAGCCTTCACGGCTTTTACGACTATCTGGTCAATCAGGTCAACAAGCTGGAACAAGACCCAACAGCTGCCATTCATCCTCCAAAGCAGGACAAGGTTCTGCCAAAGTATCTGACCGCAGAACAGTCGATGGATCTTTTGGAAAGCACTCAGACCCAGAGCGATTTCCCGGAACGGGATTACTGTATGGTGGTGTTATTTCTGAACTGCGGGATGCGTCTGGCAGAACTTGTGGGGATGGATCTGGAGGATGTTGACTTGGAAAACCGACAGATCCGCCTGTTCGGAAAAGGACACAAAGAGCGAATGGTCTATCTGAATGACGCTTGTATGGACGCTCTGCAAGCCTATCTTCACAAGCGAAATACGATGGAAGGGCTGCTCCCGCAGGAACGTGCTGTATTCATTACACGGCGGCGCAAGGAGCGGATCTGTAACCGAAGAGTGGAGCAGCTGGTAACCGGTGCCATGAAGGTGGCTGGACTGAAAGGCTTCTCGACCCACAAGCTGCGTCATACAGCGGCAACGTTGATGTACCAGACTGGTAATGTTGATATCCTGACCTTGAAACAGCTTTTGGGTCACAGCAGCGTTTCCACCACGCAAATTTACACGCACCTGCAGGAATTTCAGGTGCGGTCCGCTATCGAGGAGAACCCTCTGAGCAAAGTTACACGCAAGAACGTCAAAAAGACCAGCTTGGATACAACAGGATCGAAGATGGAGACAGGGGAGAACACCGGAAATCCTTCGTCTGCTTCAAAGAAGTCCAACGAAGGAACGCCGCTTTTGAGCGATGGACGTGATATGGATGCAGCAGGTCCGATGCCTGCACTGGAGGGTGCCGCCAAAGAGGGATTGGGATTAGAACTGACTCATCGGAAAAAAGACGACCAGGAATCGTAACCTGCAACACACACCAGCTTGACATCGCAACAAGATCCAAACGCCTGACTGACTGCAACACGAGCAGTTCGTCAGGCGTTTGCTATTTCAAGATATCCTGCAGCGATCCAAAATAAATCTGCAGCGCAGCAGCATAGAATGATCAGAAACAGGAATACGAGTCGATAAAAATGGCTTGTACGCAAATTGCAACAGAAATGTGCAGAAAAACACGTTCAATGCAAAAGATACCAAGATCAAAGAGTCATACGGTTGGCAGCGCAGAAAAACAGCAAAATGCGGAAATCCCGAAAAAGAGGTATTTTCGCTTCCCTGTCTTTCGCATAACGTGCATTATACGAATTATAATGTCAACGAAATTAGGGGCCCTTTCCCTCTTATGATTGACGTTCAAAGGCCCTTGTTCGTTTCTGTCGTTACGAGCACGGCTGTGTTCCAAAGTATGCACAGATGGCTTCGTAATAAATGCGCGCCACAATCTTGCAGCTCTCCTCGCTACCAAAGCGCTCTACATCCTCGGCATTCGTTACAAAGCACTGCTCTGCCAACACTGCGGGACAATCCACATCCTCCAGCAGCGTAAAGCTGCGCTCAGGCCGCACCTGTGTGTAGGTATTCTCCACCAGCTGCTTCTGGTCGTTTTCCAGATAATAAATGTACCGCACTCCCCCACGTCCGCGCAGCTTTGCACCGATGCTTTGCATTCCACCGGCCAACAGTCTTGCAAAATAAAAGCTTTCCTGATGCCATGTACGTCCGGGCACTGCCGGATAGCATTCAAAGCCGGATGCCGTAGAGCCATTGGCTGCGGAATTGCCGTGGATGGACAGCAACAGCTGCGGGTTTTGGGCGCTGGCTGCGGCTGCACGCTGGGCAGGCGTGGCGGTTGCATCAAAGCTTTCCCGGGTCTGCAACGGAATGTAATTCGGGTCCTGCTCTAACCATTGAAGCAGCGCAGCAGCCGTAGCTGCGGTGACCTGCTTTTCCTCGACTACTCCCCTTGCGCCCGGGTCGCTGCCGCCATGCCCGGCGTCTATTGCCACCCGATACGGTGGGTCGCCCACAACAGGGCGAAAATCATCCTCTGCGGCCGAGACTGCAGGTTCTGCGGGCGCGTTCAGTTCCAGCGCCGCCTTCCATAAAAACAGGCCGAAACAGAGCATCAGTGCCGCAAAAACAAACAGCAAACCGTGTAAAAACCGGTTCCTCGTTTTGCAGCGGTGCGTTTTACGTTTGCTATGTTTATTTACTGGTCTGCGCTGGCTGGTTGGCATAAAGCTTTACTTCCTGTTCGTTTTACATTCCTATTTATATAATACGAGTATACTCGCCTTTCCCTTGCACTGCAACAAAAAAAGACTGCCAATTTTTCAAAAGGCAGTCCTTACTGGGTTATTTCAGTTCTACAACCGTTACGCCGCTCTCGCCTTCGCCATAACGACCAAGGCGGAAGCTTTTGACCATCCGATTTCCACGCAGATGTTTGTGGATAGCGGTACGCAAAGCCCCAGTGCCATTGCCGTGGATCAGGTAGATTACCGTCTGACCGTTCAAGATTGCACGGTCAATAAAGGAATCCACCTCCGAAAGTGCCTCGTCCACGGTCAATCCCAACAGATTGCATTCCATTTTGGCAGAACGCTGCACCCGCTCTACCCTGCCGTTTGCCCGGTTTGCATCTCCGGTCAGGCGGGAGTAACGCTGCTGCGCCTTGGTCTGTGGCTGCTTTTCCTTCACCAGCTTTTCCGGCTGCTTCAGGCCCTTGAGCGGGATCTTGGTCTTGATGATCCCGGCGCGTACCAGAACATCTCCATTTTTATCCGGCAGCGAAAGCACCGTAGCCAACTGGTTCAGCTCTGCAATGCAAACCTCCTGCCCCACTTTGACTTCCTTCAGTGGCACAAATTCCTTGACCGGGTTGTGCACGACTTCGGTGCCGACAAAAAGCTTTTCCGACTCTTTTTTGGCGATCTCACGGGCACGCTGTGCCTTCTGCTGGGTGCTCATGCGCTCGTCCTTCTGCAGCTGACGCAGCTCATCAGTCAAGGCGTATGCCTGACTTTCCACCTGCTGTGCCAGTGCACGCGCCTTTGCACGGGCTGCTTCCAGCTCATTTTCGCCCTGCTGGATCAACTCATCCCGCTTCTTCCGGGCTGCTTCCAACTGATGCGACGCTTCATTTTTCAGCGCTTCCACTTCATTCTGGCTCTCTTTTAGCTGCAGCTTCAGATCGTCCAGCTGTCCCAACACTGCATCCAGCCGCTTATCCTCTGCGGACAGATGCTGCTGCGCGGCTTCGATGACACGTCCCGGGATACCCAGCTTCTCGCTGATGAGGAACGCGTTGGATTTTCCCGGTACGCCCACGCTGAGCTTGTAGGTGGGGCGCAGGGTCTCCAGATCAAACTCACAGCTAGCGTTGACAACGCCTTTTGTCTCCAGCGCAAAAACCTTTAGCTCTGCGTAGTGCGTGGTCGCCATCAGCAGCACTCCGCGGCGGCGCAGTTCCTCAATGATAGCGACTGCCAGCGCAGCACCCTCAGCGGGGTCCGTTCCGGCACCCAGCTCGTCCAGCAGAACAAGGGTGTGCGGCATGGCAAGTTCCAGAATACCGGTGATCTTTTTCATGTGACCGGAGAAGGTGGAAAGGCTTTGTTCAATGCTCTGCTCATCGCCAATGTCCACCAGAAACTCATCAAACACGCAGATCTCGCTGCGTTCATCCGCAGGGATCAGAAAACCGCATTGCGCCATGGCGCACAGCAGACCGGCGGTTTTCAATGTGACCGTTTTGCCGCCGGTATTGGGGCCGGTAATAATGAGAGAGTCATAGTCACGGCCCAGTGCAATATCCACAGGAACGCACTTTTGGGGATCGATCAGCGGATGTCGGGCGCGGATCAGTGAGAACGAGCTGTCCGTACGAACGATGGGCTTGAAGGCCTTCAGATCCAGTGCCAACCGGGCCTTTGCAAGCAGGACATCAATGTCCAGCATCGCTTTATAGCTGTACTGGAACTGCGGCTCAATGTCTGCCACCTGTGCCGTAAAGGCCACCAGAATGCGCTCGATCTCCTGTGCTTCCTGCGCGCGGTATTGCAGGATGCGGGCATTTGCCTCCACAACAGCCTGCGGTTCCACAAAGACCGTGGCACCGGTCGAGGACACATCGTGGATGATGCCGCTCACCTCACTGCGGTATTCGCTCTTGACCGGCACAACGTAGCGGCCATTGCGCATGGAGACCACGCTTTCCTGCAGATATTTGGAGGTATCCATGTTGCGGACCATGCTCTCCAGTCGGTCGCGAATGCTGTTTTCAGTAGCACGGATCTTTTTGCGCAGATCATTCAGGGTGTGGGATGCCGTGTCTGCCATGGCATCCGGTGCCAGAATCGCGCTGGAGATCTGCTGCTCCAGACCGGGCTGCGGTGCCAGCGCATAGAACAGATCATCGGTCGGCAGTGCATCGTGGTCAGAAGCGCCATACCAGCTGGTCAGGTTCTGAAAATTGCGCAAAGCGCCTGCCACCATCAGCAGATCGCCCATGGACAGCACACCGCCCTTGACAGCGCGTGCCGCCAGCTGACGGACACCCTCTACACCGCCAAAGCGAGGTGAACCATTCTTGATCAACAGCGTATTGATGGCATCGGTTTGATCCAATGCGTAACGGACTTCGTCCGGGTCACACTGCGGCTCCAACTGCAAAAGCATTTCACGTGCTTCCTTGCAAACGCAGCCCTCTGCGGCGCGGGCAATGATCTTGTCCAGTTCCAGTGTCTTTAAGTAACTTTTTTCCATAGATTCCTTTTTTGGTCAGGGCATGACTGACTTGAGAAAACTGTAGGTTTTCAGCGGCTTATCCAGATGGACCAATGCATACTGTTCCGCTGCGCCGGATAGTTTTGCCAGACTGCCCAGAGATATTTTAAAAGCAAATATTTTCTTGTCATCCACAAGGCAGATATGCCGCAGTGCATACAAAGCACCCCGGTCCAGATTGCAGGCTCTGCCTTCCTTTGCGGCACAGGATTCACAAAGAAGATGCCCTTCTTGCGCATCCATATAAAACTTGTCTCCGTCATAAGCTCCGCAATCCCGGCAGCAGGCAATCTGAGGCATAAAGCCGCACTCGCTCATGGTCCGCAACTCAAAAACTGCTTTGACCACCCGGGGGTCTGCCTTGTTCTTGCTGATCATGTACAGACAGTTGAGGATCAGGCGAAGCTCCTTTTCGGCTTCCTGTCCGGTGGGCAGAAGCGTGTACGCGATCTCCGCCATATACATGGCAACGCTGACGCCCTCCAGCGTTTTGGAGACATCGTAAAAGACTTTTTCCACATCCGCTTCTTGAACGACATACATGCTGCGGCCCTTTACAAGGGTGAATTCCGAGTAGCAGAACAACCCGCAGCCGCTGAACAGTTTGTTTGTGATGCGCATACTGTTTCGCGCCATTGCGGAGATCACACCCAGTTTCGGCGTAAGGATGGTCAGGATGCGGTCGGCTTCCTTATAGGTTGTCTCCCGCAGGACCAGTCCCATCGTGACAAAGGGTTCCATCCGCTGCACCTCCCGTGGGTCGTTTTTCCGAAGGCATCTGCAGCCTGTAATCCAGATAACGAAGAATATTTCCGGTACAGACAAAAGCCTGCCAGTTGTCCTGTGTGTCCATGCACAGCACCTCTCCCCTGTATTTTTAGTTCTAGTGTCCGGTCTTTTGGGCCTGTTCATACAAGGAAAAAGTGTCCTGCCGCAAAAGCACTCAGCGGTTGCCGGTGTTCTGCTTGAAGCCGAAGTTGTTCAGCAGGAACTCATTGTCCCGCCAGTCCGACTTGACCTTTACCCAGCACTGCAAATTGACACGGCAGCCAAGAAATTCCTCGCAGTCAGCGCGTGCTGCGCTGGCGATTTTCTTCAGCATCGCGCCGCCTTTTCCAATGACCATGCCCTTGTGGCTGTCCCGTTCACAGTAGATATTCACATCAATGTCGATCAGGTCTGTGCCGGGACGCTCTTTGAATCGCTCCACCACAACTGCAATACCATGAGGGATCTCATCTCGCATGTACAGCAGTGCCTTTTCGCGGATCACTTCAGCCACAAGCTCTTTTTCCGGCATATCCGTATAGGCGTCATCGTCAAAGTAGTGCGGTCCTTCCACGGCATAGCGGCTCAAGGCATCAAAAAGCACTTCGCTGCCTTCCTCATTGCGCACGCTGATGGTGTAGATATCGTCAAAAACACCCAGTGCCTTCAGCTCATCCCTGCGCACCTCCAAATCGGCGGGCTCCTTGACAAGGTCCGTCTTGTTGATGACGGCAATGGCAGGTCCACCGCTGCTGCGCAGCATCTCCACAAGGGTCATTTCCGATTCATTCAGTGCGCCATACGGCTCAAACAGCATCATGGAAACATCCACATCGGCAATGGAATCACTGGCAGTCTTGTCCATTCGCTTTCCCAGTTTGTTGCGGGCTTTGTGCACACCGGGAGTGTCCAGCAGGACATACTGAAGCGGCCCCCGCGTGATAACTCCGGTGATGCGGGTCCGGGTGGTCTGCGGCTTGGAGGTGACGATGGCCACTTTTTCGCCCACCAGCAAATTGGTCAGGCTGGATTTTCCTACGTTGGGACGTCCAATGACGGCAACGAAAACGGAGGAAGTGTCGTAATGGCCCTGAATGGGTGTAGCGTTACTCAAAATCTGACTCCTGTCTGTATTTTGTGCGGTATCCGCACAGTCATTCCGGTTTTGCGGATCACTCTGTGTAGCTGACGGTACGGGGCAGACCCAGCTGCAGCAGGACCGCCTCTTCCTTTTCGCGCATCCGCATCGCTTCCAGACCGCCATTTTCGTGGTCATAACCCAGCAGATGCAGCATAGAATGCACCGTCAGAAAGGCAACCTCGCGCTGCAGCGGATGCCCATAAAGGTTGGCCTGTTCCAAAGCGCGCTCCATGCTGATGACGATGTCTCCCAGCATCATGCAGCCGTTGTTCTCATCAATATCGTACTTTCCGTTTTCGCCCAACGGAAAGCTCAGCACATCGGTGGGCATGGGCTTGTTGCGGTACTGGTTGTTCAGTTCGGCGATTTCAGCGTTATCCACAAAGGTAACGCTGATCTCGGCGGGAGCGTCAAAATGCTCATACTCCAGCACGGCGTTACAGGCACGGCGGATAAGGATGCGCAAACCGGAAGGAACCTTCACGGCCTTCTGAGAATTGGTGATCAGGACTTTATTGGACATAGATCAGTCCACTCCTTTCAAATTTTTTCTTCCAACCTCTGGTCAGAGGGAGCGATTCAAACTTTTATTTTTCGGGATGGGCAGCCTTTTCGTATGCCTTGATGATCTCCTGCACAAGGCGGTGGCGAACCACATCTTTTTCGGTAAAGTAGCACTGCGCGATGCCGTTGACGTTCTTTAGAACATGCAATGCATCCACAAGGCCGCTGCGGGTCCGCTCCGGCAGGTCGATCTGGGTCACATCACCGGTAACGACCACTTTGGAGCCGACACCCATACGGGTCAGGAACATCTTCATCTGCTCCGGCGTTGTATTCTGCGCCTCATCCAATATGATGAAGGAATCATCCAGCGTCCGACCGCGCATATATGCCAGAGGCGCAACCTCAATGATCTGCTTTTCTACCAGACGCTCATAGGTCTCAGCGCCCAGCATATCAAACAGTCCATCGTACAGCGGCCGCAGATAAGGATCCACCTTTTGCTGCAGGTCGCCGGGCAAAAAGCCAAGCTTTTCGCCTGCTTCCACCGCAGGACGGGTCAGAACGATGCGGGACACATCCTTTGCCTTAAAGGCCTTTACCGCCATTGCAACAGCCAGATAGGTCTTTCCGGTACCCGCCGGACCAACACCAAACGTAATGGCATTGGAACGGATGGCATTCAGGTATTCTTTCTGCCCCAGAGTTTTGGGACGGATGGGCCGCCCCTTGACAGTGACAGTCACAAAGTCCTCGGTCAGCTCTTTGACCCGCTTTTCCGCTCCATCATGCGCCAGACTGATGCAGTAGTGCACGGTCTGGTCCTCCAGCGGGGTGTGATTCTCGATCAGGAGAAGCATCCCCTCCACCGCACGGTTGGCTGCTGCCACATTGGCGGCTTCGCCAGAAAGCCGCAGCTGGGTGCCGCGGCAGACCGCCGTGACCGAAAACTCTTTTTCCAGCAAACGAATGTTCCGGTCGCAGTTACCGAAAACAGCAGCAGCGATCTCAACACTATTCAGTTCAATGCACTTTTCCGCCATGGAGATCCTCCCGAATCGCAGAATTTGATATCTATATTGTACCACCAAAATCTTCAGAAGAAAACTATGAAAAGTGCACAAAATATTTTCCTGTGTTCCATCGGTTTTTCCATATCGCCAAAGACTGGACATCTGAAAGGTCATTCTTTTTTCGATTGGTGTTTTTTCGTGAAAAATGCTTGACACGATATATCGCCTGGTGATATACTTTTCTTGCAGTATAACGGCATCCGATATATCGTGAACCGATCATTCTGAGGCCGTCAAAGGAGCATTGCAAATGGAAACCCCTGCATTGACTGAATCGACCTATTATATCCTGCTATCACTTTACCATCCGCAGCACGGGTATGGCATTATGCAGCAGACCGAGCGGCTTTCCGATGGTCGGGTCCGTCTTGCCGCCGGGACGCTGTACGGCGCGCTGACTTCTCTGTGTGAAAAAGGCTGGATCCGTCCCCTGCCTGTTGAAAGCGGAAGCCGAAAAAAGGAATACCAGCTCACTGCGGAAGGTCTGACTGTTTTGAAACACGAGCTTTCCCGCTTGCAGCAGCTGGTTGCAAATGGCGAAAGCATCCTGAAGGAGGAAACCTTATGAAGGAAAAGAAAACCGTTTTCAAACTCTTCTTTGTCTGGGATTTTGAAAAAGAAGAGCGCTGGCTGAACAAGATGGTGCAGGAGGGCTGGGTACTGGACAACACCGGTTTTTCCTTTTATACCTTTGTGCGCTGCGAACCGGGCGAATATATTGTCCGTTTGGAGATGAACCCCAGCAGTGATTACCGTTCCTTTGTAAAGGAGCTGGGTGCGGAATACATCGGCGGCTGTGTCAACTGGGTGTACTTCCGGCGCAAAGCAGAACTTGGCAGCTTTGAGCTGCTTTCGGATATCGACTCCCGCCTGACGCATCTGGGCCGCATCGACCGGATGCTTTCCCTCATTTGTCTGGCAAACCTCATCATAGGCATGACGAACTCTTTGAATCAGCTCCGGTACGGCTGGCTGAATCTGTTGTGTGCGGCAATGCTTTCCTACGCATTGGGGCGTATCCACGGTATGAAGGCCGCATTGGAAAAAGAACGCAGCCTGCACGAATAAAACAAGCACACATTCACGAAAAAGCCCTCGTCTGCCGCAATCTGTTCTGCAGCAGGCAAGGGCTTTTATCATTCGGCATTACAACTGCGCACAAACCAGTTCCAGCACGCTGCCGGCAATGCACCGCGCCTTATCTGAGATCAGAAAACAGTTGGAGAGCTCCTCTTTCCGGGGGTCCACATCGGCCACCTTGAACCCGGGCGTCACCGGATATCCGCTGCGCAGCAACCCGCGCAGGATACCGGTGATCTGCGTTTTCACCGGCGTCTCGCTGCCGTCCTCTGCCCGGATCATCGCAATCGTCTCCCCTGCTTTCACAAGGTCTCCGATCTTGCAGACGTCCTCAAAAACACCCGCAGTGTGTGCGTGGATCACACGTTCTTTGCCGTAGCCGCCGATGACACCGGGCACCCCGGTGTTCGGGATGGCGCTGCCCTCCCGGAGAATGCGTCCCAGACGATGACCGCGCTTGGTCTCTATCACCACGTCCACATCCTTTCCCGCGACGAAACCGGGTCCCAGTGCGATGGTCAGCGGGGCCATTGTGCGGGTCGTGCCAAGATTTCGCTTGGCGAGAATGGCATCCACGACCACATCCGGCTTTGCCCGGGAAATGCATGTTCCCTCCGGGTCCACAAGGATCGGGACAGCATTTTCAGCCCAGATGGTATTTGCATCGTCCAGCGCATCAACGCGCACTGCGCGCATCCCCTCCACGGTGGTCTCCCCATCATAAACCGCCTCGCACACCGATACCTGACGGCGGATGGCTGCCGGGTGATTCGTTTCCAGCACAAGGACTCGCAGTCCTGCAGACCACAGGCGATGGATGGTCCCGGTGGCAAGGTCTCCGCCGCCGCGAATCAGAATCAGAGAATCTTTCTTCATACAAGCTCCTCTCCGGCGCGCAAGACCGTCAGAAGCAGTTCCATCGAACCGCCACAGGCCGCCAGCGCAGCGTCATCATTTTTTCCATCTGCCGTAAACCGGACCACTTGCTGCTGCGGCGCACAACTTGTCAGCATCTCCTGCGCGGCAAGCGTTGTGCGGTGCTCCATAATGCCGCCGCCCACACTGCCCACCGTGGTGCCGTCTGCAAGGATCAGCATCTTTGCACCTGCTTCCCGGGGAGTAGAGCCATGCCGTTCGACGATGGTCGCCAACACTGCTTTCTGCCCGGTCGTGTCGGCATGTTCCATGGCATTGCGCAGTGCCGATGGAAAGCCTTCGCTCTGGGAGTGCCTATTTTTCACTGAGATGATCTGCGCCAGAATGGACAGTGCGATCTCCTCTGCCGTCTGAGAGCCAATGGAAAGGCCGATGGGCGCATACAATCCCTCCACTCGTCCGGCATCGACTCCCTGCTCCAGCAGCTGACGGCGCACCAGTGCCGCACGGCTGCGGCTGCCCATCATGCCAACATACGCGCAGGACTTGCGCAAGATCTGGCGCAGACAGGCAACATCATACGCGTGTGCACGGGTCACCACCACAAAATAAGTCTCGGACCCGCCGGGGATATGAGCCAAGGCAGACTCGAACGGCTCCGACAGCACCGCATCCGCCCCGGCGCTTTGCAGCTGCGCGGCGCAGTCCTCCCGGTCGTCCACCGCAAGGACCGGAAGCCCCAGCAGCTTTGCCATGCGGACAACTGCCATGCCAACATGCCCGCCGCCGCAAACGACCAGCTGCGGGACCGCGCCGAACCGCTCCACAAATACGCGCTGGTCCTCCATCTGCAACACACCTGTGGTGGTGCAGTCCCGCAAGACGGAACAATGCCGACGGAGAAGATCTGTACCGCCCGCCGTCCAGCAGGGGCGGTTCTGGCACAAAAGCAGCTGTTCGCCTGCGCAACAGCCGTCCAGCACACAGGCAAATGTATACTCCCCCCGGTCCGGGGCCTTCTGGAGTACGGAATAAAGCTGCACATGGTTCATGGAATGATCTCCTGTTTCATTGTTCTACCGCACTGGCTGCGCTGTAACCGGAATGATCCAGTTTCTGCTGCCAACTTTCAAAATCCTCCGGAAGCATTCGCCACGCAAGACCGCATCCTGCCGAGATTTCCCTTGGCAGCGGGATCAGCCGCCCGGGAACACCGTTTTGCAGACAGTTCCGCTCCCATTCCATCGCTTCCAGAGTTGTCTGGAACGAAAGCACGACATAGGTCGTTCGTTTTCGCATCTCACACCTCCTGTGCCAGTTCCCGGACCGCCTGCGCCGCCGCAAGGACTTGCTGCTCTGTGTTGAAATGCGAAAAGCTGAATCGTACGGTACCCTGCTCTGCAGTCCCCAATGCTTTGTGCATCAGCGGGGCGCAGTGGGCGCCTGCCCGCACGCAGATTCCGTAGTCCTCCCACAGCAGATCTGCGACCCGGGCCGAATCCTCCCCATCAAGGTTCAGAGAAATGATCGGGGCACGCAGTGCCATCTCCGGGTCTCCATAAATGGTCACGCCCGGAAGCTCCCGGATATTCTGATAAAAGAGCCGGGCAAGCTCTGCTTCTTTTGCGCAAAGCGTCTCAACGCCCTGTTCCAGGATCCATTGCACTCCGGCACAAAGTCCGGCAAGTCCTGGGACGTTCAAGGTCCCGGCCTCAAGCGCAGTGGGCATCTGTGCCGGGTGCCGTTCATCAAAGCTATGGACTCCGCTGCCGCCGACCACCAGCGGACGGATCGTCAGACCGGGCCGGACATACAAGCCGCCGGTACCCTGCGGGCCCAAAAGCGCCTTGTGCCCGGTGAAGCAGAGCACATCAACGCCAATTGCCTGCACATCCACCGGCTGTGCGCCCAGAATTTGTGCGCCATCCACAAGAAACAGCAGTCCATGCCGATGCGCAAACTCTGCCGCGCGGACAAGGTCGGTGCCGTTCCCGGTCACATTGGACGCACCGGTCACCACCAGTGCCCGGGTGGATGGACGCAGGAAGCTGTCCCATTGCTCATAACGCAGGCAGCCCTTGGCGTCCACATCCGTAAAACTGAGTTCGACGCCCTGTTCCCGCAGACGGTAAAGCGGGCGCAGCACAGAGTTGTGCTCGCATACAGTAGTGATGATGTGGTCTCCCGGCGCAAACAGTCCGCCCAGCGCAATGTTCAGTGCCTCGGTCGCGTTGGCTGCAAAGGCGATGCAGGCAGGCTCCGGCGCATTCAGCAGTCTCGCCACTGCAAGACGTGCCTCATAGACCAGCCGCGAGGCATGAAGCGTTGGTTCGTGGGCACCGCGCCCGGGGTTGCCCGCCGTGCACAGAGCATCCAGCATGGCAGCCTGCACCTGCGGCGGTTTTTGCAAGGTGGTGGCAGAATTGTCAAGGTAGATCATGGCTTCACCACATTACCGGCCTGCGTCAGTTTTTCTACGATGGTATACATATTGGTCACACTGCCGACCGCCAGCTTATCGGTAAGCCCATAAAAATTCAGGCAGGTGCCGCAGGTCAGGATCTCTACGCCCTGTGCTTCCAATGCCTTCAGGTCCTCCAGCATGGGAGAACCTTCACAGCTCAAAGAGGCTCCACCATTGTAAAACAGGACTGTCCTGGGCAGCCGGTCCTGCTGAGTCAGTGCAAACACAAAGGCTTTCAGCAGCGCTTTGCCCAGTTCCTCGGCACCATCCCCCATTTGATCGGATGCGATCGCCACCACCGTATCCGTACGGGCATCCGGCACGCAGACCGGAGCTTCCTCCGTGGGAACAGCAGCAGCTTCGCCCACCGTGAACAGCACCCGATATTCCCGGTCTTCCAGTTTTTCGGCGCTGTACTGATAGTTCTTCTGCTGTGCCATCTTGGTCAGGTTCTGCACGGCGATCTCGTTGTCCACAAGCACCTCCACCTGACCAGCGCCTTTCAGCTCAGAGATAGCCCTTTTTGCCTTTACAATCGGGAGCGGGCATGCGTCACCGCGGGCATCGACTTTCAACATCATAATCGTTCCTTTCCACTGTTCAGTATTTTACTGTGATCTCTTGCTCTGTTTTGGGCAGGATCTCGCCTACGATCTTCGCAGGCAAACCGGCTGTCTGCAGCTCTGTCTCCAGGGCCTCGGCATCCTCCGGTGCGACTGCAAGCAGCAGCCCGCCGGATGTCTGCGGGTCGAACAGGACCTCCTGCAACGCAAACGGAACGTTTTCAAAGGTGACGAAAGGTCCTGTGTGGTTCCGATTCCGCTGTCCGGCGGCAGTATACAAAAACGCATCCGCTGCTTTTTCTGCGCCCGGCAGCACCGGCACGGCATTTGCATGGATGATGCAGGAAAGTCTGCCGCCCATCATCTCGTGCAAGTGCCCCAGAAAGCTGAAGCCGGTCACATCGGTGGCGGCATGGACATGGTACTTCCGACTGATCTGTGCTGCCGTCCGGTTCAGCATCGTCATGGATGCAATGGCGGCTTCCAGATGTTCCGGAGCGGCCTCTCCTACACGGTTTGCCGTGCAGATCAGCCCAACACCCAGAGCCTTGGTCAGGATAAGCCGATCCCCGGGCTGTCCGGCATCGTTGGTGTACATGCGTTCAGGGTCCACAAGACCGGTCACCGACAGGCCATATTTCACGCCGCTGTCGGCAATGGAATGCCCACCCGCAAGACTGCCCCCTGCTTCGGCGACCTTCTCGGCACCACCGCGCAGGATCTCGCCCAGCACGTTCAGGTCCATGCTTTCCGGGAAGCAGACCAGATTCAGGGCAGTCTTGACCTCGCCGCCCATGGCATAGATGTCGCTCAGGGCATTGGCTGCTGCGATCTGTCCAAAGGTATAGGGGTCGTCCACCATCGGCGGAAAAAAATCCACCGTCTGCACCAGCGCAATATCGTCCGTAATACGATAGACCGCCGCATCATCCCGGCTGTCGTAGCCGACCAGAAGATCCGGGTCTTTTTTGCTCCGGGGCAGCTTTTCCAGAATCCGGCTCAAAACACCCGCACCCAGCTTTGCGGTGCATCCGCCGCCGGTGCAGAACACGATTTTGTCCTCTTTACTCATGCACGTTCTCCTTCTTCAAAGCAGGTCCATACGCTCTGCACGCCAAGCTTTTGCAGTTCCAGCTGCGTTTGTATCCCAAGCTGTCGGCACTGCGGCGAATCAGCCTGATTGAGCACAGCCAAAAAGCAGCGGTCTCCCGCATTTTTTCGTCCGCCGTTTTCGTCGGCAAGCAGCTGTGCCAGAATACCGGGCGTTACAGGTGTGTCCTGTGGCACGGCAAGCAGCTCTGACGCAAGTTCTGCCCGGAAGCAGACCTCCCGCAGGGGCCTTCCCAGTGCCGACAGCCCTGCCACTGCCAAAATGATATCGCTCTGCGGCAGGATCACCGGCTCGTAGGCCGCCGGGGCTTTGCAGGGGCGGCACTTTGCACCGTCCGCTTCAACGAGCACGATGTCTGCTTGTTCCATCCAACGTAGAAACCGCGGCTGCGGCAGGGTCAGCTTCCCGTTTTCTGCCGGGGTGCCGATCACTACATAGTGACCCGCCTGCCATAGGGCAGAAAGAGCCGCTTCATCCGGTGCATAGCAGGCGGCAGGCTGCCGGATGTGAGTGGTGGTCATCACCAACACCCGCCAGCTTTTGCGAGCACAATGCGCTGCCATGGCATACAGCAACGTGGTTTTTCCCCCGCCGCCCACCAGAGAAACAACATGACCCTTCTGCGCCAGAAACGGGAAGTCCTTTTCCGTCAGCATATTGCTTATTCTTTTTCCGCTGCTGCCATGGCGATTTTTTCCGGGGTGATGGGCAGTTCAAAGAACCGGGTTCCAATGGCATTGTAAATGGCGTCCGAAATAGCAGGCAGCGGAGTGTTGATGACCACTTCGCCGATGGATTTTGCACCAAATGGGCCGTTGTGCTCGTAGCTGTTCTCAAATTCCACATGGATGTGGCCGATATCGTTTCGGGCAGGGATCTTGTACTGGAACAGAGAGTTCTCTTCCGGATAGCCGTTTTTGTCGTAGGTGATGTTTTCCGTCAGGGTCATGCCGATGCCTTGCAGAATGCCGCCCTCTGCCTGCACCCGGGTCAGATTGGGGTTGATGGGGGTACCGCAGTCCACGCAGGCGTCAAATTCCAACACCTTGACCTCGCCGGTCTCGGTGTCTACCTCGATCTCGGCAGCTCCCACCATGAACGGCGGCGGTGACAGCGGAGAGGTGTGCGTCTCGGTGGCTTCCAGCGGGACCATGTGACCGAACTGCGAGGCATACGCGATTTCGGACAAAGTTTTTTGATGGGCAGGGTCTGCGCTTGCAAACACGACCTTTCCGTCAAATTCCACAGCATCCGCCGGGCATTCCAGCAGCTCTGCGCCCAGCTTGCAGATCTGCTCCCGCAGCTTCATGGCGCACTTCTCGGTGGCCTTGCCGGTAACGTATGTCGTGCTGGACGCATAGGAGCCGGAATCGTAGGGGGAAGTGTCCGTATCTGCGCCGAACACCGTAATATTGTCCAGCGGGCATTCCAGCACCTCAGCGGCGATCTGCGCCAGCGTGGTATCACAGCCGGTGCCCATATCCGCCGCACCGATCATCAGGGTATAGAACCCGTCGTCGTTCAGCTTAAGGGTGGCACTGCCAACGTCCATGCCGGAAATGCCAGAACCCTGCATCGCCATGCCCATGCCCACTGCACGCACTTTCCCGTTGCCCATGTCCCGGACAGGATACTTGTGCTCCCAGTCGATCATCTCCCGCACCTTTACAAGGCAGCGGTCCAACGCACAGCTGGTGTTCACTGCACCGTAGTAGGCGGGCATCACATCGCCTTCCTGCACCGTGTTCTTCAGGCGCAGCTCGATGGGGTCCATGTTCAGTTTGTGCGCCAGCTCATTTACGGCAGATTCCACCGCAAACAGCCCCTGAGTTGCACCATAGCCGCGGTATGCACCGGCGGACATGTGATTGGTATAGACGACATCGCTGACGAAGCGGAATGCCTCGGCTTTGCCATACAGCGGGATGGACTTATGTCCGGTCAGACCCACTGTCGTGGGACCATGCTCACCATAAGCACCCGTATTGGACAGGGTGTACAGGTCGATGCCCTTCACGATACCGTCTCTGGTAGCGCCCAGCCGGACATGCAGTTCCATCTCGTGCCGGGGCGAAGAAGCCGTCTGGCTCTCCACGCGGCTGAAGATGATCTTGGAAGGCTTTTTCGTCATCCACGTCACAAATGCCGGGTACACCTCGCTGACAGCGGTCTGCTTGGCGCCAAAGCCGCCGCCGATGCGCGGTTTGGAAACGCGCACCATGGACTTGGGAATGTGCAGGGCATTTGCAATGTTGCGGCGGGCATGGAACACGATCTGCGTAGAGCTGAGCACATTCAGACGTCCATAGGGGTCGATGGAACAGCAGGTGCGGAAGGTCTCCATCATCGCCTGCTGGCAGGCTTTGGTATGGTATACCCGGTCGATGACCACATCGCACTCTGCCAGAACGGCTTCAATGTCGCCGGAACCGCATTCATCGTGGGCACAAAGGTTCCGCTTGTTGTCGGCACCTACCGGGCTCAGGCTCTCCCAGTTGTCCTCCGGATGGACAAGGATGGGATTATCCTTCGCAGTGTGATAGTCCAGCACTGCTTCCAGTACTTCATAGTCCACCTTGATGAGCTTCAGCGCCTTATCCACGCACTTTTCATCTTTACCGGCTACGATAGCCACCACATCGCCCACGAACCGGACGTGCCGGTCGATGAGCAGGCGGTCATAGGGGCTGGCTTCCGGATAGGTCTGACCGGCCTGTGTGTAGCGGCTTGCATCCTGCGGAACATCCTGCCATGTATAGATTGCCTCAATGCCGGGCACCTTTTTCGCCACATCCGTGTTGATGGTGCGAACCATCGCATTGGCGTGGGGGGAACGCAGCAGCTTGACAATCAGGCAGTCTGCAGGGGCCAGATCGTCCGTGTAGACCGGCTGGCCTGTTACCAGCTGCATGGCATCCTTTTTGCGGAAGGATTTATTGACAGTATTCATTCTGCGGCCTCCTTCTGCTTTTTCCATGCCAGAAAGTTCATAATACCCCGCAGCTGGCCTTCGTAACCAGAGCAGCGGCAGAGGTTACCGGCAAGATACTCCTTCACCTGCTCTTCGGTAGGATACGGATTTTCCCGGAACAGCGCCAGCGCATTCATAATAAAGCCAGGGTTGCAAAAGCCGCACTGTTCTGCGCCCTGATCGGCAATAAAGCCGCCAAACTCTGCTGCTTCTTCCTGCAGGCCCTCCAGAGTGGTGATCTTATGTCCATCTGCCCGTGCCACCAGCATGGAGCAGGACAGGATGGGAGTGTCGTCCATAAATACCGTGCACAACCCGCAGTTGGAGGTCTCGCAGCCGCGTTTGACGCTCTTGCAGCCGTGGGCACGGACAAAGTCGATCAGAAGCATATCCGGAGCTACATCCTCGGTGATCCGCGCTCCGTTCAGGGTAAGGGTGATCTGCATTTAATTCTCCTCCTGTTCAGCGGGGTTTTCCAGGTCCAGAACAGCACGCTTTGTCAGAACGCCCGCCAGATGACGGCGATATTCTGCACTGCCACGCAGATTGGAGCCGGTCACGACCCGGTCTTTTACATCGTCTGCCAGCTTTTGAGCCAGTTCCGGTGCGCAGATGTCCCCCTGTGCCGAAAATTCAAACCGCTCCGCCTTCATGGGACGCGCACCGATGACGATGCGATAGCCTCCATCGGCACTGCGGGCGGCTGCACAGGTCAGCACCGGGATATCGGTCTGACTGTTGCGCACAGACTGGTAATTGTACTGTGCAGTGGTCTTTTTCACGATCAGCCGCACAAGAATATCCCGGTCATACGGCTGCCGGGCATACTCATACAGCGGAACGATGCCGCCTTTGTACAGCTCCACATCGCAGTCCATGGCAAGGAACAGGGTCAGCACATCGGAAAAACCAAACCGGCTGTAAATGCTGCCGCCCACAGTTGCCAGATTGCGCAGCTGCACACCCACAATGTGCCGCAGAGCCTCTTTGACCGCGCCGTTGGTATAGGCGGAAAATCCGGGGTGTTCTTCCAGCTGCCGCAGGGTAGCCATGGCACCGATGGAAAAGCTGTCATCGGTCTCCTCAATGGTGTCCAGTCCCAGACCGGACAGGTCGATGGCTGTGCCGACATTGATATTCTCCATTTTAAGCCAGATCATGCCGCCCAGCACACGGTTGGCCTTTTTCTGGTTCAGCTGCCACGCTTCTTCCAGAGTTTCAGCCCGCTTATATTCTCGGATCGTCATCATAGCTGCAGGTTCCTCTCTTTGTTGATCTCTTCTTTTATTTTAACACAGATTTCGATATAATACTATTGTGAATTCGTTTCAGAAGGAGTGGTACTGTATGAAAGAACTTCTTCCGGTGGGCTGTGTCATCATGGCGTCCGGGTTAAGCCGCCGTTTTGGCTCCAACAAGCTGCTGGCAGACTTCTGCGGGGAGCCGATGCTCTGCCGCGCATTTACGGCGACCGATACGCCAGAGCTTTCGGCCCGCATCGTAGTGACGCGTTCGGAAGAAGTTGCGCAGCTTTGCCGCTCCCGCGATGTTCCGGTGCTGCTGCACGATCTGCCCGGTCGGAACGATACGGTGCGGCTTGGGCTTTCCGCGCTGCTGGAACAGGTGCCGGAGCTTTTCGGCTGTATGTTCCTGCCGGGGGATCAGCCGCTTCTGTGCCGGGAGACAGTGGAAGCCATGGCGGGCATCTCCTGCTGGGACCACAGGACACGGCTGGAACGGCAAAAAGAAACAGAACGAGAGATCTTCCGTCTGGGGTTCCGGGTCCGGAATGACCCATCTCCCCTTACCGGAAGTCCCGTTCTGTTTGAAAAAGGACTTTTTCAGGAATTGCTCACCCTGCCGCAGGGCATGGGCGGCAGCGTTCTGCTTCGGAAATATCCAGAGCACGTCCATACGGTCTACATTCAAGATCGCTGGGAATTGTCTGATGCTGACACCCCGGAAGCCCTGACACAGCTGCAAGCAATTGCACAGCGGTAGTAAAGCTTATTCTGCGCGATCGTTTTTGGGCAGCAGGACGTTCAGAAGGATCGCCACAAAGGCAGCCGGAACGATGCCGGACTCACCGCAGATCAGCTGGAATGCCTGCGGAGCGTTTGCCAGAATACCACTGTTGGCACCCATGCCGTAGCCCACACCCAGTGCCACAGACACGATGGTCAGATGGCGCGGGGTCATCTTCTCCTTTGTGATCAGCTGGATGCCGCTGACCACGATGGACGAGAACATCATAACGGCAGCGCCGCCCAGAACGGCCTGCGGCATGATGGAGATCAGCGCGCCCAGCTTGGGGATCAGTCCGCACAGGATCAGGAACACAGCGCCGGAAGCCAGCGCCATGCGGTTGACCACCTTGGTCATCGCCACCAGACCCACATTCTGACTGAACGAGGTGTTGGGCAGCACGCCGAACAGGGCTGCAAAGGTGGAGCCAAGACCGTCACAGATGATGCCGCCGGACAGCTCCTTATCAGAGGGCTCGCGGTTCATGCCGCCCTCCATCACGCCGGAGATATCGCCCACCGTCTCCACGGCAGTGACGATGAACATGATGAGCACCGGCAGGATAGCCCGGGCATCAAACACGATCTTGACCGGCATCAGTTTGGGCATGGCAAACCAGGAAGCCTGTGCCACTTTGCTCCAGTTCAGCACCCATGCTTTGGTAAACTCCACACCCTCGGCGGTAACGCCGGTGGTAGGCAGCACCATTCCCATGACGAAAGCTGCGATGTAACCTGCCAGAATGCCGATGAGGATCGCAGAAGAACTGAGGAAACCGGTGGTCCAATGCTTGAAGAACAGAATGACCACCAGCACAAACAGTGCCAGAAGCAGATTTTCCACAGAGCCGAAGTCCTTGGCGTTGTTGCCGCCGCCAAAGGAGTTGATGCCCACCGAGATCAGCGAAAGACCGATGGAAAGCACCACCGTTCCGGTGACGACCGGCGGGAAAAATCTGCGCAGCGGCTTGAGGAAGAAGCCCAGCACGCTTTCAAAGATGCCGCCGATGATGGACGCACCCATGATCGCGCCATAGGCCAGCACACCGCCGCCCATCGTCCCAACGACGCTGTTGAACACGCCGATGAAACCGGAGCTGGTACCCATGATGATAGGCACGCCGCCGCCCACCGGCCCGATGGTGAACAGCTGCACCAGCGTGACCACACCGGCAACGAACATGGCGCTTTGCAGCAGCGTGACCTGCAGATCTGCGAACTCACCGCCTGCAATGCCGCAGGCACTGGTGATGATCAGCAGCGGGGTCAGGTTGCCCACGAACATGGCGCAGACATGCTGCAGACCCAGCGGGATCGCCTGCTTCAGGGACATTTTGCCGCCGAAC
Organism: uncultured Faecalibacterium sp.; assembly: GCA_934513205.1. GTDB lineage: Bacteria > Bacillota > Clostridia > Oscillospirales > Ruminococcaceae > Faecalibacterium. The sequence goes on along the minus strand of CAKSWU010000008.1, from coordinate 36,249 downwards.
TGATACGCCGACTCTTCGAGTTTGACTTCCTTCAAATGTTCCACTCTCCTCAGTCTTGATACGATTTTTATGTTTTTCGGTCGCTTTGCAAAAAGCGGACCCATTATAACAGACTTGCCGGGCCTTGTAAAATAAGTATGACTTTTATGCAGGATCGTTGCCGTCCTTTCCGGGGGCTGTTCTCCCTCAAACAACAGAAAAAAGCAGAAACACCGTGTAGTTTTCCGCCCTGTTCTGGCTGGATTTCGCACAGTTTTTCCTGCTTTTTCGTTTCATTTTGTCGGAATTTTGTGCGATACGGAAATTTTACGGCTGCAGAAAACCATAGTCGCGCAGGCAGCGCAGGATCCCATGCCGGGTGGTGTCGAACCGAATCCCTGCGCGTTCCAGTTTTTTGCTGTCCATCACAAGGTTCCGGCTCCAGTCTGCTTCCTCTACGTTCACAGAAATGCCCATTGCATCGGCAAACTGCCGGACAGTCCGGATCATATCCGCATCGTTTCCACTGCCGAAGTTGTACACCCCGCCGGGAAGTTCCAGTACACGTTTCAGGTTCTCTACTACCTGCCTGACGTAGGTCACACCGCGGTAATCGTTCCGGGAAAAGCACACCGTTTCCCCACGCAGTGCAGCGCGGAGAAGATTCAGCGGCAGATTTCCTCGGATGGGCAGCCCGTAGCCCGGGAGATCATACATCCAGGAGGCCCGCAGGTGGACCGAGTCCGGGCAGCACTCCAGCACCCGCTGCTCCGCTTCCAGTTTGTACCGTCCGTAAAGGTTGGACGGTTGAAGGATCATTGTTTCCGGCAGCGGACCGCGCAGAGTAGTTCCGGCATAGACCTGGTCCGAACTGAACGCTACCAGCTTGGCACCGGTCTGCTGCGCTGCTTCTGCCAGCCAGAGAGGCAGTTCCACATTGGCACGGTATGCCTGTTCCGGATGCTGTGCGCAGAAACCGGTATCTGAAAGCGCCGCCGTATGAAGGATGACATCCGGATGCAGCGTCTCGACCAGCGCACAGACTTCGTCTTTCTTTGCCGCCGCAAAAAAGCCCTTGGGTGCGGTGCACAGTACATAGGAACCGCTCCACTGCTGAAGGATGCGGGAGCCGACAAAGCCGCCTGCCCCGGTAACAAGGACCTTTTTCATTGGAAATGCTCCTTTCTCGCAGGACTGTGAACGCGCGATTTTTTGGTTGCCCGCAGGAATCATTCACAGAAAAAGCTCCAGAACGAACACAACGGCACAACAGGCAACGGACACCTGGAACAGGCTTGCGCCGAACCACGCTGCGGCAATGCCCACCACCAGTGCCACAGCACCGGCTGCCGGGCTTTGGGTGGCATTGATGATTGCCGGGAAGGTCATCACTGCCAGCGTCACATACGGCACATAATACAGAAACGACTGAATGAAACGGTTCCGGATGGGCTTCCGGATCAGGGTCAGTGGCAGGATACGGATGGCATAGGAGACCAGTGCCATCACCGCAATATAGATGTAGTTATTGTGCGTCATACGCTGCCTCCTGCTCCGACTCGGTCTGCACCGGGAAAAGGATCGCCGCTGCAGTGGAGATCAACACGGTCAAAAGGATGGTGCGGGTGCCTTCCGACAATGCCGAGATGCCCGGTAGATAGCTGCACGCAAAGCTCAGTGCAAAGCTGACCGCCACCAGCGCTGCTACCACCCGGCTTTTGCGGGACGGCGGGATGATGATTGCCAGAAACATTCCGTACAGCGCCACGCTCAGAGCACTGACCGCCCGCAGCGGCAGCAGATTGCCTGCAATGATACCAAAGGCCGTACCGGATGCCCAAGCCGGCGCTGCCAGCAGAATGGCACCGTAGGTATAATATGGGTTCAGGCTGCCCGGACGTGCAATGGTGATGCCGAACAGCTCGTCCGTCACATCGTAGCCAACAAGCAGCCGGTGCCAGAAGGGTGTCCCGGGCGCAAACCGCTGGGTCAGGGCACAGCTCATCAGCAGATAACGCGCGTTTGCAATTAAAGTGATGCCCGCGACTTCCAGATAGGTCGCATCCGCCATGATGATGGCAAACGCCGCATACTCGCCCGCCGAAGCGTTGTTCAGCAGGCTGACCAGAAATCCCTGAAACGGGGTGAAACCCGCCCGGCGGGCCGCAATGCCCAGTGAGAACGAGACGGCAAAGTATCCCAGAGCGATGGGGACGCCATCCCGCATTCCCTCGCAGAACGTTTTTTTACTGAATGCCCAGACAGGCTTTTTGGCATTGACAAGCTCCGGACTAAGGAGCTTTGTTGCAGTTTCCATCTTTCTTTTTACGACTCCTTTCCTGTTCCAAAACGACAGAATCTATTATACACTTCTCTCTCGGGAGAGAAAAGGGCTTTGGAAAATTATTTTGCATCCAAAAACCGAGAACGCTGCAAAAAGGCTGTGCAGCGTTCTCGGTTTACTCATGCTCCAGGGATCAGAAAATGCTGTGCCTGTGTCAAGATCTGTGTGCCGGCATCCAGTCCGTTTGCCTCCATCATCCGGGATGGCGAAACATGGAACCGCCGGGCGATGGAAAACAGCTCTTCTCCGGGCTGCGCATAATAGATGCGCAGCGAGACCTCCGGGTCCGGGACGGTCAAAGCATCTCCCAGCTCGATAGACCCAATGCCATTGCGGACTCTGCGGCAGAGCACCGCCCCTTCTGCCCGGGCAGTCACAGTGACTTCCAGTGTGCCGCCGCTGCAGCTGCATTGTACGTTCTCGGTGGTCAGCCAGCATTCTGCCGAAAGCTGTGCGTCCTGCAGATTGTCTGCCGCCAGCGGAAAACGGAACTCCATGGTCTTTTCGTAGCTTTCCAGCTCACCAAGGCTGTTTTCTGCCAGTGCCGTAGCAACTGCCCGGGCAACAAGCACCCCGCCATCCTCTGCCATGACGGCCTGAACCGGGCCATAAGACACAAAGCAGGCGCGCAGCTGTGCTCCCGCATCCGGCAGAGGGCCCGAGACGGTGGCGGTCGATGTCTCATTCAGCATACAGACCAGTTGTTCCACCGCCGTGGGCTGGGCTGTGATGCGTGTCTCAAACTGTGTGGAGAAGGCATCGGATACAGTCTGCAGCTGGAACGGACGCCACGCATGCAGATGCATCAGGACGCTTGCCGTCAACTGACTTTCCGTATCCTGTTCTCCTTCTGTAAGGGTGAACCCCACAGGCTCCAGCACGCAGAGACATTTGCAATCCTCTGTGACGCCGTTCATGTCCACGACCTGTTGGAAGGGTAGTGCGGCGGCCTGATTTTGCAGAGATGTCTCCCCTTCTGCTCTCCATGCACACTGGACCCGGATCTCGCCCTTGACCACCGCTTTCCCGGACAGGAGCTTCACCTCCCGCACCGAGGCGTTCCCCGTGATGTCCAGCACTGCTGCCGGCGGCTTGGCAAACAGCAGTTCGCCTTCTGCTGCCACAAGCTTTTCCACCACAGCCGCGCTGCGCACGCCGCTGAGAGTCTGCAGCCGCTGCTCGATGCCTCCATCTGCCAGCGCGGTGATCACCTCGGTCTGGTGCTGCGTGCGCAATGTCACGAGAAGGCCGAATGCGCCGCGGACTTCGATGCGGCGGGGCGTGACTGCACGGCAGTTCAGATATTCAGTCTGTCCCTCCACCATGGCCATCCACGAAGTGTAGGGAGCATCCGGCACCTCCAGCTGCCGGGAAAAGGGCAGCTTCTGTTCCGTTTGGCACAGTCCGGCATCCCCTTCGCCCTGATAAAATGCCGTGCAGCGCAGATAGCCCTCCAGCGTCAGCCGTCCGGGCTGCAGCTGCTTTTGCAGCACCACCGGCTTTGCAAAGCACTTGACCAGCTTGAACACCGGCGGCAGATAGTCCGAGATCAGGATCTCGGTCTCCAGCGGGAGCTCCGCCTTGGCGGTGCAGTCTGCACCGGCCTGCGGCAGGGTGTCCCGAAAGATCTTCAGTTCCATGCAGTGTGCTCCTTTCCCTGTCCGTTTCTATCTGAAAGGTATGCACGTTGCTGCGGAAATAGACTCAAAAAGAGCACGATGCTGTATAACATCGTGCTCTTTGAAGGCTTTATTTCTCCCGCAGGACCGAAAGGGTCTGCACATGATACTGCCGCATCAATTTCTGTGCGGCAGCCGTGACTTCTTCGCCGCTGACAACGATCGGGATCGCGGGCGGGCAGGATACCGTAGGCATGGCACAGATGCGCCCCAGCGCCTGCTCTGCCGGAAGGACCTCCTGCGGGGCAAACACTGCCTGCCGGATGGAGCATCGCGCCCTGCACTGCTGCTCCAGTTGAACAAATCCACTGGCGCCCTGTACAGGCTGCGGCAGGTTCTGGGGCAGCTTCTGCAGTTCTGTGCACAGCGCGGCGGTCAGGCGTTCGTAGTCCAGGCGGGGATTTTCCGGGGTGAACATCAGGACCACATAACGCGGATCCGCATACTCGCACTCGATTTGTGCAGCACGCAGAAGGTCAGCCAGCTCCGCACCGTTCCGTCCCAGAGCGGCAGCGTCCAGCGTGATCTTCAACGGCTCGCTTTCCCGCACCAGCGGGACCGGGCAGTGCCTTTCCGCTGCCTGCGCATTCAGCTCCCGACGCAGTGTGGTCAGGGCATCACAGCACTGCTGCAGCCGCCGGGGCCAGTCTCCTGCCAACTGCGCATTGCAGGCGTCCAGCGATTGCAGGATCAGGTAAGACGGGCTGGTAGAGCCAAACAGCGCCAGCGCACCGCGTACTGCGGCCTCGTCCTGAATCGGTGCATCCGGTCCAAGATGCAGATACGCTCCGCCGGTGACCGCCGGCAGGGTTTTATGGGCAGAATCGCAGCACATGGCTGCCCCCAGCGCAATGGGATGCTGACTGCCTCCGGGCAGAAACCGCAGATACGCTCCATGGGCATTATCCACCAGAAGCGGCACGCCGTTCTCCTTGCACACCATTGCCAGCGCAGCAATGTTCTGCCTGCCGCCCAGATAGTCCGGACTGGTGAGGTAGACTCCGAATGCGGCCCGTCCCTGCTGGCGCAGGGCAAAAAGTGTTTCGGTCAATTTTGCAGCAGAAACGGGACAGCTGCACAGCGTTCCGGCATCTTCCGGCGCAGGCCACAGCCATTGGATGTCAAAATCCAGCAGCGCCGCCGCATACAGCAGCGCCTTGTGGGCGTTGCGGGCCGCCAGCAGCACCGGGCGCTTGCCGCTTTGCAGTGCACCTTGCATCGCCAGAAACAGCATGGCACGGATGCACTGAGACGAGCCCTCGGTGCTGTAATAGCTGTGCGCCGTGCCAAACAGCCGGGTGGCGTTGGCCTCGCTTTCAGCAATGATGCCGTCTGCTTCGTACAGTTCGTCGGCACCTTTGATCTCTGTGATGTCCAACGGCTCAAAGCCCAGCAGGCTCTGTCCCTTGTGCCCGGGCATGTGCAGCCGTGAAACACCGGACTGTGCATAGCTGCGCACAAAATCCACGATGGGAGTGGTCATGCTCATTCGCAGGCTTCGCCATCAGCGCAGGCGTTGCAGGTGGAGCCCAGCTCAATGGGCACCTCGATGCCCTTGGCAGCCAGTTCCTGATTCTCCGCAACCTTGATCATAATGGCGCACTCCATACGCTTTTTGAACAGCTCGCAGCCGTACTCGTACACACCGGTAATGCTGCCGGTGGCGTGGTAGGAGTTGGCAGCGCAGCCGCCAGAGCAATACAGCTTTGCCCAGCAGTCCTGGCACTCCTTGCGGGCATAGGCATTGCAGTGCTTAAACTCATCCCGCACGGCGGTGTTGGTAACACCCTTCCAGATATCGCCCAGCAGGTACTTGGGGTCGCCCACGAACTGGTGGCAGGGGTACAAGTCGCCCCAAGGGGTAACCGCCATGTACTCGGTGCCGGAGCCGCAGCCGGAGATGCGCTTATAGATGCAGGGGCCGCCGGTCAGGTCGATCATGTAGTGGTAGAAGGTAAAACCTCTGCCCTCGCGGTCGCGCTTGATCATCTCCTTGGCAAGGATCTCGTACTGCTCCTTCAGGATGGGCAGGTCGGCCTCGGTCAGGGCACTGGGGTCGCTGGGGTCGCAGACCACCGGCTCCATGCTCAGCTCGGTAAAGCCAAGGTCTGCCATGTGGAAGATATCGTTGGTGAAGTCGGTGTTAAAGTGGGTATAGGTGCCGCGCATATAGTAGTTCTTGTCGCCGCGCTTCTTGACGAACTCCTGGAACTTGGGCACGATGCGGTCGTAGCTGCCGTTGCCTGCGCAGTCCACGCGGAAGCGGTCGTTGACCTCCTTGCGGCCGTCCAGACTCAGCACCACGTTGTGGCACTCCTTGTTGCAGAAGTCGATAACGTCGTCATCAATGAGCATACCGTTGGTGGTCATGGTAAAGCGGAAGTTCTTGTTATGGATCTTCTCCTGCTCGCGGCAGTAGGCCACCAGCTTTTTGACCATATCAAAGTTCATCAGCGGCTCACCGCCAAAGAAGTCCACTTCCAGATTGCGGCGGGTGCCGCTGTTCTCGATGAGGAAGTCCATGGCGCGCTTGCCCACCTCAAAGCTCATCAGGGCGCGGTCGCCGTGGTAGCGTCCCTGTGAGGCAAAGCAGTAAGAGCAGCTCAGGTTGCAGCTATGGGCAACGTGCAGGCACAGCGCCTTTACCACGGTGTTGCGGTTCTTGAAGTCGAAAGCCATGTCCTTATAGACATCCGGGCTCCACAGCTTGCCGTTTTCCTTCAGGCTGGTCACATCGTCGATGCACTGGCGCAGATCCTCCTCGGTCACGTCCGGGCGGCTGCCGTACTTTGCCAGCATGGCGGCAACGATCTCGTCTGCGGTATGCTCCGGGTACATGGCGATGACATCGTAAGCCACCTCGTCCACAACGTGCACCGAGCCGCTGCAGGTGTCCAGCACGATGTTATAACCGTTCAATTGATACTGATGTACCATTTTACACTCCATTCCAGATTACACAAAAAAATGCCGCCCGGCAAAGGCGGCATAAGGTTTGCAGAAATTACTTGTTGCTGTTCTCGCACTGCTGGTTAGCCACGCCGCAGGAGGTCTTGCAAGCGGACTGGCAGGAAGTCTGGCACTCGCCGCAGCCGCCGGTCTTAACGCTCTTGGTCAGGTCACGAGTAGCAATAGTCTTGATACGCTCCATGATAGAAACCTCTCTAACTCTCAAAAATTTATCGCGCCGGGTATCGTCCCGGTACGCTTTTATCTTGTAATAGGATATCACGCAGCGCGCCTTTTGTCAAGATTATTTCACAGACCATTTTCACACGCCCATGGGCTGGTAACGGGTCAGCACTGTATGCAGCCCCAGCTCCCGGGCGCGCGCCAGTAAGTACCGGTAACGGCACAGCAGCGCCTGCCGCTCGTAGATGCGCTGCTCGATCAGATCCGTGTCCACCTCCATGTCAAACATCATCTCGTTGCGCTTCAGACAAAACAGGCATTCCTTCAGCTCCTCCTCCAGCTCCGGGTGGTAGCGCTCGTGCTCGGTGTCCCGCGGGACGCGGGGCGAAAGCAGGGTCTGGGCGTTTTGGGTGGTTCGTTCCGGCATAGGCATCCTCCTTCTGGTGCTTTGTAAGGTTTTGTACCTTCCAGTATAGGCGGTGCGGTGCGCAGAACCTGCCGAAGCGTGGCATCATACTGGGGCGTAGTTGCCATAGGGGTTCTCGTAATGACCCGCAAGGTAGTTCATACGGTTCATGTAGCTCAGCTGACGGTTGTTGCATTCGGCCAGATAATTTGCCAGTTCCGAAGAATGCTGTAATTCGCCAAGACGTCGGTTCATCTCGTAGCTCTGTGCACCGAATTCCTGCATCGAATCTGCAATTCGGCTTTCTTCCTGCAACAATATGTTCATCTTACGGTTTGACTCCTGCAAGCAACTGTACAGCATGTACTGATTTGCCCTAATTGCTTCAAGATTCATAATCACTCTATCAAGTTGTGTACTGATATGGTTAAGCTTCATCTCCAGTTCCAAAATGTTATATGCACCTTCGTGACCTTCCAGCGTTGTACAGCGACCAGCGCAGATATACTCATAAATCGAACTTACCATCACATAATTGCGGTACTTTGGATATATCACATTATAACTGTACATTTTTTCAAGGTTCCGTTTACTGGTAGCAAGCGAATTTTCCACCTTTTGACGATATACCTCAGCCACTCTCTTTTGATTTTCCAACCGTCTTATTTGTTCTGTCCGATTTTGGTTGTCTCTTTGCATCGTTTCGTACACTTTGCTTTGCTCTCTATACTTATTGACTTCATCTTTATAAATCTGATTATCTCTTCCGGGTGCTGCTAAATAGGCACCTATTCCAGTTAAAAGGAAAGAACCTCCTAAAATTGCATCTACAAAAGCCACAATCGCAAATAAATCCGCCAGTATATTTTGGTCAAGATGCCGTTCAACCATAATAGTTGCGGTAAAATACATCATTACAAATATAACAAGCATGACTACGCCTGTACATATTCTATTTTTGGCTTTCTCCTTATTTTTTTGCGTATGAGTTGGTTTATGAGGTTCTCTTATTTTTCCCATTACCTTTGTAATGTTCGCAATTTTTTCATCATATTCATTTTCTTCGCAACTTAGTTTTTGACGCAATCGTTCTTGTGTATCAACTTCTTTTTCAACTTGAACGACCATTCCGAGGTATTCTTTCAGTTCCGCAGTTGTCATCTATCACACCATCCTTTGTATTTTTAATCTGTGTATTGATAATACTCCCCTTTATATGTTACTGTCAACACTTTAAAATCCCCCGGATGAACCACAAAGTCCCACCCGACTTTCCAAAAACTCCCGCGAAAGTACGTCTCTTTTCCAGTTTTTGCAAAAAATTTCAAAAAGTGCTTGACAACTCCGGGCTTTTCCCGTATAATAGCACATGTTGGGCGGTTCACTCCGCGAGACACAACAGGATATTGGGGATTTGCATAGTGGTAGTGCGGTAGACTCTGACTCTACTTGTGGGAGTTCGATTCTCTCATCCCCAACCAAAACAAAGCCATCTGAGGAAACTCAGGTGGCTTTTCTGTTCGTATCATTCTGCACGGGAAATTATTATAGAAAGAGCGAACCCGGAAAGTCCGCAGGACTTTCCGGGTTCGCCTTTTCACAGGAAATATAATTTTACAGAATAGTGATGCGGCCTGCGCCGTAGGGCTCCTCGTAGTTCAGCAGGTAGCCGGGGTAAGAAGCCAGCGGGCTGTTGGCGCTGGACAGGTGCGGCAGACCCGCAGCATCCACGCCGCCAAAGCTCATGGCGTAGGTTGCCATGACAAGGTAGTCTTCCGACACATAGTCCTTGATCAGCTCGGCGCCGTCGAACATGGCAAAACCATCGCCCAGATTGCGCAGGGTGTAGTTCATGCCAGCCAGTGCATAGGTCTTGTTCGGATCCAGCGGCACATAAGAGCCGGAAGCCTTGTCATAGATCTTCACGTTCTGCACACGCGGGGTGCCGGTGGCGCTGCCGATCCAGACGTTCTTATCGTCGGTTTGAACCGTATTGGGGAGATCGGTGTGGATCTCGTAGGTGGCACCTGCCACATGCAGGAAGCCGCCGTTCTCCTTGCCATCCTCGCCTGCAAAGCGGGCTGCGAACTCCAGTGCATCCTGGATCTGCTTGCCGGTAACCGACATCAGGCAGGCAACATTGCCAAAGGGACTGACCTGCTTGCAGGTCTTGAAGGTCCAGTCGCCGGCAGGCACATCAGCGCGGATGCCGCCGCCGTTCATCAGAGCAATGTCGCAGTGCAGCTTCTCCACCTCATTGAAGTAGGTGTAGATGCCGTCGGCCACAAAGTCACCGAGGTTGGTCTCGGCAGAGCGGATGCGGCGCTTGCCGGTGGCGGGGTCGGAAACATAGAAGTTGGTATCGCCCACAGCGATCTTCTCGCCCAGCATATCGTCCACGGTGCTGACCCAGCCGGTCTGGATGGCTGCCACAGCACTGTCTAGCCCTTCATAGGTGGACACCAACCGGGTCTCGATGGAGCCGTCAGCTTTGATGGTCATCTCGCCCACATTGGCAAAGTAGGAGCCGGTCTGGGTCAGGGTGACTTCCTTGCCGGAGGCATCCTTTACCTTCTCGCTCTCCATAACGGTATGCGAGTGACCGTCAATGAAAGCGTCAAAGCCGGAGGTGTGGGCGATAACTTCCTTACTGGTCCATGGAGCAGAGGAAGGATCCACGCCAAGATGGCCCAGACCGATCACATAATCCGCCACAAGACGTGCTTTGTCAATGGAGCGCTGCACTGCCTTGTACAGCTTCTGACCGTCATCGCCGCCCAGAATATCATAGATGTAGCGTTTCTGACTCTTGTCCATGAAGTAAGACGGCGTGGACTTGGTGAAGGTCTCGGGGGTGGTAACGCCGACAAAAGCGATCCGGCGTCCACCGATGACGAACAGCTTGATGTCGGGCAGCACACGGGTGCCCAGCGGCTCGTAGACCCAGTTGCAGGACAGATACGGGTAATCGGCTTCCTTCAAAACGGCCTTGGCGCGGTCCATGCCATAGTCAAACTCATGGTTGCCGGGGGTAGCCACATCATAGCCGGCTGCGTTCATCAGCTGGATAATGGTAGCACCCTCGTCCATGGAGCCGTAAGCCGTGCCCTGAATGTGGTCGCCGGCATCCACCAGCAGGACCTTTTTGCCGTCATCCTGATAGCTCTTCTTCAGGGCGGCGATGGCAGCATAGGTCAACTTGGGGCTCTGCTTATCAATATAAGTATGCACATCGTTGGTGTACAGGATGGTCACGTCCTGAGCGTTGCCGGTCCAGCAGGCAGATGCGGCAGGCGCACCCAGAGTCACCGCAGCAGCGGCTGTCGTGACGCCTGCAGCCTTCAGAAAGCTGCGGCGGGAGATAAGCTGTTTCATAGAAAAACGACCTCCTCTTGTCTATCGTCTGTTTTTGCCGAGCGCACAGTCCGGCCCGGCATCTGTTGTTCTAAGCATATCACAGAAGCCGCTTCAGGGCAAGACGAATTCACGCGATTTGTTTATAATATCAGTCACTTTCTTATATTTTTTGTGCAACTTCTATGTTTTTGCCAGAAACAAGCAATGCCCCTGCAGCTGTCTCAGCATACAGGGGCATCGTTTTATGGGGGACTCTTTTCAGAGTTGAAGAGGGAGTTCTCAGATGGCGTTGTATTTCTTAAGGAACTTTTCCAGGTCGGTACCCTCGATCTTCTTCAGGGCCTCCTTCATCGCAAGCCGCGGGATCAGGGGCAGGTCCATATCGGTGATTTTTTTGCCATCACGGAGCTTCACGGTGGCGTCGATCAGGGCGCGCACATCATAGGTGCTGCCCCAGACCTCAGGCACGCCGCGGTCGATGTTCAGAAGGGTGTACACAGCCTCCATACCGGTTCGCATGGAGTATTCGGTGGTGAAGATGGTGTCGCGGCCGGTCTCCGCAAACTGACCAAGGAAGGCAAAGTTCACAGCGCCTTCGGGCACGATATCGGGGCGGTCGCCCATGGCACGGGGCATGAAGAAGGCGTCGATATACGGCATCATCACAGGCACGGTATTGGCACTGTGCTCTGCCAGTTCCTCGATCTGGTCCTCCGGCACACCAATGTGGTACAGCCATTCCATGCACAGCTCCTTGCCGGTGCAGTCGCGCATGGGCTTCTTGACATAATCGCCGGGCTTGTCGCTGAACAGACCATAGACCCAGACGCAAAGCTGGTTCTTGGGCTGGTCGCGGAACTGCTGCTGACGATTCAGGGTCCAGCTGAGCAGCCAGCTGGAATCCTTGACGGTGACGATGCCGCCGGTGACGGTGTGACCACTGAAGGGATCACGCTTGCAGATCTTCTGGATATACTGCGGGATCTTGTCATCCAGCGTGGTAATGGTTGCGCTCTCCCAGTTGCTGTGTTCGGGGTCGCTGCAGAACTTTTCGGGGTTGCCGAAGGCGGGGTCCTGCGCAGCGATCTTCTTCCACAGATCCCAGCCATTGCCCGGCTTGATGGTGGGATCGAACCCGGCCGCCTTGTTCTGGCTGCCCACAGTGCAGCTCTCCACACAACCGCCGTTGGTGATGAACAGCAGGTCATTCTCGGTCAGGTCGATGGTACTGGTCTCCCCTGCGTGCTCTACCACCACGGAGCTCGCCTGCTTGCGCTTGTCCTGAATGTCGAACCGAACGTCCACGACCTTTGTCTCATAGTGGAACTGCACGCCGTGATCCTTCAGATAGGTGACCATGGGCAGGATGATGGACTCGTACTGATTGTAACGGGTAAAGCGCAGGGCGGTAAAATCGGGCAGACCGCCGATGTGGTGGATATAGCGCTTCAGGTACAGCTTCATTTCCAGCGCGCTGTGCCAGTTCTCGAAGGCAAACATGGTGCGCCAGTACAGCCAGAAGTTGGAGTTGAGCACCTCATCGTCAAAGAAGTCGGTGATCTTTTTGTCCTGCAGCTGCTCGTCCGGGGTGAAGAACAGCTTCATAATTTCCATGGCACCCTTGTCCGACAGGCCGAATTTTCCATCGGTGTGGGCATCCTGACCACGATCCACGGTGGCGCGGCACAGGGAATAGTTGGGGTCCTCCTTGTTCAGCCAGTAGTACTCATCCAGCACACTGGCGCCATCGGTTTCCAGAGACGGGATGGACCGCAGCAGATCCCACATGACCTCAAAGTGGTTATCCATCTCGCGGCCACCGCGCATCACATAGCCGATATCGTACTTGTAGCCGTCGCAGGCACCACCGGGGATGGGGTTCTTCTCGAACACATGCACATGCTCGCCCTTCATCTGCCCGTCACGGACCAGATAGCAGGCCGCTGTCAGCGCTGCCAGACCGGAGCCAACGATATATGCAGATTTATGATCCACGCCCTCCGGCTTTTTGGGATGTGCAAATGCCTCGTAGTTGCCACTGGAATAGTACATAAAAAAGCCTCCTTGCTTCGGTAACATTTGCCACAGCATCTCGTGTGCTGCTCTCTATGGCAACAGTATACCCCGCAAAAAGAACAGAGACAACAAACAAACCCTGCCCTGTGTATAGATTTTTTACATCCTCCCCTATTTGCTGGAAATGCGTACAAATTGTGACAAAAAGAGAGCCGCCGCACAGTATCCTGCGCAGCGGCTCTCTGATTGATTGCTTTGGTCCTTACTGCTTTGCGCTCTCCGGAGCGACCTCGAAGTCGATCTTGCCCAGATTGACATCTGCCCGCACGATGGTGATCATCATGGTGTCGCCCAGACTCCAGTTCTTGCCGGAGACAGGGTCCGACAGACGGATGCCCTCGGTGAGCATGGTTCCGGTAGCGGTCAGACTGGAGGCGGGCACGAAGCCCTCCACGCCGTTCTCCAGTTCGATGAACAGACCACGCTGGGTCACGCCGGAAATGCGGCCCTCATAGCACTCGCCCAGATGGCGGCGTGCATACTCGGCCTTGTAGCAGTCCTCGGCCTTGCGCTCGATCTGCATGGCGATGATCTCGCGCTCGCTGGACTGCTTGCTGGCCTTTTCGGCAAAGTCGCTGTATCGCAGCACCATGGTCTCCTTGTCGGTCCCCTTGAGCAGCGCGGTCATAATGCGATGGATCGCAAGGTCCGGATAGCGGCGGATGGGGCTGGTGAAATGGGCATAATCCTTCAGCACCAGACCATAGTGGCCTTTGGGCTTTTCCTCATAGACAGCCTTAGACATGCAGCGCAGCATGCCGGTGTTGATGATCTGCTCATACGCACCGCCGCGGACCCCTTCCAGAATGGCGCTCAGCTCTTTGGGCGTAGGCACATCCTTGGCAAAATGGTCGTTGATACCGCAGGCCTGCAGCAGATTGTGCAGTCGCTCCAGCTTTTCGGCATTGGGTTCCTCATGCACACGGTACACAAAGGGGATCTGCTTGACCCGGGCAAAGTGGGCGGCGCACTGGTTAGCCAGCAGCATGAACTCCTCGATCATAGCCTCGCTCTCGCCGGAGGTTCGCTTTTTGACGTCAATGCAATGGCCGTCCTCATCCAGGATCAGCTTCACTTCCCCGCTCTCGATGTCCATGCAGCCGCGCTCCTTGCGCAGGCGGGCACGATGACCGTACAGCTCCTTCATGGCGGGCAGCTGGTCGAGCACCTCATGGTACTTGCCCTTCAGCTCGTCATCGGCACTGCCTGCCAGCAGCGCGTTGATCTCGGAATAGACGCCCTTGACCCGGCTGCGGATCACAGACTTGACGAAGCGGTAATCCATCAGATTTCCATCTTTGTCCAGACGCATCAGGCAGGAGAACGCCAGACGCAGGACGCCCTCGTTCAGACTGCAGATGCCGTTGGACAGCTGCTTGGGCAGCATGGGGACCACCTGATCCGCATAGTAAACACTGGTGGCGCGGTTGAATGCCTCGGCGTCCAGCTCGCTGCCGGGCTTGACGTAGTTGGAGACGTCTGCAATGTGAACGCCCAGCTCAAAACCGCCGTCCGAAGTCTTGGTCAGGCTGATGGCATCGTCGATATCCTTCGTCTCAGCGCTGTCAATGGTGAAGATGGGCAGTGCGCGAAGGTCCATGCGTCCTTCGGTATCCTTATCAGTGACAACTGCGCCTTCCAGTTTCTTGGCTTCCTCCCGGACCTTATCCGGGAAACGGCTGCGGATGTCCTGAGCGTACAGCAGTGCCTTTGCGCAGCGCTTTGCCTCGTCCGAGCTGCCGAACCGCATGGCAACACCGACTCGGTGATCTTCCTGACGGTTGCCGCGCTGCAGGATCTCCACGGCGACCTTGTCACCGTCCTTTGCGCCGCCTTCACAGTCCCGCATCATCCGCATGGAAATTGCCGGGCAGTCATCCGGAACGAATTTCAGGCTACCCTCGATCCGGCGGGCGGTGCCGACCAGACTGTTCTTTTCCTCCAGAATGGCCAGAATCTCGCCTTCATCACTGCCTTCCACACGGGGATGATCGAATTTTTCCACCAGAACCTGATCTCCGGGCATCGCGCCGCGGGTAAAACGGCCCGGGATGAAGATGTCACTGGTGCCGTCCTCCAGCATGACAAAGGCAAAGTTTTTGCCCAGCTTGACCACCTTGCACAGCAGAGCCTTGTCGGCACGGCCGGAACGGACCGTGAAAAACACGCCCTGACGCTGGCAGACAACGGCATCGTGCACCAGCTGGTCCACAGCTTCCATCACCTTGCGGTCCGCGCTGCGGTCGCCGCCGAATTTGGACTTCAGATCTCTGACGGTACACGGCTGATTTTGGATCGCGTGCTCAATTTTATCGCGCATTGACATAATTTTTACTCCTTGCTCTTCCATGACCGCAGCCTCCGATGGGCTGCAGTCCTGCCTGTTGCGGGCACACATCTGCCCCGCCCTGCCTGCGGCAGCCCGCATTTAACAGCCGCCCTGTATTCCTATCATCGCACAGAAAAACAGCCCCGTCCTTGATACGGGGCTGTACGGGTCTTGTCAACCTGCCAGACGACCAACAAACACGCAGGCCAGAATGGCGACCACGAAAAAGACGATGCCTGCGATGCGGGTCACCTTTGCCAGCATCTGATCAGCGGGGGTGAGCCGGGCATTGTTTGCACCGCCGGTACTGCCATTGATGGCGCCGGACAGTCCCTGACCGTGGGTGTGCTGCATGAGAGTGAGGAAAATGATGACCAGCGAAGCGATCAGCAGGATCACACCGCCAACAATTTCGATAACAGACATGGATTGAAACGCTCCTTTATTGTAATTAAAAACCACGCAAAAATACAAATATATAGTAGCATAACAACCGCGAAAAAGCAAGCAGAAAATCTGCGTTTTCACTCTGCAAGATGCAGTGCGGTGCACAGCCGCGCAAAAATATCTGCGCTGGAGCACATCGGGTCCGTCTGCCTATCCTGTAGCACAACGATCGTGTACCGCGGCGTTTCTGCGGGGTAAAACCCGGCAAACCACAGGTTTTTCCGTTCTGCGCCCTCCGGCGTGAACTGTCCGGTCTGCGCTGTGCCGGTCTTTCCCCCAGCGCCCCCGTCCAGACCTGCGGCGTCCTGACCGGTGCCTGTTTCCACTACCCCTTGCAGCATCCTGCACAAAAGAGCAGCGTTTTCTCTGGAGAGGATCCGCCGGGTCTGGGGATGGGAAAGCGTTTCCCGCAATGTTCCCTCCGTTTCCTCTACGGTACCTTCCACGACCGCGGGCGTGCGCCAGATGCCGCCGGAAGCGATGGTGTTCATCATGGCAGCGACCTGCAGCGGCGTTGCCAGCAGACTGCCCTGACCAAAGCTGAAATTTGCCAGCTGCCCGCTGTGTGCCAGTTCTTCCCCATCCGGGAGCTTTCCGGCATCGGCATACAGCCTGCCGGTCAGGCAGGTCGGCTGCCCGAAACCGAACTGCTCTGCCGTCTGCAGCAGGATCTGTGCACCCAGTTCCTGCCCAAGACGAATGAAATAGCCGTTGCAGCTTTTTGCCAGTGCCTCAGACAGGCCGACCTTTCCGTGAGGGATGCCGCCGGCGCAGTGGAAAATCTGTCCATCCACCACCGTAGCACCGGTGCAGTCATATTCCGGCAGAAGGCCATTTTCCAGTGCTGCCACAGCCAGAACCGGCTTGAACACCGACCCCAGCGCGTAGCTTTCCAGCGTCCTGTCCACAAAAGGGCTGTCCGCTGCATCCAGACTTGCGGCAAGGTCCGCAGGGTCAAAGCCCGGCACACTGACACTGGCACGGACCACTGCCGTCCGCGTATCCAGAACAAGGATGCATCCGCAGGACATCGTCTCGGCGGCAACTGCTTCTGCGGCGCGCTGGATCGGGCGGGAAATGGTCAGCTGAACGCCTACGGCACCGCTGTCGTTCCGGACAAGCTGCGCAGCTTCCCCGTATCGAAGATTTCCCTGTGCCGTAACGCCGCACACCAGAACATCTCCGCTGCCGTTACCGGTCAAAATCGCATCCAATGCCTTTTCCAGCCCTGCCGCGCCAGCTCCTTCACTGTCCAGATAGCCAATGAGGTGCCGACACAGAGGGACTGCTGCATAGCGCTGTGGCGCTGAGATGCTGGTCATCCCCCATGGAGAAAGGTCCCGGTCGGTCTGCAGCAGAAACGGCGCAGCACGGTTCCTGTTCTGGTATAACAGCGCCTGTCCTGCAGAGTTGGTTTGTGCATACAGACGGGCGTAGTTGTTTTGCCCCGGAAAGCACAGGGTCTGATACCGCATTGTCATCCCCGTGAGCAGCAGTCCGTTGCAATCATAAAAATTGCCCCGGCGAGGCGGCAACGCAAGAAGCACCGTGCTCTGTGCCTCGGCACGGTCGGCATAGGTCTGGTTTTGGGCCAGAAGAAACAACCGGCACAGCACCACTGCAAGCCCCAACAACAGAACAGAATAGACCGCAAGCACCCGTTTGCCGGACATTCGCACATCCTCCCTTCTTTTTGAATAGGTTGGACAGCATTGGCGCTGGCTATACACATCTTCGCTTTGAGCTGTATCTCTGCAGCCCCTCAGCAACGTAGCACAGGCTGAGCGTTTGCCAGCCTTAAAAGCAAAAACGGCACCTGCTTCATTCCAGCAGGTGCCGTTTCTATTACCCTATCATGTGCTTAAATCTTTGACGCAAGTTTGGCGTAAATCCGCTTTTGCGCGCTCCAAAAATCAAGGATTCATGCGGTTTTTGGGCAGTTATTAGTACATGCCGCCCATGTCACCGCCGGCAGGTGCAGCGGGAGCCGGGGGTTCCGGCAGGTCAGCAACAAGGCTCTCGGTGGTCAGCACCATCTCAGCGACGGAAGCTGCATTCTCCAGAGCGGAACGGGTGACCTTGGTCGGGTCCACGATGCCAGCGGCGATCATATCCTCGACAAAGACCTCGTTCTGGGCATCGAAGCCGTAGTTGGGCTTGTTGGCAGAGATGATCTTGTCGATGATGACGCTGCCCTCCAGACCGGCGTTCTTGGCGATCTGGCGCAGAGGAGCCTCCAGAGCCTTCAGCACGATCTTGGCACCGGTGCGCTCATCACCTTCCAGCGTGTCGCACAGGGCGCGCACAGCAGGGATGGCATTGATGGGAGCAGTACCGCCGCCGGCCACAACGCCTTCCTGCACAGCTGCCTTGGTGGCGTTCAGAGCATCCTCAATGCGCAGCTTCTTGTCCTTCATCTCGACCTCGGTAGCAGCACCGACCTTGATGACAGCCACGCCGCCGGCCAGCTTAGCCAGACGCTCCTGCAGCTTCTCGCGGTCAAAGTCGCTGGTAGCGGCCTCGATCTGGCTGCGGATCTGGGCAATGCGGGCTGCAATAGCGTCCTTGTCGCCAGCGCCGCCCACGATGGTGGTGTTCTCCTTGGTCACCTTGACCTGACGGGCATGACCCAGCAGCTGGACGGTAGCGTCCTTCAGCTCGTAGCCCAGATCAGAGGAGATCACGGTGCCGCCGGTCAGGGTAGCGATATCCTGCAGCATCTCCTTGCGGCGGTCGCCGAAGCCGGGAGCCTTAACAGCCACGACATTCAGGGTACCGCGCAGACGGTTGACGATCAGGGTGGACAGCGCCTCGCCCTCAATATCCTCAGCCACGATCAGCAGCTTCATGCCGTTCTGCATCACCTGCTCCAGCAGGGGAACCAGATCCTGAATGACGCTGATCTTCTTATCGGTGATCAGGACAGCAGCGTTGTCCAGATCGGCCACCATCTTGTCGGTATCGGTGACCATATAGGGGGTCAGGTAGCCGCGGTCGAACTGCATACCTTCCACGATCTCGTTGTAGGTCTCAGCGGTGGTCTTGTTCTCCTCGATGGTGATAACGCCGTCAGAGGTGACCTTCTCCATAGCCTCGGCGATCAGACGGCCGATCTCGGGGTCACCGGCAGAGATGGTGCCAACGCGGGCGATATCGTTGCTGTCCTTCACCTTCTGGCTGTGTGCCTTGATGGTCTCCACAGCGGTGGTAACGGCCTTGCTCATACCGCGGCGGATATCCATGGGGTTGGCACCGGCGGTAACGTTCTTCATGCCCTCGTTGACCATGGCCTGTGCCAGCACGGTAGCGGTGGTGGTGCCATCGCCTGCGGCATCGTTGGTCTTGGTTGCGACCTCACGCACCAGCTGTGCGCCCATATTCTCGAACTCGTCCTTCAGCTCGATCTCCTTTGCAATGGTCACGCCATCGTTGGTGATGACCGGTGCGCCGAACTTTTTGCCCAGCACCACATTGCGGCCCTTGGGGCCGAGGGTGATCTTAACGGTGTTAGCCAGGGTATCAATACCGGCACACAGTGCCTTGCGGGCGTCCTCGCCCTGCTTGATCTGCTTTGCCATAATACATCGCTCCTTTATAATACAAACTCAATTGAAAAAGGAAAAATTCAGTTTCAGTCTTCCACAACAGCCAGAATGTCGCTCTGGCGCACGATGGTGCACTCTTCGCCGTCCACCTTCACTTCGGTGCCGGAGTACTTGCTGGTGAGGACCTTGTCGCCGACCTTGACGGTCATCTTGACTTCCTTGCCGTCCACGACACCGCCGGGGCCAACTGCGATGACCTGTGCCACCTGCGGCTTCTCTTTTGCGCTGCCGGTCAGGATCAGGCCACCCTTGGTGGTCTCCTCGACTTCAACAGTCTTAATGACAACACGGTCTGCAAGAGGAATGATCTTCATAATTCTTGCCCTCCAATTATATTAAATTTATTTGAAACTTTGTTACGTCCTGCGGGGGCTTCGTGTGTGCTCCGCAGTGGTTTAGCACTCATTTTCTCTGAGTGCTAAGTGTATTGTACTCATCTTGCCCGGAAAAATCAAGAGTTTTTTCAACTTTTCTTTGTTAAGATTTTATGACAGTCAAAAAACATCTTTTCAACGGCAAAAAGAATCGGTCCCGCAGCAAATGGCAGGACCGATTGTCTTCACGTTTTCAGGATCATTTCGCGTTTGCGGCGGTTCGCTGGGTGGTAAAACGCTGGTAGGCGGGAGCCGGCAGCAGGATGTGTCCGGCCAGCGGCTGCACCCGGACCGTGATCTGTTTTTGGGGTGCGCACTCGCCGTCCGCTGTTGCTACGATGGGGCCGCGCCCATCCGCTTCCTTTAGAGACACCTGCTTTGCGCGGCGGTAGATGAAGCAGGACTTTGCAGCCTCCACAAGCTGACCGTTATGGAAATGCTGTCCCTTTTTGTACATACCAAGAAGCTTTGCGATGGTCAGGCGGCTCACCTTGCGGATGATGAACACGTCCAGCCAGCCGTCATCGGGCTGAGCTTCCGGAGCGGCATAGAATCCGCCGCCATAGGTGCGTCCGTTGCAGACGGCGCACATCAGACAGTCCACCGTCATAACCTCGCCGTCAATGGTATATTCCACCCGGCGGCCCAGATGCCCGCACAGCTGCTCAACGATGGACAGCAGATAGGCTGCCTCGCCCCCGCACAGAGGAATGCGGCGGTATTTCGGGATTCCATAGGCCACCTGCGCGTCCAGACCTGCAGCGCAGATGGTAGCGGACAGCCCCAGACTGGTCTGCATCAGGTCGATGGGCACAGCGCCGCCTGCCAGCTGGGCGTCCAAATCCAGAAATTCCTCCTTGGTGCCGAAGGTACGCAGAAAATCGTTTCCACTTCCGTAGGGCAGACAGCCCACCGCCGCATTTTCGCAGCCATAGACACCTGTGAGAGCCTCGTTGAAGGTCCCGTCTCCGCCCGCCGTATAGATATGGACCGTATCCCCTGCTTTCTGTGCAGCCTGCGCTGCGGCACGGGCCAGCTCCCGGGCATGTCCGGCATGGGAAGTGATCCGGATGGTGTAGTCCTCCGTGGTAAGTCCTGCGCGGGCCGCTGCGGTCTCGATCTGCTGCGGCAGCTGGCGGGTGCAGTCCTGCTTGCCAGCGGTGGGGTTCAGGATAAATAAAGTGTGCATGAATGTCCTCCTGCGATTGCTGATGCTTCTATGATATCAGAAATTCCGCAGGATGCAAGCAGTATTATAAGGTTGCCGTTTCATCTTCCCTCAGCACGATGTCTCCATCTGCCGTACAGTCCGCCATCCAGCGCTGTCCCGCGCAGGCGCTGCCGGCAGCGATCCGGTCTGCAAGGGCCTGTTCCACCGCACGGTCCACAGCCCGGCGCAGCTCCCGGGCACCGTAGGGCGAGGCAGCCTTTTGGGCAAGCATCTGCCCCACCTGCGGCGTATGACACAGGTGATAGCCATTGCGTGCCGCCCGCTGTTCCAGCTGGCAGAGCAGCTTTTCCGTGATGGTGCGCAGACTTTCCTCTGCCAGCGGCCGAAAGACGATCATTTCATCCAGACGGCCCACAAGCTCTGGCCGGAACCATTTTTTTGCTTCCTCCACAGCCTGTGCCGACTGCTTTTCAAACGCAGCCTCTGCGCCCGCCGCAAAGCCCAGCGGTGCCGACTGCCCTGCCAGAAACCGCGCACCCAAATTAGACGTCAGCAGAACGATGGTGTTGCGGAAATCCGCCTTGCGCCCCATGGAATCTGTGAGCTGTCCGTCCTCCAGGATCTGCAGAAGAACGTTCTGGATGTCCGGGTGCGCCTTTTCGATCTCGTCAAAGAGGACTACACTGTACGGACGACGACGCACGGCTTCGGTAAGCTGACCGCCCTCATCGTGGCCCAGATAGCCCGGCGGCGCGCCAAGAAGCCGGGCGACGGTGTGCTGCTCCTGATATTCCGACATATCAAACTTGAGCAGAGCTTTTTCGCTGCCGAACCAGCTCACCGCCAGTGCCCGGGCAAGTGCCGTTTTGCCCACGCCGGTGGGCCCCAGAAACAGCATAGCACCTATGGGGCGGCCCGGTTCGCCCAGACCGGTACGGCTGCGCCGGATGGCCCCCGCCACGGCCGCCACCGCCCGAGTCTGACCCACGATCTCTGCGTTGAGCCGTTCCTCCAGACGATTCAGCCGTTCGCGCTCCTGTTCACCCACACGACGGGCGGGCACGCCGCTGGTCTGCGCCACTACACAGGCGATATCGTCTGGCGTCAGGGTCGGCTGCGGCTGCTGTTCCTGCTCGGCACGGATGCGCGCTGCTGCGCAGGCTTCGTCCACAAGGTCGATGGCCTTATCCGGCAGACAGCGGCCCGGCAGATACCGTACCGACAGCTCCACCGCCGCCCGCAGGGTCTCCGGCGGAAGCTGCACTCCATGATACCGCTGGTAACGGGGCGCAAGGCCGTTCAGGATGTCCACTGCCTGCTCCGGTGTGGGTTCCTCCACCTGCACCCGTCCAAAACGGCGTTCCAGCGCCGCATCTTTCTGGATATGGGTGCGGAACTCCTCGGTGGTGGTGGCTCCGATGAGCTGGATCTCGCCCCGGGCCAGCACGGGTTTCAGGATGCTGGCGGCGTCAATGGCACCCTCTGCAGCACCGGCTCCCACAATGGTGTGGAACTCGTCCACAAACAGGATGGAGCTACCGTCTCGCACCAGCTCCTCCAGCAGATTTTTGAACCGTTCTTCAAAGTCGCCACGGTACTTGGTGCCTGCCACAAGGCTTGCCATGTCCAGCGCCAGCAGACGGCGCCCCTTCAGCGCACGCGGCACCCGGTCGGAGACGATGCGCTGCGCCAGTCCCTCGGCAAGTGCCGTCTTGCCCACCCCCGGCTCCCCCACCAGACAGGGATTATTCTTCTGGCGGCGGCACAGGATCTCCACCATCCGGTCCAGCTCGGCGTCCCGGCAGAACACCGGGTCCAACTGCCGTTCGGCGGCTTTCCGGGTCAGGTCCCGGCAGTATTTGTCACTGGCACGGCTGCCCCGGGGCGTGCTGGCCGATGCGCGGGGCTGGGACGGCAGAACGAACTGACCGGACAACTGTCGGCACTCCCGTACCGCCTCGGGCAGCGGCAGTCCCATGGACGCCAACATCAAACCGGCCGTGCAGCCGTCATCCTCCAGCATAGCGCAAAGCAGATGCTCCGGCTCCGCCCGGGGCAGGTGTGCGTTCTGCGCCCCGATGATGGCATAGTCCATGGTGCGCCGGAGGTCCGGTGCAAAGGCGTTTCGGTCCAAATGCAGCGCCGGAGATCGGCGTTCATCTGCCAGTTGCCCGCGCACCGCCTGTTCGGTGATCTGCTTGTTTGCCAGAAACCGAGACGCCGCCCCGTGGTCCTGCTGCAGTATCGCCAGCAGCAGGTGCCCGGTGTCTGCCTTCTCGCGGCCCAACGCCCCTGCCAGCTCCACCGCTCCTCGCAAAAGCAGCTCCGACTCATGCGAAAAGCCCCTGTATCCGCCAAAGCCCATTTTCTCCCAGATACTCATTTGCCTGCTCCTTGCTGTCAGAATGTTGCACAAGAAGTATAGCCCCAACGGCGCAGAAAAAATCAGCTGTTCCTGTCAGGATGCGAAAAAAGAAACGGGAGATGCCCGAAAGCACCTCCCGTTTTGCGAATGCTGTTATTCCATCTCTGCCAGAGCCTTTTTCAGGTTCTTTGCGATCTGGTCCGGGCAGCTGGTGCCGCGGAAACCGCACAGCGTGCCGTCCAGACGGGCAATGGCATCTTCTGCCTTCATGCCGGTAAGCAGCTGGCAGATGCCCTTCAGGTTGCCGTTGCAGCCGCCGATGACCTCGATGGATGCAATGGTGTGGTCATCGTTCAGCACAAAGTTGGTCTGCTTGGAGCAGGTGCCCTTGTTGGGGAAGGAAAATTCCTTGCTCATGGTTTTAAGTCCTCTCTTTTTCATTTTTGGGCGATGGAACGCAGGTGTTCCACCGTTTCATCCGGGGCGGTGCAGGTGCCGATGGGATGAGGCACCTTATGGTTGCGCCCGTGGAAATCAGTGCCTGCGGTGGGCACAAGGCCGTACTGTTTGCACAGTGCAAGGCACTCGGCGCGGTCCGCCGGGCTGTTGCTGGGGTGGTCTACCTCTATGCCGTCAATGGCACCTTCGGCGCAAAGCTCCCGCAAAAGCGGCATGCTTTTGTACACCGTGGGATGGGCGAACACCACCGCACCGCCGCAGGCTTTGGCGGTAGCCAGCACCTGCCGCACCGGAAGATACTCCGGCGAGTGCAGCACGATGCCCCGGGGGTTCCATCCGAACAGTTTGTGGTAGGTCTCGCCGTAGATACTGCCATCGGTCAGACCCAGCAGCTCCAATGCCTGCATGATGCCGCTTTTGAACAGTACACCGCTGTCTTTTGCGGTCTCCCACGCAAGATCCGCCGTGAACTGCGGATAGAGTTTTTCCAGCTCCTGCACCGTCTGGGCAGCGCAGGCGTTGCGGCGCTGCTTCATAATTTCGCAATGCTCACGCAGCGCCGGGCAATCAACATCCGGGTAGTAGCACAGCAGGTGCACCCGGTGCTGCCGCTCAAAGTCGTAGCCGGTCAGCTCCACGGCGGGGATGAGCTCAACCCCGTCCTGCCCGGTGTGGGCATAGGCGTACTGTGCGCTGAGCAGGGTGTCGTGGTCAGAAAGGGCGATAGCACGCAGCCCGGTGCGGGAGGCAATGGGTGCCAGCCGTTCAATGGGCACTGCGCCGTCCGAGCAGGTGGAATGGATATGCAGGTCACAGGACATATACGCGCCTTCCTTAGTGCTTGTAGAAATTGATCAGGCAGCCGTCTGCCAGAATTTGGCGCTCGTCGGCGGTAAGCGGTGCCATGTACAGGTTGAACTCCTTGACGGTATCGCCCAGAACGTATGCCTTGATGTTCTGCAAGTCGCCCTTGAGTGCTTCCCGCACATTGGGGATGAGCACATAGTCCCCCAGACCAAAGGGCGTGGCACCTGCCAGCTGCAGGGGCAGCATACCCCAGTTGATGAGGTTGGAACGGTAACGCTTCGTGGCGTACTCTGTGACGATGTTCGCACCGGCACCCAGCACACGCTGGCAGCTGGCAGCCTGCTCGCGGGCAGAGCCGTCACCGGGCTTGACTGCAAAGATGGTGGAGGCGATCTGGATATCCTTCCAGCCCAGCTGCTCGCAGCCGGGCACGGCATTCACCTTTGCCAGCAGGGCAGCGTCCCCCGCACCGGCGCGGCGGGCGTTCTCTTCAGCCTGCACAGCCTTGGCGCGGCTCACATACTCCGGGTCCTTGCGGCTGAGGGTGAACTCAGCCAGACCCAGCGGATTAGAACGGTAAGAAGAGGTCTCACCGGAAGGGATGAGCTCATCGGTGGTGGTGACGGGGTCGGTGATATAAGAAGCCACCTTCAGCAGCAGGTTATCGCCCAGCGGTGCGATCTCCGGCCAATCCTTGATGTTGGGGCCCAGCTTGAGCAGGGCATCGTAATCGCCCTTGCCAAAGCCCTGATACACGCGGGTGTCGTAGCTGGAAGCATCGTACTGGTACTCCGGCACGGTGGGATCGTAATCAATGTCGGTGGCAGGGGTCAGAATGCCGCCGTTGGCAGTGGTTGCCGCAATGCTTCGGGCATCCATCAGTGCCACACCGGACAGCTGACCATTGCCGGGCTTGGAGCCCTCGCGGCTGGGGAAGTTGCGGGTGGTGTGACGGATGGACAGTGCCCCGTTGGCGGGCACATCGCCTGCACCGAAACAGGGACCGCAGAAGGCGGTTCGGATGGTGGCACCGCTTGCCATCAGGTCATGGATGACGCCGGTGCGCACCAGCTCCATCATAATGGGCTGGCTGCCGGGGTAAACGCTGAGGGCATAGTCGCCGCAGCCGCCGGTGTGGCCCTTGAGGATGGAAGCAGCCTCGTAGATGCTGTCGTACAAGCCGCCTGCGCAGCCTGCGATGACGCCCTGATCCACCCGCAGCTTGCCGTTTTCGATCTTGCTGCACAGATCCAGCTGCACGTCCTTGCGGCCGATGAGCTTCTGCACATCCTGCTCGCAGGCGTGGAGGATGTCCTCCAAGTTTGCGTTCAGCTCCTCAATGGTAAAGGCGTTGGAGGGGTGCATGGGCAGGGCGATCATGGGACGGATGGCAGAAAGATCCACCTCCACCACGCCATCATAGTAGGCAAGGTCTGCCGGTGCCAGCTTTTTGTAGTCCGCTGCGCGGCCATGGACCGAAAGGAACCGCTGGGTGGTCTCATCGGTCTCCCAGATGGAGGACAGGCAGGTAGTCTCGGTGGTCATGGCATCAATGGCGTTGCGGGTGTCCTGCCGCAGGGAGGCAATGCCGGGGCCTACAAACTCCATGACCTTGTTTTTGACGTAGCCGCTCTTGAACAGCTTGCCCACAAGGGCAATGGCCACATCGTGGGGGCCGCAGCCCGCCGGCAGACTGCCGGTCAGGTAGATGGCCACCACACCCGGGCGGGCAACATCATAGGTGCGGCCCAGCAGCTGCTTTGCCAGCTCGCCACCGCCCTCGCCGATGGCCATGGTGCCCAGTGCGCCGTAGCGGGTGTGGGAGTCCGAGCCAAGGATCATTTTGCCGCAGCCGGCAAACTTTTCACGCATATATTGGTGGATGACAGCCAGATGCGGGGGCACAAAAATGCCGCCGTACTTTTTGGCAGCGGACAGACCAAAGCGGTGGTCATCCTCATTGATGGTGCCGCCCACAGCGCACAGGCTGTTGTGGCAGTTGGTGAGCACATAAGGGATGGGGAACTTTTCCAGTCCGGAAGCACGGGCGGTCTGGATAATGCCCACAAAGGTGATGTCATGGCTTGCCATGGCATCAAACTTGATCTTCAGGTTCTCGGCATCGCCGCTGGTGTTATGTGCCTGCATAATATTGTAGGCCATGGTACCGGTCTTAGCCGTGGCAACGGCAGCGGCATCAAAGCCCTTTGCTGCCAGTGCAGCGGGTGCGTTGCCGTCTGCGGGCACCCACTCGCCGCGGGCGTAGTACGCCCCACCGGTGCTGCATTTGATCATATCCAACATCTCGATTCGCCTCTCTTTTTGTATTTTCCCGCCCGCCGCAATTGCGGGCATTGCCCCGGCAGTGCAGATCATCCGACCCGAAAAAAAGTTTTTTCGCAGACGCGCATCCATGCCCTGCCCTGTTACGGCAAAATCCGTACTTATGTTTTATTATACCATGGAATCATCGAAAGAAAAAGCACTTTTTTCGACGGGACTGTGAACAGGCTGTAACAAGGCCGGCGTTCCCTGCCTTCCCCCGGCCTGCGGCGCAAAAAAAATCCCGCACTGCGGCAAAGCAAAGCGCAGCGCGGGAACGAAGATAGCGTGATTCTGATTTAGCGGGCCAGAGTGTACTTGTGCAGGGTCTTGCGGACTGCACCGTTACCGGCGTACAGTTCCTTTGCCATGGACTCGATCTTCTCGCCCAGACCGACAGCGTACAGGTCCACACCAAACACATCGGCGCGGCTGTACAGAGCCTTCAGGCAGCTGAAGTCCTGCTCGCCTTCCTTGACCTCCAAGGGGTTGACGATGGCCTGCAGCTCAGCCAGCAGCGGATCGGGAGAGATCTCGAAGGGCTGGCCGTTGTCATCGATGCCCTTCAGGTAGCGGGCATAGCCTGCCAGCACCAGCGGGATCAGCACGAGGTTGGACTTGTCCAGACCGCGCTCCTCGTAAGCCTTGATGGTCTCGCCGAAGCGGATGGCCAGCTTCTGGGAGGTATCGGTAGCGATACGCTGGGGAGCATCGGGCATGAAGGGGTTGGGCAGACGGCGGTTGATGACAGCGCCGATGAACTCGTAGGGGTTCAGCACGCCGGGATCAACGACCACGGGCATCGCCTCGATATAGCCGATCTTCTGGATAAAGGCGCGCAGATCCTCGTCTGCCATCTCGGCAGAGATGAGGGTGTAGCCCAGCATGCAGCCATAGATGGACATGGCAGTGTGCAGGGGGTTCAGGCAGGTGCAGACCTTCATCTTCTCGATCTTGTCCACGGTCTCGCGGTCGCAGTACAGCACACCGCCCAGTTCCAGCGGAGGACGGCCATTGGTGTAGTGGTCCTCGATGCACAGGTACTGGGTCTCCTCGGCGTTGACGAAGGGAGCGGTGAAGGTGTGCTTCTCGGTGACGATGGTGTAGTGATCCTCAAAGCCGTCCTTTGCCAGCATCTCCTGCACCTTTGCGTCCGGACGCGGGGTGATCTTGTCGATCATGCTCCAGGGGAAGGTGATCTTGGTCTCGTCCTGCACATAAGCAAGGAACTCGGCGGGTACCAGACCCTGCTCCACCCACTTTGCGGCGTAGGCGTGGACGGCAGTCTTGACCTTATCGCCGTTGTGAGAGCAGTTGTCCATGCTCTGCACGGTCAGAGGCAGCTTGCCGGCCTTGAAGCGCTCGTACAGCAGAGCGGTGACCTTGCCCATGGCCAGCACGGGGGTCAGGCCGCGCTCCAGATCCGCGGGCGCAACGCCGTAGCCCTTCTCGGTGATGGTGAAGGAGATCATCTGCAGGCTGGGATTCTGGAAGATTTCCACCAGACGTGCCCAGTCAGCACCGAAGGAGTAGTCTGCCTTCAGGCTCTCGGTGACGGAGGCGATGACCTTCTTCTCGATCTCGCCGGTGGACTTCAGGCAGACCAGCAGGCTCAGGTTATCGTAGGGCTGGTAAGCCTTGTCGATGATCTCGTAGTCGAAGCTTTCAGCCACAATGACGCCGCGGTCGTACTTGCCGCTGTTCAGTGCATCGTTCAGCACGGCAGCGGGGAAAGCACGGAAGATGTTGCCTGCGCCGAAGTGCACCCAAGTGGGCTCGGCGTGGGTCTTGGCCTTGACGGCCTCGATGTCGAATTTGGGCAGCTCGTAGCCCTTTTCTGCCCACTCGGCGGACAGATTGCCGTTTTTGATATCAGACAGCTTCATAGTAATCAGCCCTTCTTTTCTTCATCCAGACGGTCCAGCAGATCCCAGATACCCAGCATATACTGGATGCCCAGAGCACGGTCATACTTGCCATAGCCGGGGCGGCAGACGCCGGGGCCTTCCTCCCACAGCTGACGGCCGTGGTCGGGGCGGATGTAGCCCTCAAAGCCGCAGTCATGGTAAGCGCGCATCACCTCAATGATGCCGGTCTCGCCGCAGCAGTCGCGGTGCGCAGCCTCAGAGAAGTCGCCGTTGGGGAAGTGGTGGATGTTGCGGACGTGACCGAAGGCAATGCGGTCGCAGTGCTTGCGGATGATCTCGGCACAGTTGTTGTTGGGGTTTGCGTTCAGGCTGCCGGTGCACAGGGTCAGGCAGTTGTACGGATCGTCCACCATCTTCAGGAAGCGGTCGATGCTGGGCTCGTCCACCAGCAGACGGGGCAGGCCGAAGATATCCCAAGGGGGATCGTCCATGTGGATGGCCATCTTGATGTCGCACTCGTGGCAGGTGGGCATCAGAGCTTCCAGGAAGTACTTCAGGTTCTCCCACAGCTTCTCCTTGGTGACAGGGGCGTAGGCCTTGAACAGCTCGTCCAGCTTTGCCATGCGCTCCGGCTCCCAGCCGGGGAAGGTCATGTTATACTTCTCGGTGAAGGACATGATGTACTCAGCCATGGCCTTGTAATCGCCCTTGATCTTGTCCTTCTCGTAGAACAGTGCGGTGGAGCCGTCCCCTACCGGGTGGAACAGGTCGGTGCGGGTCCAGTCGAAGATGGGCATGAAGTTGTAGCAGATGACCTTGACGCCGAACTTGGACAGGTTGCGGATGCACTGCTTGTAGTTCTCGATATACTGGTCGCGGGTGGGCAGACCGATCTTGATATCATCGTGCACGTTGACGGACTCGACAACATCCATATCAAAGCCGTAGGCGTGGATCTGGTCTGCAACCTTCTGGATCTCGTCGATTTCCCAGATCTCGCCGGGCATCTTGTTGTGCAGTGCCCAGACGATGCTGGTCACGCCGGGGATCTGCTTGATGTCGCTCAGGGTGACGGGATCGTTGCCCTCGCCATACCAGCGCCAACCCATTTTCATAGGCATAGAGAGTTCCTCCTGTACTGTTTTGCTTTGCTTTGCTTATTTGCGCAGCCGTGTGCCGCGCTTCCTTGCTTATATTCTAGTATATCAGTCGTTCTTTTTCAATGTGCGCTTTGACGGAATTCATTGTGCATTCTTGTATACTTTATACAAAATCGCCAAAAAGCCCTGCATTGCGCTGCCCTCGGGCAGCATATCGTTTTAAAAATAACGATTTTCGCAGCTTTTCCAGCTGTTTTCCTCTTGATTCCACTCTCTTTGCATTCGTTGCGTTTTCTATGAATGCAAACCGGTCTGGAGCTCTGTATGCCAGAGGTTCCAGACCGGTTCTGATTGCGTGATGATAGGTTTTTTGGCTCCTTTAAAGTTCCTCTTTAGAGCATTCTTCCGTTTTGTTCCCTTTGTGTCCCGCAGATCTGCTTACTCATCATTATCGGCCCACGGCTTTTTCTGAAGCTTCGGTTTCACTACATGCCAGAAGAATTCAAATGTATCCAGCTTCAGCAGCGCAGAGCCTCCCAAATAGATCACTGCGCCCAGCAGGATCCGAAGGACCAGCGTCAAAACGTCCGGCAGAGGGATCAGCGAGACCAGCCAGACACATCCGCCCATAAATGAAGCAAGCAGAAGGCTTGGCAGCGTATCCTTCAGCTGATCCAAATAGCCATAGTTCAGCAGCGATTTGTTGGGCCAGGTATTGATGAGCTGCCCCAGAACGCTGCCTGCTAAAACGCCATAGCCCATAGCGATAACGCTGATGCGGAAGGTGAGCATCAGCAACACCAGGCCAACCGCTTTCTTTAAAAGTTCCAGTTTTAAAAACAGGTCACTGCGCCCGATTGCCTTAATAGCATTCAGGTTTGCAGAATCAATGGGGTAAAAAAGATAAGAAATGCAAAATATCCTTAAAAAAGGCACGCACGGAAGCCACTTCTCTGTCAACAGCAACCGAACCAGCGGCTCGGCGCAAAAAGCAACACAGACCATCAGCGGTGCCACGATATAAGCACTGGTTTTTATGGCGCGCCGGGTCATATCCTTTATCTGTGTCGGGTCATCCTGTACGGCAGACATTGCCGGAAACAGCACGCTGTCGATGGAGCTGTTGATATTGACCGTGATCGCATCCGGAACGATCCGCGCCTCATTATAATAGGCCAGCTCCGCCGAGGTATAAACACGACCAATAACAAGGCTGCGAAGATTCTCGTAAATGGTGTTCAACAGCGATGTGGCAAGCAGCTTCCATCCATAGGAAACCATCGTTTTCAACCTCTGCCACGAGAACATTTTTTTGGGGCGCCAGCCGACCGTGATCCAAAGAATAAGCGTATCGACTGTTGTATTGGAAAGTTGCTGCGCCACCAGCGCCCAAACGCCAAACCCGGCATACGCCATCCACAACCCCACTACCGCCGAAAACAACGTTCCGCCAAGAGTCGAAAAGAAAAACAGCTTGAACATCATGTTCCGGGAAACATACACCTGCTGGATTCCTTTCAAGCCGGCAAAGATCAGCATCAGTCCAATGACTCGGACAACGGCCGTTAGTTCTGCATCCTTATAAAAAGCAGCAATATACGGCGCTGCCAGAAAAATCGTGATATACGCTATCAGACATGTAGCAATGCCACAATAAAAGACCGATGAATAATCCAATTCATCTGCTTCTTTTTTCTGGATCAACGCAACGCACAGGCCGCAGTCCACAAACACATACATGATATTCATAAACACTTCAACCAGTGCAATGCGTCCGTAGTCCTCTGGGAGCAGAATGCGTGCAAGCAGCAGCGATACAATGCCCGTGACCAGCTGCGCACCGCAGCGCTCGGCAAAACGCCAGACAAAGTTACTTGCAAGACTCGTCTTTCTCTTATCCATTCTTTACCCTTCATTTTACCGTCCGGTGTCACAGTTTAGCACTCGGACATTATCCGTTATCCCTGCAACCTGATGGTACGGCATAGAACTGCACCGCATCCGTTTTGCCGCGCTGGGATAGACATACATTTTTATTATATCACGCAGCTTTTCCTGTTGCAACATTCCCCTTTCTTCGGGTACTTTCCTCTGTTATTGACAGATCACGCCTTTTTTGTCGTCCGTACAAAACAAAGTCCTTCCTACTCATGTGGTTTTCCATTTTTTCCAGACCGGAAAGGTTTTGTCTTGTGATATTTTTTGCCCAATCTTTGCCGTTGAGCCGTGTCCTTCAGATTTCAATTCTGAGCTTCATCCTGCGCTATGCGCTATGATCTCAAAACCGTTTTCCGGTGTCACTCTCCTGTGCCGGACAAGTATAAAGCAAAATCTCCTGTACGCATCGGGCACTACACCCAACAAATACAGGAGATTTATCGCCTTGAATTTAAGCTATTTATCGGCCTGATTCCATACGCCCATACCTATTTCCACTATGTTTATCGGCACGACAGTCCAGTTATGGCAAATCATGGAATCAGAAAGATCATGCCCATGAGGTATTTTCACCCAACTCGCTGCCGCTTATCCAGCCGCATCTTATCGGCGATCATCGCGATGAACTCCGAGTTGGTGGGCTTGCCGCGCAGGTTGTGGATGGTATAGCCGAAGTAACTGTTGAGGGTATCCACATCTCCCCGGTCCCATGCAACCTCGATGGCGTGGCGGATGGCACGCTCCACCCGACTGGCGGTGGTGCCGTTACGCTTGGCGATTTCCGGATACAGACGCTTGGTCACAGCGTTGATGTAATCCGGCTCATTCATCGTGAGAAGAATGGCATCCCGCAGGAACTGATAGCCCTTGATGTGGGCGGGCACACCGATCTGGTGCAGGATCTCGGTCACAGTCAGCTCGTCGCTGTCCACGCTGGTATGCAGGATGTGTTTTTCCTGTCCCTGAGCCACTTTCAGCACCCGGGAAGCCAGCACGTTCTCATCAAAAGGCTTGACAAAATAGTAGGCGAATCCCTCATCCAGAAGCTCCTGCACCATTTCCTCGCTCTGAAATGCTCCGGTCACGAAGAATGACGTGTGCCGCTCACCGGCTGCATTATAGCGCTGCTTGACCGCCAGTGCGTCCAACCCCGGCATGAAGGCGTCCAACAGAACGACCTGTGGACGGACCGCCAACATCTTCTGCAGAACTTTGTTTCCGTCCTTTTCCACAACGGTCACATCCACGCCCTTTTGCTCCAGTGCTTCCCGGCAGGCCTCTGTGATCTGAGCACCGGTATCCGACATCAAGAATCTCACTTTATCCATGGTTGTTTCCTCCAATGTGTGCAGTTCCCTTAACACCATGGATTTTACCATATTTTACCAGAACATGCAATGGTTTTTATTGCCATATTTTGGGAAATATAATCGAACCCGCTCTTTTTTCTTTGTTTGACACGTCAAAATCACGAAACAGAGCCTGTTTTTTCGATCTGCTGCGCCTGATCCAGCATCGTCTGGGCAAAGATGCCGTAACCGCGGGTGGGATCATTGACCAGAACATGTGTCACCGCACCCACGAGCCGACCATTCTGCAGGACGGGACTGCCGCTCATCCCCTGTACGATGCCCCCGGTCTGGCGCAGCAGCCGCTTGTCCGTGACCCGTAGGACCATGTTCCGTCCCGGAGCGGCATCGCTGACCTTCTCGATCCGGACCTGATAGGCCTGCGGCGCGTCACCCGAGACGGTCGTCCAGATCTCGGCATCTCCGGTCACGACCTCCTGCGCAAAGGCGATCTCTGCTTTTCTGCCGGGAACCGCAGTGTTGACGGTTCCGTAAACACCGTTTGCACCATTGATTCGGATGACGCCCATTGCGTGCGTGCTCAAAAAGTGACCTTTCAGCTCCCCCGGACGTCCCATCGTACCTGCCGTACATCCCACGATCTGGCATGGCACGATCTCGCCGCTGCGCAGTGCAACGCTTTCACCGGTGTCGCTGTCGCTGATGGGGTGCCCAAGCCCCGCAAAGACGCCGTTTTCCGCGTCCACAAAGGTCATGGTGCCAACGCCCGCAGAGGAATCCCGCACCCACATCCCGGCCCGCCACTGTCCGGACGCTGCGTCCCATGCCGGAGTCAGCAC
Organism: uncultured Faecalibacterium sp.; assembly: GCA_934513205.1. Taxonomy (GTDB): domain Bacteria; phylum Bacillota; class Clostridia; order Oscillospirales; family Ruminococcaceae; genus Faecalibacterium. The sequence goes on along the minus strand of CAKSWU010000008.1, from coordinate 2,342 downwards.
CGTCTGCTGCTGCCGACCGTCCCGGACATAGAGCAGTTCCAGCGGAGCCCCCTGTGCTGTCTCCAGTGCCTCACGGACAGCATCGTTGGTCTCCGTTTCGGTCTTGCCCAAACGGATCACCCGATCCCCTAACCGCAGACCGGCCTGTTTTGCGGGGTTTACAGGGCCGTTTTCGGTGTTCAGGTCCGAAAATCCCACCACAAGCGCCCCCTCGGAAAACATCTTGATGCCAAAGGGCGAACCGCAGACGGTGACGGTGGGGCGCTCTGCCACGATAGCCCGGACTGTTTTTATCGGGAACCACCCGCCCAGCGACAGCGTCACCCGATAATTCCCCGCCGCCTGCGTGCTGGCAGCATTGCGCAGGCCGGAGGGGCGGAGCGGTTCCACCCGGGAAAAGCGCGGCAGCAGCAGGCTCTGTCCCGGCTCAAGATGGATCTCTGACGGAAGGCTGTGCCAGAGCCAACCCAGCGCCGCCACTGCCGCCACCAGCAGATAGACCGCCGCCATCCCGCACCAGCGGCGAAGGTTTGTTCTGCGCATGTCAAAAGCTCCTTTCCCGACCCGATGTACCCTCAGTATGCGCAGGACACAGCCGGAATATCAGCCGCAGCAGCGATTGACATTTCTGGTTGAAACTGCTATTATATCATTTACAGGTGCGGGTATGGTGGAATTGGCAGACGCGCAGGATTTAGGTTCCTGTGCCGCAAGGCGTGTGGGTTCGACCCCCACTACCCGTATTGAGCAAAAAGCGCACTGGTTCGTAGAGAATCAGCGCGCTTTTTAGTTTGTCATGCAGTTTATTCTGACTACACATCCGCAAAAGCGGGCAGTATCGCGCAGTATCCGGCAGTATCCCGCCGCCGGGCAAAACAAAAAAGCCACGAATCATCGAAATTTCATCGACTTTTCGTAGCTTTTTGCTGGTGCGAGAGAGGGGATTTGAACCCCCAAGGATAAACCACACGCACCTCAAACGTGCGCGTCTGCCAGTTCCGCCACCCTCGCGTATCCAATTCTGATGCATTCCTCCGATCTCTGAGGCTTGAGACCGTCCAGCGGACTGCTTGAATATATTACCACATTCCTCCCGGACAGTCAAGCTTTTTTCCCGTTTTTCATAGATTTTTCCGACGTTCATATCTATATAAAAACGTCTGAAACGCAAAACAACGTACAAGGGAGGTTTTCCGGATGACGCTCTCAGAATACCGTTCTCTGCGCAGGAGGATGCGGGTGGCTGCATTCACCCTGTTTGCCTTTGTTGCCGGGTTTGCTTCCGGGGCAGCCCCCGGGTTTACCGGATGCACCCTGCAGGACCTGACCCCCGTGCCGGACACTTCTGCGCTCTGCCCCGCTGCTGCCGCTTTTGCGGACAGCTCCGGCGGTGCGCAGCCTGAAAAATGGGTCTGTCTGACCTTTGATGACGGACCCAGCCGGACGACTCCGGCGGTGCTGGCAGCACTGGATGGTGCCGGGGTCCATGGCACCTTTTTTGTGGTGGCTACCGGCTACAACGAGAAGTATCTGCCTCTGCTCACGCAGGCTGCTGCCGCCGGGCATCAGATCGCGCTGCATTCCGCCTCCCACGAATACAGCGATATCTATGGCAGCAGCGAAGCCTACTGGGCGGACATCGCACTGCTGAAGGAGCGCATTGCACCTTATGTGGATGCGGAAAGCATCCGGTATCTGCGGTTCCCCGGCGGCAGTACCAACACGGTGAGCCGCCGCTATGGCGGCAGTGAGCTGATGAAACAGCTGAAGTCCGAAGTGGAACAGAAGGGCTGGCAGTGGGTGGACTGGAATGTCTGCGCCGAGGACGCTGTGGGCGGACACCCCAGTGCAGACACCATCTACCGCAACGTAGTGCGGGAGACCGGGCAGCAGACGAACTGCATCGTTCTGATGCACGATTCCGCCTCCACCCGTACCACCGCCGAGGCTCTGCCCGACATCATCCGGTGGTACGCAGACAGCGGCTATACCTTTTTGACCGTTGCCGAGGCTCTGCCGCTAAGCTGAGCAGACTGGCCCGGTTACAGCCGGTGTTCAAAGCCGCGGCCAAGCAGGACCCCTGCCGCTGCCAGTGCTGCCAGCCAGAGCCAGTCCGCTCCGCCGGTCGCCACCCAGCCTGCCGCCAGAATGGCGGCAAAGGTGAACGCTGCGGGCAGAAGGATGCGCAGGACCCGCAGCTGCCGCTCCCGCCGGGGCGGCAGCCCGGTGTTCAGCTGCTCCGGGTGGACGGCATCACAGCAGATTTCATCGCGGTACTTGCCCGGGTTGCGGTAGGCTTTGTATGGGATCCCGTCCAGCGAAAATTCCGGGTACATCCCTTC
>CAKSWU010000007.1 GCA_934513205.1 uncultured Faecalibacterium sp. | reverse complement strand
ACTTGTGCCGAAGATAGTTAGCTGGAAACGGCTTGTGAAAATAGGTAGTCGCCGACTTGAACAGAAAGCTCTGAGATATATGTCTCAGGGCTTTTTTGTTGCGTTTTGGGGCAGAAAATAGTATTATAAAGAAAAACCTTATACTTTCTACAGAATTTCCTGCTACACTGAATGTACAAAGAAAGGAGATTCTGTATGGATAAACTGACGAAAAAAGGGCTGGACGGTACCCAGCTCAAGACCATTGCACTGGTGCTGATGGTGCTGGACCACATTCATTATTTCTTCGAGTTCACCGGCTGCATCCCGACGGTGTTCAGTATGCTGGGGCGGCTCAGTGCGCCGCTGTTCCTGTTCTGCACGGTGGAGGGCTTTGCCCACACCCATGACCGCAGGCGGTATTTTATCCGCATCTGGGCTATTGGCACGGCCATGGCGGCGCTGGAATTCTTTATGATCTACGCCAAGGCCTTCCGGCGCGGGGATGGCTTCTACCCGATGAACGCGATTTTTCAGGATCTTGCGCTGCTGTGCATCGTCTGGCAGGGCATCGACTGGCTGCGGGAGAAGAAGCTTGCAAAAGGCATTGCTGCCATTGCTGCCGTTTTGTGCTGGCCATTTGCGGTGCTGGTATTTCTGCTGCTTTTCCCGCAGGTACAGGAGATGCCCATCGCTTCGACAGTCGTGGCCTTTGTCATCACCAGCCCGCTGCCCCTGTGGACGGCCATCACAGATGGCAGCTGGAGCTTTTTGCTGGGCGGTGTGCTGCTGTATGCATTGCGTGGACGGCGCAAAGTGCAGCTGACGGTATGGGCACTGGTGATTTTCCTGTGTGACTTTGCGCTGACCTTTGGGATGGCTTGCCGACAGGAGGGTTTTATCTGGACGCAGATGTTCACCGACAACTACGAGTGGTTCGGGGTGGCGGCGGTGTTGCTGATGCTGCTGTACAATGGGCAGCGGGGCAAGGGTCACAAGCAGCTGTTCTACTGGTTCTACCCGGCCCATGTGTACCTGCTGTATGGGGCATCCTGTCTGTTTTATAACGCTTTGAGGTGATTTTTTGGCAAACATTCTGGCAGTGGATGACAATTTAGAGCTCTGCAAGCTGATCCGCACCACTTTGGAGCGGGACGGCCACCGGGTAGAAACGCGGCAGGCGGGCGGGGCGCTGACCGAGGCGCTCTGCCGCTGGGCAGACTGCATCCTGCTGGACGTGATGATGCCCGGGGAGGACGGCTTTGCGGTCTGTCGGCGCATCCGCAGCCTGACCGAAGCGCCCATCCTGTTTCTGAGTGCCCGCACCGATGAGGCTGCCGTGTTGGAGGGGTTGGGCATCGGGGCAGATGACTTTTTGTCCAAGCCCTTCCGGGTGGCAGAGCTGCGGGCGCGGGTGGCGGCACATCTGCGGCGGCAGAGCCGCACCCCGGCGCACCGGATGGTGCGCAGCGGAGTAGCCTTTGACCTGACCGCCCGGAGCGCGGCAGTGGATGGCACGGCGCTGCCCTTGACCCGCTCGGAGTATGCCATCTGCGAGTATCTGGCGCTGCACGCCGGGCAGACCTTTACCAAGGAGCAAATTTACGAAGCTGTTTTTGGCATTGACGGCACAGCGGACGACACCGCCGTGACCCAGCACATCAAGAACATCCGGGCAAAGCTGCGGGCGGCGGGCGTGCCGGAGCCGGAAAAGCTGCTCAATACCGTATGGGGCGTGGGATACCGATGGAAAAGCGAAGACTGACCTCTCTGCGCAGCGTGCTGCTGCAATATCTTGTGCGCACGGCGCTGGCCTGCCTGCTGGTCGCGGTGGGGTGGCTGCTGGTGCTGATGCTGTGGGTCCAGAACGGCGGGCTGTTCCTGCCCGCGAATCAGGCTGCACAGGCCTGTCAGAAGGCCGCACAGGATGTTTTGCCGGGCATGACCGCTGCCACCTTTGACGAGACCCAGCTGGACTCCTTGTGCCGGTACGCCCTGTTTGCCGCGCCCGACAGCAGCGAGGTGCTGGCCACCAACATGGATGCCGGGCACTTGCAGCGGGCAATGGAGAACCGGCAGGGGAAAACCCGCTGGCATTTTGGCTACACGCAGTATTATATGACGTCAAAATTGCAGGACGGAACGGTCTGTCTGCTGCAATTTGACTATGCCGTGCCCTACGCCGACCCTGCGCTGCGGGGCGTGCTGCCGGATATGCAGACCGTGCACTGCATTCTGGGCATTCTGCTGTTGGTAGGCGCGGTGGTGTGGAGCACCCACAGGACCGGGCGCTTCCTGACCCGGGAGACTGAAAAGCTGACCGCCGCAGCGCAGGCGGTGGCGCGGAAGGATCTGGACAGCGCGGTGTTTTCCGGCGCGAAGGTGCGGGAGTACGAGAGCACTTTACAGGCGCTGCAAACCATGGGGGATGCACTGACCGGCAGCTTACAGAAGCAGTGGGCCATGGAGCAGCGGCAGCGGGAGCAGATCATTCAGCTGTCCCACAAGCTGAAAACGCCGCTGACCATCATCGAGGGCAACGCGGAGCTGCTGGCAGAGGATGACGGCCTGACCGCAGAACAGAAAGCGCAGGTGGAGTCTATTTTACAGGGCGCAGAGCAGACCCGCACCTATCTTGGCAAGATCCGCGCCGAGGTGCAGACCCCTTTGAAGTATCGACAGAGAAAATGAAAACAGCCCGGTGCGAAACCCTTTCGCACCGGGCTGTCTGCTGTGATAAGCGAAAATTACGGCTGCTCGGCAACCATCATCCGGCTGGCTTTGTAGATATCGCCGCAGCCGAGGGTGATGACCAGATCACCGGGCTGGGCGTTCTTTTTGACCCAGTCGGCAGCCTCCTCCAGGCTGTTCACCAGCACGGAACCGGGAATCTGAGCTGCCAGTTTTGCGCTGGTGATGGTGGGGTCATTGGGCTCGCGGCTGCCCATGATGGGGGTCAGCACGGTGATGTCGGGGATCTTCAGCACGTCCACAAAGTCGTTGAACAGCATCTTGGTGCGGCTGTATGTAAACGGCTGGTGGACGGCGATCAGACGCTTGTAGCCCATCTCCTTGGCGGTGGTCAGGGTAGCCCGGAGCTCGGTGGGGTGGTGGGCGTAATCGTCGATGACCAGGGCCCCGTTGCACTCGCCGTAGACCTCAAAGCGGCGGCCTGCACCCTTGAAGTTCAGGGCAGCGGCGGCGCACTGCTCGGCGGTCAGGCCCACAAATCGGCAGACAGCACACATTGCCAGTGCGTTGTAGATGTTGTGGCGTCCCGGCACGGACAGACGGATGCGGCTGGTGGTGGGGCTGTCCCACTCCTTCAGGTCGAACTCGAAGAAGCCGGGCTTGTATTCGTTGACGTTCAGCGCCTGATAGTCGCCGCCGTTTTCGATGCCAAAGGTGCGCACACGGCGGTCCAGCGTGTACATGACGTCCATGGTGTTCTTGTCGTCCGCGTTGGCGAAGATCATAAACTGGGTCATCAGGGCAAAGCGCTTGAAGGCAAACTTCAGCTCGCCCATGCTGCCATAGTAGTCCAGATGATCGTTGTCGATGTTCAGCACGACGGACAGGTAGGGGGTCAGCTTCAGGAAGGTCTCGGCGAACTCGCAGGACTCGATGACGATATCATCGCCTTTGCCGGCCTTGCCGTAGCCGTTGATGAGGGGCAGCTTGCCGCCGATGACCGCAGAGGGGTCCCGGCCTGCCAGCTCCAGCGCCGTGGTGATCATGGAGGTGGTGGTGGTCTTGCCGTGGGTGCCGGACACGCAGATGCTCTGTTTGTACAGGCGGCTCACATAGCCCAGCAGCACGCTGCGCTCGATGGTGGGGATGCCGTAGGAGGAGGCCGCGTTCAGCTCTACGTTATCCTTGGAGATGGCGGCAGAATAGACCACCATGTCCGCACCGATGACGTTGTCGGCGTTGTGGCCAAGGCTGACCTTCACGCCCATCTCCCGCTCGTAGCGGATGATGCTGCCGTCCAGCACATCGCTGCCGGAGATCTGATAACCCTTGGATGCCAGGATCTGGATCAGCGGATACATGCCGCTGCCGCCGCAGCCGATGAAGTGGATCTTTTTTACATTGTCCAGCAGATGCTGGTTGTAATCGGTGTACATGAACATACTAAGGCTCTCCTCCAAATAAAGGAACGGCTGCAGAGCAGACGGTTCCATTCCATGCAATTAGAATACATCTTATTATATAATTTTTGGCGCGCAAAATAAACAGGTAAAACCGAATTTTCGGAAAGAACTATAAATCCTTTTGGGAATTTGTGAGATGTGTACAAGAAAACCGGGACCCCGCCGGGGAGCGGGTCAGCGATTCCTCCGCGCAAGGATCTCGTCCAGAATGGCATCTGCCACATCGGCTTTGCTCATCAGGGGCAGCTCCCGGGTGCCGTCCGGGGTGATGAGGGTGACCACGTTGGTGTCCACGCCAAACCCGGCACCGGCCACCTTGAGGTTGTTTGCCACCACCATGTCCAGATTTTTCTTTTTCAGCTTGGCGGAAGAGTTTTCCACAAGATCCCGGGTCTCCATGGAAAAACCGCACAAAAACTGCCGGGTCTTGCGCGGGCCGATGGTGCCAAGGATATCCGGGGTGCGCTCCACCGGAATGGACAGATCGCCGTCCTTCTTTTTGATCTTGTCATCGGCTACGGCGGCGGGGCGGTAGTCCGCCACGGCGGCAGCCATGATAAGCACATCGGTGGCGTCAAAGCAGCCGGTGACGGCCTCGTACATCTGCTGGGCAGTGGTCACCGGCGCATCGGTGGTGAACTGTACCGGCGGCAGGGCGGTCTGCCCGTGGATGAGGGTCACATCTGCGCCGCGCATGGCGGCAGCCCGGGCCAGAGCGTAGCCCATCTTGCCGGTGGAGTGATTGGTCAGGTACCGCACCGGGTCCAGCGCCTCCTGCGTGGGGCCGGCGGTGACGGTGACGCGCACCCCGGCAAGATCCTTGGGGCGGGCGATGGTGTGCAGGATGTGCTCGATGAGCACATCCTCTTTGGGCAGGCGTCCGCTGCCCACATCCTTGCAGGCCAGCACGCCGCTCTCGGAGGGGATGACCGTAAAGTCGTATCGCTCCAGCGTGGCAAGGTTGTCCTGCGTGATGGGGTTTTCCAGCATGCCGGTGTTCATGGCGGGGGACACGAGCTTGGGGCACTTTGCTGCCAGCACCACAGTGGTAAGCATGTCGTCTGCGATGCCGTGGGCCATCTTGGCGATGACATTGGCGGTGGCGGGGGCCACAAGGATCACATCCGCCTTTTTGGCCAGTGAGATGTGGGTGACATCGAACTTGAAGTTCCGGTCGAAGGTGTCCACCATGCACTTGTGACCGGTGAGGGTCTCAAAGGTGAGGGGGGTAATGAACTGGGTGGCGTTTTGGGTCATAATGACCTCCACATCCGCCCCCAGCTTGCGCAGTGCGCTGGCAACGTTGGCCATTTTATAGGCGGCGATGCCGCCGCTCACGCCCAGAAGGACGCATTTTCCGTTCAGATCCATTGGTCAAACCTCCTGCAAAAACATACTGTTTCCACATATCTTCCCCTAGTATAATGCAAAAGTTCCGCCAGCACAACAAAATCTTTGCAGGGAACTTGTATCTCGGACCAAAATGCGGTAAAATACAGCTTGACAAAGAACGGACAAGCCTTTTACAAAAAAGGAAAGCAAATTATGATCTTAGCCATTGATATAGGCAACACCACCGTCGCCCTTGGGGGCATTCGGGACGGACGTGTATGCTTTGTGGCGCGCATGGACACGGTGCGCACCCGCACGGCTGCAGAGTATCGTGCCGAAATGGACAAAATTTTTTCGCACCGGCGTCATCCGGAGCGTCCCATGCGGTTCGAGGGCGCGGTGCTGACCAGCGTGGTGCCCCAGATCACCGGGGCACTGGCGGAGTGCGCCCGTCACTACACCGGGAAAAAACCGGTCATCGTGTCGCCGGACATCCGCACCGGGCTGACCATGGGGGTGGATGAGCCGGGTGCCGTGGGCAAAGACCGGCTGGTGGATGCGGCCTACGCTGCCGCAAACTTTCCCCTGCCGGTGGTCACGGTGGACCTTGGCACCGCCACAACCTTCAATGTGGTGGACGAGGACCGGGTGTTCCGGGGCGGCGTCATCTGCCCGGGGCTTTCCACCGGGCTGCGCGCACTGGGTGAACGCTGCGCCCAGCTGCCACAGGTGCATCTGGGCTCCCCCAAAAGCGCCATCGGCACCAATACCGAAAAGTGTATGCTGTCCGGCTCGGTGATGGGCTCGGCGGTGCTCATTGACGGCATGGTGCAGCGCATTGAGGAAGAACTGGGGCGTCCGGTCTCGCTGGTGGTCACGGGGGGACTGGCAAAGTATGTCACCCCGCTGTGCCGCCACCCGCTGACCTATGACCCGGAGATGCTGATGAAAGGGCTGGCACTGCTGTACCAGTTCAACGCACCCCAAAACCCGAACCGCTCCGGCGGCGGGAAGCGGCAGGGCCCGCAGAACCAGCACGCCCATGCAAAGCAGCATCCGTACCCCAAAAAGCGCAGCCGTTTCCAGCAGGAGCCGGAGGCTCTGGTGGGCTGAGACAGAAGAACAGGGAGAATCGAATGAAACTAGGCATTCTTGGCACGGGCAAAATCGTGCAGGAATTTTTGCCGTGGCTCGTGGAGCACGGGCCCTTTACGGTGCAGGCTGTCTGCTCGACGCCCCGCAGCGCCCCGCTGGCGCAGGAGCTGTGCGGGCAGTACGGCGTGCCCCAGCATACCACCAACTATCTGGAGCTGCTTCAGTGGGTGGATGCGGTCTATATCGCGGTGCCGAACCTTCAGCATGTGCGCTACGCCCGCATTGCGCTGGAGGCGGGCCGCCATGTCATTGTGGAAAAGCCCATGGCCCCCACGGCGACGCAGACCGAAGAACTGGTGCAGCTGGCGCGGCGCAAAAAGGTGTTCCTTTTCGAGGCCATGACCACCCAGTACCTTGCAAACTATGCAAAACTGCGGGAGCTTTTGCCCCGGGTGGGCAGCGTGAAGCTGGTGCAGTGCAATTTCAGCCAGTATTCCAGCCGGTATGATGACTTCTGTGCCGGGCAGACCCCGCCGGTGTTCGACCCGGCGTGCGCCGGCGGCGCGCTGATGGATCTGGGGGTGTACAACGCAAGCTACATCGTGGGACTGTTCGGAGAGCCGAATCAGGTGCAGTACACCGCCAACATGGAGCGGGGCATTGACACCAGCGGGGTGCTGACCATGGAGTACAGCGGCTTCCGGGCGGTGAGCATTGCCGCCAAGGACAGCGCATCCCCCTGCCGGTGCCTGATCCAGGGCACCAAGGGATATCTTGTGCAGAAATCCACCCCGAACTTCTGCGGCGGCATCACCTTCCACCCCCATCAGGGCAAGGAAGAGCACTACAACCTCAACGGCGGGCGTCCCCGTCAGGCAGCAGAGTTCGAAGCCTTTGCCCGTGCCATGGAAAACGGCGATCAGGAGCTGTGCGCCAGGATGCAGGATACCACCATTGCGGTCAGCCGGGTGCTGACGGTGGCCCGCCGCTCGGCGGGGCTGCGCTTTCCCTGCGACTGAACCTTATTTTTTATGCCATTCCCGTGGGAACACGCCCTGACAAAACGCGTTCCAAAGGTTTGAATATTCACCCAAAACCCGCATAGAGCGGGCAGGTTTGCGCCGTATCCGACAAAAAAGGGCGGAACGGCAGCAGGAGGAAAATCGAATGATGAAAAATACCAAAACTCTTACTCGTGTGGCACTGCTGGTGGCCATTGAACTGGTGATGAAGCTTGTCGGTCTGGGCAGTGTGCCCATGGGCCCGCTGTACATGAGCTTTCTGACCCTTCCCATCGCTGTGGGTGCCATCACCATGGGCCCCGCTGTGGGCGCGCTGCTGGGCGGCGTGTTTGGCGCAGTGAGCTTCTACGATGCCATCACCGGCGCATCTGCCATGACCGGCGCACTGCTCCAGGTCAGCCCGGTCAACACCTTCATCCTGTGCGTGGGCATGCGTGTGCTGATGGGCCTGTGCTGCGGCCTGATCTTCTCCGGCCTGAAGAAGCTGGACAAGTCCCGCACCTGGAGCTACATTCTCAGTGCCATGTGCGCCCCGGCCCTGAACACCCTGTTCTTCATGGGCTACATCGTGCTGGCCTTCTACGGCTGCGACTATGTGCAGAATCTGGTGTCCGTCAAGGGCGCTGCGAACCCCTTCATGTTCGTGGTGCTGCTGGTGGGCGTGCAGGGCGTAGCCGAATTTCTGGTGTCCGGCATTCTGGGCGGCATCGTGGCCCGTGCCGTGGACAAGTTCGTCAAGTAAAAAAGGACTGTGCTGAAAGTCAGGGCGGCGCGTCCATGTTCTGAATAAAAACCAAAGCTCCTCCGGCAGCTGCCGGGGGAGTTTTTTGTTGGGAGACCGGCGATGACGGGAAAGAACGCTCTATCCTGCCGTCCAAAGAGAACCAGAAAAGCGTATCCTGCGCAGAGCGTTTTCGCGTGGGGCAGGCTTGATGCCTTTTGCAAAATGCATCGCCGCCGGGGGATGTTCTCTTTTGCCACCAAAAGAGAACCAGAAAAGTGCCAGCGATTTCGACGCGCTGGACCCACGAGAAAGGGGCTGCTCGCCCCTTTCAGACCCCAAAGAGGAAGTCGGACCGGAAAAAATCTAGCCGCTTCGCTCAACGATTTTTTCTCGGTCCTCCATCTGTACCCCCTCAGCCGCTACGGCGGCAGCTCCCCCAAGGGGAGCGGGGGTGGCGAAACCGGTCACTTTGCGGTTCTACCGGAAACTTTCCCGCCATGCCAAGGGCTCTCCCCTTGGGAGAGCTGGATTTGCGAAGCAAAGACTGAGAGGGCTAGGACGCTACCCCCGCGCCGCCGCTTCCACAGGAAGCAGGCGCTGCAAATGCCGTTTGCCGTTACGACTCCTCCCGTGAAAATGGGTTTCAGGAAAGTCCGCAGACTTTCCTGAAACCCGAAATTTAAAATAATCATTCCGCTGAATATGGCCAGAGCGCAAGCGGAGGCCATTCAAAATTGTCCCCCTCACGCATTTTTATCTTCCTGCATAGGATGGCGCACAACGGAAAAGGGGAGGGGATGGCATGGGGCAGACAAAGCGGTTTGCGGTGGTGGGTACCGATGCACGGCAGCAGGCGGCGGGCCGGGCGCTGGCGCGGGCAGGCTATGCGGTGGGCGGAGCCGGGCAGGCGGCGCAGGCAGACTGCATCCTGCTGCCTTTGCCGCTGGAAGAATGCGGCATCCCACTGGAAACGCTGCTGTGCACAGCAAAGCCCGGCGCGCTGGTGCTGGGCGGCAGGGTGTCGGACAGGGCGATGGACCTTGCCCGGGCGGCTGGGGTGGAACTGGTGGATTACGCCGCCCGGCCGGAGCTGGCGGTGTACAACGCCGTGCCCACGGCAGAGGGCTGCATCGGCATCCTTTTGCAGCAGCGCACCCGGACGCTGTGGGGCGGAACGCTGCTGCTTCTGGGGTTTGGCCCGGTGGGGCAGGCACTGGGGGTGCGCCTGACGGCGCTGGGCATGAAGGTGACCGTCTGCGCCCGCCACGCGGAACAGCGGGCACTGGCAGAAAGTCTTGGGATGCACAGCGCAGCGCTTTGCTGTCTGGATGCGCTGGCCCCGGCGTTTGATACGGTGGTGAACACCATCCCTGCGCCGGTGCTGACGGCAGCGGTTCTGGCGGCGATGCCGCCCGGGAGCCGGATCGTGGATCTGGCATCAAAGCCCGGCGGCACAGACTTTGACGCCGCCCGGCGGCTGGGACACCGGGCAGTCCATGCCCTGCGTCTGCCGGCCGTCTGCGCCCCGGAAACAGCGGGGCAGGTGCTGGCGCGCACTGTGCTGACCATCATGCGCGAGCGGGAGGAGAGACCATGAACAGCAACAAAAAAGGCTGCATCGGCTTTGCGGTCTGCGGCAGCTTCTGCACGCTGGACCCGGCACTGCGGGCGGCGGAACAGCTGGTCCGGCAGGGGTGGGAGCTGCTGCCGGTGATGAGCTTTGCGGCGGGGCAGGACACCCGCTTTGGCACCGGAAAACACTGGAAACAGCAGCTGGAACGCCTTTCCGGCAACCCGGTGCGGGACACACTGCAGGCGGTGGAACCGCTGGGCCCCCGGCAGCTGGCACAGGCACTGGTGATCGCCCCTTGCACCGGCGCCACGCTGGCGCGGCTGGCGACAGGGCTTTCTGACACACCGGTGACGCTGGCTGCCAAAAGCCTGCTGCGGACGGGGCGTCCGGTGGTGCTGGCGGTGTCCACCAACGATGGCCTTGGAGCCTCCGGCGAGAACATGGCCCGGCTGCTCCAGCGCAAGCACTTCTTTTTTGTGCCCTACGGGCAGGACGACCCGGCGGCAAAGCCCAACAGCCTGAAGGCGGACTTCTCCCGCCTGCCGGCAGCGCTGGACGCGGCACTGGCAGGACGGCAGATGCAGCCGGTGCTGCTGGGACCGGGAATGGGTGCGGGCAGATAGGCTTTGACGGCAGAAACAGACTTCCCCAAGGGGAAAAGACTGCCTGCACCGGACCGGGCTGCAAAAAGGGATTCCTGTGAAGGAATGGGCAAATGTCTTTTCAGCGGGGAGAAAATGTGGTATACTTCCAATGATGCCTTGTCGGCATGAAACTGAAAAGCGGAGAGTAGCAGATGAAGAAATTTCCCGCAGCGCTGTGTGCGGTGCTGCTTGCGGTCTGTGCTGTGATGGCACCCGGTGCAGCAGCGGCAGGCCCGGCTCTTTCTGCCACACGAGCCTACTGCATCATGGATGCGGACACCGGCCTTGTGCTGGCACAGCAGAATATGGACGAGGAACTGCATCCGGCCTCCATCACCAAGGTGATGACCCTTGGCCTTGCCTGCGAGAAAGCGCAGGGGGACTGGGACGATGTAAAGCTGACCGTGACCCACGAGGACGTCTACTCGCTGGCGGGTACCGATTCCAGCCACATCGCTCTGCGCGAGGGCGAGGCGGTGCCGCTGGTCGATGCCCTCTACGCCACCCAGATGGCAAGCGCCAACGATGGAGCCAACCTGTTGGCGGAATACGTTGGCGGGGGCACCATTGCGGACGGCGTGGAGAGGATGAATGCAAAGGTGGAGGAGCTGGGGCTTATCCACACCCACTTTTCCAACCCGCACGGCATCAGCGGGGACGATCACTACACCAGCTGCTATGACATGGCGCAGATTTTGCGCTGGGCGCTGCAGCAGCCGGGGTTTGAGGATGTGTTCACCCGCAGCGAGATCTATACCATGCAGCCCACCAATGTCCAGCCGGTGACCCGCTACTTCTCCCAGCAGGACAAGATCCGCATCGGTTCCAACCGGTACAGCATTCCGTCCGTTTGCGGTTCCAAGCTGGGCTACACCAACATTGCGCGGTACAGCTATGTCTGTCTGGCAGAGGAAAACGGCGTGCGGCTGATCTGCGTCACCATGGAAAGCCAGCTGAGCACCGACAAATACAACGACGTGCGCACTCTGCTGGACGATGCGTTTGCCACCTTCACCGGCTACACGGACCTGCCTGCGCAGGGCATCACCGCGCAGCTGCCGGTGGCGGGCGGCGGCGAGACCCTTGGCACCGTGACGGTGTCGGACCCCGGGGTGCGGCTGCTGCTGGCAGACGGGCTGACCGCAAAAGACGTGGACGTCTCGCTGGAACTGCCCGAGACCTGGGTGCTGGGCACCAAACCGGAGCTGTGGGCGGTGTACACCGTCCGGGGCGGCTCCCGGCAGGAGAACGCCAGTGTCCGGGTCAAGGCCGAGGTCACCGGCCTTGCCGAACTGCTGGAAAGCAGCACCGGCGTGGAACTGGAAGCGGCAAAGACTGTGCAGCCCCGGAGCCGGGCGTTCTGGCTGCTGGGGGTGTCGCTGGGGTCTACGGCAGCCGCTGCGGCGGTGACGTTCCTTGTAATGCGGCTTTCCACCCGGCGCAAAAAGCGCCGCAAGGCGTGCAGAAAGCCGGAAAATCATGCGTAAAAGCCTGAAAAAGACTTTTCCAGATAACAAAGCTTCACAAAAGAGAGGTACAAAATATGGGCAAGTTCACATTTACGCAGACCGAGATCCCCGGTGTGGTGGTCATTGAGCCGCAGGTGTTCGGTGACGACCGGGGCTATTTTATGGAGACCTATCAGAAGGATCAGTTTGCCGCTGCCGGCATCGACAAGGAGTTCGTGCAGGACAACCAGAGCCGCTCCACCCGGGGCGTGCTGCGCGGGCTGCACTTCCAGAAGAACCACACGCAGGGCAAGCTGGTGCGCGTGACCAAGGGCGAGGTGTATGACGTTGCCGTGGACTGCCGCCCCCACAGCGCTACCTTTGGCAAGTGGGTGGGCGTGACCCTTTCCGAGGACAACAAGAAGATGTTCTATATCCCGGAGGGCTTTGCCCACGGTTTTCTGGTGCTGAGCGATGTGGCAGAGTTCTGCTACAAGTGCACCGATGTCTACGACCCCACCAGCGAGGGCGGCATCCCCTACGATGACCCCACCGTGAACGTGCAGTGGCCGGACTGCGGCTGCGAGCACAAGACCAGCGCAAAGGACAAGCTGCACGAGCCCTTTGCCGCCCAGAAGTTCGAATATTTTGAAAAGTGGTGATCGCCCGTGGCAAAATTCAAAGCAATGTGGAACGGCTTCTGGCGCTACCGC
Source organism: uncultured Faecalibacterium sp. (assembly GCA_934513205.1). GTDB lineage: Bacteria > Bacillota > Clostridia > Oscillospirales > Ruminococcaceae > Faecalibacterium. The sequence goes on along the minus strand of CAKSWU010000007.1, from coordinate 71,489 downwards.
TATCTGCTGTGGAACCTTGTAAGCCGTGATTTCAAGCTGAAATACCGCCGCAGCGTGCTGGGCGTGGTGTGGAGCGTTTTGAACCCGCTGCTGATGTGCCTTGTGTACTGGGCGGTGTTCAGCAGCCTGATGGATATGCGCGGCAGCGGCATCGACAACTTTGCCGTCTTTCTGATGTGCGGTCAGCTGCTGTTCAACTTCTTCAACGAGGCTACCTCCACCAGCATGAGCAGCGTGCTCAGCGCCGCCCCGCTGCTGAAAAAGGTGTATATCCCCAAGTATATCTTCCCGCTGGAAAAATGCTGCTTTGCCATGGTGAACTGCGTGTTCAGCTTCGTGGCGCTGCTGCTGGTGATGATCTTCACCGGGGCACCCTTCCACCTGACCCTCATCGAGGCACTGTACCCGCTGGTGACGTTGTTCTTCTTCAGTCTGGGCGTCAGCCTGTTTCTGGCGGCGGCGACCGTGTTCTTCCGGGACATCATGCACATCTGGAGCGTGTTCATCACCGCGCTGCTGTATTTTTCCGCCATCTTCTACGACCCCACCCAGATGACCTTTTCCATCGGCGGCTTCAACATGCAGCAGATCATCAAGCTGAACCCGATGTACTGGTACATCACGGGCTTCCGCCGCACGGTGATGTGGGGCATCCCGCTGGATGGGAATATGTTCCTTGTCTGCGGCATCTGCGCCGTGTTGTCCATGGTGGTGGGTCTGCAGGTGTTCCGCAAAACGCAGGACCGCTTTGTGCTGCACATTTAAGGAGGGAGAACAATGGAACCGATCATCAAAGTGGACAATGTTTCCATGTGCTTCAACCTTTCCAAGGAAAAGCATGAGAGCCTGAAGGAATACTTTCTGGCTCTGGTGCAGGGGCGGCTGCAGTACGACGAGTTCTACGCCCTGAAGGACGTCAGTCTGGACATCATGCCCGGCGATTTTTACGGCCTTGTGGGCTTGAACGGCTCGGGCAAATCCACCCTGCTCAAGACCATTGCCGGGGTGTACAAGCCCAGCAAGGGCAAGGTGACCGTGAACGGCACCATCGCCCCGCTCATTGAGCTGGGTGCAGGCTTTGATATGGACCTGACCGCCCGCGAGAACATCTACCTCAACGGCACGGTGCTGGGCTTCTCGCCCAAGTATCTGGACGAAAAATTTGACGAGATCGTGGAATTCAGCGAGCTGGAAAACTTTCTGGATGTGCCGCTGAAAAACTACTCCTCCGGCATGGTGGCGCGCATCGGCTTTGCCATTGCCACCATCACCAAGCCCGATATCCTCATTGCGGACGAGGTGCTGTCGGTGGGCGATTTCCTGTTCCAGCAGAAGTGCGAAAAGCGGATGCAGGAGCTGATGGCGGGCGGCACCACGGTCATTCTGGTGTCCCACTCCATTGAGCAGATCGAGCGGATGTGCACCAAGGTGGCATGGCTGAGCCACGGTCACCTGAAAATGAACGGGGACACCGCAACAGTCTGCGCCGCCTACAAGGCGACCCAGCGCGGCGAGGTCTGATATGAATGTACGGTTGAAACGCGCCAAGGAACTTGCCGGCTACGCCGTGCAGCTGACAAAGGACGAGGGTCTGCCCACCATGGTCAGGCGCGGCGCGGGCTTTGTCAAGCGCCGCTGCTTTGGCAAACGCGCGCGCTACCTGCCCGCCAAAAAGGTGCTGGAGGCGCAGCGCGCAGAGATGGCCGGCAAAACGGCGGCAGACTGCGGCCTGCCCACCATTTCGGTACTGACCCCGCTGTATAATACCCCGGAAAAGTACCTGCGGGAATTTCTGGATTCCTTTGTGCAGCAGACCGCGCCCAACGGGCAGCTTTGCCTTGCGGATGCTTCCGATGCAGAATATGCCGATGTAAAGCGCATCGTAGAGGAATATCAAGCAAAATATCAACGTATCGTATACAAAAAGATCGAAAATCAGGGCATTGCCGCCAACACCAACGCCGCCGCGCAGCTGGCAACAGGGGAATATCTGGCGCTGGCGGACCACGATGACATTCTGGCACCTCATGCCCTGTACACCATGGGCAAGGCCATCTTGCAGCTGCGCCAGCGCGGCGAGCCGGACGGCTTTCTGTACAGCGATGAGGCACTGTTCACCAAGAGCATCCGCTGCCCTATGGTGGCGCACTTCAAGCCGGACTACGCCCCGGACTACCTGCTGTGCTGCAACTACATCTGCCATCTGGCGGTGTTCCAAAAAGCACTGTGGGACGCCATTGGCGGCGAACGCCCGGAATGCGACGGCAGTCAGGACCATGACCTGTTCCTGCGCCTTGCCGAAAAGACCGGCGGTGCCGCCCATGTGCCGCAGGTGCTGTACTACTGGCGGGTGCACACGGGGTCTACCTCCGGCGGGGCGGATGCCAAGCCATACGTTGCGGCAGCGGCGAAAAAGGCGCTGGCAGACCACCTGACCCGCACCGGGCGCACCGGCACGGTGGAGGACGGCTTGTTCCCCAGCACCTACCGGGTGAAGTGGGACATCGTGGGCGAACCCAAGGTGAGCATCCTCATCCCCAACAAGGACCACACGGAGGACTTGGAAAAGTGCCTGCACAGCATCTGGACAAGGACCGACTGGGACAACTTTGAGGTCATCGTGGTGGAAAACAACTCCACCGACCCCGCCACCTTTGCCTACTATAAAAAGGCGCAGCAGCGCTACGACGGTCTGCGGGTGGTCACCTACCCGAAACAGGGTTTCAACTTTTCCGGCATCAACAACTTTGGCCGCAAATACGCCGCCGGCGAGTATCTGCTGCTGCTGAACAACGACGTGGAGGTGCAAGGCAGCGAATGGCTCACTGAACTTCTGCGCCAATGCGCCCACCCCGGCGGTGCGGCAGTGTGCGGTGCCATGCTCTACTACCCGGACGACACCATCCAGCACGCGGGGGTCATTACCGGGCTGGGGGGCTATGCGGGGCACAGCCACAAGTACAAAAAGGCCGGCGGCAGCGGCTACATGTTCCGCACTGCCACGGTACAAAATTTTTCTGCCGTCACCGGTGCCTGCCTGCTGGTAAAGACCAGCGTGTGGGACGAGGTAAGGGGACTGGACGAAGCCTTTGCGGTGGCCTTCAACGATGTGGACTTCTGCCTGCGGGTGCGGGATGCGGGCTACCGCATTGCGTGGACACCCTACGCCCAGCTGACCCACTACGAGAGCAAGAGCCGCGGCGGAGACGAGATGGACCCGGTAAAGGCACGGCGCTTTGCCGCCGAGCAGCGGCGCCTGTACGATGTGCACGGCAAGGCGAACATCCTGCACGACCCCTACTACAACCCCAACCTGACCATGGACCGGGAGGATTTTTCCGAAAGCAATGATCTGCGCGGGCTGAAAGAGGGACGGATAACAGTGCGGTGGAGAGGAGCGTGCTCGCCCTCTCAGACGCGCTGACGCGCGCCAGCTCCCCCAAAGTGGGAGCCTTTGGCAGTCCACGCAAAGTGAATCTTGATGCCAAGGCCTCTCCCTTTGGGAGAGGTGGATTTGCGAAGCAAAGACGGAGAGGGCGAGGATGCTCAGTCAGGAGGAACACCAAATGAACATCAAGGGCCATTTCGAGACCATCACCCGGCACAAGCTGCTGGTGATGAAATACTGCTTTGAATGCGGACTGTACGAGCAGGGTCTTGCCCACGACCTGAGCAAGTACAGCCCCACCGAGTTCATCCCCGGGTGTATCTATTATCAGGGCGACCGCAGCCCCAACGAAGCCGAGCGCAAGGCGCGGGGCTACACCTCGGCGTGGCTGCACCACAAGGGCCGCAACAAGCATCATCTGGAATACTGGATCGATTACAGCAGCACCGCCAAGGCCGGGCTTTCCGGCATGAAGATGCCTCTGCGCTACGTCTGCGAGATGGTGTGCGACCGGGTGGCAGCCAGCCAGATCTATCTGGGCGATCAGTACACCGATGCTTCCCCGTGGGAATACTACCAGCGCAGCAAGGACCACTACCTGATGCACCCGGACACCCGCGCCCTGCTGGAAGAACTGCTGAAGATGGTGCGGGACGTTGGACACGAGCGCACCTTTGAGCACATCCGCTATCTTCTGGGGTGCGAAAAAGATTACTGAAAGCAATATTTTGCCAAAAAGCGCCGCAGAGTATGGCTCTGCGGCGCTTTTTGTGTGCCATGAAGAATCAAAAACAACTCCGGCGGAACGCTTTGCTGCCCGGGCCGTCCGCCAAAAAAGCACACATCCCCCAGCCCGGGCGGCACTGCCGTTCAGGCTGGGGGATGTGCGGTATCAGAAGCGGACCTTACCGCTCGTTTTCGTAGATCTGGATATAGCGGGGTGCATTTTTGTCCTGCCAGAACAGCAGAACTCCGGTCATCACCACCGCAAGGGTGGTCAGAACAGCCAGCAGAGCTTTGAGAACTTTCATGGTTTGCAGCCTCCTTGGACTAGTCTTGGCGGAGCGGGGGACGTTCCGCAGATGGTGTGCTATCAGTATACCATATTCCGTCCGCAAAGGCAAACACCAGCACGGCGGGCGCAAAAGCGAAAAAAGGCCGAAACGGCATGGGATGCCCCCCAAAAAGGAGAAGAAAGTTCAGGAAAATGCATCATTTCTGCGCCATTGTCGTTGACTTCCGACATTAAAATGATACAATAGGTATGTTAAGCAGCTGCTGTCCCTGTACCAGTGCGCCTGCATGGGCGTGGGGGCGGCAATTCAAGCAGAATGGGGGATTTGAATTCCATGTTGAACAAGCTGAAACGTGCGGCGCTTGGCGCGCATACGCCGCATGACAAGGCAACTGCTGCAAGCAAACCGATCCCGATGCCTCTGCCCGCGCAGGTACGCATCCTGATGAGCCAGCACATTGGCGCTCCCGCAAAGACTCTGGTCAAAAAGGGCGATGAGGTGTTCGTTGGCACCAAGATCGGCGAAGCGGGCGGCTTTGTCTCCGCAAATATCCATTCCAGTGTTTCCGGCACCGTTGCTGCCGTGGAGCCCTTCCGTCTGTCCAACGGCAGGATGTGCGACTCTGTCGTCATCAAGACCGATGGCAAGCAGACGGTGGACCCTGCCGTCAAGGCTCCGGAAGTGACCGATAAGGCCAGCTTCCTTGCCGCTGTGCGGGAGTGCGGTCTGGTCGGTCTGGGCGGCGCAGGCTTCCCCACCGATGTCAAGCTGCAGCCCAAGCAGCAGGTAGACACCCTGCTGATCAACGCTTCCGAGTGTGAAGTGTGGCTGACCAGCGACACGCAGGAGATGCTGAACTGCAGCGATGACATCATCCGCGGCATCAAGGCCGTGCTGCAGTACACCGGCATTCCGAAGTGTATCATTGGTATTGAGAACAACAAGCCTGAGTGCATCGACCTGCTGTGCAAAAAGACCGAGGGCGACTCCACCATCGAGGTCAAGCCTCTGCCCAGTGTCTACGGCACCGGCGCAGAGCTGATCCTGATCGAGAAGTGCCTGGGCCGCGAGGTGCCCCACGGCGGTCTGCCCGCCGATGCCGGTGCCATCGTGATGAACGTGACCAGTGTTTCCACGCTGGGCAAGTATCTTGCCACCGGTATGCCGGTCATCGAGCGCACCATCACCGTGGACGGCGATGCCTGCGCAAAGCCCCAGAACGTCGTGGTGCCCGTGGGCACGTCCTATCAGGACATCATCGACTTTGCGGGTGTCAAGGGCGAGCTGGGCAAGGTGGTTGCCGGCGGTGCCATGATGGGCCCCGCTGTGGAGAACCTTGCTTACCCCACCACCAAGACCACTTCCGGTCTGATCCTGCTGAGCAAGGCAGCCGCACAGCCCGCACAGGTCAACCCCTGCATCCGCTGCGGCCGCTGCGTGGAGTATTGCCCCATGGGTCTGGAGCCTGTGGAGGTCAATCAGGCCTACGCCGCCCGCGATGTGCAGGAGCTGGGCAAGCTGCACGCTGACTACTGCTTCAACTGCGGCAGCTGCTCCTTCGTCTGCCCGGCAAAGCGCCCGGTTACCCAGATGATGAGTCTGGCAAAGGCGTTCTACCTTGCTGAAATCAAAAAAGGAGGCAATAAGTAATGGATACGAAGCTTATTGTTTCGGCTTCCCCGCACGTCCGCAGTGACGAGACCACCCAGAGCCTGATGGCGAACGTGATCGTTGCACTGTGCCCCTGCGTGGTGGCCTCTGCCATCATCTTTGGCGTGCGCGCGCTGCTGGTCACGGCAGTGTCCGTGATCGCCTGCGTGGTCTTTGAGTGGCTGTATTGCAAGCTGCTGAAGCGTGCAAATCCCATCAGCGACCTGTCCGCTGTGGTCACCGGCATCATTCTGGCTATGAACGTGCCCGTTGGCATGCCCATCGGTCAGCTCATCATCGGCGATCTGGTAGCCATCATCATCGTCAAGCAGCTGTTCGGCGGCATCGGCATGAACTTTGCAAACCCCGCTCTGGTGGGCCGCATCGTGCTGTTTGTCAGCTTCTCCGGCGCAATGACCGATTGGGTCTACCCGGATGCAGCGGTGGACCAGCTGTCCAAGGCGACCCCGCTGACCTCTACGGTGGATGTCTCCAGACTGAGCCTGCTGGACCTGTTCATGGGCATCCACGGCGGCGTGCTGGGCGAGACCTGCGCGCTGGCCATCCTGCTGGGTCTTATCTATCTGGTGGCCACTAAGACCATCAGCATCGCCATCCCGGCTTCTTATGTGGGCAGCATGTTCGTGTTCTATCTGCTTGCCACCGGCTTTGACCTGCATGCATCTCTGGCAGGCATCCTGTCCGGAGGTCTGCTGTTCGGCGCTGTGTTCATGGCGACCGATTACGTTACCAGCCCCTTCACCCTGAAGGGCAAGCTGGTGTACGGCGTGGCACTGGGCATCGTTACCTTTGCCATCCGCTGGTGGGGCACCTACCCGGAGGGCGTGTCCTTCGCACTGCTGTTCATGAACCTGTGGGTCCCGTACATCAATGACCTGACCCGTCAGACCCCGTATGGCTATGTGAAGCCTGCAAAGAAAGCGAAGGAGGGTGCTGGCAAATGAGTAAGTCTTCCAACTGGGAGAGCACCGTTAAGCCCATCGTTGTGCTGAGTGTCATCTCTCTGATCGTCAGCCTGCTGCTGGCGCTGGTCAACGGCATGACCGCTCCGGTCATTGCTGAGAATACCCGGCGCACCACGCTGGCTGCTTATGTCAGCGTGATGCCCTCTGTCTCGGACGCAGCTACGCTGGAGGAAGTGACCGACTACACCACCGCCAACGTTACCGGCGTGGTAAAGGCTCCGGACGGCGGCATTGCCATCAAGGCCGAGGAAAAGGGCTTTGACGGCGGCATTCTGACCGTCATCATGGGCTTTGACGCCAACGGCGCCGAGACCGGCATCTGGGTGGACGCTTCTACCCAGACCAAGGGCATCGGCTCCAATGTGTCCACCGATGACTATCTGGCACAGTTCAACGGCATGGACGGCACCAAGAACATTGTGATGAATCAGGATTACGATGCGTACAGCGGCGCAACCATTTCGTCCACCGCTCTGTTTGCTGCCATCAACGACTGCATCAACTGCTACAATGAGCTGGCATAAAAGGAGGTTGGTAAGAAATGGCACAAGAAAATAAGTCCAAGGTAAGCATCCTTACCAACGGCATCATCAAAGAAAACCCGGTCCTGCGTCTGGTGCTGGGCACCTGCTCCATTCTGGCTGTCACCACGGCAGTTTCCAGCGCACTGGGCATGGGCGCCGCCTTCACCTTCGTGCTGGTGTGCTCCAACATTATAATCTCTCTGCTGCGGAAAATCATTCCCGGCAAGGTGCATCTGCCCTGCTACATCGTCATCATCGCAGGCTTCGTGACCATCGTGCAGATGTTCATGCAGGCTTATATGGAAAGCCTGTACAACGCACTGGGCGTGTTCCTGCCCCTGATCGTTGTCAACTGCATCATTCTGGGCCGTGCCGAGATGTTCGCCTGCAAAAACAGCGTGGTGGACTCTGCACTGGACGGCGTGGGCATGGGCATCGGCTACACCCTCACCGCCACGCTGATGGCGACCATCCGCGAGGTCCTGGGCAGCGGCACCTGGCTGGGCTTCCAGATCATTCCGGAAGGCGTTGCCAAGGTCTCCATTATGACGCAGGCTCCCGGTGCCTTCTTCTGCTACGGCATCCTGATGGCAGGCTGCATCTGGCTGGAGGGCAAGCTGGACGCCCGCATCGAGCGCAAGAGCTGCTGCGACCTTGATAACCTGAAGAAGGAGGCAGAATAAGATGTTAGTGACGAAACTCGCTGCGATCTTCTTCAGCATGATCCTGGTCAACAACTATGTGCTGGTGAAGTTCTATGGTATCTGCCCGTTCCTGGGCGTTTCCAAAAAGCTGGATTCTGCAGTTGGCATGTCCGGCGCTGTCATCTTCGTCATGTTCATGGCGACGGCCGTCACCTTCCCCATCCAGATCTTCATTCTGGACCCGGCTGGTCTGGGCTATCTGCAGACCATCGTGTTCATTCTGGTCATCGCTGTGCTGGTGCAGTTCATCGAGATCTTCCTCAAGAAGTACATCGTTGCACTGTATAATTCGCTGGGCGTTTATCTGCCCCTGATCACCACCAACTGCTGCGTGCTGGCTGTCACCATTCTGGTGGTGGGCGACTACGGCGCCGATGTGGCGGCACACGGCTTTGGCTACGCCTACATCGAGGCTCTGGTCTGTGCCATCGGCGCGGGCTGCGGCTTCATGCTGGCTATGGTCATGTTCAGCGGCGTGCGCAAGCGCGTGGAAGCCTGCGATCCCCCGGCACCCTTCAAGGGTCTGCCCATCACCCTGATCGCAGCTGCAATCACCAGCCTGTCCTTCATGGGCTTCGGCGGCATCGTCGAAAACCTGTTCAAATTGTAAGGGAGGAGCAGGAACATGAGTAATATTGTATCTGCAATCATTCTGTGCACCATCGTGGGCGCAGTGGGCGCAGTCATTCTGGTGGCTGCTGCCAAGTTCATGGCAGTGGAAGAGGACCCCCGCATTGAGGAAGTTTCTGCCTGTCTGGCAGGCGCAAACTGCGGCGGCTGCGGCTACGCAGGCTGCGCCGACTACGCCAAGGCGGTCGTTCTGGACGGCGTGCCCTGTGACAAGTGCGCACCCGGCGGCCCCAAGGCTGCCGCTGCCATTGCCAAGATCATGGGCGGCGAGGCAAGCGCCGTAGAAAAGAAGGCTGTGGTCCAGTGCCAGGGCAGCTCTGAGCACTGCAAGCCCGCCTACGACTACAAGGGCATCCAGACCTGCGCTGCTGCGGCAGCCCTGTACGGCGGCCCCAAGACCTGCTCCTTCGCCTGCATCGGTCTGGGCGACTGCACCAAGGTGTGTAAGTTCGACGCCATCCACATCGTGGACGGTGTGGCCAAGGTGGACAAGGACAAGTGCACCGGCTGCGGTGCCTGCGCCAACATCTGCCCCAAGCAGGTCATTATGATCGATGCTGCCGGCCCCCGCAAGCCGGTGGTCATGTGCTCCAACAAGGATAAGGGTGCTGTGGCAAACAAGCTGTGCACCACTTCCTGCATTGCCTGCGGCATGTGCGAGCGCACCTGTAAGTTCGACGCCATCCACGTTGTGGACGGCGTGGCACGCATCGACTACGACAAGTGCAAGGGCTGCGGCATGTGCGCCCAGAAGTGCCCCAAGCACATCATCCTGTTCCCGCTGAAGGACGATCCCAATCCCCCGAAGCCCGTGGTGAAGCCCGCTGCTCCCGCTGCTGCTTCCGCAGCAAAGCCGGAAGCCGCTGCTGAGGCAAAGCCCGAGACCAAGGCAGAGTAAACTGTAAACCAAAGCCCGCCGTGCAGAAATGCCCGGCGGGCTTTTTTGCATCAAAATGATTGGGAATGCCCTCCGCTTGCTTCCGGGTTGCGGCACCCAGCATCCGCATCGTGCCTTGAGCGGCACTTGCGTCTTGCTGGCCGCTGCCCCAACAACTCCTCCCTGTTTCTGCCGCAGGCAGCGGTCGTCGTCGTTGCTGGGCATAATTTAAGGAAAAAAATTTTAGATTTCGGCAGAGCGGAACGCCTGTGGGCGTTCCGCTCTGCCATTTTCACAAGAAAGGCCGCAGAGACCGGCATTTCTCGTCAGGTCATTGATTTTTTGCTGCTTTTTGTAAGAAAATCCGGTTGCAATGGCGCAAAAGTATGGTTAAATAAAAGATGGCTATTTTCACAGAAAGAGGACGATTATGGAACAACAGAACACGCGCCTGCGCAATGCGGGCTTTCTGACCTTCTTTTTCAGCGGCATTTGTGTCATCAGCGCCGGTGTGGTGGTCAGCCTTCTGCAGGAGGAATACGGCTTTGCTTACAGCATGACCGGCACCCTGCTGTCACTGATGAGTGTGGGAAATCTGCTGGCGGGCCTGCTCATCGGGCTGCTGCCCAGCGTGCTGGGCATGAAGCCCAGTGTGCTGCTGCTGACCCTCGGCTATGCGGCGGGCTACGCTCTGATGGGGTTGACCGGGGTGGAGATCCTGCTGGCGGTGGCCTTTTTTGCGCTGGGCATTGCTAAGGGCAGCGTCAACAACATCTGCACCATTCTGGTCGGCAACCACTCCGCCGACCGCACCCGGGGTATGAACCTGATGCACAGCTGCTACGCCTGTGGTGCGCTGCTGTGCCCCTTCCTGATCGCAGCAGCAGCCCGGGTGAGCACTGCGCTGGCAGTGCTGCTGCTGGCGGCACTGGGCCTTGTGCTGTGGCTGGTGTATGTTTTTGCGCCGCTGGACGGCGGCAAGGCCAAAGCGGGCAGGAAAAAAGAGGTCATCGACTGGAGCTTTCTGCGCTCAGCCCGGTTCTGGCTGCTGACCGGTCTATTGTTCTGCCAGAATGCCGCCGAGCAGAGCGTCAACGGCTGGATGGTGACCTATTTCAAGGGCAGCGGCATCATTTCCGGTTCGCTGGCAGCCTATACCGTCACGGTGATGTGGGGGGCAACGCTGGTGGCACGGCTGCTCATCGCCTTTGTATTTCCCTTCAAACAGCCGCGCAAGGCCATGGTGGGCATGAGCGTGTTGTGCGCCTTTTTCTATGTGCTGCTGGTGCGGGCGGACACGCAGGGCGCAGCCATCGTGCTGCTGTTTGCCTTTGCTTTTTCCATGGCAGGGCTGAACCCCACTGCCGTGGCAAGCGCGGGCCGTATGACCAGCGTTACCAGCATGGGCGTCATGCTGCCGGTGGCCTCCAGCGGTGCCATCCTGATGCCGTGGATCATCGGTATGGTAGCCGAGCGTGCGGGTCTTGCTGCAGGCATGGCCTCCAACATCGTGCCCTGTGTAGGACAGATCCTGTTTACCATCCTTGTGGCAAAGCTGCCGGAGGAATGATGTGCCGCCTCCCTATAACCCTTTCTGTGAAAATGGGGTTCAGGAAAGTCCGCAGACTTTCCTGAACCCCGAAATTATAAATAATGATTCCGCTGATGATGCGCAAAGCGAACGCGCAGCGCATTTTAAATCGTTTTGCGTTATCCCTCAATGCCTCTTGCCTTTGCGCTGAACTCGCAGCCGCAGTAGTCCTGCCGGTACAGGCCGTACTGCTCCGAAAGCTGCAGGCTGCGGAGGTAGCCGTTGTGCTTTTTGAAGTCCGAGGGCAGGTGCTTTACCCCGAACTCTGCTTCCAGCTCCTGCCCGATGGCGTTGATGCGGGCAGCGTCTTTGTGGGGGCTGATGGACAACGTGGTGGTGAACCAGTCAAAGCCGTTGTCCCGGGCGTACTGCGCCGCCCGGCGCATCCGCAGCCGGTAGCAGACGGTGCAGCGGCTGCCGCGCTCCGGCTCATTTTCCAGCCCGGCAACGGCGGTATAGAACTGCTGCGGGTCGTAGTTGTCCTCCACCACGCTCACCCCCAGCGGGTGGGCTGCGGCGACGAATTTTTGCAGCTCCTCGCCCCGGCGGCGATATTCCCGCTCGGGCCATGTATTGGGGTTATAGTACAGCACCGTGATCTCAAAATACCGGCACAGCTGCTCCAGCACGGCACTGGAGCAGGGCCCGCAGCAGGCGTGGAGCAAAAGGCGCGGGCGGGTATCGCCAAGGGTTGCCAGCACGGCATCCATCTGCTGGGCATAGTTGCGTTGTGTTGCCATTGGTATCATCCTTTGCTATAATGGTCTTGCCTACATTATAGCATAATTTACGATGAAATACAGGAGGTTCTCTTATGACCGCAGAAAAGATCGCCCGCATCAATGCGCTGGCAAAAAAGAGCAAGACCACAGCCTTGACCGAGGCCGAAAAGGCCGAGCAGCAGGCGCTGCGGCAGGAGTATCTGGCCGACATCAAGGCCAGCCTGCGCAGCCAGCTGGAGCACACGTCCATCAAGGAGCCGGACGGCACCATCCACAAGGTGACCCACCGTACCGACCTGACCGGGGAGCGCAGCTGAGGGCGGGACGATTTTGAATGCGTGCCGCTCCTTCCGGGTTGCGGCACCCAGCATCCGCTTCGTGCCTTGGGCGGCACTCGCATCTTGCTGGCCGCTGCCCCAACAACTCCTCCCTGTTTCCGCCACTGGCGGCGGTCGTCGTCGTTGCAGCGGAAAGAATATTTTTGAGCTTGGGATGCAGAAACGCCTGCGGGCGTTTCTGCATCCCGCTTTCACGGGAGGGGACGTGGAGGAAAACAGTTGTGCTTCGGTTAGCGTCCTCGCCCTCTCAGCCAAAGCCTTTCGGCTTTGCCAGATTCCCCCTTTTGTCGCTGCGCGACATCTTCCCCCGGCGCGGGGGAAGTCTTTCCTCAAAGGGAGAGCCCTTGGCATGGCGGTAAAGTTTCCGGCTTAAATGCCAAGTGACCGGTTTCGCCAGAGGCTCTCCCTTTGGGAGAGCTGGCGCGTCAACGCCTGAGAGGGTGAGGACGTTTGCGGTCAGAAACCTCCCTCGCGGAGCGCGGTGCATCCAAAATCGTCTTATGCCAGGGAGAATACGCCGCAAAAAGGTGCGTTCCCCCTTTTTTTGTGCGGCGGACTGTGATATACTATACTTGTATCGTTGCGCGCAAAGGCTGCGCCGGTGCGTTTTCCCAAGGTGGCGTATCCCGGGCAAGGTGCACGGAAAAGGCTGTCTTTTGAAAAAAGATAAAGAGGTCATTTATTATGCTTACTGCAATCACGGGTATCAACTGGGGCGATGAAGGCAAGGGCCGCATGGTCGATCTGATCAGTCAGGAATACGACATCGTTGCACGCTATCAGGGCGGCAACAATGCAGGCCACACCGTCAAGAACGAGCGCGGCAAGTTCGTGCTGAACCTGCTGCCTTCCGGCATCCTGCGCCCGGACGTTGTCTGCGTCATGGGCAACGGCATGGTCATCGACCCGCATCATCTGGACGGCGAGATCAACAAGCTGCGCGAGCAGGGCATCGAGATCACCCCGGCAAATCTGAAGATCTCCGACCGTGCGACCATCACCATGCCCTACCATGTGGAGCAGGATGGTCTGGAGGAGGCACGCCTGTCCAAGACCGGCGCACAGTTCGGCTCCACCAAGCGCGGCATCGCCTACGCTTACGGCGACAAGTACATGAAAAAGACCCTGCGCATGGGCGACCTGCTGCATCTGGACGACGCGGTGAAGAAGCGTCTGGTCACCATGGTGGATTCCAAGAATCTGGTGATGGAGGGCAGCTACAACGCAGCTCCCATCAGCGTGGATGAAATGTGGGCGTGGCTCGAAAAGTATGCCGCCATCTTCAAGGACTACATCTGCGATGTGGGTCAGTATCTGGCGGATGCCGACGCCGCCGGCAAGAAGGTGCTGTTTGAGGCACAGCTGGGCGCACTGCGCGACATCGACTTTGGCATCTACCCCTACACTACCTCCTCCAACGTCATCGGTGCATACGCACCCATTGGCGCGGGTATCCCGGGCCACAAGCTGCACAATTCCATCGGCGTGATGAAGGCGTACTCCTCCTGCGTGGGTGACGGCCCCTTCACCGCCGAGCTGGCCATGACCGAGGAAGAGAAGCACGCTCTGCGTGAGGCCGGCCATGAGTATGGCGCAGCCACCGGCCGTCCCCGCCGTGTGGGCCCCATCGACCTTGTGGCAAGCCGCTACGGTGTGTTCTGCCAGGGCTGCGATGAAGTGGCTCTGACCCTGCTGGATGTGCTGGACTACATGGAAAAGATCCCCATGGTCACTGCCTACAAGCTGACCGACGGCACCACTACCACCCGCTTCCCCATGGGCGAGGCACTGGATACCGCACAGCCTGTGGTGGAGTATCTGCCCGGCTGGCACTGCGACATCACCGCAGCCCGCAAGTGGGAGGACCTGCCCCAGCAGACCCGCGATTATGTGGAGTATCTGGAAAAGGCTGTGGGCTGCAAGATCACCTATATCTCGGTGGGCGCAGAGCGCGAGGCCTATATCCACCACGTCTGATGGAACCCGCGCAGCCCGAAAGTTTCAGAAAAGGAAGCGTCACAGATGTTTGATATCATTACCGACAGCGCCTGCGACCTGACGCTGGATACTGCAAAGAAGATGGGCGTGGAGATCGTACCCTTCTATGCTTCGCTGGATGGTCAGCACTACCATAAGGAAGGCACCGAGATCGCGGTGCGGGATTTCTACCAGTTCATGGTGGACAACCCTTCGGCCTATCCCAAGACCAGTCTGGCCTCTATCGAGGACTTTGAAAAGACCTTCCGCGCCCATGCCGAGGCAGGTCGGGATGTGCTGTGTCTGGTGTTCACCGGCAAGATGAGCGGCTGCGTGGGCAGTGCCCGCAACGCCCGTGATCTGGTGCTGGAGGACTTTCCGGATGCACACATCGAGGTGATGGACACCACTGCTGCCACTGTCACCGAGTCCATTATGGTGGAAAACGCTGTGGCTATGCGGGACGCAGGCTGCACTCTGGACCAGACCGTGACATGGCTGGAAGCAGAGAAGGTCACCAACCAGATCTTCTTTACCGTGGGCAATCTGGATTACCTCATCAAGGGCGGGCGCATCGGCAAGGTGACCGGACGCGCTGCCAATATGCTGGGCATCAAGCCCATGATTCTGTTCAAGGACGGCGAGATCTTTTCCGGCGGTGTGGCACGCGGTCGGCAGAAGAGCTTTGAAAAAGCACTGGAACAGCTGTTGAACTATCTGGACGCACACGGCGGCACTCCGGACGATTACCGCATCACGGTGGGCTACGGCTATGATGCCGACGAAGGCAAGCGTCTGTGGATGCAGACTCGTGCCGCCCTGCGCGCAAAGTACCCCGGTGCACAGTGTGAGGTTGGTCTGCTGCAGATCGGCTGCACCATTGCGGTGCATACCGGCCCCTATGCGCTGGGCATGGGCGTGATGCGCCGCTGGAAAAAGCAAGGCTGAACGTAAAGCCTTGACAAATTTATAAAAAGTAACTATACTACAAATAGAAAAGGCACTGCGACAAGCGGTCAGCCCTTTAGGTTTAGGATTCTAAAACGAACCGTCACCGGCCAGGGTGGCGGTTCATCTTTTACCTTTTGTGATCCGCAGCGTGAACGTAAGCCCAAGCAGATGGAACGTAAAAGTAATAGGCATGACTCTCACCTCCTTTCGGAAGCGAGGGCTGAACCGCCTGCCGTTGTATGCAGTGCCTTGCTGCTCACAGAAGCAGCAAGTATAGAGTATCATATCATTCGACAAATTGCAGGGATGCACTACACGGCTGAAAAAGCTGTGTGGTGCTTTTTTGTTGAAAAACTGTGATTTGCAAACTTTTTATGAACCCTATTGACAAAGTAGGGAAACAGGAGTATATTTTTAGCAGTCGAACAGATAGAGTGCTAAAACGAACAAAACCAGTTCGGCGGGAGGTGCGTGAAACCGTGAAACAACTGAAGAATAGCCGCTGCTTCCCGTTCGGCAGCATCTCTGCAATGGACTTTTAGCAAACAAATATCGTGTCCGCTAAAATAAACCTTCCGGTATGAATGGAGGCTTGACTTTATGAATACCAATCAATATACCCAAAAGACCCTTGAGGCTTTGCAGGCAGCCCAGCAGCTGGCTGTGGAGTACCAGCACAACGCGCTGGAACCCGCCCACCTGCTGCACGCACTGGCTGCGCAGGAAAACGGCCTGATCCCCCAGCTGCTGCAAAAGCTGAACGTGGACCCCGGCAGTTTCGCCGCCGCCGTGGCGGAAAAGCTGTCCGCGCTGCCCCGGGTGTCCGGCTCCGGCCGTGACCCGGACAAGGTCTATATCTCGCAGGCCACCGACAAGGTGCTCAGCGCCGCCGCCCGCGAAGCCAAGGCCATGAAGGATGACTTCATCAGCGTGGAGCATCTGTTCCTTGGCCTGCTGGACGAGCAGGATCAGACCACCAGTGAGCTGTTCCGCGCCTTCAACATCAAAAAGGACGTCTTTTTGCAGCAGCTTACCGCCGTGCGCGGTAACCAGCGAGTGACCACCGATAACCCGGAGGACACCTACAATGCCCTGCAGAAGTACGGTCAGGATCTGGTGGAGCTTGCCCGCAAGCAGAAGCTGGACCCCGTCATTGGCCGAGATCAGGAGATTCGCAATGTGATCCGTATCCTGTCCCGTAAGACCAAAAATAACCCCTGCCTGATCGGCGAGCCCGGCGTTGGCAAGACTGCCATCGCCGAGGGTCTGGCGCAGCGTATCGTGCGCGGTGATGTGCCCGAAAACCTGAAAGACCGCACTGTGTTCAGTCTGGACATGGGCGCACTGGTTGCCGGTGCAAAGTACCGCGGCGAGTTCGAGGAACGTTTGAAGAGCGTGCTGAACGAGGTGAAGAAGAGCGAGGGCAAGATCATCCTCTTCATTGATGAGCTGCACACCATCGTGGGTGCCGGCAAGACCGATGGCGCCATGGACGCAGGCAACCTGCTCAAGCCCATGCTGGCCCGCGGCGAGCTGCACTGCATCGGCGCGACCACGCTGGACGAGTACCGCCAGTATATCGAAAAAGACCCCGCACTGGAGCGCCGGTTCCAGCCGGTGCAGGTGGATGAGCCCACTGTGGAGGATACCATCTCCATCCTGCGCGGCTTGAAGGAGCGGTATGAGGTGTTCCACGGCGTAAAGATCAACGACAACGCCCTGATCGCCGCCGCCACCCTGTCCGACCGTTATATCACCGACCGCTTCCTGCCGGATAAGGCCATCGACCTTGTGGATGAAGCCTGCGCCATGATCAAGACCGAGATGGACAGCATGCCCAGCGAGATGGATGATCTGGCACACCGCATCACCCAGCTGCAGATCGAGCAGGTGAGCCTGAAGAAGGAGACCGATGCCCTGAGCCAGAGCCGTTTGAAGGATCTGGAAAAGGAACTTGCTGAATTGCAGGATAAGTTCCGCAGCATGAAGGCAAAATGGGAGAACGAGAAGAACGCCATTGGCAAGGTGCAGAGCCTGCGTGAGCAGATCGAGCAGACCAATGCCGCCATCGAGAAAGCCCAGCGCGAGTACGACCTGAACAAGGCCGCCGAGCTGAAATACGGCAAGCTGCCCCAGCTGCAGAAACAGCTGGAAGAGGAAGAAAAGATCGCTGCCGCCAAGAAGGAGGACAGCCTGCTGCGTGACCGCGTGACCGATGAGGAGATCGCCCGCATCGTGGCACGCTGGACGGGCATCCCGGTGGAGAAGCTGGTGGAGGGCGAGCGTGAGAAGCTGCTGCATCTGGACGATGTGCTGCACCAGCGGGTCATCGGTCAGGATGAGGCTGTGACCAAGGTAAGCGAAGCCATCCTGCGCAGCCGCGCCGGCATCGCCAACCCCAACCGCCCCATCGGCAGCTTCCTGTTCCTCGGCCCCACCGGCGTGGGCAAGACCGAGCTGGCGAAGGCGCTGGCACAGGCACTGTTTGACGACGAGCGCAACATGGTGCGAATCGACATGACCGAATACATGGAGAAGTTCAGCGTCAGCCGCCTGATCGGCGCGCCTCCGGGATATGTCGGTTACGAAGAGGGCGGCCAGCTGACCGAGGCTGTGCGCCGCAAACCTTACAGCGTGGTGCTGTTCGATGAGGTGGAAAAAGCCCACCCCGATGTGTTCAACATCCTGCTGCAGGTTCTGGACGATGGCCGCATCACGGACAGTCAGGGACGCACCGTGGACTTCAAGAACACGGTCATCATCCTGACCTCCAACCTTGGCAGTGACATCATCCTGAACGATCTGGAGCAGCGCCGTGCCAATGGCTCCAACGAGCTGAGCGAGGACGCAAAGCACCAGATCGACCTGCTGCTTAAGAGCAAGTTCCGCCCGGAGTTCCTGAACCGTCTGGACGAGATCGTCTACTACAAGAGCCTGACCAAGGACGAAATGCGCAAGATCGTGGATCTGCAGCTGCAGGATCTGCGCAACCGCATGGAGGAGGGCAAGCACCTCAAGCTGGAGGTCACCACCGCCGCCAAGGACTTCATCATTGATTCTGCCTACGACAGCGTCTATGGTGCACGTCCCATCAAGCGCTTCATCCAGAGCCGCGTGGAGACCCTGATCGCCAAGGCCATCATCAAGGGCAATTATGCCGAGGGCAACACCCTGACGGTGGATTATGACGGCAGCGCATTGGTTCTGCGTTAAAATTTACCGGTTTTGTACAGTGGGAACAGGCCAAAAGCTTGCACCCGTGTGCAGAATATGCTATTATAAAAAGTAACATTGATGTGCTTTTCATCGTGGAAATGGCAACGATGGAAAGCACATTTTTGTATGTAAGAAAATATAGGCAAAAAACTCTCCGGTACGTAGCCGAAGAGGGGCAAATTAAAACAGAAAGTTGAGTGTGATTTCCCTTTTTATGGACGATGGCAGTATTACGCTTCTCGCAGCGCTGGTAGTATTGGTGGCATTCTCTGCCTTTTTCTCCGCCTCTGAGACCGCATTTTCTTCCCTGAACCAGATCCGCCTGAAAAGCCGTGCTGAGGACGGCGATTCGGCAGCAGCCCGCGTGCTGGCTATGTCGGAAAAGTACGACAAGCTGCTCTCCACCATCCTCATCGGCAACAATATCGTCAACATTGCCGCAGCATCCATTGGCACAGTGCTGTTCACCCGCCTGCTGGACCCGGAGCGGGGCGCGACGGTGTCCACCTTCGTGCTGACCATTGTGGTGCTGATCTTTGGCGAGGTGACTCCCAAGAGCCTTGCAAAGGAGATGCCGGAGACGGTTGCCACGGCGGTGTCTCCCTTTTTGAACCTGCTGCTGATCCTGTTCACCCCACTGACATGGCTGTTCACCCAGTGGAAGCGCCTGTTGGGGCACTTTGTCCACAGCACCGAGGAGGACACCATCACCGAGGGGGAGCTGATGACCATGGTCAGCGAGGCCGAGAACGATGGCGAGCTGACCGACCGGGAGAGCCAGCTCATCCGCAGCGCCATCGAGTTCGACGATGTGGAGGTGGAAGAGATCCTCACGCCCCGCGTGGATGTGATCGCGGTGGAGGATGATCTGCCGCTGGAAGAGGTGGCACAGACCTTTGCGGAGTCCGGCTACTCCCGTCTGCCGGTGTACCACGACACCATTGATAATATCATCGGTGTGGTACATGAAAAGGACTTCTACATGGCACGCCTGAAAAAGGAGACCAAGCTGGAGGATCTGGTCAAGCCCACCCTCTACACCACCGGCTCCACCCAGATCTCCCAGCTGCTGCGCACCCTGCGCGAGCAGCACCATCACATGGCTGTGGTGGTGGACGAGTACGGCGGCACCGAGGGCATCATCACGCTGGAGGACATTCTGGAGGAGCTGGTAGGCGAGATCTGGGATGAGCACGACGAGGTGACCGAGGACTTCCGCAAGCAGTCGGACGGCAGCTGGATCGTGCTGGGCAGCGCCGGCGTGGATGACCTGTATGAGCGGCTGGGTCTGCAGGAGGACGAGGACATCGACTCCAACACCGTCAACGGTCTGGTGCAGGAAAAGACCTGCCGTCTGCCCAAAGTGGGCGACCGCTTTACGCTGGGCGGCTACGACGGCGTGGTCACCCGCACCGCCAAGCGCCGTGTGACCGAGGTGCGTCTGACCCCGGCGGAAAAGCCCGACTCCAAAAAGGACGAAGAGGATAAAGGCCATTTTGGCCGCATGACTTCTAAATAAGCACAAGAGCCGCTGCATATAAGGTGCAGCGGCTCTTGTGCTTATTGGGCCTATAAAGACCCCTTGTTCTTATCTTCAGGCGGTCACAGCAGCGGGATGCCGGCCTTGGCACAGGCTTCGCGGGTGGCGGCGTCCCAGACGCTGGCCTGCACCTCGCCAATGTGGGCACTGCCCAGCAGCAGCATGCACAGACGGCTCTGACCAATGCCGCCGCCGATGGAATAGGGCAGTTCGCCGTTCAGCACGGCCTTGTGGAAGGGCAGCGTGCGGCGGTCGTCGCAGCCTGCCATGGTCAGCTGGCGGTCCATGCTCTCCGGGCTGACCCGGATGCCCATGCTGCTCAGCTCGTAGCTGCACTGCAGCGGGTCGTTCCAGAACAGCAGGTCGCCGTTCAGGTCCCAGTCGTCGTAGTCGGGAGCGCGTCCATCATGGGGTTTGCCGCTGCGCAGGGGAGCACCGATCTTCATCAGGAAGGTGGTGCCGTTCTCCTTCACAAAGGCGTTCTCACGCTCTTTGGGGGTCAGGTCCGGGTACAGGTCCTCCAGCTCCTGCGAGGTGATAAAGGTAACGTTGGAGCTGTGCAGGGGCAGGTCCTGCAGCTGGGGGAACATGGCGTGCAGGTTCATCTCGGTGGCGCACACCGCAGACACGATGGAGCGCACCACGCTCTTCAGGTAAGCCTCGTTGCGGTCCTCCTCGCGGATGACCTTTTCCCAGTCCCACTGGTCCACATAAACCGAGTGGAGGTTGTCCATCTCTTCGTCCCGGCGGATGGCGTTCATGTCGCAGTACAGACCCTTGCCCACATGAAAGTCGTAGTCCTTCAGAGCCTTGCGCTTCCACTTTGCCAGCGACTGCACCACCTGTGCTTCGATGCCGCTGTCTTTGAGGTCAAAGGAGACCTTGCGCTCCACGCCATTCAGGTCGTCGTTCAGGCCGGTGGATGCCTCCAGAAACAGCGGTGCGGACACCCGGTACAGCTTCATGGTGGCGCACAGCGTGTCGGCAAACAGCCGCTTCACGGTGCCGATGGCGCGCTGCGTGTCGTACAGGTTCAGCGCGGGCGTGTAGTTTTCCGGAATGATGGTCTTGCTCATAACGTTTACCCCTCTCTTGCTCTCCATACTGACCGAGTTGCCAGATGAAAGCACGTCCCTTTAATACGATAAATTATGACACACTTTCGAGAGGATGTAAAGAGGCTGCGGTTAGTTTTCCCGTGTGAGAATAGAAAAAGGTGCACAGTTCGGACCGTATGCAACCACATAATTTTCAAAATGCGAAAGGGAGCTGGTATCGATTACTGCGTAACCGTCTTTGGTTTTCTGGATGTTGCAGGTAATCGCAGAACTGGGGTCAAATGTAAAAAACACGCAGGTTGCTTCAAGCGTAATTTCATGGTAATCTGTTCCAGTATAAAAGGAAATGGTGACCACATTGTGGTCATTTTTTTCTTGGAGTATGAAACTGTTATCTTTAAGAGTAACATAGTCTGTCAAATCGACAATATAAATGGCCTCTGGATCCACAGAACTAGTATCGTCATAATCAATAGTAATCATCGAGTTTGCAGCGGTATATTCAGCCAGTGTCAATCCATTGATTAGAAAATCATCAGACTCATACAACGTATGCTCCATATAGGATTCTGGAGCCTGATAGGTAGGTTCATAATAGGAGAATGTATGCGTAACAGTGGAAATATTGTTGAACGTGCCACGTTTTGGGTTACCGTGAAATACAAGAGGTAGTGTATAGCCGGTGCTTGTAAGAGGGGCAAACTGAATGGAGTCAGGAAGCGAATCGGAAGAAACATAGACTAATTGATCGCCATCAAAAAGAGTAGCATTGTTCGTTTCAGGAGAATCCACGGATAGCGTCCTCTGATAGGCTTCCTCATCATATGTGACGGCATAAGATTTTTCACCTTTTCTAGAGATAGGACGACAAAAAAGAGGCTTTGAAAGCGAATAAAACAATCCATTGCGGAGAATAAAGACTGTATCAGAGGACGCTTTGGCTTCTTCTAATGTCAATCCAAGTTCAGAGTATATTTCATCAACGTCATCTGTGATGCTATCAGTATCCGCAGTAGAAGAAATTGATGCTGCCGTACTGGCTGCCGGACGGGAGGCTGTCTTAGAACCACTACAAGCCGACAAACTTAAAGAAATCGGAAGTGCGAAAACTGCGGGCGAAAGCTGCAAAAAAGTTCGTCTTTTCATGATTTTGTACCTCACAATTAAAAAGAATACTGCATAATCAAATTATAGATAATATTTATCTAAAAGTCAATAGACGGATTTCATCTAGGCTATCCTAAAAACGGGAGGCCGAGATGAATGGAGATGAATAGAAATCGCTTGAAAGACCTGCGGGAAGATCATGATTATACCCAGCAGCAGGTAGCGGAGAAAATAGGTATTACACAGCGCAAATACAGCTATATTGAAACGGGCATCCAGCAATTGACGGCAGAGGTGCTGGTTCCGCTGGCGCGATTTTATGATGTGAGCGTTGATTACCTTTTGGGGGAAACAGATTGTCCGAAGCGATACCCGAAAGCAACGCAATAAGCCAAAAAGAGAGCCGAAATTCTTGAACGAAGAATTTCGACTCTCTTTTTTTGGCTTTATGGAACATTTACCCGCCCAGATAGGCGCTGCGGACCCGCTCGTTGGACAGCAGCTCGGCACCGGTGCCCTCCATGACTACACGTCCGGTCTCGAGGACATAGGCGCGGTCAGCCACCGAAAGCGCCATCTGCGCGTTCTGCTCCACCAGCAGGATGGTCATGCCCTCCTTGTGAATGTCGCGGATGATGTCAAAGATCTCCTGCACCAGCAGCGGCGAAAGGCCCATGGAGGGCTCGTCCAGCATCAGCATGGAGGCATTGCTCATCAGGGCACGGCCCATGGCCAGCATCTGCTGCTCGCCGCCGGACATGGTGCCCGCCAGCTGCCTGCGGCGCTCCTTCAGGCGGGGGAAGAGGGTGAACACCTTTTCCTTGTTGGCGGCAATGGTGGAGGCGGGCTGGGTGTAGGCACCCATGTCAAGGTTCTCGTCCACTGTCATGTGCAGGAACACATGCCGTCCCTCCGGCACCTGCGCAAGACCGCTTTCCACGATCTTGTGGGCGCGCACGCCCTTGATGCTTTTGCCCTTGTACAGCACATCGCCGGTGCGGGGCTTCAGCAGGCCGGAGATGGTTTTCAGGGTGGTGGATTTGCCCGCGCCGTTTGCACCGATCAGGGTGACGATCTCGCCCTGATTCACCTCGAAGGAGATATCCTTCACGGCGTGGATGTTGCCGTAGTAGACGTTGATGCCGTCCACTTTCAGGAATGTATCAGCCATTTGTCAGCCCTCCTTCTTGCCCAGATAGGCCTCGATGACCTGGGGATTGTTGCGGATCTCGTCCGGGGTGCCCTTGGCAATGATGCGGCCGAAGTTCAGCACCGCAATGCCCTCGCAGATGCCCATGACAAGGCTCATGTCGTGCTCGATGAGCAGCACGGCAATGTTGAACTCGTCGCGGATGCGGCGGATGGTCTCGGTCAGTTCGGCAGTCTCGGAAGGGTTCATGCCGGCGGCGGGCTCGTCCAGCAGCAGAAGCTTCGGGCTGGTAGCCAGTGCGCGCATGATCTCCAAACGCCGCTGTGCGCCGTAGGGCAGGCTGCCGGCCTGTGTGTTGGCAAGGTCTGCCATGTGGAAGATGTCCAGCAGCTCCAGTGCACGCTCGGTGCACTTCTTCTCTTCCTTCCAGTAATTGGGCAGGCGGATCAGGGAGGAAGCCAGATTGTACTTCATGGACTCGTGCAGACCCACCTTGATGTTGTCGATGACGCTCAGCTCCTTGAACAGACGGATGTTCTGGAAGGTGCGGGCCACGCCCATGCGGTTGACCTGATAGGTCTTTTTGCCGGCGGTGGGCATGCCGTCGATCAGGATGGAGCCGCGGGTGGGCTGGTAGACGTTGGTGAGCAGGTTGAACACGGTGGTCTTGCCTGCGCCGTTGGGGCCGATCAGGCCGCTGATCTCGTTGCGGCCGATCATCAGGTTGAAGCCGTCCACGGCGGTCAGACCGCCGAAGTCGATGCCCAGCTCACGCACGTCCAAAATGGGCTTTTTGTCCTTGTCGCGGTCGGTCAGAAAGCCGCCGGAGGGCACGCTGTGCAGCTTGGTCTGAAATTCACTCATGGTCTTTGCCCTCCTTTGCTTTCTTGCGGAACAGTTCGCCGTTCATGGCTTTTTCCACGATGCGGCTCATGGAGAAGTCATAGCTGCCCAGCAGACCGCCCGGACGGAAGATCATCATCAGGATCAGAACCAGCGAGTAGACCACCATGCGGTAGCTGTCAAAGCTGCGGGTGGCCTCGGGCAGGATGGTCAGCACGGTCGCGGACAGGATGGAGCCCAGCATGGAGCCCATGCCGCCCAGCACCACCATGACCAGAATTTCGATGGACTTCATAAAGCCGAAGGTGGAGGGATCCAGAACGCCCAGATAGCAGGCGTACAGACCGCCGGCCAGACCCGCAAAGGCGGCGGAGAAGGCAAAGGCCATCACCTTGTAGTAGGTGGTCTGGATGCCGCAGCTTTCGGCGGCGATCTCGTTGTCACGGATGGCCAGCACGGCGCGTCCGTGACGGCTCTTCATCATGGCGTGGATCAAAAAGCAGGTAATGACCACGCACAGGAACACGTTCCAGTAGTTGGAGTATTTGGGGATGTTCTTCAGGCCCTTGGCACCGTAGAACAGCTTAAAGCCCAGCACATCATCAATGTTGTTCAGGGTGATGCGGATGATCTCGCCAAAGCCCAGCGTCAGGATGGCCAGATAGTCGCCGGTCAGACGCAGGGCGGGGATGCCGATGAGCACACCGAACAGCCCGGCCATGACCCATGCCAATGCCAGACCGATGACAAAGGCGGCACCTTTGGGCAGATTGGAATACTTGGTGAACAGGGCACAGGTGTAAGCACCCACTGCCATGAAACCGGCGTGGCCCAGCGGCAGCTGTCCCAGATAGCCGGTGGCAACGTTCAGCGACACAGCCAGAATGATGTTGATGCCCACGGTCAGCAGCACCTTGTTCTGGTAGGTGGACAGCACGTTCTGGGTCAGAAAGGACAGCCCCACGAACAGCAGTGCCACCAGCACGGCGTTCATCAGGTAGCGCACGGGCATTTTGAGCGTTTTGCGATTTGTTTTCATCGTTATGCCCTCCTTACACCTTTTCCTGCACCTTGCGGCCAAGGAAGCCTGTGGGCTTGACCAGCAGCACGATGATCAGGATGGCAAATGTGACAGCGTCCTTCCATGCAGAAAGACCGATGGCGGAAACGAAGCACTCGCACAGGCCGATGGCGATGCCGCCGATCATGGCACCCGGGATGGAACCGATGCCGCCCAGCACGGCGGCGACAAAGGCCTTCAGGCCCAGCATGGAGCCCATGGTGGGGGTAGCCTGCGGGTAGGAGCAGCAGTACAGCACGCTGCCGATGCCCGCCAGCGCCGAGCCCACTGCAAAGGTGAAGGAGATGGTGCTGTTGACGTTGATGCCCATCAGACGGGCGGCATCCATATCCTCCGAGACGGCGCGCATGGCCTTGCCAAGCTTGGTCTTTTGCACCAGGAAGGTCAGCGCCAGCATGGACAACACCGTGACCAGCAGGGTGACGATGGCGGTGAGACCCAGCGGCACACTGCCCAGCTTGAAGGTCTTGTTGGTGTAGTAGGGCGGGATGACCTTTGCACCCGAGCCAAGGATCAGCTCTGCGGTGTACTCCAGAAAGAAGGACACACCGATGGCGGTGATCAGCAGAGAGATGCGGGGCGCGCCGCGCAGGGGGGTGTAGGCGATCTTTTCGATCACGACGCCCAGCAGGGTGCAGGTGATGATGGTGGCGCACACAGCGGTGACCGGGCCAAGACCCAGCTGGTTCATCACGAACCAGGACATGTACGCGCCCACCATGATGACATCGCCGTGGGCAAAGTTCAGCAGCAGGATGATGCCGTACACCATGCTGTAGCCCAGCGCGATCAGTGCATAGATGCTGCCAAGGGACAAACCGTTGATCAGCTGGCTGAAGAACACTGTCATGGATGGATACTTCCTTTCTTTGCGGCGCACGATGCGCCTTTTATGGACACTTTTTTACCAAAAAAGCGGAGCCGCCCCAGCAGAAAGCTGTTTCGGCGGTCTCCGCAATGGGTCATCTGGTTCGCGGCTGCTCTGCAAGTGCACGCCGGTGCACGTTTTGGGGCAGGATCAGAACATTTCCTTCAGGACGGGGGTAGCACCGTCGAAGCACAGGATGGCGGTCTGCTTGACCGGGTTGTGATGCTCATCGAAGGTAAAGGTGCCGGTGATGCCGTCGATGGTGCCGCCTGCGATGGCGTCGATGACTGCCTGCTTGTATTCATCGGAACCGGCTTCCAGACCCTGCTCCTCGGCAGCCTTGATGCCGTAGACCACGGTCATGGCTGCATCGTAGCCCAGAGGTGCGAAGCCGTTGGGGTACTCCTCGCCGTACTCGGTCTTGTAGGCGTTCTCAAAGTCGGGGTTGGAGCCCTTTGCGTAGTTTGCGCAGAAGTAGGCGTCCTTCAGCTGGTCGGCAGTAGCATAGCCCTCCAGACCATCCCAGCCATCGCCGCCCAGGAAGGGAACGGTCAGGCCAATGCTTTCGGCCTGTGCCAGGATCTGACCGACGTCCTGATAGTAGTTGGGGCAGAACACCACCTCGGGACCCTTGCCCAGAATGGTAGTCAGCTGGGTCTTGTAGTCCACATCGCCCTCGGAGTAGGTCTCCTGATCGACGACAGTGCCGCCCAGACTCTCAAACTCGGTCACGAAGTTCTCGGCCAGACCCTCGTTGTAGTCTGCGCCCTTCTGGAAGATGACAGCTGCCTTGGTGTAGCCCAGCTTCTGGTAAGCGTAGTCAGCCATCTTGATGCCCTGGAACGGGTCGGTGAAGGTTGCACGGAACACATTCCCGTTCACGGTGTCGGTCTCGGCATCGTAGGTGACGGCTTCTGCAGTAGCGGAAGCAGTGACCATGGGCATGTTGTAGTCTGCGCTCTCAGCAGCGATAGCCAGCGTCGGGGTGGTGGTAACATCGCCCACCAGAGCGGTGATGCCCTGATCGCACATCTTGGTAAAGCAGGTAACAGCCTGCGTCGCATCGCCCTGCTCGTCCATGGTGATGATCTCCAGCTGCTTGCCGTTGACACCGCCGTCTGCATTGACCTGCTTCAGGTACAGGCTTGCGCCGTTGATGACAGCCAGACCGTAAACGGAAACATCGCCGGTCATGGGGCCCAGAACGCCCACCTTGATGGTGTCGCCGGAGGCAGCGGCAGCGGAACCGGAAGCAGAAGAAGCGGCAGTGCTTGCGGAAGAGCCAACGCAGGCGGTCAGAACACCTGCTGCAGCGGCAGCACCGGCAACAGCCAGAAAGTTGCGACGAGAGATCATCTTTTTCATTGTGAATCTCCTCCTTCGGAGTTTTTTGTTTCAAAAATAGAAATTGGAATAAAAACGGAAGCAAGGCCCTTCCCCTCTAAAAGTGACCTTGCCTCTGTTTTGTAATGCTATTATAGTCTCCGGACGAAAAATCCGCAATTCACAAAGCGTCCATACTTTTGGGCTTGTTTTGGTGAATTTGTTGCCAAAATAGCCAAAAGCGACAGGGCATTTTTGTGCACTATTTCAAATCGTTCATTTTGTTTGTGTGTGAGATGAACACAATTCACGAGTTGCAAAAGGGTTACAGGGTCTCCATCTCGGCATCGGCGGAAAATTCGGCCTCGGCGCGGACTTCGGCGGCCTGTCCCTCGGCCTCGGCAACAGCCACCGGCTCTGCCAGTGCCTTGCGGATGGCGGTGATGTAGAACACCATGGAAAGCGCTGTACCGATGCACCAGCCCACAGGCCATGCCATCCAGATGCCGGTGGAGCCCAGCGCGGTGGCGCTGAGCACGGCGGCAATGCCCACGCGCAGGATCAGGTCGGTGAAGGTGGCGATCATGAACCGCACCATCAGGCCGCAGCCGCGGAGGATTCCGTCAGCCACCAGCTTGACCGACACCACAAAGTAGAAGGGGGAGAGGATGCGCAAAAACAGCATACCGGTGTCAATGGCGGGGCCCTGCGGGTCGTTCATGAACAGCAGCAGCAAAAAGCGGCCAAAGAAGAAGTACAGCACCACCAGCGGCACGCACAGCAGCCACACCAGATTGCGGCCTGCGCCAAAGCCCTCCTTCACGCGGTCCATCTTGCCTGCACCCATGTTCTGGGAGGTGTAGTTGGAGATGCCGTTGCCCAAGGTGGTAAAGGAGGTGATGACCATGTTGTTCAGCTTGACAGCGGCAGAGTAACCGGCGATGACACTGGCACCAAAGGTGTTGATGACGCTCTGCAGGATGATGTTGCCCACCGAGACAAAACTCTGCTGCAGGATGCTGGGAATGGCGACCACCGCCACTTTGCCCAGCATGTTCCAGGAGAACAGCACCGGCTTGCGGTCGGTGTGGAAGGCGCGGATGCGGCGGAACACCACCACCATGGCCAGAATGCAGCTGACACCCTGACACAGGAAGGTGGCCCATGCCACACCGGCAACGCCCATCTGGAACCCGGCTACGAACAGGATATCTACGCCGATGTTGGACAGGGACGAGACCGCAAGGAAGTAGAAAGGCGTCTTGCTGTCGCCCAGCGCCGAGAAGATGCCGGTGGCGATGTTGTAGAAGAACATGAAGGGCAGACCCAGAACGTAGATGTCCAGATACAGCGCAGAATCGGCCAGAATTTCAGCCGGGGTGTTGATGAGCTCCAGCAGGGCGTCGCAGCCCACCAGACCAATGCCCATCAGCACCACGCACAGCACCGCAGAGCCGATGAGGGAGGTGTAGACCGAGGTTTTCATCTCATCGTATTCTTTGGCACCAAAATAACGGGACACGATGACCGAGCAGCCGATGTTGCAGCCAAAAGCAAAGGCGATGAAGATCAGGGTGATCTCGTAGCTGTTGCCCACGGCAGCCAGTGCGTTTTCGCCGATGAACTTGCCCGCCACCAGACTGTCGGCGATGTTGTACAGCTGCTGGAAAATGATGCTGCCGAACATGGGCAGACAGAATTGCCACAATACCTGTGACGGCTTGCCCACCGTCAGATCCTTATTCATTGCAAAAATCCTCCTCTATAACGACTATAAATGGGAAAATAGCGTAAATGCCGCAACCAGTATAGAACCGAATCGCCAAAAAGTAAAGAAAATTTTTGGTATATCTGCCATATTAAAATTACATGATGAACATGCAGGGATAGACGCCGCCCGCCCGGGCAAAACTGTGAGCAGAAGAACAGACAGGAGGTTTTTTCAATGGTGCAGCGGAAAATTGCAGCGGTGACGGGGTGGGAGGTGCTGGATTCCCGCGGAAACCCCACCGTAGAAGCCGAGATCACGCTGGCAGACGGCACTGTGGCGCGCGGCTGCGCCCCTTCCGGCGCATCCACCGGCGAGTTTGAGGCACTGGAGCTGCGGGACGGCGACAAGAGCCGCTACTTGGGCAAAGGCGTGACCAAGGCGGTGGAGAACATCAGCACGGTCATTGCGGACGCAGTGGTGGGCATGGATGCTTCCGACATTTACGCCATCGACGCCGCCATGCTCAAAGCCGACGGCACCAAGGATAAGTCCAATCTGGGCGCAAACGCCATTCTGGCAGTGTCCATTGCAGCCTGCCGCGCAGCAGCCGCTTCGCTGGAAATGCCGCTGTACCGCTTTCTGGGTGGCGTAAACGGCAACCGCCTGCCTGTGCCCATGATGAACATCCTGAACGGCGGCGCACACGCCGCCAACACCGTGGACACGCAGGAATTTATGATCCTGCCTGTGGGGGCGTCCTCCTTCCGGGAGGCGCTGCGCTGGTGCGCCGAGGTGTACCACGCGCTGGCTGGTATCCTGAAGTCCAAGGGGCTGGCTACTTCCGTGGGCGATGAGGGCGGCTTTGCACCGGACCTTGCGGGGGACAAAGAGGTGCTGGAGCTCCTCCTTGCTGCCATTGAAAAGGCGGGCTATCTGCCGGGCAGGGACTTTATGCTGGCAATGGATGCCGCCGCCTCCGAGTGGAAAAGCCCCAAGGGCAGGGGCTTCTACAAGCTGCCCAAGGCGGGCACTGAGTATACCTCCGGCGAGCTGATCGCACACTGGAAGAGCCTTGTGGAAAAGTACCCCATCCTTTCCATCGAGGACGGTCTGGACGAAGAGGACTGGGAGGGCTGGCAGGAGATGACCCGGCAGCTGGGCAGCAGGGTGCAGCTGGTGGGCGATGACCTGTTTGTGACCAACACCGAGCGTCTGGCAAAGGGCATCGGGATGGGGGTGGGCAACGCCGTGCTCATCAAGCTGAACCAGATCGGCTCTGTCTCCGAGACCCTGGAGGCCATCAAGATGGCGCACAAGGCCGGGTACAATGCCATCAGCTCCCACCGCTCCGGCGAGACCGAGGACACTACCATTGCAGATCTTGCCGTGGCGCTGAACACCTGCCAGATCAAGACCGGTGCCCCCTGCCGCACCGAACGGGTGGCAAAATATAACCGTCTGCTGCGCATCGAGACGCAGCTGGGGCAAAGCGCCGTCTACCCCGGCAGGGCGGCGTTTGGCGGCAGATGCTGAGCTGGAAATAATTTCTTGAGCGGCGGGTGCAATTTTCAGATCCGCTGAGACGTATCCAGTATGAATCGGGTACGACCGGCCCGAAATCATCACAAAGGAGCAAAAACAGCAATGTTGTCTACTCTGATCTCCCTGTACCAGCTTTTGGGTGCAGGGGACTTTGCAAAGGTCCTGATGATCCTGCTGAAAGGGCTTTTTGCATGAACCGGCAGGACATTCTGCTGGCACTGTGCACGGCGGCAGCGGGGCTGCTGCTTCTCTACGGCGTACCGGTGCTGATGCGGGTCTTTATCTGAACAGAAAGGAGAAACCAGCCATGATCCTGTCCATTCTGCATGAGATGTTTGGCTATATCAATCTGCCGGGGATCCGGTGGATCCTCGCCGAGCGATTCCTCTGAGAACACAAAAAAGATGGGGCTTCCCACTGCGGGAAGCCCCATCTTTTTTTTGGTCACAGGCTACCGCCCCGGCACGTTTGCAGATAAACGTACAGGACGCCCACCTGATTGGCCTCGCTGCGGAAGGCGCAGGGCAGGATGCGGGTGCGGGGCAGACCGATCATGTAAGGGGAATCGCCCCGGGATGCGAACAGCCCGGCATACACCCGGCGCAGAGTCTCCAGCAGCAGGGGCTGCCGGCTGATGCCGCCGCCGATGGCGACCGCCTCCACGTCCAGCAGCACGGTCAGGTTGTAGACCTGCACCGCCACCGCTTTGCAGAAACGCTCCAGCGTTTCCAGCGCTTCCGGCTCCCCGGCATTGGCGGCGTCAAAGAAGATATGTCCGTTCAAAGGCGCTGCGTCCGGCAGGGCTTTGCGGGCGCGGTACCAGTCCAGCAGGTTGGTGGTGCTGCACTGGCAGGCCATGTTGTTGCTCTCATCCTCCCACCCGGCGGCGTTGGTGCAGACAAAGCTGTATTCCCCGGCGGTAAAATGCGCCCCGCGCACCAGCTCGCCGTTTGCGATGATGCCGCCGCCCACGCCGGTGCCAATGAGGAACACTGCTGCGTTGGTGCAGCCTTGCAGCGCTCCGGCCCGCAGCTCGGCAAGGGCGGCGGCTTTGCCGTCGTTTTCCAGCACGACCGGACAGCCGCACCGCTGCTGGAGCAGCTGCCCTACCTGCGTGCCGGTGTTGTACAGCAGTGCGCCGCCGTTGGACACAAAGCCGGTGCGGCTGTCTACAAAGCCCGGCAGCGCCATGGCAATGCCGGACACTTCGTCCCGGTGGGGCGCGTAAAGCCGGTAGATGGTGTCCAGAAACTGCTCCTGCGTGTCCTGCGGGGTGGGCACCGAACCGGCATCGGTGCGGTTCAACCGCTCGTCCATCACCGAATACTTGATCTCGGTGCCGCCAACGTCAAAAACCATGACCTTCATAATCGTTTCCCTCCGTAAAACGGCAGTTTTTTCTATTATGACAAATCGCATCCCAAATGTAAAGCGAAACGGAAAAACAGGCGGGGGCTTTGCAAAAAACTCTTTTCGTGAAAAAATAACCCGGAAAGATCCGCAGAGCCTTCCGGGTTAGAAATTCAAAATAATAATTCCGCGAAAGATGCCCGGAGCGAAGCGGAGGGCATGTTGGGAAGTGTTACAGCTTGCTCAGCTGGGGACCCTGTGCGGTGTCCTTGACCGCCCAGCCCAGTTCGGTCAGCTGTGCGCGGATGGCGTCGGCGGTGGCCCAGTCCTTGGCCTTCTTGGCGGCGGCGCGCTGTTCCACCAGCGCAGTCACCTCGGCGGGCACCTCGTCCTTCTTGCGGTTGTACAGCAGACCCAGCACACCGGTGATCTCGTCAAAGGCGGCGGCAGCGGTCTCCAATGCAGCCTTGCTGGAAGCAGCGGACAGGGTGTTGATCTCCTTGACCAGATCGAACACGGCAGCCAGCGCATCCGGGGTGTTCAGGTCGTCGTCCATGGCGGTGCAGAACTTGGTGCGTGCCTCGGCAGCCTTTTCCTTCAGGGTCTCGTCGGTGCCAAAGGCGTCCTTGGTCAGGGCGAAGTCCAGATTCTCGCGGCAGGTGTACAGGCGCTCCAAGCTGTTCTTGCAGCTCTCGATGAGGTCTACGGTGTAGTTCAGCGGCATCCGGTAGCCGGCGGTCAGCATGAAGTAGCGGATGGGCTCGTAGCCGTAGACGTCCGCCACGTCCCGCACGGTAAAGAAGTTGTGCAGGCTCTTGGACATTTTCTGGTTGTCCACGTTGATGAAGCCGTTGTGCATCCAGTAGCGGGCAAACTCGCAGCCGTTGGCGCACTCGCTCTGGGCGATCTCATTCTCGTGGTGGGGGAAGATCAGGTCCTGACCGCCGCAGTGCAGGTCGATGGTCTTGCCCAGATGGGTGCGGCTCATGGCGCTGCACTCGATGTGCCAGCCCGGGCGGCCCATGCCGTAGGGGCTTTCCCATGCAGGCTCACCGGGCTTTGCGGCCTTCCACACGGCAAAGTCGGCGGGGTCCTCCTTCAGGTCGTCCTCCATGCGGCTGCGCAGCTCGCGGTTGCCGCTTTCCAGATCGTCCAGCTTCAGGTGGCTCAGCTTGCCGTAGCCGGGGTCGCTCTTGACCCGGAAGTACACGTCACCGTTCTTGGCAACGTAGGCGTGGCCGGAGTCGATCAGATCCTTGACGATGTCCAAAATCTGGGGGATGTGCTCGGTGGCGCGGGGCTGCACGGTGGGCTTTTTGCAGTTCAGTCCGGCGGCATCCTTCAGGTACTCAGCCTCAAAGCGCTGCGCCACCTCCTTCATGGAGGTGCCCTCCTCCTGTCCCTTCTTGATGAGCTTGTCGTCGATGTCGGTGATGTTGGAAACGTAGATCACCTTGTTGCCCCGATACTCCAGATAGCGGCGCAGGGTGTCGAACACGATCAGCGGGCGGGCGTTGCCGATGTGGATATAGTTGTACACGGTGGGTCCGCAGACGTAGATGCGGTACTCGCCGGGCACCTGCGGCACAAATTCTTCCTTCTGTCGGGTCAGGGTGTTGAAGATCTGCATGGTCAATTCTCCTTTTTGTTCCAAACAGAAGCCGCAAAACAAAACGCCCCCGGAGCGGTGCACATAGCACAGCTCCGAAGGCGGTTTTAAAATCAAAATCGCGGTTCCACTTCTGTTTGTCGCTC
Source organism: uncultured Faecalibacterium sp. (assembly GCA_934513205.1). Lineage (GTDB taxonomy): Bacteria > Bacillota > Clostridia > Oscillospirales > Ruminococcaceae > Faecalibacterium. Next base: position 37,591 of record CAKSWU010000007.1, on the reverse strand, counting down.
AAAGCCGGTAACGGCGGCGCACCGCACGGCGATACTTCCCCGCAGGGGTTCCCGCCGCGTGCTGTCCGGGCGCACTTTGCGCAGCGGTCTGCAAACAGGCTTCCAGCCAGTGGCCTGTTCTCTCTGCGCAGACGGTATGCGGCGCTACTCTGCCCGGATAAACGCATTTATCCTTTTACCCCTTTATTATAGCGGTGCAGCGCAGGGAAGTCAAGGTGAAACGACAGAGCAGCGCCCCGGGCTTGCGGTCCCGGGGCGCTGCTCTGTTTTGGGGTATGGAAGGAGACTGCAGCACGGCTTGCGGAACCGCACCGCAGGGGGTTGGCGTTTAGTTCATGCGGCGGCTCTTGCGGTCCAGCACAAAGCCCGCCGCCAGCAGGAAGATGCCGCCAAGGGCACTGCCCACCGCTGCCAGCCAGTTGGCACCGGTCTTGGGCAGGGCGGCGGTGGAGGTAACCTGCTGTTCACCGGCGGTCGTCACAGCGGTTTCTTCCGCCGCCGCAGCGTCCGGGACGGCATCCGCGGTCACGGTGTCTGCCGTGACGCCCGGTACCGGGGCGTCCGGGGTCACATCCGGGGTGCCGGGCACATCCGGGGTGTCCGGGTCGGTGGGCGCGGGGGTCACAGGCTCTGCAGGGGCAACATAGTCAAAGAACTCGTCGTAGTAGCCCTTGCAGCCGTCCACTGCGCAGTGGTGGCGCACGATGCCCAGAACGGCAGGGGATGCCTGCTGCAGGATCTCGTCCTTGGCGGAGTCCCAGATGTGAGCGTCCGTTTCCTTGTGCTCATCGGCGTTGTTGTCGTCCATGCCCACATACTTGCCGTTGTGCACGGTGTTGTAGTGGTCCTCGCCGCGGAAGAACCGCACCACGCCGCTGAACCGGTTGTTCAGCTTTGCCATGGTCAGATTCTCGCCGCCGGTGATGGCTTCTCCGCTGCCCTGCGTCACGGCAGTGATGTCCAGCTTTGCGGTGGTGGCGCTGATGTTCACGGTGGCGTCATGGACACCGTTTTCACCGTTGCCGATGCCTGCGGCTTTGCCCGCGCCGCCGTTGGCAGTCACGGTGCCGCCGGTGATGGAAATGACCGAGCCGACCTCAGAATCATTGTTTGCACCATCGCCGATGCCTGCTGCGCCTGCACCGCCGTTGGCGGTGACGGTGCCGTTTGTGATGGTCACGCCGGCGCTGTCTGCTGTGCCTGCACCGGCCCAGCGCCCGCCGCCGATACCGGCTGCGCCGACTGCGCTGCTTGCGGTGACCGTGCCGCCGGAGATGGTGATGCCGCTGCAGCCTGCACCGTCGCCGCCGCCGATGCCGGCACTGTTGCGGCCGCCCACAGCGTTCACGGTGCCGCCGGAAATGGTGATGTTGCTGCCGGCACCGCCGTTGCTGTGCCCCAGACTGTCCGTGCCGCCGCCAATGCCGGCGCCGCCGCTTATGGAGTCAGACTCCTTGCCGCTTATGGAGTCAGACCCCTTGCCGCCGATGGCGGTCACATTGCCGCCGGAGATGGTGATGTTGGTGGCGCTGCCGGCTTTGGGCACCCTAACAAATGCCACACCGGCACCGCCGCCAATACCGGCAGCCGAACCGTTGCCGGTGGCGATGACCGTGCCGCCGGAGATGGTAATGTTGCTGGCGTTGCCTGCAGTGCTGTTGTCGACACCGCCGCCCCCACCGCCGCCGATGCCGGCACCCCCGAAACCGCCAGTGGCAGTGACATGGGTCTTGTCGCCGGAGATGGTGATGTTGCTGGCGCTGCCGGCTGCACTTTGGTAGCTGTTGCCGCCGCCGCCGATGCCTGCACCATGGGAGCCGCCGGTGGCGTCCACGGTGCCGCCGGAGATGGTGATGTTGTTGGCGGTTCCGGAATAACCGCCGCCGATGCCTGCACCGCCATCCTTGCCGGTGGCAGTGACCTTGGTGTCATCGCCGGAGATGATGATATCGTTGGCACCGCTGTTATAACCGCCGCCGATACCGGCACCGCCGAAATGAAAAAAGCCGTTTCCTTCGCCGCCGGTGGCGTTCACGGTGCCGCCGGAGATGGTGATGTTGTTGCCCTCGCCGAATGCACCGCCGCCGATGCCGGCACCGCAGTGCACGAGGCCACTGCCGGAGTTGCTGCCGGCAGTGATGTTGCCGCCGGTAATGGTGATGTTACTGCTGCTTCTGGAACTTGCACCGCCGATGCCTGCGCCGCCCGCGCCGCCGGTGGCGGTCAGGGAGCTGTCGGGATCCTCTGCATTGATGGTCAGGGAGCCGTTTTGGGAAGGTTTGCTGTAGGTGTCGCTCTTTTCCAGACCTGCATGTCCGGAACCGCTGACGAGGGTGTTGTCTCCGCTCAGCTCGATCTCGGTGTTGCCGGTACCCTTCACGGTCAGGGCGGCCTCGTGGCTGTTGCTGACGTCGATGTTCACATCCTTCAGCGTGACCTTGGCAGTGCTGCCTTCCTCCGCGTTGATGGTGACGGTGTTCTTCGAAGCGGTTTCGCTGTCGTGGTTCGTGACGACCGTTTCACCCTCGTCCTTCTGATCCTTGATTGCACCCTGTGTGATGTAGTTGCCACCTTCTTTGGCAACGATGCTGATGCTGCCATCTTCTATGTAGTAAGTGCCCGCAAAGGCCGCCGTGGCGATGGAAGAGACCATTGCCATCAACGCAGCTGTAGAAAGTACCCGCAAGGCCAGCTTTTGTTTGGTGTCGGTTCGCATGTCTGAAATCCCCCTTCGAAAAATGAATGGTCCCGGAAATGGTTCCACCATTCCCGGGAATTTGACACGTTTTCAACAATGAGACGCTAAAAATATACAAACGCAATGGAACAACACCATTATAACACGGGAGCATGCCGCGTCAAGACCGGGCGGCGAAAAAACCGAAAGAAGAAGGGAAGTTTGTGAAAACTGCGCAAGAAAAAAGAGCGGGTTTGCGGCAGTTTCAAAAGGTTTCGGAAGAGTTACGGGCGGGGAAAAGAAGGCCGCTGCAGATGCTGTTTGTCTCCACGTCTCTGCCGACAAAAACAGACCCCCGGAGCGTCCGCAGACGCTCCGGGGGTCCAAGATCAAACTATTTTTCCGCTTCAGCCGGGATACCGGATCACTTCCAGAAGCTCCTCTGCCCGCTTTACCTGCTCTGCCGTGGGCGGTACCGCGTCCGGCAGGGGATAGGGGATGCCCAGCTTCTGCCATTTGAACAGCCCCAAGGTGTGGTAGGGCAGCACCTCCACCCGCTGCACGGTTTTCAGGCTGCGGATGAAGTCTGCTGTTTTGCGCAGCCCCTCCTCGTCATCGGTCAGACCGGGCACAAGGACGTGCCGGATCCACAGCGGGATGCCGAGGTCGGAGATGTGCCGTGCCATGGCAAGGATGTTGGCGTTGTCCTTGCCGGTGAGCTGCCGGTGGCGCTCCGGGTCGATCTCCTTGAGGTCTAAGATCACCAGACTGGTGTTAGCCATCAGACGGTCGAACGCCGCCAGATAGGCCGGGTCGTCCGGGCGGAAAGGCTGCCCGGCGGTGTCCAGCGCCGTGTGCACGCCCTTGGCGCGCGCCAGCGTGAAGAACTCGGTCAGAAAGTCCAGCTGCCGCAGCGGCTCGCCGCCGCTGACCGTGATGCCGCCCTTTTTGCCCCAGTAGTTGCGGTAGCGGTATACCCGCTGGAACAGCGCTTCTGCCGTCCACTCCTCGCCGCCCGCTGCCCATGTTTCGGGGTTGTGGCAGTACTTGCACCGCAGGGCACACCCCTGCAAAAACACCACAAAGCGCACGCCGGGGCCGTCCACCGAGCCGAAGGATTCCAGCGAGTGGACGTACCCAAGAGCCTTACAGGACGCCATGGCAGGTGCGGGCCAGCACGTCCAGCTGCTGCTCACGGGTCAGGTCGATGAACTTGACGGCGTAGCCGGAAACGCGGATGGTGAAGTTGGCGTACTCTTCCTTCTCGGGGTGCTCCATGGCGTCCAGCAGCTTCTCCTTGCCAAAGACATTCACGTTCAGGTGGTGTGCGCCCTGATCGAAATAGCCGTCCAGCACCTGCACCAGATTCTCCACGCGCTCGCCCTCGCTGTGACCCAGTGCCTCGGGGTTGATGGTCTGGGTGTTGGAGATGCCGTCCAGTGCCCAGTGGTAGGGCAGCTTTGCCACAGAGTTCAGCGAGGCCAGCAGACCGTTCTGCTCTGCACCGTAGCTGGGGGTAGCACCGGGTGCAAACGGGGTGAATGCGGCACGGCCGTCCGGCAGAGCGCCGGTGTACTTGCCGTACACCACGTTGGAGGTGATGGTCAGGATGGAGGTGGTAGCCTCGGAGTTGCGGTAGGTGTGGCGCTTCTTGATCATCTCAAGGAAGGTGCGCAGCAGCCACACGCCGATCTCGTCGGCGCGGTCGTCGTCGTTGCCGTACTTGGGGAAGTCGCCCTCGGTCTCAAAGCCGGTGGCAAGGCCGCTTTCGTCGCGCACCACCTTCACCTTGGCGTACTTGATGGCGCTCAGGGAGTCGATGACGTGGGAGAAGCCTGCAATGCCGGTGGCAAAGGTGCGGCGCACATCGGTGTCGATGAGTGCCATCTCGGCTTCCTCGTAGTAATACTTGTCGTGCATATACTGGATGAGGTTCAGCACGTTGACGTACAGCCCTGCCAGCCAGTCCAGCATCTGCACATACTTGGGCAGCACCTCGTCATAGGTCAGGTACTCGCTGGTGATGGGGGCGTAGTTGGGGCCGCACTGCTCGTGGCTCTTCTCGTCCACGCCGCCGTTGATGGCGTACAGCAGGCACTTGGCAAGGTTGGCGCGTGCGCCGAAGAACTGCATCTCCTTGCCGGTCTGGGTGGCAGACACGCAGCAGCAGATGGAGTAATCGTCGCCCCAGACGGGCTTCATCACATCGTCGTTCTCGTACTGGACACTGCTGGTGTTGACGGACACCTTGGCGGCGTACTTTTTAAAGGCCTCCGGCAGGGCAGAGGAGTACAGCACGGTCAGGTTCGGCTCCGGTGCGGGGCCCATGTTCTCCAGCGTGTGCAGGAAGCGGTAGCAGTTCTTGGTGACCATGCTGCGGCCGTCCATGCCGATGCCGCCCACCTCCAGCGTTGCCCACACGGGGTCGCCGGAGAACAGCTGGTTGTAGCTGGGGATGCGGGCAAACTTGACCATGCGGAACTTCATAACCATGTGGTCGATCAGCTCCTGAGCCTGGGTCTCGGTCAGGGTGCCGTTGTCCAGATCACGCTGGATGTAGATATCCAGGAAGGTGGAGATGCGGCCCACGCTCATGGCGGCGCCGTTCTGGGTCTTGATGGCGGCCAGATAGCCGAAGTACAGCCACTGGCAGGCCTCCTTGGCGTCCTTGGCGGGCTGGGAGATGTCGTAGCCGTAGGCCTCGGCCATCTTCTTCATGCCCTTCAGGGCGCTGATCTGGCGGGCGATCTCCTCCCGCAGACGGATGACGTCATCGGTCATGGTGCCGTCGCCGCAGTTAGCAAGATCCTCCTGCTTGAACTGGATCAGGGCGTCGATGCCGTACAGGGCAACGCGGCGGTAGTCGCCCACGATGCGGCCGCGGCCGTAGGTGTCCGGCAGACCGGTGATGATGTGGGTGTGGCGTGCCTTCTTCATCTCGGGGGTGTAGGCATCGAACACAGCCTGATTGTGGGTGCGGGTGTAGTCGGTAAAGATCTTGTGCAGCTCGGCAGAGGGCTGGTAGCCGTAGGTGGTGCAGGCCTGCTCTGCCATCTTGATGCCGCCGTAGGGCATAAAGGCGCGCTTGAGGGGCTTGTCGGTCTGCAAACCTACGATCTGCTCCAGATCCTTCAGGTTTTCGTCAATATAGCCGGGGCCGTAGGAGGTCAGGCTGCTGACCACCTCGGTCTCCATATCCAGCACGCCGCCCTTGGCGCGCTCGGCCTTCTGCAGCTGCTGCAGAGCACCCCAAAGCTTATCGGTAGCCTCGGTGGGGCCTGCCAGAAAGCTTTCGTCGCCGTTATAGGGGGTGTAGTTTTTCTGGATGAAGTCACGCACATTGACCTCTTCCTTCCAGATGCGGCCTTCAAAGCCTTCCCACTGTTCAAACTGGATCATTGGAACCTCCTTGCTCCATTACGCGGTTAGCGTTTTCTAACTAATGAGCCTTTGAAAAACCGCTCTGTCTGGGCGGTTTTCTGGGGGCGAAACGGTCTTGCGCTGCCGTCTGCGGCAGCCCTTACTACAAGGTGTAGACAAAAATAAAAACCTGCCCACAAAATCTTGCGTTACTATAATAGCAAGAACCGTTTTAAAAAGCAATAGAAAACAAGTGGGTTTTCTTCCAGCGGAAAGGCTATTCTTTGGGCAGAATGTAGAAAAACGGCAGAAACCCCGGCGGCGCACACTGTTTGCGAAAAAATTTGCAAATTAAGGGTTGACAAGACTAACTGACTGTGGTATCCTGTTCTCGCGAGGCGGTTAGACGAATCTAACCATCTCGCACCAGAACAACGGCTGCTGCTGCAAACGCAGCCGCGAAAGACCCCATTCCTCCATTCCATTCTCTTTTTTAAAAAGCGGGATGCAGTTTTGTCTGCTCTGTATCCCCGCGCGGTCCGGCGGCGTTTGGTACCGCTGTCGGCGCACAGAACACAAAATCGGGGCGTGCAGCCTGACCAGCTGCACGCCCCGGTTTTTGTATTCTGTTGTAAAAATGAGAGGTAGATTAATCTACAAGGTCGACATACTTTACATCAATGCTGGGAATTTCGTCTGTAGTATTTGTAAGAGCTCTTGTAATATTGACGGTTCCGGTGAATTCACCATAAATCACAACAATATCATCCGTCAGAACTTTTACAGACCCTTCAGCGCGCTTGTCGATGGCGTAATATTCATCATCAAGATAGAGCCCGTAGCCATCGTTATCGGTCTGCACGCGCCATGCTTTATCGCTGCTAAGCCAATTGGAATCCATGATCTGCTGCACTTTTACCTTGATGGCAATTTTGGTACCAATATATTCATCGGGATATCTGCACAGGTCCTTATACGGAATTGCTTCGCAAAGTGCTTTATATTCATCTTCGGTCAGTTCTGGCTCTGCAGCAATGGAGGACGCTGCAGATTCAGAAACATCGCTGGCGGCGGTGCTGCTGGAAATGCTTGCGGTACTTGAAGCACTCGAGGCGGCCTTGGAACTGCTGCTGTCAGAATCACTGCCGGAACCGCCAATAGCGCATAGTACGATCAGCACGATCAAGACAATAAACCACCAGCGTTTATAGATGGGAGGCTTGTTCTTTCCACCGCAATGAGGGCACACTTTTGCACTGGCTGCAATTTCCTGACCGCAATGTTTGCACACAGTCATCTTGTTTTTTTGCATTTTCTGATTTCTCCCTTCAAGGATTGATAAGCGAAGGACCACTTTTTATTTTGGAAAATAAGGCGAAACAAAAAGAGGTCTTTTGACAATAATACACCTGATAAGGCGTAAAGTCAATACACCTTATCGGATGTCAGGTATAGTTCCCCTAAAGGGAGATGGGAGAATGGAAAGCTACAAGCGGCTGCGCGATCTGCGGGAGGATGCGGACTTGACCCAAAAAGCGGTAGGTGTACTGTTGAACACTACGCAGCAGCAATATGCAAAGTACGAATTGGGTGTGCAGGAGATTCCGACCCGGCACCTGGTCACACTTGCGGAGTACTACGATGTGAGCGTGGATTATATTGTGGGACGTGCGGACTGGACAGATGTACAGATGTACCGGTTCTGGAAAAATAGAACCGAAAAAGAAAAACAGCAGATTTTCCTCAAATTACAAGCAGAATGTGAAAAATGACCCCGGAGCGATGAGATATCGCTCCGGGGTCTTATCTTATAAAATTACTTCCCCAGCTCCGCCAGCTGCTTATACAACTGCGCTGCGCCGCCGCCGGGGTATTTTACGCTGACAAAGGCGCTGTTCAGGATGCACACGCCGTCAGAGTACACCGTCAACAGAAACTTCTGATCTTCGGCATCGTCATAAAAGCTGACGGTGACCGACTGCACCGGGAAGGTATCATGGGTGTAGGCGGAATAGCGCTGGTTCAGTTTTTTGCGGCAGGAAACGGTGGAAAGCAATTCTGCCGTTTGTTGGAACTCGTCACTGTCCATGGAGAGGATACGGTAGTTCATCTCGTCCCGACTGGCGAAATTTCGGATGGTCTCGGTGCGCACACTGCCCTGCGAGCTGGCACGCACCAGCGCTTTCAGGTCGATGGGATGGTATAGCACCACAAAAGCTGCCAGTGCAAACAGGATAAAAAATAAAGCGGTGCGGGGAATGTGGAAGCTTTTCATCTGCTCACCCCTCCTTTGGCGGCTCCATTTGAGTCAGATGCCGCTGGGCGATGAAAAAGCCCACGGCACTGGCGGCAAATACCGCATAATAGCTGGCGATGCGGTAGAGCATCAGTACGCTCATCACCTCGCCCCGCTCCAGAAAGCTGCCGAACACCAGCAGAAAGGCGGTCTCAATGGAGCCCATTCCGGCTACATTGGGCAGCGCGTTGGAAACGAAGAGCATCAGGCTGGTGAGCAGCTGCACCTGCCAGAAGCCCAGCGGGGAAAGCCCCATGAACCGGATGCACAGGTAGGGCAGGCAGAACAGCCCGAACAGCTTGAGCGCCTGCAGAGCAAGAATTTTCAGGCAGCGGGGCTTATCCGCCAGCAGGCGGCGGCTCTCGGTGCTCAGCACCTCCAGCTGTTCCAGCCAGTCGGCGCGGCGCTGCTGCCATTTTTCGGTCTTGGGCAAAAAGCCCAGCAGCCAGCGGGCGAGGTTCTGCACCAGCGGCGATACGCACAGCAGCACCAGCACCACAATAATTACCGCTACCACAGCGTATGCCATGGGCAGATAATTCATCACACCGCTGGTGTTGGCGGCAAGCCAGCGGTGCTGCAGCAACAGCATTACCGTGGCATAGAGCAGGACGGTGGACTTGTGAAAGACGTATTCCAGCGTCATCAGCCCTGCGCCGGGGCCAAGCGGAAGCCCGGCCTTGTGCAGGTAGTACAGCTGCATCGGCACAGCACCGGCACCCAGCGTGACCACGTTGCCAAAGGTGCCGCACCAACCCACATCCAGCCCCTGCCACAGCTTGAACTGCGGCAGACGGCTGCGCACGATGACCCACGCCACGCACCCCTCCAGCAGGGGATAGCTGAGGCCGATCGCCAGCACCGCCAGTACCTGCCACAACGACAACTGGGCCAGCGCCGTGGTGATCTCGGCCCAGTGATCCTTGAACAGCAGCACCAGAATGCCGGTAAGGGCCGCAAGCACCAGCAGGGACAGAACGGTCTTTTTGCGGGAGGGCTGGGCAGATGCGGGTTGACTCATAGAAAAGCAGACTCCTTTCGGGAAAAACAGGTTTGTCAAAAGTATAGCACACCCGGCGGGGGTCTTTGTGAACGGAACTGGAATTTTGTTGGGCAATTTGGGAGTTTTGATAAAACAATGGGATGAGCCGTTATGGGAAGCAGCGTCTGCTGCATCCCTTTAGGGCGCTTGCCCTCTCCGTCATCGCTATGCGATGCTACCTCTCCTGCAAAAAGCAACCCGGGAAGCTCCGCAGATCTTCCCGGGTTGAAAAATATCAATTATTCTTCCTTGTCTGTCAACTCTTTTACCAGCCTTGTCAGGGTTGCTACATAGGCTTCATTGGAGTAATAGGTCTCATACATCTTCCGGCAGGCATCCTTCATGCCGGCCAGTTGCTCCGGGTGCAAAATGGCGTATTCCAGCACCTTTGCCAGCTGCTCCGGGTCGTCGTTCCGGTAGACGAAACCGTCCACCCCTTCGGTGATGAGTCCGGCGGTGCCGGTGTGCTCCGACACGATGGAGGGCTTGCCGAAGATCAGACCTTCGGTGACAAAGGTGGGCATGGGGTCGTCCCGGGAGGAGCACACCACGCAGGCGCACTGGTCCATCAGAGACTTTACCTCCGGGCGCTCCAGCCGCTTGCGGTAGAATACCGTATCCGGGTAGTCCTCTACAAGGGCATCCAGCGTGTCTTTCAGGCTGCGGTCATTGGCCTTGCCCACAAAGAGGAAGGCGGCCTGTTTGCGCACCTCCGGCTTCAGCAGGCGGATGGCGTTACAGAAGATGTCCTGCCCCTTGCGCACCTCCACCGAGCCCACCGTGACAAACAGGGGACGTCCGCCGGCAAAGCGGATGTCATAGACCGGGAAGGTCTCCTGCGCGTAGTCCGGCAGGCCGTAGATAAGCTGCTCCACCTGAAAATCCGGGCGGACCGAGTGCATGGCGGCGGTGGCGTGGGTGCCCACGGCGCAGACCGTGACGTTGGATTCCAGCTCTTTGGGGATCTTGTGGGCGATGAAGGGGTAGCCCGCAAAGGCGTCGTGCAGCCACCACAGCACTGGCACAAAGGAGCCGTTCAGAGCACGGACGGCGGCGGCCTCCACCACCGTGTTGGCAAGTACGAAATCGGCACCGGTGGCAAGGCTCCACAACGAGGAGCTCATCACACAGTCCGCGCGGGTCACGACCGAGGCACCTGCCTCCAGAAACAGCGGCAGGGAGCCGTCGTCCGAGGGGCCCAGCACCACCACTTCAAAGCCCAGACTGCGCAGCACCGGCACGGCGCTGACCAGCACGATGGGCGCACCGGTCATGTTCAGCTCGTGGCTCAGGACCAGTGCACGGCGGCCTGTGGCAGAAAAGACATCGTCTGCGCACAGCTCCCGCCGGAAATGCAGCAGAGCCTGTGAGAGGCAGCGGCTGTTCCGTGCCATGGCGGTGGAAAGACGCAGCAGTTCGGTGACGCTGTCTTTGCCCCGGGCAACGGCGCGCACGCGGTCCAGAAGCTGCCGGGAGACCATGGCGCAGCGGCAGCCGGGCAGATGCAGGCTGCTCAGATAAACCGAGGTGGCACCATCGAAGCCAAAGGAGGCATCGCACACCACAAGGTCGGCACCCTGCCGCAGGGCATCGGCAAAATAGGTCAGGGCGGTGGAAGTGCACTCCACGTCCTCACTGACCAGCAGCACCCCTTCCACCGCATCGGTAAGCTCCTGCTCCAGCGAGGTCACCAGCCGGAACTTGCGGTGGAGCTGGTTTTCCAGCGCCTTTTTCAGCGCGGGATGGCGCACGGGTGCGTAGACCAGAAGATAGCTGCTCTGGGTGTCGGTGTAGACCTGCCGGGTCAGCTGCCTGCTTTGCAGGGCGCTGTAACTGCTGTACATGATGTTGCACTCCTCTGCACTCATTTTTTGCCGCCGAACAGCCGCCGGAACGCGCGCAGCGGGGCGGTCAGCTTCCAGCTGCTGCTTTCGTACACGGTCTCCAGCGAGTTTTCATACGCGGCGCGGCTGGCCACAAGGTCCTGCAGCTGGTCGTTCAGACGCCGGATCTCGGCGCGGGAAGCCTGCAGCTGCGCCTGCAGCTCCTGCTGCTCGGCCTCGTTGTGCAGCTTCAGGGCGTTCAGGGCCCGCAGCAGGGACTTGCCGGGCTGCTCGTGCTGAAAGCGGGTCAGGGGATAGTAGTGATAGGTCACGGCAAACTTCATCCCGGCAGTAAAGGGCACGCAGCCCCGAACGGTCAGGTTGGGGTCGATGTCCAAAAACAGAAGGCAGTCGTCCTGCAGCCGCACGCCGTTGACCGGCACAAGCTCCAGCCGGTCGTCCGAGATGGAAAGGTCGGTGATGCAGCAGGCCAGCTCGCCGGGGTCCAGCCGCAGCGCGCGGGCATCGGTGGGCAGGGTGAACACCGCCGTCACCTCATGGGTCAGGTGGTCACTGGAGTCCTCGGGGGCGATCAGGCACTCCCGGGGGGAAAAGCCGGAGCCGGAGTCGTAGAACAGCTGGGGCATGGTCAGCACGGCGGGGCCGTCCTCGCTGCAGTGCTTTTCCAGCGCGGACCGGTAGTGCAGCGTCTGCTGCTCCAGCTCCAGACACCGCTGTGCCAGCCGGGAAACCCCTTCATCGCTGATCTTGAGCTGCTGCTGCAGCTCCGAGATCAGGCTGCATGCCTGTGCAAGGGTCTGGGGAACATCGTTGTTCATAACAGGATCCTCCTCTTGTGATCGGAATGAGGCTGCGGCAGATGCAGCTCAGTGCTTTGCGGGACTGCGCCGCTTTGCGGGGGCACGGCGGATGATAAGGTCCCGCCGCGCCTGCAGCAGCAGGCACACCAGCCAGATGGAGCTCAGCGACAGGGCAAACTGCAGCCACATGCCCAGCACCGGGTGGGTGCTGAACTTTGCGGCAAACAGATACCACGGGATCGCGATCAGCTCCACCGTATGTACACAGAAGATGTGCAGCGACCGCCGCCCGATGGCCTCCAGAAACTGCACCACCGGTCCGCGGTACCGGCTCCAGCGCAGGAACAGGCGGATGAACAGCAGGCCTGCCGCGCCGTCCAGAAAGATGCTGACCGGTCCCAGAGACCACTGCCCCATGGAGATGCAGTCGGTGGTGAGGGTGGCAGCGGCGCCCACCGCAATGAGGGCGGTGGCGGCCAGCAGACCGGCCTTTTGTTTTGGGGAAAGGGGCTGGTCCAGAAGGTGGTGCTTTTTGGCAAGGAAGCCAAGGTAGAGATACGGCACCGCAACGGCACCCTGGATCAGGCAGAAGGGCAGCTCCCACACAAGGCTGCAGCCCCAGCCCAGCACCGCGCAGCATACCACCGCGCCGGGGATATACTGCTCCGGGAAGATGTTCAGGATGGCATCCAGAAAGATCCACGCCACCAGCAGCGTCAGCAGGTACCACATGGGTCCGCAGGAGAAAAATTCATGCCCGGCATAGCTGGCAGTGTGGGGCAGGCCCAATAAAAAGCCGCCGGTGACTTTGATGGACTCGCCGACGGTACCGGGCAGATAGTGGAAGCAGCGGTAATGGATGATAAAGTGCAGCACGCAGGTGAAGCCCATCGTCCACAGATAGGGCTTGAGCAGGGTCTTGAGCTGCTGCTCGATGCACTTGCGGATGGAGCGCTTGCGGAAGCCGTAGCCGCTGGCAATGAAAAAGGCGGCCATCAGTGATTCGCGGTAGATATAGGGCAGAAAGGCGGTGAGCGAAAGCCCGCCGCTGGTCTGGATGGGGTACAACTCGACCGTGTGCGCCAGAATGATGGACAACATGCCGGCACCCTTCAGCATGTCGAACATGCCGATGGAACTGACGGTACGGGGTTTGGTAGCTTCCATGAACGGGGTCCTTCCTTGCGCCGGGAGAGCCCTTGCAGCTTGTCATGGCGCATCGTGTAAGAATGAATAAATTAAGAACCGTTTTTAAAGCAAGTATAATGCTTTTTGTGCAGGCTGTCAATTTTGAATTGCAAATATCCGGGCGAATGCTGTGTTATTTACCCATAAAAGAATAGCATATCCGCGGCGCAGGTGCAACAATAGGGAATTTTTTCTGGAAAACCGCCGGAAGAAGAGCAAGCTAAAATTGCCAAAATTGGAAATAAAATGTTGCAAAAGTATTGCATTGCGGGGGCGGATATTGTATACTGGGCGCAGCCGGAAAAGTCTGGAAAAACGCCCCGGAATGCCGGACGCGCACTTTTTGGGAACGGAATAAAAACGTATGGAGGCAGCAGAAATGATCACATCGTTGTATCAATCTCTTTGCAATATGGAAACCAATATCGCAGACCGTGTGGCTCTGCGATGGTACGATGAAAAGACCGAGAGCGTGGCAGTGGTGCACTACGCAAAGTATGCCCAGGACCTGCGCCGTTTCGTGGCCTTCCTGCGGGCAGAGTTCGGCGATGTGCGCGGGCAGCGGGTGGCCATTCTGGCCCGCAACAGCTACGAGTACATCATCTGCATGTACGGCACCGTCATTGCCGGTGCGGTGGCAGTGCCGCTGAATCTGGGCAAGGACTGGGACGGCATCTCTTATGAGCTGGACCTGACCGAGCCGGTGTGCATCCTGCACGACGGCGAGTTTGCAGAGCGCGAGAGTGCGCTGACCGAGCGCTACGGCAGCATCCTGCGGCCCATGGATGTGTTTGCGTCCTATGAGCCTGCCGAGGACGTGACCGAGGTGGACGACCTTGCCGCCACGGCCTTTATCATGTTCACCTCCGGCACCACCGGGCGCAGCAAGGGCGTCATGCTGAGCCAGAAGAACCTGTTCAGCGCCATGCCGGCCTTCCTTGACCCGTTTGACGACGTGAAGAACTACACGGGTTGGAACACCAACGAGTTCTCGTCTCTGTCCGCGCTGCCCATGTTCCACATCTCCGCCATGACCAGTCTGGTGTCCTGGAGCATCACCGGACACGCCATCAACCTGTGCAACAACCTGAAGTATTTCTACCGCGATCTGGGCGCCATGCACAGCGAGGTGATGGCGGTGGTGCCGGTACTGCTGAAGAGCATTTACAAGGATGTGATGAAGGACCGCCGCGACCGACTGAACGGCCTGTGCGTGCTGACCTGCGGCGCTGCCATGTTTGACCCCAAGATGCTGAGCGACATGATGGAAAAGGGCTTCTTTGTGGCGCAGATGTACGGCCTGACCGAGACCTGCGGCGACGGTGCGTGGAACTCCTCGCAGGAGGCAAAGCATCTGACCAGCGTGGGTCATGTGGACCGCAGCTGTGAGTACAAGCTGGATGACGGTGAGCTGTGCATGCGCGGTGACCCCATTATGCTGGGCTATTACAAGGACCCGGAGGGCACCGCCGAGGTCATCGACGCGGACGGCTGGTTCCACACCGGCGATATCGCCCGGGTGGAAGAGGACGGCTACATGTACCTGACCGGCCGCAAGAAGAACGTCATCATTCTGGACAGCGGCGAGAACGTCAGCCCCGAAGAGCTGGAAAAGCTGCTGGTGCCCTGCGCCGACATTCAGGAGTGCGTGGTGAAGGAGCTGGACAAAAAGATCTGCGCTCTTGTCTACTGCGATGCCGCAAAGCAGGATGCCGTCAGGGAGTTCGTGACCGGGGTCAACCGCGGTCTGCCGCTGTATAAGCGCATGGTGGTGCAGTTCAGCGAGAACCCGCTGCCCCGCAACGCCACCGGCAAGCTGCTGCGCCAGTGACGGATGCATAACCGGGCCGGGAGCGGCACATGCTGAAAGCGGTCGTTTTGCAGAAAAAACGACCCTTTGTGTGCCTGCCCCTTGCGCACGGGAACAAAGCAGGCTATTATTATAGTGACGGCGCAGCCTGTCTTGCGCCAAACATTCGTCGTGGAAAGGAAAATAATACAATGGAACGTGCAGAAATTGTTTCTCAGGTCCTGGCGGTGCTGGAGGATGTTGCAGAGGTGTCCCCGGAGGATGTGACCGAAAGCAGCGTGTTGATGGACGATCTGGATCTGTCCTCCATGGAGATCCTGACCATCGTGGCTGATATTGAGGAGACCTTTGGCCTGCGCATCCCGGAAAAGGAGCTGCGCAGCTTTGTGACCATGGGGGATCTTGTGGACTATCTGGCTGCAAACGTGGGGTGAACACAATGGAGCGGTCACAGCGCTCGGCAGAGTACGTCTTTCAGGGAACGATGTACTTTTTCCGCCGGGATAAGATCCAGTGCCGGTATCAGTTCGCGCTGCAGGACGCGGTGGACCCCGCTCTGCTGCAGCGTGCGCTGAACGACGCCCTTGCCGTGGCACCCTTTTATGCGGTGCAGCTGGTGTGGGAAAAGCGGGACGCGTTTCTGGAACCCAACCCAAACCCCTGTCTTGTGTATCCGGGCAGTGCCATGCGGCAGATCCCGGAACAGACCAACGGCTACCTGTTCAGCGTGAGCTGCGAGGGGGACACGGTGTTCTTTGACTGGTACCACTTCCTGATGGACGGTCACGGCGTGTCGCCCTTCCTCACCCGCATTCTGGAGCTGTACTGCAATCTGCGGTACGGCACCGCTTTTGCAAACCCGACCATCGTCTGCAGCCCCGCCTACGACATCGAGGGCATGATGGCAAAATACCCTGCCCCCACGGTGCAGGAGAAAGGCGTGCAGCGCGAGGTGGTGCAGCTGTGGGAGGGCCGGATGCGCCGCACCCGGGTGCGCCTGACCAAGCAGAGCCTTGTGGACCGCGCGGTGGAAAACGGTGTCAAGCCCTTTACCGCGCTGGCGGGCGTTCTGAGTCTGGCGA
Organism: uncultured Faecalibacterium sp.; assembly: GCA_934513205.1. GTDB lineage: Bacteria > Bacillota > Clostridia > Oscillospirales > Ruminococcaceae > Faecalibacterium. Next base: position 21,492 of record CAKSWU010000007.1, on the reverse strand, counting down.
TGCGGGGCTATCTGGGTAAGACCGAGATCCAGTATTCCTACTCCACCGACACCCGCGCGGTGGCGGGCGTGCCGGATGCCCGGTACAACTGCGTGTGCTCCTTTCAGGACAAGGTGCAGCTGACCTCCCAGACCCGTCTGGCGGACATCGTGCCCCGGATGGATGCCGGGGTGCGGCACAACCTGCAGCCGGAGGTGAAGCTGCGCCGGATGGCAGAGCAGATGAGCTGGGTGTACAAGGTGGACCGGCAGAAAGCCCCCCTGCGCATCAAGCAGCGGGTGTTCCAGATGGGCGAGTACCTCAGCGGCACTCTTGCGGATTTCTGGCTGAGCTATCTGGGCAACCCGCTCATGCCGGCGACTGCGGAGCTGGAACAGTACATTCGGGACTTCAACGTCTGGGTCCCGCCGGACGGTGGTTCCATGGGCGTGGAAGCGTCCAGCCTGAAAGGGGTCATCACCCTTTGCATCGAAAACAAAGCCGAAATGCCCGGCCTTTCTGCGGCCCTGCGTGATGCCTTTGAAGCCGAAGGCATCACGGTGCTGGAAGCCGTGGACCTGGACGAATAAACAGCTGAAAAGGACCGCCGCACCGCACCGTGCAGCGGTTTTTTGCGCGGGGCTGCCGCCTGTTCCGGGGCGGACGAGCCTGCAGAACGGATCAACGGAGGAAGATGGATGAATACAGACTGGAACAGCCCGCAGGGCGATTTTGAGGCGACCGAAAAGCAGGCGGACCTTCTGACGGCCCTGAGCGGACAGCATGTGACCGTTCACACCTGCGAGGAGGCGGACTTTGATTACATGGAAGAAGAGGACGTGGCCTTTGTGGTCAAAAATCCGCACAGCGAGGAAGATCTTCTTGTGGAGCTGGGCGGCGGATTTTCGCTGTTCTTTGGGCTGTGGCATGGGCAGTACAAGGCCACAGAGGAGGACTACGACCGGATGAAGCAGGACCTGTCCGCCCTTCTGGCAGGCAGTGCCGGGGTGTTGAGCCTGTATGCAGAGGGGCACTGGCTGGGCAGCATTCTCTGCGCAGAGAAGGTGCCCGCAGACGCCGATGCGGCAGCACTTCTGGACCGCTGGCAGGAAAAGCCGGAAGCAAAGGAGACTCTTCTGGCGCAGGGCGGACGGGCAGAGCTGCTTTACTGGGACCCGGCAGAGAACAAATGCTTTGCCGTCCCGGCGAAAGGATGACACTTTCTTTTACACGAAAGACTATTGTAGAAAAGCAAAACAGCCAGACCTGTGGGTCTGGCTGTTTTGCCATGGTATGTAAAAAGTTAGACCTTCTCGATGGTGATGCTCCAGTCGGCGGTCATGGCCTCGTCCGGCTCCAGCACCTCGTGCTTGCCGTCCTCGTTGACGCTGTTGGCCCAGCCGTTCCACGGCTCCATGCAGACGAAGCTCTCGGCATCCTGCTGCCACAGCACGGCGTGGTCGAAGCTGTCGTCGGCGTCCACGGTCACCTTGTGACCGTTGCCCTTGTCGGTCAGGGTCATGGGGAACTGCACGCCGGTCAGCAGACGGACAGAGTTGTCTGCGCCCTCCTTGCGGGTGAGGGTGATCTTTTCCGGGGCGGCGGGCTGCTCGCCCTTGGCGTTTTCGGAGCAGGTGGCGCACTGGATGTCAAAGTCCACATTCTCCAGCTTGGAAGCCTTGAAGTAGGGGTGGAAGCCGAAGCTGAAGGGCATGTCGGTGTCACCCTCGTTGATGACGGTCATATTGATGGCGGCAGTGTTGCCCTCCAGATTATAGTTCATCAGCACGGTGAAATCAAAGGGGTAGAGGAACTTGGTCAGCGGGGTGGACTCCAGTGCCAGCGTTACTCCGTCCGGGCCGACGCTTTCCACATCCCATGCGCACAGGTCGGCAAAGCCGTGGTTCTCCATGGGGTATGCCTTGCCGTCAAAGATATGCACGCCGTTATCGGGCAGGCCGCAGTTGGGGAACAGCACCGGCACGCCGAAGCGGGGACGGTTGCACTCGGAGAAATTGGGGTGGCGGGTCCAGATGTACTCCTCGCCGTTCAGCGAGAAGCCGGTGATCATGCCGCCGCGCTCCGGGGTGATGACCAGCTCGGTCTTTGCCTCTGCGTCGGTGATGACGTACTGCTCGTAGCAGGCACCGTTTTCGGTGACGTAACGGGTGGTGATCTGATTCATAAGGTAGCCTCCTATTATTACCGCCGGGTCGCCCCGGCGGGTCATTCCTTGTGCTCGGTCTGTCGTGCATCCAGCTTTTGGAAGTAGTAGTTGATGCCGTAACGGATAAAATACTTGACCAGTTGCACTGCACCATAAATGATAGCCGCATAAAGCAGCAGTGTCAACAGCAGCACGCCACTTTCGAACATTCCATGCACTTCCTTTCTTTTTATGCACAAAAAGGCCGCCGTACCGCTCTTTGCCGTACAGCAGCCCTTTTTCAGTTACAAAACCACGCCGTCCTTGAAGATGGAGATCTCGCGGAAGCCGTGCTTTTCCGCCTTGGTCTGCTCGCCGCTTGCAACGCGGATGACCAGATCCAGCAGATCCTTTGCAGCCTCGTCGATGGTCTTTTCACCGTCTGCAATGACACCGGTGTTGAAATCGATCCAGCCGCCCTTCTTCTGGGCCAGCGGGGTGTTGGTGGAGATCTTCAGGGTGGGAGCCGGAGCGGAGAACGGGGTGCCGCGGCCGGTGGAGAACAGGATCAGGTGTGCGCCTGCTGCCGTCATGGCGGTGGCGGAGACCAGATCGTTGCCGGGGCCGTAGAGCATATTCAAGCCCTTGGTCACCACGGGGTCGCCGTAGCCGATGACGTCCATGATGGGGGCGGTGCCGCCCTTCTGCACGCAGCCACAGCTCTTATCCTCCAGCGTAGTGATGCCGCCGGCCTTGTTGCCCGGAGAGGGGTTATCGTACACCACCTCGTTGTGGCTGATGAAGTATTCCTTGAAGCCGTTGATCATGTGCTCGGCCTTGACGAACACTTCCTTATTGATGCAGCGGTCCATCAGGAAGCCCTCTGCACCGAACATCTCGGGCACCTCGGTCAGTACGGTAGAGCCGCCGCGCTGGCCCATCATGTCGGAGAAGCGGCCGATGGTGGGGTTGGCGGTGATGCCGGACAGGCCGTCCGAGCCGCCGCACTTCATGCCCACCACCAGCTCAGACACGGGGATGGGCTCGCGCTTGAACTGCCCGGCGTAGGCAGCCAGCTCCTTCAGGATATCGCGGGCGGCGGCAAACTCGTCCTCCACGTCCTGACAGGTCAGGAACTTGACGCGGTCGTGGTCGTACTCGCCCAGCTCTTCCACGAACTGATCGTGCTGCAGGTTCTCGCAGCCCAGATGCAGCACCAGAACGGCGGCAGCATTGGGGTGGCGCACCAGCGCAGCCAGCAGCTTGCGGGTCTGTGCATGGTCGTGGCCGGTCTGGCTGCAGCCGAAGGGATGGGTGAAGGTGTACAGGCCCTCGATGGAGCCGGTGACCAGATCCTGATTGTCGGCAACGATCTTCTTGGCGATGTCGTTGACGCAGCCCACGGTGGGGATGATCCAGATCTCGTTGCGGATGGCGGCGCGGCCGTCCTTGCGGCGGAAGCCCATAAAGGTCTCCGGCTCGACCTTGGGCAGGGGAGCCAGATCCGGGGCGGGGTTGTAGCTGTACTCCACCTCGCCGGACAGGTTGGTGTGCACGTTGTGGGTGTGCATCCAGCTGCCGGGGGCGGCGTCTGCGGTGGCATGACCGATGGGGAAACCGTACTTGATGACGTTCTCGCCGTTTTTGATGGGCTTGACTGCCATCTTGTGACCCTGCGGGATATCCTCCAGCGCGGTGACGGCAAGGCCGTCCACCTCCACCAGCGTGCCCTTGGCAATGGGGTGCAGGGCAACGACCACATTGTCGATGGGGCTGATATGAATTGCCTGCGGCATAGTTGTTCTCCTTATCGTATCGCACAAAAGGGAATGAACCCTCTCCGTCATCGCTGTGCGATGCCACCTCTCCCGAAGGGCGAGGTCTTTGCGCTGAAAACGTTACGTTTCCGCAAAAGCTCCCCCCTCGTGGGAGCCGGACGCGAAGCGGACTGAGAGGGTTCAAACCTCAAAGTAGTGTATCTTTTTTAACGATCAGGCTTACAGGCAGCTCTTGTAAGCAGCCTCGGCACCCTGAGCGCGGATCATCTCCAGATCTGCCAGCACAGCGGCTTCCAGACCGGAGATCTGCGTCAGATCCTGATCCCACATCTGGGTGTTGGTCAGCACAGCGTGCACCAGCTGGGCAGCGGTGTCGTCCTTGTGTGCGTAGTAGAAGTCCAGAGCCCATGCGTCGTCCTGGATCTTGTAGGTGTTGCCTGCGGGGCGCTTGCAGATCAGGCCATCGGCGGTGCGCTCCTGAATGTCGTTGGAGTAGAAGGCGATGTAGGCAGCCAGAGACATGGTCAGGCACTTGGGCAGCTGCTTCTGCTCCTCGATGTAAGCGAGGAAGGAGGGCATGTTGCGGGCCTTCCACTTGGAGGTAGAGTTCAGGGAGATGCTCATCAGCTCGTGGTTGACGAAGGGGTTGTTGAAGCGGTCCTCAACAGCAGAGGCAAAGTCCTCCAGATCCTTCTTGTCCAGCGGCAGGGTGGGGATGATCTCCTCGTGCAGCATCTTGTTCATAAAGCCGCGGATGGTGTCGTTGTGCATGCAGTCACGGACGATGTCAAAGCCTGCCAGATAAGCACCCAGCACAAAGCCGGTGTGTGCACCGTTCAGGATGCGGACCTTGCGCTTCTTGTAGGGGGTAACATCGGGCACGACCATGACGTTGACGCCAGCCTTCTTGAACGGCAGCTTGTCCTCCAGACCTGCGGGACCCTCGATGACCCAGACGCCGAACACTTCGCCCACGTCCAGAGCGGTATCGTGGTAGCCGTTGGCCTCTTCCAGAGCAGCCAGCTCCTTGGGATCACGGATGCGGCCCGGGACGATGCGGTCCACCAGAGTGGAGCAGAAGGTGTTGGCAGTGTTCATCCAGTCGATGAAAGCGGGCTCCAGAGCCCAGTCCTTAGCGTAGTTGTTGCAGCACTTCTGCAGTTCCTTGCCGTTGTTGTCGATCAGCTCGCAGCTCAGGATGACCAGACCCTTGTCGGCGGCGCCGTTGAAAGCCTTGTAGCGCTCGAACAGCACGCGGGTCAGCTTTGCGGGGAAGCTGTTGGGGGGCACCTGATCGAACTGGCTGTCGCCCTTGGTGTAGGCAATGCCGGCCTCGGTGGTGTTGGAAACGATGGTCTCCAGATCCTCAGAGCGGGCCAGAGCCAGAACCTCGTCCCACTTGCCGTCGATGTAGGGGCACACGCAGTCAGACACGCAGGAAATCACCCGCTTTGCATCCACCTTCTGGCCCTTCTCACTGCCGCGCAGATACAGGGTGTACAGACCCTCCTGCTCGTTGATCCAGTCTGCCATCTGGGGGAAGTTGCCGATGGGCTGCACCAGCTTCACCTTGCCGTTGTAGCCGGCCTTCTCGTTGGCGATATCGTAGAAGTAGTCCACGAAGGCACGCAGGAAGTTGCCCTCGCCAAACTGCATGACCTTGACGGGTGCATCCTTCAGGATGTAGCCGTTGTAACCGGTGCTTTCCAGGACTTTGTAGTTCAAAGTTTCCATCTTGTCGATCTCCTTTTAAAATTGCCTTGCTTACCGGAGGACCGCATGTTTCGTCCCCCGTTCCTTATCCCTATTTTATGCTGTTGTATACAAAGAAGTCAAGGGCTTTGTGCAATATTTTTAGCCCAGAGGGGCCAGTTTGATGCATTTCCAGCGAAAAGCACAAATATGCGCCAGAAAATTTGTCACTTTTTCAGTTGTATACATGCGAGTTTTCCGCTATACTAAAGGTAAGACAAACCTGCCTGTGCAGGCGGGGGTCTGCGTTGTACACAACGTTTGACGAAATTTTAACAAATACCATTACAGAAAAGGAGTTATCGACCCATGAAAGCATTTATGGATAAGGACTTCATGCTCCAGTCTGCCACTGCGCAGCACCTGTACCACGACTACGCAGCCGCTATGCCCATCTGCGACTATCACTGCCATATCCCTCCTCGTGAGATCTATGAGAACCGCCGCTTCGAGAACATCACTCAGGTGTGGCTGGGCGGCCGCAACCCGGACGGCAGCTACTTCGGCGACCACTACAAGTGGCGCGTGATGCGTTCCAACGGTGTGCCCGAGGAGTACATCACCGGTGATAAGCCCGACCGCGAGCGCTTCCAGAAGTTTGCCGAGGCTCTGCCCATGGCCATCGGCAACCCCATGTACCACTGGACCAATCTGGAGCTGCACGTTTTCTTCGGCTACGACGGCGTGCTGAACGGCGACACCGCTGAGGAAGTGTGGAACCTGTGCAACGACAAGCTGCAGCATGATCCCAAGCTGACCGTCCGCGGCCTGATCGAGCAGAGCAACGTGGCCTTTATCGGCACCACCGATGACCCCATCGACGACCTGTACTGGCACAAGAAGATCAAGGAAGATCCCACCATCAAGTTCACCGTGGCTCCCTCCTTCCGCCCGGATAAGGCCCTCAACATCCACAAGCCCGGCTTTGCTGAGTACATGGCTAAGCTGGCTGCCGTTGTGGGCAAGGAAAAGCTGGCCTGCATCGACTGCGTGACCGATGCCCTGACCAAGCGCATCGAGTTCTTTGCCGAGATGGGCTGCCGCGCTTCCGACCACGGTCTGGACTATGTCCCCTACCGTGAGGCCAGCAAGGACGAGGTCAATGCCATCTACCAGAAGGTGATGAAGGGCGAGAGCTGCACCGTGGAAGAGGCTGAGAAGTACCAGACCTACATCCTGATCCATCTGGGCAAGCAGTACCATCGTCTGGGCATTGCCATGCAGATCCACTACAACTGCCTGCGCGGCGTGAACCGCAAGATGAACGCCCTGCTGGGCCCCGACACCGGCTTTGACATGATCAACACCACCGCCTGCGGCGGCCAGATCGCAAGCCTGCTGAGCGCCCTGAACGACACCGACGAGTGCCCCAAGACCATCATCTACAGCCTGAACCCCGCCGACAACGAGCAGATTGGCACCATCCTGGGCTGCTTCCAGAGCAGCGAGGTGCCCGGCAAGATCCAGCACGGTTCTGCCTGGTGGTTCAACGACCAGAAGATCGGCATGGAGAACCAGATGAAGAGCCTGGCCAACCTGGGCCTGCTGGGCAACTTCGTGGGTATGCTGACCGACAGCCGCAGCTTCCTGAGCTACACCCGTCACGATTACTTCCGCCGCATCCTGTGCAACATCATCGGCCAGTGGGTCGAGGACGGCGAGTATCCCAACGACGAAAAGGCTCTGGAGAAGATCGTCAAGGGCATCTGCTTCGATAACGCAAAGCGTTACTTCAACCTGTAATGCTTCGCCATCCCGGAGCTGAGAATACCGCCATCGGCGCATAAAAGCGCATAAAGAAAAAGGCATCCGCTTTCACAAAAGCGGGTGCCTTTTTTGATCGTCAGAAACAGCTTCGGCTGCGTCTTTTGCATCAGAAATGCGATTGTGGCTGCCGCTGAGAATTTTGGCCTTTGCGGTAGAACGACCGCTTACACCTGATGTGCTTCCAGCCAGTCGGTCATCTTCTGTGCGATCTCGCGCACGCCGCCTTCCTCAAACGGCACCTTCAGCCCGGCGGTCTGCAGCAGCTCGGTGTAGCTGGCAAGACCGGCGCGGCGCACAAGGCGCAGGTAGCGCTCCCATGCGTCCTTGTGGTCGTCAAGGCTCAGCAGGAAGAACTGCAGCGCCGCCATGGTGGACAGGCAGTAGTCGATGTAATAGAAGGGGCACTCGTAAATGTGCAGCTGCCGCTGCCAGCCGGCACCGCGTCCGTAGAAGGGCAGGTTGTCAAAGTCAATCCACGGGCGGTATTTCTTTTCCAGTCTGAGCCACACGGCGTTGCGCTGGTCGGGGGTCAGGTCCGGGTTCTGGTACATGATGTGCTGGAACTCGTCCACCTCACAGCCATAGGCAAGGAACACAAAGCTGTCCTCGGCGTGCAGCAGGGAATACTTGTCGGTGTCCCTGCCGAACAGCAGATGATGCCACGGCGCGGTGAGGAACTCCATGGCCATGGAGTGAATCTCGGCGCTCTCCATGCCGGGGCATTCCAGATCGGCGGGCACATTGGGGTCACGCTCGGCAACGTAGCCCTCAAAGGCGTGACCGCACTCGTGGGTCAGCACGTCCACATCGCCGGAGGTGCCGTTCCAGTTGGCAAAGATGAAGGGGGCTTTGTAGCAGGGCAGGCTGGTCATGTAGCCGCCGGACATCTTGCCGGGGCGGCTCTCCACATCAAACAGTTCGTTGTCTTGCATAAAGTCGATGAACTCGGCTGTTTCGGGGCTCAGCTCGTGGTACATGGTGCGGGCGGCGTCCATGCGGGCCTGATAACCGGGAATGGGCTTGGGGTTGCCGTCTCGAAACAGAATGGGCAGGTCGGTGAACTTGGGTGCAGCGATGCCGGTGCGCTTTGCCCGCAGGGTCATCACCTTTTGCAGCTGAGGCACCACGTCCTGCGCCACCTGATCGCGGAATTTCCGGATCTCCTCCGGGCCGTAGCCGATGCGGTTCATGCGCACATAGGACAGTTCGCTGTAATCCTGATAGCCCAGCACCCGGGCCTGTGCGTTCAGGTTCTGGACGATCTGGGTATACAGTTCGTCCAGCTCGGCGCGGTGAGCGTCAAAGTATCCGGCCTCGGCCTCGTAGGCGGCGCGGCGCACGGCGGGGTCCAGATCCTCCTTGTAGGGGCCCAGCTGGGGGATGGTCAGCTGCTTGCCGCCCAGCTCCACCAGCGCGCCGCCGTAGATCTGCTGATACTGGCTGACCAGCGCGTTGAACTGCTGCTGCAGCTCCACGGTGCGGTCGTCCATGCTCAGCACAGCGTTTTTCATGCCGGCAACGCAGGTGGTGCCGAATTTTTCGGTCAGGGCATCCACATGGGGATTTGCCAGAAACGCCCGGCAGATCTCCACGCTGGCGTTGGTCACGGCGGGGCCGTTAGCATCAAAAAAGTCCTGCTCGGCCTTCCAGAAGGCATCGCGGGTGTCGCAGGTGTAGTGGATGTTGGCAAGGTTTGCGGCGGTGTTGTACTCTGCAAAGGCTTCGCTCTGTTCAAAATAAAGGGCAGCCAGCGCACCGCCGTCCGGGGCGGCAGCGGCCTTGGCGGCAAGCTCTCTGCACCGTGCCAGCAGGGCGTCGATGTCCGGGCGGGAGTAGGGCATTTCGTTGAATTTCATGGGGGAACATTCCTTTCCGGGAGAAAACTCCACATTCAAAGCTGAATCCATCTTACCACGTTCCATCCCGAATGAAAAGGGGCAATGGAGCGAAAAGGACGGTGGACTGGGCACAACTACCAAAAATCGAAACGGCACTTTGGCAAAGTTGTCCGACAACGGCATTGCATGACCGGCGCAAAAGGACTATAATAAAGGCATCAACAGAGTAAGGTCCTGCGCGTTAAGTGCCGCATCAACGGGGAGTTGTGCTGCGGACGAAGGGGTACACCCCGCGGTGCAGGGTCTGCATCCCGCTGCTGCATGGACTTGGGTGCAGGCGAGACGGTCTGCCGTCCTGCCCGGAAGTGAACGTTGTTGGATTCACGCCCTCCTTTGTGCGGTTTGTCACAGGGAGGGCGTTTTTGTTTTGCCCGCCCGGCGTTCCTTTTATCAGGAGGACAATTGAAATGAACAACCCGAAAACTTCCGTCCGGACTCTGACCATTCTGGCCCTGCTCACCGCCATGAGCATCGTGTTCAGCCGGGTGCTGAGCATTTCCACTGGCTTTGTGCGGTTCAATCTGGGCAGTCTGCCGGTGCTGCTGGCAGCGCTGCTGTTCGGCCCCGGGGCCGGCTTTGCAGTGGGGGCCGTAGCGGACATCATTGGCGGCGTGCTGGCAGGCTACGCCATCAACCCGCTCATCACGCTGGGCGCGGGTGCCATCGGCTTGGTGGCAGGTTTTGCGTGGCAGAAGCTGGGCAGCCTTTCCATCGTGCTGCGGCTGTCGGTCAGCGTTCTGCTGGGCCACATTGTGGGCTCCATGGTCATCACCTCGCTGGCACTGCGCCTGTTCTACGGCTATCCGTGGGCAACGCTGGCGGTGCGCATCCCCAACGCCCTCATCCTCAGCGCCGTCAACGTTGTGCTGCTGCGCATCCTGCTGGAGAACCGCAGCCTGATGGCACTGGCAAAGAAGTGAAGGCTCCGCCGACTTGAAGCCGCTGCGCGACAGCCGCAGGCTGACAGCAGTATATGCAGTTGATCGTTACGACCCCTACCCGTGAAAAAGTAAATCCGAAACGACCGCAGTCGTTTCGGATTTACAAATTATAAAAATACTATTTCCGCTGATATTGTCAGAGCGAAGCGGAGACAATTCTAAATCGTGATCTCGAAAAGAGGCAGGTATCTATGAACTACGAACAGGCAATGGAATACATCCACGCGGTGCAGTGGGCGGGGCACAAGCCCGGGCTGACCCGCACCCGCACCCTGCTGGCGGCGCTGGGCGACCCCCACAAGCAGCTGCAGTTCGTCCATGTGGCAGGCACCAACGGCAAAGGCAGCACCGCTGCCATGATGGCGTCCTGCCTGCAGGCGGCGGGGTACCGGGTGGGTCTGTACACCTCGCCCTTCATCAACCGCTTCAACGAGCGCATTCAGGTGAACGGTGTGCAGATCCCGGATGAAGCACTGGTGCGGCTGGTGGAACAGGTGAAGCCTGCCGCCGATGCCATGCAGGATGTGCCCACTGAGTTCGAGATCATCACGGCGCTGGGCATGCTGTACTTTGCGCAGCAGCAGTGCGAGATCGTGGTGCTGGAGGTGGGCCTTGGCGGGACGCTGGACTCCACCAACGTCATCGAAAAGCCTGCCTGTGCGGTCATCACCGCACTGGGCATGGACCACGTCAAGGAGCTTGGCCCCACGCTGGCGGACATCGCTGCCGCCAAGGCGGGCATCATCAAGCCGGGCTGCCCGGTGGTCAGCTACGGCGGTGCGCCGGAAGCAGATGCCGTGCTGCACCGGGTGGCAGCGGAACAGCACGCCCCCTTTACCGAGGTGGACTTCAGCAGACTGCAATACGAGAGCGGCAGTCTGGATGCGGTCACCTTTGACTTTGATGGGTTGGATGGGGTGCGTCTGCCCCTCATCGGCAGCTACCAGCCCCGCAACGCTGCGCTGGCCATTACCGCCCTGCGGGTGCTGCGGGCCCATGGCTGGAATATCCCGGAAAGCGCCATCCGCACTGGACTGGAGCAGGTGAGCTGGCCCGGGCGTTTTGAGCTGCTGCGCCGCGCACCGGCGTTTTTGCTGGACGGCAGCCATAACGCCCATGGCATGCGTGCCACGGTGCAGAGCCTGAAGGACCGCTTCCCCGGGCAGAGATTCGTATTTCTGGTCAGCATCATGGCAGACAAGGATGTGGACGAGATGCTGGCGCTGCTGGCACCGCTGGCGGTGCGGTTCGTCACCGTGGCGGCGCACACGCCCCGGGCAATGCCCGCTGAGGTGCTGGCAGAGCACATCCGCGCCTACGGCTGCACGGCCGAGGCGGCAGATTCCATCGAGGCCGGTGTGGCGCGTGCGGTCGCACTGGGTGGTGACGGCCCGGTGTGCGCACTGGGTACGCTGTACTTCTCCGGCGATGTGCGGAAGGCGTTCCGCGCATTGACAGAGAAGGATTGAAAATGCCCACCGCCTCTTACAGGTTGCGGCACCCGGCATCCGCATCGTTCCTTGGGCGTCACTCGCGTCTTGCTGGCCGCTGCCCCAACAACGCCTCCCTGTACTCCCCCTTTTGTCACCTGCGGTGACATCTTTCCCCGGCGGGGAGGGGAGTCTTTGCTCGCTGGCGGCGGTCATCGTCGTTGCTGGGCATCTTCGGTGGAAAACTATTTTTATATTTGCAAATCAGGAAGATCTGCGGATCTTCCTGATTTGCTTTTTCACGGGAAGGACTGGAACAAGAACGGCATCTTACTGCTGTCAGCCTGCGGCTGCCGCGCAGCAGATAAAGCGAAAGCCTGCCCGCACAGTTTGGTGCACAAGCGGCTCAACATCGGCGGAACACAAAAAACATTTCGCGGATAAAAAGAAAAAGCGATGACCCGTGCAGGTTGGGTCATCGCCTTTCTTGCCCTTTTCAGGGCAGGCAGGGTAAATGATAAGAAGGTAAATGAAGAAAATAGCAGGTTGAAAACAAAGGCCGGGACAGGGGAGCGAAAACCGCTTCGAGAAGTTCATGTATCCAACACGGCGATTTGTTGGATACAACATACCACTTTTTTACGGGAATTACAAGACCTTTTTTGAAATTTTCACGGAAAAATATGCGGAAAAACGCATTTTCGGTGAAACGCACAAATTTGAACAAAAGATCCCGGCAAACTGACGAACAAGCATAAACGCCATGCCGCGGGGGGTGCGGCGCGTCTGCTGAAAAGTGACCGGCGGCGGTTCTTTACAAGAACCGGCAGGTGTGTTAAGATGAATACATCTGTCAGAACCGATGCGGCCTGCCGGGGAAACTGCACCCGGAGCCGGGAGGGAGAGGAAGCGTATGACAAAACAGCTGCACAGCAAGGGGAAAGACCTGCGGCACGCAGAGCATGAACCGCTGTTCACCCAAAAAGAGCTGCTGCTGCTCACCGGTCCGCTGCTGGTGGAACAGCTGCTGGAAGTGACGGTGGGCATGGCGGATACCATGATGGTATCCCGCTGCGGCGAGGCGGCGATCTCCGGCGTCAGCCTTGTGGATATGATCAACAACCTGATCATCGTGCTGTTTGCGGCGCTGGCGACCGGCGGCGCTGTGGTGGTAAGTCAGTTTCTGGGTGCGCGGGAGCAAAAAAGCGCGGACAACAGTGCCGGACAGCTGCTGTTGCTCAGCGGGCTGTCTGGTATGGTCATCGGGGTGTTCTGCTTCGTGCTGGCGCGCCCCATGATCCGGCTGTGTTACGGATCCATTGATGCGCAGGTACTGGAAGCCGGCGTAAAGTACCTGAAGATCATTGCCCTGAGCTATCCGTTTCTGGCACTGTACAACGGCGGTGCGGCCCTGTTCCGCAGCATGGGAGACTCCAAGATCTCCATGAAGATCAGTCTGCTGATGAACATCATCAACATCGTGGGCAATGCGGTGTGCATCTTCGGGCTGAAGATGGGGGTGGACGGCGTTGCGTGGCCCAGCGTGCTGTCCCGCGTGACGGCGGCGGCGCTGATCCTGCGCCGGTGCTACCGCGGGGACCACGCACTGAACGTGCCCCGGACCACCCGTCTGGATGCCGGTCTGGCAAGGCGCATTCTGGGCATCGGCATCCCGTCGGCCTTCGAGAACAGCCTGTTTGAGGCGGGACGCATTCTGGTGGTGAGCATGATCTCCACCTTTGGCACCGTCCAGATCGCCGCCAACGCGGTGGCGAACAATCTGGACGGCATGGGGGTCATTCCCGGCAAGGCCATCAGCCTTGCCATGATCACGGTGGTGGGCCGCTGTGTGGGGGCCCGGGATGATGAGCAGGCCATCTATTACACCCGCAAGCTGACGGTCTGGTCCTACATCGCCATGGGGCTGTCCAACGGTGCCATTTTGCTGTTTCTGCCCAAGCTCATCGGCATCTATGCCCTGACCGGCGAGACGATGGCGCTTTCGATCACGCTGGTGCGCATCCACGCAGGCTTTGCCATCCTGTTGTGGACCCTGTCCTTCGTGCTGCCCAACGCGCTGCGGGCTGCCAACGATGTAAAATTTACCATGGTGGTGTCCATCTTCAGCATGGCGGTGTGGCGGCTGGGCTTCAGCTATCTGCTCTGTGTGCGGATGGGCTGGGGTGCCGTGGGCGTGTGGATCGCCATGATCATCGACTGGGTCTGCCGTGTCACCTGCTTTGTTCTGCGCTTTAGCAGCGGTGCATGGAAAACCAAGTATCAGGCATAATACAAGAAAAAGGAGAACCGCATGAAACTTGTCAGCTGGAACGTCAACGGCCTGCGGGCCTGTCTGACTCATGGCTTTGCCGAAAGCTTTGCCCGTCTGGACGCGGACATCTTCTCGGTGCAGGAGACCAAAATGCAGCCGGGTCAGGCAGACTTTGCCCCGGAGGGATACACGGAATATACATATTCCGCCGAGAAAAAGGGCTACTCCGGCACGGCCTGCTGGTGCAAAACAGCACCCCTTGCCGTGACCACCGGCATCGGCATCGAGGAGCATGACCACGAGGGGCGGGTGCTGACGCTGGAGTATCCGGCGTTCTATCTGGTGAACTGCTACACCCCCAACAGTCAGGACGGGCTGAAGCGTCTGGACTACCGCATGGACTGGGAGGATGCGTTCCGGCAGTATCTGCTGGCGCTGGACGCAAAGAAGCCGGTGATTCTGTGCGGGGACCTGAACGTGGCCCACACCGAGATGGACATCAAAAATGCAAAAACCAACCGCATGAGCGCGGGCTTTACCGATCAGGAGCGGGCTAAAATGACCGAGCTGCTGGACGCCGGGTTTGCGGACAGCTTCCGGCTGGTGCACCCGGACGAGGTGAAGTACAGCTGGTGGAGCTACCGCTTCCGCGCGCGGGAAAAAAACGCGGGCTGGCGCATCGACTACTTCCTTGTGTCCCGCCGCATCGCCGACCGGATCCGGGCGGCAGAGATCCACAACGAGGTGTTCGGCTCGGACCACTGCCCGGTGGAACTGGTCATCGACCTGTAAAAAACGACCTGCCATCTTTGTTTTTACAATGTCCCTTCCCGATGGGAGGGAACAAAAGGAGTCCTTATGCTCAAGAATTATCTGCTGGTGTTCTTCGTTTCCATGGTGCCCATCATTGAGCTGCGCGGTGCCATTCCCATCGGGCTGGGCATGGGGCTGCCGGTGCTGCCCACCTATCTGGTCTGTGTGATCGGCAACATGCTGCCGGTGCCCTTCATCTATCTGTTTGCCCGCAAATTCCTGATCTGGGGCTACCATAAGCCCCTGATCGGGCCGGTGTGCCGCTTTTGCATCAACAAGGGCGAAAAAGGAGGCCGTGCGCTGGAAGCCAAGGCAGGCCGCGGCCTGCCGCTGGCACTGCTGCTGTTTGTGGGCATCCCGCTGCCGGGCACCGGCGCGTGGACCGGCACGCTGGCAGGCTCCATTCTGGATATGAGGTTCAAGGACGTGGTCCGGGCCTGCATGGGCGGCGTGCTGCTGGCAGGCATCATCATGGGTCTTGCCAGTGCAGGGCTGCTGGGTGCGGTGAGCAGCCTGTTTTCGGCAGGCTGACAGCGTACTTGCGCAGGAAACAACAATTGACAATGGATTTTTGCACTTGAGTGTGCTAAAATAAAAAGTGTTTTGAAACCGGCAGCGCAAAAACGGCCGGACAGAAAGGAACGAGAAAACCATGGATCAGGCACTGAATCAAAAAATCGACGCATATATTGCGCAAAACAAGGAACAGCTGCTGAAGGATATCGCCGCACTGGTGGCTGTCAACAGCGTGGAGGGCACCCCGGAAGAGGGCGCACCCTATGGCGCAGGCCCCCGTGCCGCACTGGACAAGACGCTGGAGCTGGCTGCAGGCATGGGCCTTGCCACCCGCAACTGTGAGAACTACATCGGCTATGCAGAGCTGGCGGGCAAGGATCCCGAGAAGTATCTGGCAACCATCTGCCATGTGGACGTGGTGCCCGTGGGCAACGGCTGGACGGCAGACCCCTTCACCATGCGCATTCAGGACGGCTGGCTGCTGGGCCGCGGCGTGGCGGACGACAAGGGCCCCATGGTGGCTACCCTGTATGCCCTGAAGTTCCTCAAGGAGCAGGGCTATGAGCTGCGCTACCCCATCCGCGCACTGGTAGGCACCAACGAGGAGACCCACATGCAGGATGTGGACTACTACCTCAAAAACTACCCGGCTCCCGCGTTCTGCTTCACTCCGGACGCCGAGTTCCCGGTGTGCAACGGCGAGAAGGGCCTGTTCGGCGCCAAGATCGTCAGCCCGGTGATCCGTGACGGCGTCATCGAGCAGATCGAGGGCGGCGTGGCGAACAACGCCGTGCCCGACCGTGCAAGTGCGCTGGTCAAGACCGACATTTCCAAGCTGAAGAATGCCCCCAACATCACGCTGGAGCCGGAAGGCAACGGCGTGCGCATCCGCGGCTGGGGCAAGTCCGGCCACGCTGCCATGCCGCAGGGCACCGTGAACGCCATTGGTCTGGTGGTGAACTACCTGCTGGACAACGGCCTGTGCAACGATGCGGAACGTGCGTATCTGGAAGCCATCCGCAAGCTGCATGCTTCCACCGCCGGTGAGGGTTTGGGCATCAACTGTGCAGATGGCCCCTTCGGCCCGCTGACCGTGATCGGCGGCCGCATCTACATGGAAGATGGCCGCATTTTCCAGACCATGGACAGCCGCTTCCCCACCTGCACCAACGGCGAAAAGATGACCGAGCAGATCCGTGCCGCGCTGGGCGATGGCGCTGAGCTGCGCGATGTGACCGCTGCCGAGCCCTTCTATATTGAAGCCGACAGCCCCGCTATTCAGGCCTGCATCAACACCTACAATGAGGTCACCGGCGAGAACGCCAAGCCCTTCACCATGGGCGGCGGCACCTATGCCCGCCATTTCCCCTATGCGGTCAGCTTTGGCCCCGAGCACGTAGACCTGCCGCTGCCGGAGTTCGGCGGCCCGATGCACGGCGCCAACGAGTCTGCCCCCATCGACAAGCTGCTGGAAGCCGTCAAGATCTACATCATCGCGCTGCTGCGCCTTGAGGAGATCGACTTCTGATGCAGCCGATAGAGGTGCTCGTCATTGACGGGCAGGGCGGCGGTCTGGGACGGCAGCTTGTGGCAGCCCTCTCCGCCCAGTGCCCGGACATCCGGCTCACGGCGGTGGGCACCAACAGCATGGCAGCAGCCGCCATGCACAAGGCCGGTGCCCAGCGTGCCGCCACCGGCGAGAACGCCGTGATGGTGAACTGCCGCAAGGCGGATGTCATCGTGGGACCCATCGGCATCGTCATCGCAGACGCTCTGCTGGGCGAGATCACCCCCGCCATGGCGGCGGCGGTCTGCCAGAGCCATGCTACCCGGGTGCTGATCCCGGTGAACCACTGCGAAAACTATATTGTCGGCGTGCCCGACCAGCCCATCAGCAGCCTTGTGGCTGCGGCGGTGCAGAAGGTGAAAGCCCTCTGCGCCGGGGAAGGCTGCGGAAAAAGGGTTTATTGAAAATGCCCTCCGCTTGCGCTCTGGGCATCTTCAGCGGAAAAATATCTTATAATAGAGCAACAGCGGACAGCCTGCGGGCTGTCCGCTGTTGCATTTTCACGGAAAGGGTCCAAGAGGGAAACTTGATCTGTCTGTGCTTGTTTCCTGCGGAAACAGCCGCACAGCCGGGAAACAGGCCGCTTCTTCATTGCGCCCGCTCCAGTGAAAAAGCAAGTCGGAAAATCCCGCAGGATTTTCCGACTTGCATCTAAAAAATATAAATTCCTTGAATCATGCCCAGAGCGTAAGCGGAGGGCATTAAAATGGTTACGGCTTCTGCCGTGCGGCGATCTGTGCTGCCGTGGGAGGCACATCGCCCTGCGCGGCATTTTCCAGCGCGCCAAGGCGGCGGTCCAGATCGGTCAGGCGCTGGGCTACGATATCCGGCAGATCCTGCTGGTCCAGATCGTCTGCCGGGTTCACGGCCTTGTTGTTGATGCGCACGACCTCGGCGGGCACGCCCACGGCGGTGCAGTTGGCGGGCAGGTTGCGCAGCACCACACTGCCGGCACCGATGCGGGAGTTGTCCCCGATGTACACCGGACCCAGCACCTTGGTGCCGGCACCGATGAGCACATTGTTGCCCAGAGTGGGGTGGCGCTTGCCGGTGTCCTTGCCGGTGCCGCCCAGCGTCACGCCGTGGTAGATGGTGCAGTTGTCCCCGATCTCGCAGGTCTCGCCAAAGACGATGCCCATGCCGTGGTCGATGAACAGGCACCTGCCGATGGTGGCACCGGGGTGGATCTCGATGCCGGTGCGGCGGCGTCCGTGCTGGCTGACCCAGCGGGCCAGAAAAAAGCGCTTGTGCTGATACAGCCAGTGCGCAATGCGGTGATACACCAGAATGTGAAAACCCGGATACAGCAGGATGACCTCCAGCACATTGCGTGCGGCGGGGTCCTTGCGCTGGATGTTCCGTGCGTCCTCCAACAAACCCATAGGGAACCCTCTCTTTCCTGATCGCTGTCCGATGACGCGGACAGGCACAATTGACCTTATTATAATAACATACCCGAAAGGGAATGTACAGTGATCTGCTAGGAATTGACGCGACTAACCTGCTGCTTTGAGGGAAAAACCGCTTTTGGATAGAGTAGCTAAAAAAAGCAGAAGGAAGCGGCAAACCTTTTTGCAACAAAATAGCGCCGGAACCATTGACACATTTCGCGCTTCTATGCTAAAATATCAGAAAGACTGTAAACTTGAAAAAAGGAGACGGCACCATGCAGAGCAGCGCGATGTGCATCAATCTGAAGAATCGGTTCGCATCCGGTTTTGCCGTGGCTTCGTTGTTTCCTTTTTTGCTGAGATGAGCTTTTCCCTTTGCGGGGAAAAGTTTTTTTTTGCCCGCATATCGGGAGACCGCCGCAAACGCCATGTTATCAGGAGGGGACTGCGATGCTGCTTGTAAATGCTGTGAACACCGAAGGACGACCGCTGGAGATCTTTGTAAAAGACGGCAGGATCGCCGCTGTCGGGCAGGATCTTGGGGCGCTGGCAGGGGAGAATGAGACCGTCATTGATGCCGGTGGGCTGACGGTCCTGCCTGCCTTCGTGGACCTGCACTGCCACTGGCGCACCCCGGGCTTTGAGTACAAGGAGGACATCGAGACCGGCAGCCGCGCGGCTGCCGCCGGCGGCTACACCTTCGTGAACCTGATGCCCAACACAAAGCCCATCTGCTCCACGGCAGCACAGGCGTTTCAGGTGGAACAGAAGGCCGCCGAAGTGGGCCTGTGCGATGCCAACCAGACCGTGTCCATCACCGAGAACTTTGACGGCGTGAGCATCGACCACCTCAAGACCCTGCCCGCCAGCGTGAAGTTCATCACCGAGGACGGTCACGGCGTGCAGGACAACGCCACCATGGCGCGGGCCTTTGCCATCTGCACCCAGAAGGACATCACCGTGATGAGCCACGCCGAAGACATGGAGATCAGCCCGTGGGACTACCGGCTGGCAGAGGACATCGAGACCGTGCGCAACTGCTGGCTGAGCGAATACTACCAGACCAAGCTGCACATGTGCCATGTGTCCACCCGGGGCGCGCTGGACGCCATCCAGATGGCAAAGCTGCGGGGCGCACCCGTCACCTGCGAGGTGACCCCCCACCACCTGTGGTTCACCAAGGAGAGCTGCGACTACCGGGTCAACCCGCCCATCCGCACCGCCGATGATGTGCAGGCACTGGTGGACGGCATCCGCACCGGCATCGTGGATGCCATTGCCACCGACCACGCCCCCCACTCCGAGGAGGACAAGCTGAAAGGCATGGCAGGCATGGTGGGCAGCGAGACCGCCTTTGGCGTGTGCTACACCAAGCTCTGCAAGCAGGAGGGTCTGCCGCTGGAGGTGCTGGTGCATCTGATGAGCACCCGCCCCGCCGAGATCCTGGGCCTTGCCAAGGGTCAGCTGGAGCCGGGCTACGACGCGGACTTTGTGCTGGTGGATCTGGATACCCCCTACACCGTGGACAAGGACAAGCTGCACTCCAAATCTCACAACACCCCCTTTGACGGGGCTCAGCTGTTTGGCAAGGTCTGCGCCACCATCAAGGGCGGCAAGCTGACCTATCAGGCCGAGGAGTAAGAGCATAGTTACAATTCATTTTCTATAAATACGACTTACAGGAGGACACCCAAATGACGAACATGGACAAACTGTACGAAGCAGTGGAAGCCCGCGGCCCGGTGTGCGTGGGTCTGGACACCGACTTCAGCTACCTGCCCGCCGATTTCGTGGACAGCACCCTGACCAAGGGTGAGAACATCGTGCGCTTCAATAAGAAGCTCATTGACGCCACCAAGGCTGTGGCGGGCTGCTACAAGGTGCAGATCGCTTATTATGAGTCTCTGGGCATGGAGGGCATGAAGGCCTACGCCGACACCCTGAAGGCTGTGCGCGAGGCCGGTGTGCCGGTGATCGCGGATATCAAGCGCGGCGATATTGCCAAGACCGCCGAGATGTACGCCATGGGTCACTTTACCGGCGATTTCGAGAGCGATTTCGTCACGCTGGCACCCTACATGGGTCTGGACTCCATCAGCCCCTATCTGCCCTACGCCGAAAAGCAGGGCAAGGGTATGTTCGTGCTCTGCCGCACCTCCAACGGCGGTGCCAAGGACTTTGAGTACGAGAAGCTGGCCGACGGCCGCCACGTCTACGACCTGGTGGGCGACAAGCTGAACGCTCTGGGCAAGGACTACATGGGCGAGCACGGCTACTCCTCCATCGGTCTGGTCATCGGCGGCACCCACATCGAGGAAGCCACCGAGATCCGCGCAAAGTATCAGGACAGCTTCTTCCTGATCCCCGGCTACGGCGCACAGGGCGGCAAGGCCGAGGACATTGCCCAGTACCTGACCAAGGGCAACGGCGGCGTGGTCAACTCCAGCCGCGGCATCCTGCTGGCTTACAAAAAGCAGCCGGGCGTTGCCTTTGACGAAGCCGCTTACAACGAGTGTGTGAACATGAAGGAGGCCATTGCTCATGCGTGCAGCCTGCTGTGAAGCCACCGTCCTGCGCAATGAGGTCATTGCCCCGGACATCCGCCTGCTGACCGTGGTGTGGCCCGACCGCGACCATGCACCCCACGCAGGCCAGTTCTTTACCCTGCGCGCATGGGGCGCAGACGAAGCGCCCTTTCTGTCCCGGCCCATCAGCGTGCACCGCTGGAACCCGGACAGCAGCACCATCGAGTTTCTGTATCAGGTGGTGGGCGAGGGCACCGAGAAGTTGGCACAGCTGAAAATGAAGGATACCTTCCAGCTCACCGGCCCTATGGGCAACGGCTTTGATGTGCCGGATATCCTGAGCAAGTACAAGAAGATCGCCGTGGTGGGCGGCGGCATCGGCACCGCGCCCATGTTCCAGCTCACCCGCGAACTGGCTGCAGCCGGGGTAAAGCCGGATGTGTTCTTCGGCTTCCGGGATGCCCCCTACTGCATGGAGGAGTACCGCGAGATCGCGAACCTCGTCAAGGTGTCCACCGACACCGGTGCGGTGGGATTCCACGGTTTTGTCACCCAGCTGTACGACCCCGCTGACTACGATGTGGTGCTGGTGTGCGGCCCCACCGTGATGATGAAGAATGCCGCCCGCCTGTGTGCGGAAAAAGGCACCCCCTGCTTTGTGAGCATGGAAAAGAAGATGGCCTGCGGCATTGGTGCCTGCCTTGGCTGCACCTGCGA
>CAKSWU010000006.1 GCA_934513205.1 uncultured Faecalibacterium sp. | reverse complement strand
CCTTTCTCGTCCCGTTCTCTGGAACGCTGGATGTAGCCCGCCTGTTCCAGTTCCCGGATGGCCTGCCGTATCGCGTCAATGCTTTCCCGGTTGATACGGGCCAGCCCTTGCAGGGTGTAGTCCCAATCTTCCGGCAGGGAGAGCATTTGGGATAAAAGACCTTTGGCTTTCAGGGACAAGGCCCGGTTCCGCAGGTGGTGGTTTGACATGACCGTGTAGCCGCTGTTCTTTTCTACCCGAAATACTGCCATTTCACGGATGCCTCCTTTCGTTGTAAACAAAAAAAGCAGCGTTCATTTGCTCCCGGTGATGGGAGAAGTGAACGCTGCGCGTACTTGATAATTTTTAGGTTGTGTGGTATATAAAAGGCAACTATATTTCAAACACGGCTGCCCATCGGGGTGCAATACAAGCAAGTTGCTATCCGATGACCTTAAAAACGAATTGTACTACGATGGTTTTTGAAAAGTTCTGTATCACTACTCGCACCAAGAAAAACCAGAACACATTTGTGTTCTGGTTTTTCTTTTTCGGTGCGAAAGAGGACTTGAACAGCACGGCCCTACCGCAGGTAGGGCAACAAAAGCCCCGGTGGGGCTTTTGCTAGTGCGCGGTTCCCAACGTGTAGGAATGTCTACCGGGAGGACTACCTCTGATTTATTTCACCTGAAGATTCCCTTTAGCTGCAACAGCGGATAAGAGGACTTGAACAGCACGGCCACGCCGCAGGCGGGGCAACAAAAGCCCCAGTGGGGCTTTTGTTAGTGCGCGGTTCCCAACCCGTAGGAATGTCTATCAGGAAGACTGCCGCTGAAATAGAAAATCCGAACCTTTTCTCAATAGGAGAAGGGTTCGGATTTTTTGTTTTCTTTGGAAAGCAGAACGCCGCGGTTGCGCAGCAATGAAAGCCCCAGTGGGGCTTTTAAGCGGCAGAGTGGTCTTGCGCAAGCAAGATGGAGGGGCCTTGCCCCGACAAGCTCCGGCTCTTCCCTGACGGCTGTGTGTCCAAAACCTTATCAGAAGAAAAATCGTATCACAAAGGTCACAACTGTAAGAGTGCCGTAAGGCAGAAAGGACGTAAGATTATCCTGCGGGACCACACCGAGTACACCCGCATCGACCGGCAGCTTACCGGCACAAACCATATCATCGAGGCACTGCGTGCCAACACCCACGAGTTTTTGAACAAGCTGCACATCATCTCCGGCCTGCTGCAGATCGGCGAAACGCAGAAAGCCATTGCGTTCATCAACGGTGCGAGCGAGGATGTGGAGCATAACTATCAGGGCATCATCCGCCAGCTGCACAACCGCACGGTGGCAGCACTGGTGCTGGGCAAGGCCAGCCACGCGCGGGAACTGGTGACCATCGTGGGCAATCTGGTGGAAAACGCTTTTGAAGCGGTCAAGGCTGAGCCCCTCAAGCAGGTGGGACTGTTCATCGGGGAGGATGCCCATGGCCTGACCATCGCGGTGGACGATACCGGTCATGGCATGACGGAGGAGCAGATCGCCGCCGACACCGACCTTTCCAAGGTGACGGTGCGGCGGTATCTGAACTACCTCATCGGCACAAGCGAAGCCGAAAGTCAGGTAGAGTATTTCACCGGCGGCAGACCGCGGGTGGAATACCGGAGCCGATAAGCCTGCACAGACCCAAACGGATGCGTTTTCTCCGTTTTTTCGCCCCGTGGGCATACAAAAAAGCTTCCCCGCTGCAGGTGCATGGCCCACAGGGGGAAGCTTTTTGCGTTTCAATTTTTGTTTTCCGATCATCCTGCCGGGTACATCTGCCGGAAGTAGTACACCGCGCCCACCATCCCGGCATCGTTGTGCAGCTGCGCGGCGCGAAGTTCCAGTCCTTCGGCAAAGGCGGGC
Source organism: uncultured Faecalibacterium sp. (assembly GCA_934513205.1). Taxonomy (GTDB): domain Bacteria; phylum Bacillota; class Clostridia; order Oscillospirales; family Ruminococcaceae; genus Faecalibacterium. Next base: position 83,949 of record CAKSWU010000006.1, on the reverse strand, counting down.
ATGACGGATGCTTTCACCTTTTCAGCGATAGGCTCGATGAGCAGTTTCTGCTGGGCAGACACGCCGCCGCCGATCAAAATCAGCTGCGGGTTGAAGATATGCACCATGCCGGCAAGCCCCTGCGCGATCTCGTCCGTCCATGCGTCCAGCAGCGCCAGCACCGTCTCGTTGCCCGCTTCTGCGGCGGCAAAGATGGCGCGGCCATCCTTCCATGCCGGGTTTTGCTCCTGCGCGGCGCGCACAAGGGCAGTGGTGGATGCGTAGCGCTCCCAGCAGCCCTTTGCGCCGCAGGTGCAGTCCACGCCGTCCAGCGCGTGGGTGCGGTAGTGGCCCAGCTCGCCGCCAAGGCCCCGCGCGCCCTCCAGCAGGCGGCCTCCGGTCAGGATGCCGCCGCCCACGCCGGTGCCCAGTGTCACGCCGATGACGTCGGTATAGCCCTGCGCACCGCCCACCCACACTTCGCCCAGCGTCATGCAGTTGGCGTCGTTGGCGACCGTGACCGGCAGACCAAAGGCGGCTTCCAGCTCCGCCTTGATGGGTGCGCCGATGTAGTTGGGCAGGCTGCCGCAGGTGCCCGCCACAATGCCCTTGCGGCTGTCGATCTGCCCGGTGGCAGAAACGCCGATGCCCGCAAGGCTTGCCGCCGGGATGTTCTGCGCGGCGAGGAACTCTTTTGCAGCCTTCAGCACCGTGGTCAGGATGGGGGTGCGGTAGCCGTCAAAGCAGACACTCTCTTCAGCTTTGGTCAGCACCGCGCCGGTCTCGTCCACGATGCCCAGCTTGACGGCGGTGCCGCCGATGTCGATACCAAGATAGTGTTTCATAGCAGGCACTCCCCTGTGTTATTTCTTTGCAGCGTTGATGGCACCGGTAAAGCGTGCGGTGATCTCTGCCGGGCGGGTAATGGCACCGCCCACCACCAGCGCAAAGGCACCGGCTTCCAGCGCCTTGACCGCCTGCTCCGGGTAGTGGATGTGGCCTTCGGCAATGATCTTTGCCGGGCACTCCGCGGACAGCTTACGGATGAAGTCAAAGTCGATGTCGTTGATGCCGGTGGTCTCGGGGGTGTAGCCCCGCATGGTGGTGCCCACAAAGTCGGCACCGGCTTCGGCGCAGAGCATGGCATTCTCAAAGTTGTCGCAGTCGGCCATCACCAGCTGGTCGGGGTACTTTGCCTTGACGGCGCGGATGAACTGGGCCGAGGTGGAGCCGTCCGGGCGCAGGGCACCGGTGCCCTGCACGGCAAGGATGTCCACCCCGCAGGCCACCAGCTCGTCCACTTCCTTCATGGTGACGGTGATGTACATGGGGGTGCCGGGGTAATCCTTTTTGATGATGCCGATGACCGGCAGGTCCACCACCTGTTTGATCTGGGTGATGTCCCGCACGGTGTTGGCACGGATGCCCACAGCCCCGCTCATGGCGGCGGCTTTTGCCATCAGGGGCATGATGCCGCCCTCTTTCGTATACAGCGGCTCGTGCTCCAGTGCCTGACAGGAGACGATGAGCCCGCCCTTGATCTGGGCAAACAGTTTTTCCTTTTCCATACAATACACCCTCTTTTCTTATTCAAAACGGCGCAGCTTGCTGCCATCCAGTCTGCACAGCGGCTGACCGGTGGTGTGCGCCAGCGTGCAGGCGCTGCCCGCTACATCGCCCATGTCAATGACCGTGGGCAGGATGCGGACGCTGGCCTGCATCAGGAAGGTGGTGGAAATGCAGCGGCCCGCCACGATCAGATTCTCGGCTTCGTCCGTGACCATGCTGCGGTAAGGGATCTCATAATAGTCGCCATGCTGGTAGGTATTCTGGTGGAACAGCCCCTTTTTGTTGGAGTGCACATCAATGTACCAGTCCCCCTTGACCAGACCATCCGGGAAGCGTGCCTGCCGGGTGTAGTCCTCCTCGGTCAGCAGGTAATTTCCCTTGAGCCGCCAGCTCTCGCGTACGCCCAGCATGTCCGCCACCTGCAGCAGATAGCTGTGTGCAAAGCCCGGCATCTTTGCCTGCAAAAAGCGCACCAGACGGTCGATCTTCTCACGGCCCTCGGCAATGGCCGCAGAGCGGGCCAGTGCATCCGTGTTCTGCTTCAGGCTGGGGAGATGCGGGCAGTTGAAGGCCATGCAGCCGGGCTTATTGGGCAGGCTGAAGCACTGGTAATAGCGCAGGTCCTCCTCGGTGAGCAGCCCCTCGGCTACCCCCTCGCGAAAGATGGGCTCCAGCTTGAAGCTGCGTCCTGCCACCATGGCAGACTCGAAGAAATAGCCGGTCTTGAGGGGAGAAAATTCGTCGTGCAGAGACAGCACATATTCGCGGTATTTTTCCACATCGATGCCGCCCATGATAAAGCGCAGACTGCTGACCTGATTGTCCCCGTTCTCATCGCCGGAGCTGGTGGGCACGCCAGCCATGCGGGTGAGCACAGCATCACCGGTAGCATCCACAAAGTTCCCGGCTGCAATGGCCTGCAGACCGGTCACGGTCATCACCACGATGTACCGGATGCGCTTGTCCTCGCACACGGCATCCACCAGTGCGGCGTCATACAGCAATTTGCCGCCGCTGCCCACATACAATTCCTCAAAGGCATCGCTGAGCTGATCCGGTGCAAACCAGATCATCGTAGTAATGCCGTCACGGGTGGTGACGCCGCGCCTGTTCAGGGTCTCCTCTACCCGGTGCAGCACATCCAGATGCTCCACATAGGTAGGCATCATGGGGCACACCAGCGCACGGGAAGCCGTGCCGCCCAGAAACGCGCCCTTTTCCACCAGCAGGACCTTCTGCCCGTCGATGGCACAGCGGATGCCGGCTGCGGCACCGGCAGCGCCGCCGCCCACCACAACGGTATCATAGTGACCCAGAAGGGGCAGCTGCCTGCCCAGATATTCAATGCTTTCCATGTTGTGCCTCCAGCAATTGATGATAGGTGTGGGCAAATCCGTGCGCACCGATCTCGGAAAGAGCGCGGATGCCGGTCTTGCCCAGATGGAACGGACCAATGCTGATCATGGGCACCTGATAATCCCGGCTGGTCAGCCCCAGCTTGTTCCACTCCAGAAAATGATAATATTCATGGCTGAGGATCAGGTTCTCCGCTTCCTTGCGGGGCATTTTGTTCTGCTGCGCCCACAGGTCCACCGATCTGAGATAGAGGGTGACGCAGTTTTTGCCCGCCACATAGTCGCTGAAATACCGCTGGCTGCCGGAAACAAAGTCGATGTCCCGCTCCACCACCGTCAGTCCGTTTGCCTTGCAGATGGCAAAAAAGTCTGCATTGCCGCCGCTTTGCGCAAAGACATCCCTTGCTGCGGCGCAGCCTTTTTCCCACGCGGCATCCACAATGCGGGCGCGGTCTGCCTCTGGGATGCGGGGGTAGCACGGGTCGTAGGAAAGCTCTTTTTCCGCCAGATCACGGCCGGGAAAAGGCAGTGCATAAGACGACATGGCAGCCTCCTTTGATCGTCAGGAATCAATGCGCAGGGTCGCAGCAACGATGACCGGGGTCTTGGCATCGTAGCCGTTCAGCTCCACATTGGCAAGGCTGTAGATCTGCTCCTCGCTGGACATGCCGGACAGGTCGATGATGCGCTTGCCCAGCACGATGTACACATTGGGGTAGTTGGTGCCGCCATCGTTGTAGACGGTCAGCTCTTCCAGCATATAGGCGACTGCGTCACGCCAGCTGCTGATGTCGGCCTGACGCACCGTGGCGTTGGCCTTCTGCAGGCGGATGACCCCCTCTTCGTCGATCAGGCGCAGCGGATGCGAGGTCTTTTTCATCAGGCCGAACAGCTTTTTCTCCACCTTATCCGCCGTCACCGCGCACATGTTCTCGCTTCTGGCTGCGATATGCAGGGCCTTGGGGTCCATGCTCAGGTTCTCTGCCGCCAGTTCCAGCAGCTTGTCCTCGGTCAGCTTTTCGGCGCTGCGGTTCTTGCTGCGCAGCTCGGTAGCACCCACGGCGATGGCGCGGATCACGTTGCGCTGGGTGTCCACCTCCACGGTCACTTCCACAGAACCGGGCGCGGCACCGTTCCGGATGGCCTTCTGCTCAGCCTCCCGGCGCACGCTGATGATGTCGCTGTCGGTGGGGTTGGAAACGCTGCGCTCCACCATATCACGCACCATAGCCAGTGCCACGCCGATGGTGGAAATGACCGGGCCGTTCTTTGCCAGACGGCTCTTGTGGTGCATGGTCTCGGCCAGATGCGGCACCACACTGGCAGCACCGCCGCCGCCGCCCACGAACACAGTGTGCTGGGGGTCCATGTGGTAGTCCTTCATCAGCTGGGCAGCCACCCTGCTGTTTTTGGCAGCGGCAAAACCCAGCACCTTGCGGGCGGCTTCTTCCACGGTGCAGCCCATGTTGTCTGCCAGCGGCTTCCACGCCTTGCGGGCAGCTTCCACGTTGCCATAGGCATAATCGCCAGGCTTGACGTAGCCCGCAATGTTGGCAGCGCCGGACATGGTCAGGCAGACCTTGACGCCGTTGTCGCACTCGATGCTGGCGTACTCCGGGTCGCCGGGCATGGGGCTCACGGGCACCAGACGGGGATTCTGGATCTTGTCGGCATCGGTGAACACCTCATAATCCAGACCGGCGATGTGAGCGCTGCGGGGGCCGGTATCACAGGCCTTGCCGTCCTTCACCTCCACCATGCTGCCGCCGCCGATGCCGACGGTGCGCACGTCCAGACTGTTCAGGTAGGTCTTGTGACCGCCCACCTCGGCGTATTTGATCATCACCTTGCCGTCCTTGACGCAGGAGATGTCGGTAGAGGTACCGCCCACCTCAAAGAACAGGCCATCGGTCAGCTTTTCGTACATCAAAGCACCGGCAACGCCTGCGGCGGGACCGGAGAGGATGGTCAGGATGGGGCGGCTGCGCACCTCGTCCACGGTCATCACGCCGCCGTCGCAGCGCATGACCATCAGCGGACTTTTGATGTCTGCATTTTTGATGCTCTGGTCGGTCATGGTGGCGGCATCCAGCATCTTGGGCATGATGCTGGCATTGATCACGGCGGTGCGGGTGCGGATCTTCAGTCCGTACAGCTTGGAGATCTCGTTGGTCGCCGTGGCGGGCAGACCCATTTCACCGCAGATCTCCACCACCCGGTTCTCGTTCTTCGGGTCGTCTACGCTGAAGGCCTCGGCGGCAACAAAGGTCTGTGCCCCCTGCTCCTGCAGCTTCCGGATGGCAGCGCGGATACTGCCGTCCAGATCCGGAGCATTGGTGTCCACATATTCGTTGTAGCTGCGCAGGTACTTGCCCTCGGACAGCTCGATGTCCCCCATGGTGGTATCACCCTTGCTCTTTGCGCCCTGCAGACCGCTGCCCAGCGTGATGATGCCGACAGGAGCCACATCGCCCTCCAGCAGGGCGTTGGTTGCCTGCGTGGTGCCGTGGGCGATGAAGATGACGTCCTCCGGCTTGATCTCGCACTGGTCCATGACCTTATGCAGCACCTGCACGATGCCGGCGGCAACGCCCTCAGCGGCGGTGTGGGTGGTGGGCACCTTTACGCTTCCAACGACCTCAAAGGTCTCATTGTCAATGGCAACGGCGTCGGTGAAGGTGCCACCGACATCAATTCCGATACGGACTTTCATAGAGCAAAAACCTCCTGTTTTTCCTTCTTCTTGCTTCATTGCGTTTCGATCCCGGGCAGGTCCGGGTATAAGAATGGGCGGTCCCAGCATCTCGCGAATACGGAACTGCAAAAGCGCGGGATACTCGGACCGCCCATGCAGCAGGCTGTGTTCAGCACAGCCCGCTGCAAGACGGTTTGCAGGGGAGAAAATGGCTTAGAAGTAGAGCACCGCGCCCAGAATGACACCGATGATGGACACTGCCCACAGATACGGCAGCATCTTCCTGGTGCAGGTGTTCACGTCCACTTCGCAGAAGTTTGCGGTCCAGACGTTCTGGGTGTTGGTGGGGTCGCCGCCGCACTGGATGCGCTCAGCCGCCAGGAAGGCAGCCATGACAGCCAGCGGGTTCAGGGTGCCCAGACCAATGATCAGCGCTGCGATGCCGGAGCCGAGGCCAAACATGTTCATGGGGCCGCGGTACAGTGCCAGAGGTGCCAGAACGGCAAAGAAGATGATGTAAGGCACGCGGCTGGTGGGCACGATGGCCAGCAGCAGCGGGTTCAGAACTTCCTTGACGCTTGCATTGGTGACCGCCAGGAACAGGATGCCGATGCCGACCATCAGGATGACGGCGGGACCTGCATCGGTGATGCCATCGTAGCAGGTCTTGGTCATCTGATTCATGGCCTTGCTGAAGTTCTGCGAGGTGAAGATCAGGCACCAGATGATGCCGACGGTGAATGCAGGCGTGACAGGCACTTTCAGGAAGGCGACCAGCACGATGGGGATCAGCGGAGTGATCATGGCCAGGCCGCCGCGCACGCCGGTGAGCTGCTTTGCGGGCTTTGTGTTGTCCACGGGAGCGGAGAATGCAAACTTGATGCCGTTGCGCTTGAACTCCACGATGACCATGATGAGGGTGGCGATGGCAGTCGCTGCCATCAGGTAGATCTCAAAGCCCTGAATATCGGCGATGTCCAGCGAGAAGATGCTTGCAAAGCTCTTCCAGTTTGCAATGTTGCAGGCAAGGCCGGTGGTGAATGCCATCAGGAAGATGCAGGCTGCACTTGCAGCGGGCACGCCAACGGAGATAAGGATGGGCAGCACAATGGAGCCCACCATAATGATGGAACCCAGACCGCTCAGGGTGGTGAACAGGACGGCAGTCGCCACCACCATGATCAGGGTGACCACCATCGGACGGTCGCCGCCCAGCTCTGCGCTCTTTTTGATGATGTTCTCGGTGACGCCGGTCTTGTTCATCAGCTGACCCAGCCATGCACCAAAGATGGTTGCCATGATGGCGCTGCCCATACGGACGGTGCCGGCTTCAAACACGGTGGTCAGCCAGCCGATCTCCGCGCCATCCGCGTTTTTGCCGAACATCGGCACACCGGCGATGATGCAGATCACGACTGCCATCAGAGGAAGCGCCAGCAGAGTGGGGATCTTCTTGGTCATCATCAATGCTGCAACGACCAGGAATGCCACAACGATCAGAATGCCTTGTAACATAGTTCTGCTCCTTTTTTTGCGGGGGCAAGCCCCCTTTATTCTCACCGTAAACCACGGCAAGGTTCATTTTCAGGCGTCCGTGCTGCACAGCAGGCTCTGCCGCAGATCCGTTGCCATAAAGGCAGGCGTATGGGCAGGGTCCGGGTTCAGCACCACCGGACGCACCTCCGGGCTTTTCAGCTTCTGCACCACCCCGCGCATGAACGCCGGGCTTGCAGCCGCCGGGCCGGAGAGATACAGCTTTTCGATCGCGAACAGCGAGCAGAGCATCCGCGCCACATTGCTCAGCCGCACCGTAAAGCAGCTCACCGGGCTTTGCTCACTTTTCAGCGCTGCCGCCTGCTGCGCGGGCGGTGCAGCTTCAAAGCTCTGCGCCAGCTCCAGCAAAGAGCCGCCTTCGGGCAGCAGCAGACCGGTGATGTCTGCCTGCCCATCGCTGCGCAGCGTCACCGGCTGCTCCTTCTGCACGACCTGCACCACAGCCCGGTCGCCAAGGTCGATGTGTGCGTAGTTGGAGCCCACCGATTTGCCCGCTTCTGCCAACGCACGGCTCACGGTATAGACCCGGCAGTATTCCTCCACGATCGGCACTTTGAACTGGGTGAACAGCGCCTCCCGCAGAGAAATGGTCGCTGCGGTGTAACCGGTGGAGTACATCACGCGGAACTCGCTGATCTCGGTGTCATCTTGAAACAGCAGCCCAATGCTCTTCATTTTTCCTGTATGGAGGTCCTCCATGGAAAAGCCCCGAAAGACCGCATCGGAGATCGAGGTCAGCAGCTCGTTTCCATCTCCGCCGTGGTCGGGCAGCACCGTGCGGAACACACACTGCAGCGCCATATCGTAGACATACAGAACCGCATGGATGCGTCCGATGTCCACCACAACGACCCTGCCATAGTCCGGGCAGATGGTCAGTCCGGCACGGCTGCGCCCTGCGGTTGCGGCACGCAGGCCGCTCTCCTGCACGACGCCCTCTGCCAGCAGCTCTCCCACCAGAGCCGTGATGGTGCTGGGAGAAAGCCCCGTCTGTTTTGCCAGTTCGATCCGGGAGAGTCCCCCCTCTGTGAGCAGTGCCCGCAGGATCAGGCGGCGGTTTTTCTCTTTTACCGTCTGCAGGCTGGATTTTTTCATAGTTGCGATCCCTTTCAACCCCATTGTCTCCGCTTATTTCGGATTGTGAAATAAGCTCTGTTTACAGAATAGCACGCCATCTGGGATATATCAAGACTTTTTTCGGATTCCGAAATAAATCAGGATTCTGCACATTTTCTGCATCGAAATTTTGTGCACTCTATCGCCGTGCTTCGGTTCGTGAAGTTTTTCGCCCTGCCTTTGTATTCTTCAGACCGCCCGTAAGGATGCTTTTTGCGGATAGCAGAAAGCCGTCTGCGATACAGGATGACCTGCATCGCAGACGGCTCTCCGCTTTATTCTGTTGATGCGTTCATGCCTGCATCTATAAAGATGTGACGTCCGCAGTCCTGCCGAAAAATGCCTGTCCGTGCATCCTCCCCGCATCGTGACCCTGCAGACGATCAGATCTCTCCGCTGTCCTCACACGCATCCTCATCGTCCGCAGCCGAATCATCCTGTGCATCCTCCGAAAAATCATCCTGCTGTTCCAAAGAATCGGAAGCCTGACCCGTGCCGATTGGATCAAAAAAGCTCATGTACCCGATGAAATCGAACAGCCCTTTATTGAACCCCATGGTGTTCTCTCCTTTCAGTTCTGCTCTTCCAAGCCAAGGACCTTCCCCACCACTTCATCGTGACCGAGGAAATAATCCTCCACCAGATCCCAGCGCTGCTTGCTGGTCAGGTCCTTGGTCAGGAAGGCGAGCATCATTTCCTCCGCATCCGCATGGCGGCGGTGGATCTCCTGCAGCTGCAGGTTCTTATAGCGGCGGTCCTCCGACAGGCTACGGATCTTCTGCGGATCGTTGACACGAACGAAAATTTCCAGATTCTGACCGCCGCGCACCTCATAGCTTGCAAGCCCGAAGATCTCCAGCACCGCCAACAGGCGCATAACCGGGTTCTGCTTGCCGCCGATGGTGGCAGGGATGTAACCCATGTACTCCGTTTCCTCCCGGTTGGGGGCGCAGTTGACCAGCTGCTGATCCATCCAGTTTGCCATCGAGAAATAGTTCCCGTTGGTCACGCGATACTTCAGACCGATCTGGTTTCCGTTGTGCTTTGCCTGAATAAACTTCATGCGGTCGCCCTCGCGCTTGGTGGGATCGACCTGCACATCCATCACGAACAGCTCCAGCAACGCCTTGGCAAAGTCCTTGTTCAGGACCTCGTTTCCCAGCTGCTTCTGCACATCCCGGTAGAAGTCCTCCGCCGTGAACATTTTGCGGACAGTTTCCTTTCCGTTGGCATCCACCTCCTGCACGCCTTTGCGGTAAGCATCGAACACCTGCGCCACAGCTTCCATATACTGGCGCAGCTTTGCACGGGTGGTATCGAAGTCCTGGCCATAATGGATCTGCGTCTTGACCCGCACCGAGATCCGGTTGGTGCCATCCTGTGCAAACAGTTCCCCTTTGAAGAACTTGGCCTTGAACATACCAAAGGTCATATCCGAGAAATACTTTTCCCACAGGTCGCCCATGCGGATCTCATAGATGCTGCCGCTGTTGCGCACCACCACATCCGATGCCAGCGGACTGAAGCTGCGATTGACCGTTACCGTGTTGTCGTAGAGATTCTTGACGAAATCGCCGTACTTGGCAAGGAATTCTTCCTCGATTTCTTCGGGCACATTGGCGTAGCAGGTGGTGAACATCGCCTTGGGACGCACCACCAGCACCGGGAAGCCGTATGCTTTTTCCAGATCCTTGGCCAGCAGGAGCAGTCCGGTCTTGACCCGGTTTTCCACCTCACCGGAGTCGAACAGATAGCTGAATACATCGGGAGAAACCAGCAGATTGCGGTGCTTTTTCTGGCTGTACATCCAGTACAGCTTGTGGAGCATCTCCCGCAGCTGATACTGCCGCAGTTCGCCTATACCGTGCAGACGCTTGAGCTGCGACAGATCACCGGGCAGATATTCTTCCACTGCTGTACCGCGCAGGGTCTTGTCACGGGCGCAGCGGCCAATTTCCTGCACATAGTCTGCCAGATTTCCGGTAGGGGCATAGTGGTACACCTGCACGATGTCCGGCACATCCACGCCCATGCCGAACGCCTTGGTGCAGATCATCACGAGGGCGCTGTTGTTCTTGAAAGCCTCCTGTGCCGCATTCTTTTCTTCCTTGAACATGCCTGCGTGGTAACGGCGGACTTTATCCTTTACATTAAAGGGCACCGCCTGATAAATGCTGTCCACCGTGGAGCGGAAGGGGCAGTAGACCAGCGTCTTTTTGCCTTCTGCCACATACTCGGCGATCTTCTGCGCCACATGGTTCACCTTGAACTCATCCCGGCTCTCGTCCGTCTGCTTGTCCAGCGGATGGATGTCAAAGTCGATGTTATCGCGGCGGACGCGGCCCAGATACTGGATGGGCCGGTTCAGCCCCAGCGTGCTGATGGTATCCTGTACCACGTCATCCCTGCCGCCGTACACTGCCGTTGCGGTCAGGCAGAGCACCGGGAAGTGCAGCCCATTCTTGCGCTGGCGCTCCAAATAGTCGCCCATGAACCAGTAATCCGCACGGAAATCCCGGCCCCAGCTGGTGACAGTGTGGGCTTCGTCCACCACGAACAGGCCCAGTCTGCGGCCGCCCAGCAGGGTCTCCAGCGAGGTGGTCAGCAGCATTTCCGGTGCAATATACAGAATGGACTTTTCGCCCTTGTGGATGGCATTCAAGCGCTCTTCCCGCTCCTCATGGGACACATTGGAGTTGAGGAAGGTGGCGCAGTGCACCCCGCGGGCTTCCAGCTGGCTGACCTGATCCTGCATCAGGGCGATCAACGGAGTGATAACGAGGGTCACTGCCTGATGCACCTGTGCCAAATAGATGCCAGACACCTGATAGAATGCGGACTTGCCCGCACCGGTGGGGGCGGTCAGGAACACATTGGAGTAATCCTGATAGCCATCCAGTGCCAGCTCGCACTGCTTGACAATGGTGCTGATGATTTCGCCCTGACTGATCTGCATGGTCTCGGTGCCTGCTGCCGGGTCTTTGTAGAAGTCCAGCATCCGGAAATCGGCGTTTGCGCCCCAGTACTGCTTGAGGATGGCACGGTAGCGGTTGATGGTTTCAGGTTCTACCTGCTCCTTATGGCTGGCGCAGTTCAGTGCAAAAGTCACGCCGCACTGCTCTGCCGCAAACGCCAGCACATCGTAGGTGTTGTTCTTTGCATTCTGCTCCCGCTCCACCGGCAGCACCAGCGGACCTTCCACCTCGCCGCAGAAGAACCGGTCTGCCAGTACAAGGGGAGAAACGTCATTGGGCAGGGTCGCTGCGGCATCCGTAAAGGCTGCCTGCTTTTTCTGGTAAAAGTCGATGCTGCGGATGTTCTCACCCTTATGGCGGTTGAACAGGGCAACGTAGCAGCGGTCATTCAGCATCCGGACAGATGCATAGTAGTGGCTGAGGACTTCCGCAGAACCAAGCTCAGTCTTTTCGCTCTCGTACGCTTTGTACAGCGCTTCGGCGTCCTCTGCCGGGATGCAGCTGGGCACATAAGCCGGGAAGGCGTTGTTGTCCACCACGATGAACTCCGCATCGAACATCTCCTTGGGGTCCTGTACGTTCTGAAGGATGGCCAGCATTTCCTCATAAATTCCGACCGTCACGCCTTCTTCCTGCATCATCAGGCTCTGCACCAGTTTCCGCTTCGCCGCATCAATTTTCGCAATGCTGATGGTGCCATCCGCATTCAGCACCTTATTTGCCGGAAGGAGCGCATCCTCCCGCTGGGTCAGCCAGCGGACGTTGGCGGGCACAAAGCCCCGGAAAAAGAGAGCCACATTTTTGCCGGCAAAGCTGGCAATGAGTTCTTCGGCGTGCTGCTCAAAATACTTCTGTGCATTCATGGTACTTCCTCCTGTACTTTTTATACTTCTTCAAATGTTTTAAGTCCCTGAACATTTGCAAAATGCGGCTTCAGGGGTTTGTCCAGAATTTCTGCTTTCAAGATCCACGGGTCGTCCGTTTCCTTGCAAGGAAGTTCCTGCACTACCTCCAGCAGCGTTTTCCAGATGTCCTGATAAATGACCTTGAAAATCTTTGTCAGGGTCTCATACCGCATAACGCTATATTTGTGTCCATCTACTTCTGCGCTGCGGATCGGCTCCCAATATAAGCTGGACATAATGCCGGGTATCTTGCTGTGCGTATCCTCTGAGAAGTAATCGCTCTTTTCCTTTAGTTTTGCGAGAACAACTTTCTTGTCTTCGATGCTGCAAAACTGTAGATATCCTCCTTCAAAGTACGCCGTGTTCTTGTATTTGCGCTGATTGTTGTCCGGAATAACACGGTAGGGATGACCTTCGCAACAGTTGCCTGTTGCATAGCCTTTCTCATTGAGCAGCCGAACGGCTTCTGCGATATGGCTGTCGCAGTCAAATGTTCTTATTCCTGATTTCACCTGTCCGTCACGAGAATGCTCCCGGTAGGTGATCCGCATCTGTACATAGTATGAATTCCACAAATGTTCCATCATCACAATCCTTGCTCCTTCCCATTACACCGCCATTGCGGGTTCCGGCTGGCTGCTCTGCAGCAGCGCCGCCAGCTTTTTCATCACATCCAGCGGAAGCCCGCCCTGCATTCTGGGAGCTTCCTGATAACAGGCAGCCTGTGCCTTTTTCACATCTGCCGCAAAATTCGGAGAATGAGCCGTTTCCATCAACCGGGCGCTGTTGTAGGCATCCCACGAAGCATCGTGCAGACAGCCTTCCGGCTCCAGCCCTGCCCGGTGCATGGCATTACTGAGGGAGAGGATGTTTTTCTCTCCGAGCATCTGCCGGAAGTCCTCCTGAAAATCGTGCCACTGCACCATCTCGTCCAGAAAAACGCTGTCGATGCCCTTAAAGCCGCATTCCTTGCGCAGCTGGCACAGGTCGCTGGTACTCCATGCGTAGATCTCGCAGCCGTCCGAACCACACCATGCTTCCAGCGCACCCAGTGCTTCCGGCAGAGAGACGGCATCGCTCACAGCCCCGTTGCTGATGCCGGTGAGCTTGTAGATCTTGCGCTCAATCACGCCGTTGTACTGGGGCCGCACGAAAATGCGGAAGCGGTCCAGCGGGTGAAACGCATCGTCCATCCGCACTGCGCCGATCTCGATGATCTCATTCCGGAGATCTTTCTTATATACCAGACGTGCATCGGTGGTGTTCATTTCCAGATCAATGAAGATGCTCATTTGCAATACCCCTTTTTCGCTTCCCACAGTTTTCGGTTGATTTTCTGACATGATTCTACACTTTCATCTGTCCGATAAAACGTTCTTCTATGGACTGGTCTCAGCTTTCCTCGGCAATTTCCTGCATCTGGGCAAACAGGTCATAGTACTTCGACCCTTTTGCCGTCTCCAGATCCTCGTACTCCTCCAGGACCTGCATCTGCTGGTAATACTCCGTCGGTTTCGACTCGTCCATCATCGCACTGCGGTCCGTCACGATAAAGCCGGCAAAATCCGCATCGCTGTAACACAGCCAGCGGGTAGGCTGACCATCTTCTGCAACCTCAAACTCCACTTCCGTCACATAAGTGCAGCATGCCAGAAAGTCTTTCTTCTTCTTGGATAACACCTGAATCATAGCATTCTCTCCGTTCTCTTTCGTCCTCCTCAGGTGATCGGCTCTGCTGAGGAACGATTGCATTGATATCAAAGGAAACAAAAAAGACCTGCAAGACTTTTCGCCTTGCAGGTCTGAATGGTCACAAATGGACGTATGCCACATAAGCCGTCGCCCCTGAAGGCACGGTCATTATAGCACGTCTCGCATTCTTTTGTCAAATTCTAAATATCCATTTTGATTTTAGCACAAATACTCGTGTTTGTCAACTATTGAAATAGATATTTCTTTGTTTTTCGTTTTTGTTCGTGTATCCGTTATTTTTTAGCATTTCCCACATTCTTCCATTGATCTCGCGTCCTTTTAGGGGCTATTTCTCCTTGTTTTTTCTTCATTTTTATGCACAGTGCTTTGTTTCACCACCCGTTTCGCAGAATATTTCATCACATTGACCATTATTTTTCCCCCGCTTTCCCTGCATCCACATTGCACCGGTAAATTTGTCGTGTCACCGTCAAATAATCGGGTGCACCGTTGCAGCAGCACCCCATTTTGCACGCCCGTAGGATCGAAGCAGAGTTATCCAGTGTCGAAATATCACTTATATTCATTCTTTTTTCGCCTGCGCCCTGCGGTGACAGCCCGTCTCAAAAGGAGTGGTCCGTCGTTCATGCAGGGGCAGGCTCTTGGCTGTCCGCTGTCGGCAGCCGCTCTCGGGATCCGACAAAAATAAAGGCACACCTTTGTACAACTTTACAAAACATAAAAATGCGGCGGCAAAAAGTTGTAGCACTTTTCGGATTGAAAGTACATTTCAAAAGCGCTATACTTTTATCATCAAAAGCGAAGGCGCTTGGTGAGAAATCATCAAGCGCCTTTTTTGTACCCTGCAGGGCAAGGCGGCCCCGGGGCAGGTCGTAAGAGGAAAAGGGGAATGTACCGTGATCCAGCTGGAACACGTTGACAAATACTTCGGGGATCTGCACGTTCTGAAGGACGTCAACCTCGAGGTCGCTGAGGGCGAAAAGCTGGTCATCATCGGGCCGTCCGGCTCGGGCAAGTCCACCACGGTGCGCTGCATGAATTTTCTGGAAGAGCCCACCAGCGGACATGTCTACATAGACGGGCAGGAGCTGACAGCCAAAAACAAGACCAAGCTTGTGCGGGAGACCACCAGTATGGTGTTCCAGCAGTTCAACCTGTACCCGCACATGACGGTGCTGAAAAACCTGACCCTTGCGCCCATGAAGCTGCACCACAAGACCAGGCAGGAGGCCGAAGAGCTGGCGTACCACTATCTTGAAGTGGTCGGCCTGCGGGACAAGGCGAAC
The DNA here is from genome assembly GCA_934513205.1 of uncultured Faecalibacterium sp. Taxonomy (GTDB): domain Bacteria; phylum Bacillota; class Clostridia; order Oscillospirales; family Ruminococcaceae; genus Faecalibacterium. The sequence goes on along the minus strand of CAKSWU010000006.1, from coordinate 68,802 downwards.
GTCTACCCGGCGCAGCTTTCCGGCGGTCAGCAGCAGCGCATCGCCATTGCCCGCGCGCTGTGCGCCCAAACCAAGATCATCCTGTTTGACGAGCCCACCAGTGCGCTGGACCCGGAGACCATTCAGGAGGTGCTGGACGTCATGGTGCGGCTGGCGCACGAAAAGAATATCACCATGGTGGTGGTCACCCACGAGATGGGCTTTGCCCGGCAGGTGGCAGACCGTGTGGTGTTCATGGCAGACGGCCAGATTCTGGAAGAAGGCACACCGGAGCACTTCTTCACGAACCCCAAAAACGAGCGTGTGCGCCAGTTCTTGGGCAAGATCATCCGGTAAGCAATTCTGGCTCACTGCGGAACTGCCGCAGCACAAGCGGCACCCGTTGTGGATAAAGCAGCCCATGGGGGACGGAAGGGAAAGCCGTCCGGGCTGCATACTTTATAGAGGAGTGTATCATTATGAAAAAGATCTCGCGTCGTAGCTTTGTCAAGGCCGCTGGTACGGCCATTGCGCTCACCGCTCTTACCGCCTGCGGCGGCTCTGCCAGCTCCGTGGCCGCCTCCACCGTCTCCTCTGCCGCTTCCGGCAGCGCGGCAGCTTCCTCCGAAGCCGTTTCTGCGGATGTACAGGCCATCATCGACCGCGGTGTGCTGAAGGTGGGCGTCAAGAACGCCGTCAAGGGCTTCAGTTTTCAGGATACCCTCACCGGCGAGTATACCGGTCTGGAGGATAGTCTTGCAGAGATGATCGCCGAGCATCTGGGCGTGGACGTGTAGTTTACCACCGTCACCGCCGCCACCCGCGGCGAGCTGCTGGATTCCGGTGACATCGACTGCGTGCTGGCTACCTTTACCATCACCGAGGAGCGCCGCAAGAGCTGGGACTTCTCCACCCCCTACTACACCGACTACGTCAGCGTTCTGGTGGAGGATTCCTCCGGCATCAAAGCGCTGGCGGACCTGAAGGACAAGGTGGTGGGCGTTTCCTCCGGCTCCACCTCCGCCCGCGCTCTGGTGCAGGAGATGATCGACGAGGGCATCATCACCGGCGAGGGCTTTGACGCTGACACCTTCAATGCCGATACCTGGAAGGGCGGCGTTTCCTTTCGTCAGTACGACGATTATCCCGCCATCAGCACCGCCCTGAGCGCAGGCGAGGTGGACGGCTTCTGCGTGGATAAGTCCATTCTGGCTATCTATAAGACCGAGGGCCGCAGCTACATCGACGCCGAGTTCAGCCCGCAGGAGTACGGCGTGGCCACCAAGAAGGGCAGCGGCTTCTCCGCTGTGTGCGATGAGCTGGTCACCGGCTGGCTGACCGATGGCACCATTGACGGTCTGATCAAGGACAACGGTCTGGCATAAAGCCGTGCGCAGACGGTCTGGGAGAAAGGAGTGTTCGTTATGTCCGGTCTGTTTTCGATGGACGCATGGGCAACGGTGTACAACCACCGGGAAAGCTTTCTGCTGGGGCTGGGCAATACCCTGATGACGGCGTTTTTTGCGCTGGCACTGGCCTTTGTGCTGGGCGTTGTGCTGGGTCTGATGGCAACCAGCGGCAAAAAGCCGCTGCAATTCATCGCCCGGGTGTATGTGGAGTTCATCCAGAATACGCCGCTGCTGTTGCAGCTGTGCTTTTTGTACTACGCGCTGGCCTTTGCAGGGCTGAGCATGGGTGTCATCCGCACCGGAATCGTGGCGCTGGGCGTTTACACCGGTGCCTATATGGGCGAGGTCGTCCGCGCCGCCATTGAGTCGGTGCCAAAAGGACAGTTCGAGGCCGCGCAGGCGCAGGGCTTTGGCTACTTGCAGCGGATGACGTATATCATCCTGCCGCAGAGCATCCCGGTCATGCTGCCGCCCATGGTCAATCAGGTGGTCAACCTGTTCAAGAACACCTCCTGCCTGTATATCGTAGGCGGTGCAGACCTTATCAGCGTAACGTACAGCTTCGTGACCGGTGCCTCCACCGGCGGTGCCTACGCCCCCGCCTACATCGTCTGCGGTGCCATCTTCTTTGTGGTCTGCTTCCCGCTGTCCACGATGGCGACCCACTGGGAGGCTTCCCTCAAGGAGCGCAAGGGCAAGGCAGACCCCGCCCTGCGCGCCGCAACGGCTGCGGACTTAAAGGAGGCGGCATAAATGAGCACCCTTGCTTCCAGTTTTTCCATCCTCGCGCAGCCGGGCGTATTCCTGTACCTGCTGCGGGGCGTGGCCTTTACCTGCTTCCTCTCGGTGCTGGGCGTCATTCTGGGCCTGCTCTTAGGCTCGCTGCTGGCGCTGGCGCGCACCTACTGTAAAAAAGGCCCGGCGCGCATCCTTGGCGGGCTGTCCGCCGCCTACATCGAGCTGTTCCGCAACACGCCCTACCTGCTGTGGATCTTCGTGTGTGTGGTGTTCTGCCCCTGCCCGGCCTTTTTTGCCCACAAAATGTTCGGCCTGACCAGTGTGGAGATGAAGCTGCTGTTCAAGGCAGCGCTGGCACTGATCCTGTTCAACTCCTCGGTCATTGCCGAGATCGTCCGCGGCGGTCTGAACGGCGTAGCCAAGGGACAGTTTGAGGCCGGCTATGCGCAGGGCTTCAACACCGCCGAGGTGCTGCTGTACATCATCCTGCCGCAGGCCTACCGCAACATCATCCCCACCCTGCTCAGTCAGGTCATCACCACCATCAAGGATTCCTCCTACCTTGCCAATGTGGCCACCATTGAGCTGATGGCACGCATCCGGCAGCTGCTGAGCGCTGCCGGCAGCTACAACGGCCTTGGCACGGTGAATGTTTCGGATGTCATGGTGTTGTTCGGCACTGCCTGCGTCATCTATTTTGTCATCAACTTCACCCTCAGCTGCATCGTCCGCTCCATGCAGGCACGGCGGAAGAAGGCCGTGGTCTTTGCCCCGGCAAAGGCCGCCTAAAAACCGATATTCTCTGTTCTCTTTTCCCTCTTTTTCCACCCACAAAGGGCAGCACCCCCGGCAGCTGCAACGGCTGCCGGGGGTGCTGCTTTTTTTCCGTCCGAATCACAGAGCGCCGCAACGCTCCGGGTGCTTCCCATAAAGGAAGGTGAAACGCGGGTTTAAAACGATTATTTGCCCAGATGCCAGATGTCGCGGTCGTACTCGGCAATGGTGCGGTCAGAGGAGAACATGCCTGCCTTGGCAATGTTCACAAGGCACTTGCGCCGCCAGCCCGTGGGGTCGCAGGCGTAGTCGCCGAGGGCCTGTCCCTTGCGCACAACGTAGGCATTGAAGTCCGGCAGGGTCTGGAACCAGTCCTTGTGGATCAGCTCATCATGCAGGCGGGTCAGGTTTTCGGCATGACCGGCGGCCAGCATCTCCGGGCCGGTGAGGAAGCTGATGGCGCGGCGGATGTTGGCATCGCCCTCCACCCACTGGGCGGGGTCGTAGTCGCCCACAGCGTAACGGTGGATGACCTGATCGGAGGTCTGGCCGAAGATATAGATGTTCTCCTCCCCCACCTGCTGGCTGATCTCTACGTTGGCACCGTCCATGGTGCCCAGCGTCAGCGCACCGTTCAGCATGAACTTCATGTTGCCGGTGCCGGAAGCCTCCTTGGAGGCAAGGCTGATCTGCTCGGACAGGTCGCAGGCCGGGATCAGCTTTTCGGCGGCAGTGACGTTGTAGTTCTCCACAAAGACCACCTGCAGCCACTTGGACACCTCCGGGTCTGCGGCAATGACCTTGGAGAGGGTCAGCAGCGCATGGATGATGTCCTTTGCAATGGTATAGGCAGGCGCGGCTTTTGCACCGAAGATGCTCACCAGCGGAGCGGCGGGCAGGTGGCCGGCCTTGATCTCATAATACTGATGGATGAGGTACAGCAGGTTCAGCTGCTGGCGCTTATACTCATGCAGGCGCTTGGACTGGATATCAAACACGGCATCGGTGTTCACCGTCACCTTCTGGGTGCGCAGCAGCCAGTCGGCCAGCGCTTCCTTGTTGGCCTTTTTCACGGCGGTCAGCTCGTTCAGCACCGTCTCGTCCTCCGCAAAGGCCAGCAGCTTTTCCAGCTCGGCAGCGTCCTTGCGGAAGCCGGAGCCGATGTGCTTTTCCAGCGCGGCGGTCAGGCGCGGGTCGCACTCCAGCAGCCAGCGGCGGAAGGTGATGCCGTTGGTCTTGTTGTTGAACTTTTCCGGGTACAGCTCGTAGAAGCCGTGCAGCTCGGAATTTTTCAGGATCTCGGTGTGCAGCGCCGCCACGCCGTTGGTGGAGTGGGTAAAGTGGATGTCCATGTGTGCCATGTGCACCCGGTCGTCCTTGTCGATGATGGCAAGGCTCTCGTCCTCGGTGCGGGTGCGTGCCAGCGCATCCAGCTTTTCGATGATGGGCATCAGCTGCGGCACCACGGCATCCAGATAGGCGCGGGGCCACTTTTCCAGTGCTTCAGCCAGAATGGTGTGGTTGGTGTAGGCGCAGGTCTTGGTAACGATCTCCACGGCCTCTTCAAATTCGATGCCGCGCTCCCCCAGCAGACGGATCAGCTCCGGGATGACCATGCTGGGGTGGGTGTCGTTGATCTGGATAGCAGCGTAGTCGGCCAGGTCGTGGTAGTTGCAGCCCCGGGCGGCGCACTCTGCCAGAATGAGCTGCGCACCGGCAGAGACCATCAGGTACTGCTGGTACACCCGCAGGCGGCGGCCTGCTTCATCGGAATCGTCCGGGTAGAGGAAGAGGGTCAGGTTTTTATCAATGGCGGTCTTGTCAAACGCAATGCCGTCATGGACGATGCTCTCGTCGATGGTGTCAAGGTCAAACAGGTTCAGGGTGTTGGTGCGTCCCTCGTAGCCGGTAACGGCCAGCTTGTACAGCCGGGCGGTGTACTCCTTGCCCGCCAGCTCCACCGGGTAGGTGGCGTCGGTCTTTTCCGCCCAGCTGTGGGCGGTCAGCCACGGGTCGGGCTTTTCGTTCTGCACGCCGTTCTCAAAGGACTGATGGAACAGGCCGAAGTGGTACCGCAGACCCACGCCGTCGCCGGGCAGGTTCAGCGTTGCCAGAGAGTCGAGGAAGCAGGCAGCCAGACGGCCCAGACCGCCGTTGCCCAGAGAAGGCTCCGGCTCTACCTCTTCAATGTCAGAAAGGCACTTTCCGGCGGCAGCCAGTGCAGACCGGGCTTCATCGTACAGCCCCAGATTGATGAGGTTGTTGGACAGCAGCTTGCCGATGAGGAACTCGGCGCTGATATAGTACAGCTTGCGCCCGGTGACCGGCTGCACACGGTCGGCGCTCTTCTGCCGTACCAGCTCCAGCAGTGCCAGATACAGTTCCTGATTGGTGCAGTCTGCCAGCAGCTTGCCGGTGATACTCTGTAACGTTTCGGTAAAGCTCATAAACGCATCCTCCCTTGCTTCGGAAAACAGGTTTGACATCTATGATTCAAGATATACCACATAAAACAATCAAAATCTTGCCCAATAGATGCAAACTGTGGTACAATCCTATCATCAGGGGGTGAGACGATGCAAAATCAGGCTTCTTTGCAGGAGACAAAACAGCACGGTTTGGTGCGTTTTCCGTTCAATCTGTACCCCTGCACCATTCCGGGGGATTTTCAGCAGGTGGCACTCCACTGGCACGAGAGCATGGAGCTGGTCTTTGTCAAGCAGGGCATGGGGCTGGTACAGGTGGGCGTGGTGACCTACCCGGCCTACCGGGGGGACATCTTTATTTTTGCCCCGGGCACGCTCCACGCGCTGCGGCAGGCAGAGGGACAGTGCATGGAATACGAAAATATCATCTTTGAACCGGAGCTGCTGGGCGGTGCGGAGGACCTTTGCGCCGAAAAATATCTGCTGCCGCTGCAAAGCGGGCGGCTGTCGCTGCCGGTGCGTCTGACCCCGAACGATTTGTGCTATCTGCAAGCCGCCGCCTGCCTGCGGGAGCTGGAGGATGCCAACCGCGCCAAGCGCCCCGGCTATGAGCTGCTGGTAAAAGGGGCGCTGCTGCGCTTTCTTGCCCTGCTCCTTGCGCAGGGCAGGCAGTGTCTCTCCACCGAAACCGCCGACACCCAGCGGCTGAAAACCGTACTGCAATGGCTTTCCGCCCATTATGCCGAACCGCTTCGGGTGGCGGATGCCGCCGGGGTCTGCTCCTGCAGCGCAAGCCACTTCATGCGATGGTTCCGGCAGATGACCGGGCAAAGCTTTATTGCTTTTCTGAACGAATACCGGCTGAATGCCGCCGCCGAAGCATTGCAGACCACCGACGAGACGGTGCTGACCATTGCCTCCCGGTGCGGGTTTGAGAACCTCTCCTATTTTAACCGGGCGTTCAAGGCGCATTTTGGCATAACACCGCGGGAGTACCGAAAAAAATAAGCAGCGCGAAAGACCGCTGCCAAAACAGAAAGACCCGGACCTTTCTCCGCGCGGGAAAAGGTTCGGGTCTTTTGTGGTTTCATACGGGACGCCGTAAAAATGCCGCACACTGATTTTTTGATCCGCGCCCCTGCGTGCGCAAAGGGCATCCGGCTCCTTACAGCATCTTGGACAGGAACGCCTTCAGACGGGGGTGCTTGGGGTTCGAGAACAGCTCCTCGGGCGGTTCGTCCTCCTGGATCTGTCCATCATCAATGAAGATGACCCGGTTGGACACCTCGCGGGCAAAGCCCATCTCGTGGGTGACCACCAGCATGGTGATGCCGGTGTGTGCCAGTTCTTTCATCAGCTCCAGCACCTCGCCCACCATCTCGGGGTCCAGCGCGCTGGTGGGCTCATCAAACAGGATCACGTCCGGGTCCATGGCAAGTGCCCGGGCGATGGCGATGCGCTGCTGCTGACCGCCGGACAGGCTCTTGGGGTAGACGTTGGCCTTGTCTGCCAGACCCACGCGGGCCAGCAGCTCATCGGCACGGGCGGAGATGGCGTCCTTGTCCTTCAGCTTGAGCAGGCTGGGAGCCAATTCCAGGTTCTTCTTCACGGTCAGGTGGGGGAAGAGGTTGAAGTGCTGGAACACCATGCCCATCTTCTGGCGCACAGCGTCGATGTGGGCATCGTCCACCTCCACCCCTTCAAACTTGATGGAGCCGGAGGTGGGAATCTCCAAGCGGTTCAGGCACCGCAGAAAGGTGGACTTGCCGCAGCCGGAGGGTCCGATCAGGCAGACCACGTCGCCGCGGTAGATGTCGATATCGATGCCCTTGAGCACGTCCAGGGTGGGGGTGGGCTGCTTTGCGCCCTTTTTCTTCACGCCGCCGTAGGTCTTGGTCAGACCACGGACTTCCAGGATCTTATCGGTCACTTTGTGCCAGCCTCCTCTCAAACATTGCCAGCAGCCGGGTGAACAGCATGACCAGCACAAGGTAGATCAGTGCAACGCCCAGCAGCGGGTACATGGCTTCGTAGGTACGGTTCATGATGCCCTGCCCCGCATACAGCAGCTCCTTGCCGCCAATGACCGTGATCAGGGAGGTATCCTTCAGCAGCATGATGAACTCGTTGCCCAGAGCAGGCAGCACCGCGCGGATAGCCTGCGGGATGATGATGACCACCATGGTGGTCATGTAGTTCAGGCCAAGGCTGCGTCCGGCCTCCATCTGGCCGGGGTCCACCGCCATCAGGCCGCCGCGGATGATCTCGGACACATAGGCACCGGAGTTGATGCCCAGCGTCAGTGCACCCACCATGGTAAAGTTGCGGCTGTTGGCAAAGATGACCATGCTCATGATGAGCAGCTGCACCATCATGGGGGTGCCGCGGATAATAGTGGTGTAGATCTCGCAGATCACATTGAAGAAGCCCAGCACCGGGTTTTTGTGCCCGGGGCGCTGCTGGTCGTGGGCCACACGCACCAGCGCCACCACGCTGCCCAGCACGATGCCCAGCGCCAGTGCCAGGGCGGTGACCAGCAGGGTGGTGCCCACGCCGCCGACGTACTGGAGCCAGCGGTCCTTCAGCAGAAAGGCCTGATAAAATTTGAAGAAAAACTCCTGCCCGAAGTTCAGCTTTGTGCCGCTGTTGAGCAGCTCCTTGAGCAGTTCGTACTGTGCAGCCATTCGCATCCTCACTTTCCTGATCTGCCAGATTTTTTGTCAGAATTTTGTAACCTTATTTTCCCAAAAAAGAGGAGACGTCCCTGTCCGGGGCCGTCTCCCCCTGTTTTGTCCCGGGTCCGCCGACCGATCAGTCTGCGGTGATGTACTTGTCCACGATGGACTGCAGGGTGCCGTCTGCCTTCAGCTCTTCCAGAGCAGCGTTGACGGCCTCCACCAGAGCGGTGTTGTCCTTATTCATGCCGATGGCGTAATCCTCCTCGGCGTAGCTGGTCTCCAGCACCTTCAGGCCGGGGTTGGCAGCCACATACTCCTTGGCGGGAGCGTTGTCGATGACCACAGCGTCCACCTGACCATTGTTCAGAGCCTGCACAGCGGTCAGACCGCTGTCGTAAGCCACCACAGAGTCCTCGCCGAAGTCATCGGTGCAGTAGATGTAGCCGGTGGTGCCGCGCTGGGTGCCGATCTTCTTGCCTGCCAGATCATCGGGAGATGCGATGTCGGAGCCTTCCGGCACGATGATGGACTGGATGCCGGTGGCGTAGCTGTCGGAGAATGCCATCACGGCCTTGCGCTCGTCGGTGACGGTGATGCCAGCCATGGCGATGTCGGCCTTGCCCTGCTGCACGCTCAGCAGTGCGGCGTCAAACTCCATGTCGTCCACCTGCAGCTCCAGACCCAGCTTCTCAGCAATGGCCTTGGCGGTGTCAACGTCGATGCCCTCGATGTCGCCGCTGTCGGTGGTCATCTCATACGGAGGGAAGGTGGCGTTGGTCGCCATGGTCAGCTTGCCAGCCATCACAGTGGTCAGTTCAGCAGCACCGGAAGCAGCCGTGGAGGAAGCAGCAGAGCTTGCCACAGAGGAAGCCACGCTGGAAGAAGAACCAACGCAGGCGGTCAGAGCCAGAGCAGCAGCGGACAGACCGGCAGCAGCCAGAAAGCTGCGACGAGAGATCATTTTCATATTCAAACACTCCTCAAATGTACTGTATATTCTCGCGTTCTCCGGGACGATGCGAATCATCGAGCGGCCGGGGAACGGACTTAGTATAGTTTGTACAAAATGAAAAGTCAATAGTTGTGCATAATAATCCGTAAATTTGAAACCAATTTGCAAACAATTATGCAGAAACAAAGAAAATTTATGAATATATACAGTATAAAATTTCTTGACCCGCTCCTCACGGCTGCCGCGAAGGCTTTGGTGGCAAGGTGTCCTTTGCACAGCGGGCAGAGGATGAACCCCACCGGATAAAATTCGCATCGCCTAACATCCGGCAAAATGCTTGACAGAGACGGCACGATACGGTATCGTATGGTTTGTCAGAACAAACCATCATTCAAAAACAGGAGGGAAAAACATGTTTTATTGTTCTCGTCGTGATTTTATCCGGAGTGCCGGTGCGGCTGTGCTGGTTGTGAGTGCCGCCGGGGTGCTGGCAGGCTGCGGTTCCAACGGACCGGAGATGGTGGACGTGCATGTCAGCTATGTCCGCGAAAGCATCCTTGGCGGCATGGTGCCCATCGACGACCACGAACTGTATGATGAAGTGGTGTCGGTAGCAAAGGGTGCCAAGCTGAAGAAGAGCGACCTGAAAAATCTGGCAGCCGCCTGCAGCGGCAGAACGGGCTATTCTGCAAAAGATGTGCCCGAGGAGATTGAAGTGGACTGGCAGACTGCCACTGCACAGGTTGTGCTGTCACTCTGAGTCTGCTGAAAAAATGCCGTTCCGATGCGATGACCGGGACGGCATTTTTTAGCAGAAGCATCCGCGCAGGCTCTGCGGTGCACTGCGCCGTCCCTCTTGCAATTTCCGCTCATCGTGCTATGATACGGATATGACGACCCATTTTGAGTGGAAAGAGGGAATGTTTCGTGTATGTAGACTGGGAATACTATAAGATCTTCTACTATGTGGCAAAATATCAGAACTTTACCCGGGCAGCGCGGGTGCTGGGCAACAATCAGCCCAACATCACCCATTCCATGAACCGGCTGGAAAGCCAGCTGAACTGCGTGCTCTTCATCCGCTCCAACCGGGGCGTGACCCTGACGCCGGAGGGCGAAATGCTCTATTCCCGCATCGCATCGGCGGCGGTGCAGATCCAGGACGCCGAAGAACAGCTGAGCGCCAGCGCCACGCTGGAGCACGGTGCCATCAGCATCAGCACCACCGAGACCGCTTTGAACATCTATCTCTCGGGCAAGCTGCGGGACTTCCACGCCGAATACCCCGGCATCCGGCTGCGCATCTCCAACCACTCCACCCCGCAGGCGTTGCAGGCGGTCAAAAACGGCGAGGTGGATTTTGCCATCGTGTCCACCCCCGCCGAGGCGGAAGCGGGCTTGAAGGTGGTGGAGCTGAAGCCCTTTTACGAGGTGCTGGTGGGCGGAAAGACCTTTACGGCGCTGGCAAGCCAGAACCTTTCGGTGCGGGAACTGGCGAACTACCCGCTCATCTCCCTCAGCGAGGAGAGCATGACCCGCAGCTTTTACCGGCAGTTCTTTCTGGAGCACGATGCAGTGCTGAAGCCGGACATCGAAGCCGCCACCACCGACCAGATGCTGACGCTGGTCAAAAGCGAACTGGGCCTTGCCTTTGTGCCGGAGCCTATGGTAAAGCACCTTCTGGAACAGGGGCGTCTGGTGCAGCTGCACCTGCAGGAGGTCATCCCCTCCCGCTCCATCTGTCTGGTCTACGACAACCACCGCCCGCTGAACACGGCTGCACGCAAGTTCCAGCAGATGCTCACAAAGTCCGCTGCTCATCGGTGACTGCGTTCGCACCGCAAAAAAGAGCCTTCCCACCGCAGGGACACTGCGGGGGAAGGCTCTTTGCCGTTCAGGGACGATCAGTTGCGGCGGCGGCTGTTCATGCCCAGCAGGCGCACAACGTACAGGAAGATGTTGATGAAGTCCAGATACAGCGTCAGTGCACCGTAGATGGAGGCTTTTTCGCTCAGCTCGCTGTCATAGGCGTAGTACGCATACATCTGGCTCAGCTTCTGGGTGTCGTAGGCGGTCAGCAGCATGAACACCACCAGACCAATGCCGCTGTACAGCACCGTGGCAACAAAGCTCAGACCGAACAGCAGGCCCACAAAGCCGGTGACCAGAAGCGCCAGAAGCGCCATCATCAGCTTCGGGCCCCAGCCGGTCAGGTCCCGCTGGGTGGTGGTGCCGTAGACCGCCATCAGCCCGAAATACAGCGAGGTGGCAAGGAACGCCAGCAACAGCGTGCCAAGGTCAAAGGCAAGGAAGTAGTAGCTCAGCACCATGCCGTTGATGAGCGCATAGCCGAAAAAGGTGGCTCTTGCCGCCCCCACTGACATGTTCTGCACCCGGGCGCTCAGCACGAACACCAGCGCCAGCTCGGCAATGGTGAACAGCAGATACAGCGAGCGGACCACATAGAACAGCGGGGTGGTCGCCGTGACAAAGGCTGCGCCAAAGGTGATGAGCAGCCCCAGCGCCATCCAGCGGTAGGTGCGGGCCATATAGTCAGACGAAGTCATGGTGGGCTCCGTGTAGCCACGGTTGTAGTTGTTGTAGTTGTTGTAATCCATAGGGACTCCTCCAGTCTCTTTCCGCCGGGCAGCGGGGGAAGGTCTGCTTCTCCTCTTGCTCCGGTCTACGGAATATAGTATACTGCATAGAAATGAACGATTCGTGAAAAAGGCTGTGATATTGTATGTCTCTTGGACTTTACCTGCATATTCCATATTGCTTTTCCAAATGCCGCTACTGCGATTTTTATTCCCACCCCGGGGAGCGGGGCGTACCGGACACCTATGTGGACGCACTGCTGCGGGAGCTTGCCCGCTTTGCGCCGGACACACCGCTGCGCCCGGACACCGTCTATTTCGGCGGCGGCACCCCCAGCCTGCTGCGTCCGGAACAGGTCCGGCGGCTGGTGGAGGCCGCTGCGCCGGTGTCCGGGGCCGAGGTGACGCTGGAGGCAAACCCCGAGACAGTCACCCCGGAGCTGTTGTCCGGCTTCCGCGAGGCAGGGATAAACCGCATCTCTTTTGGGGTGCAGTCGGCACGGGACAGCCAGCTGCGCACACTGGGCCGCCCGCACAACGCCCGGCAGGCGCGGGCTGCCTTTGCCGCCGCCCGGCAGGCAGGCTTTGTCAACATCAGCGGGGACATCATGCTGGCTCTGCCCCACTATACGCAGGCAGAGTTTGACGAGACGCTGGAGCTGATCGAGGAGGGCGGTGCCACCCACATTTCCGCCTACCTGCTGAAGATCGAGCCGGACTCTGCCTTTGGCAAGCACCCGCCGGAGGGACTGCCCACCGGGGACAAGGCGGCAGACTTCTACCTTTACGCCGTGGAGCAGCTGGAGCACCACGGCTACCGTCAGTACGAGATCTCCAACTTTGCAAAGCCCGGCTATGAGGGCCGTCACAACCTCATCTACTGGGACTGCGGGGATTATCTTGGCATCGGCCCCGCCGCCCACTCCTGCATGGGCGGCAAGCGGTTCTTCTACCCCGCCGACACCGCCGCCTTCCTGCGGGACGATGCCGCCCCGGTGATGGACGGCAGCTGCGGGGCCGAGGATTATCTGATCCTGCAGCTGCGGCTGCGCCGGGGGCTGTCGCTGGACGCCTACCGCACCCTTTACGGCAAGCAGTTTTCCACCGCCCAGCTGGCCTTTGTGGACAACTGCGTCAAGGCTGGCTATGCCAGCTTTGACGGTCACACCCTTGCGCTGACCCCTGCCGGGCTCATTGTCCAGAACAGCATTCTGGCACAGCTGCTGTAAGCAGGCCCGCACCTTAAAAACGCAAAAGCAGCTGCACCCCGTGCCTCTGAAGTTCAGAAGGCTGCGGGGCGCAGCTGCTTTTTATGCTTTATGACAGGGTCATTCCAGCCCGATCTGCTGGGCGTATTCCTCCAGCAGTTCCCGCTCCAGGAAGGGGGTCTTGACGCCCTCGCGGTCACGGTAGGTCTCGTGCCCCTTGCCGATGACAGCGATCAGATCGCCCTCCTGCGCGTGGTCCACGGCGTAGTGCAGTGCATCCAGACGGTCGGGGATCTCCACGAACTTCGCGTCCGGGTTGCCCTTGTTCATGCCCTCGCGGATATCCGCAATAATATCCTCTACCTTTTCAAAGCGGTTGTTGTCCTCGGTGAGGATGGAGAAATCGGCCATCTTGGCGCAGATCTCGCCCATGCCGTAGCGGCGCAGCTTGGAGCGGTTGCCGCCGCAGCCGAACACCACCACCAGACGGTGGGGGTTGTAGGCCCGCAGGGTGGTGAGCAGGCTCTCGGTGGACACCTCGTTGTGGGCGTAGTCCAGCAGGATGGTGAACTTTTTGCTGATGGGCACCAGCTCCACACGTCCCTTCACCACGCACTTGCCCAGACCATCGTGGATGGCGGCATCCGGCAGACCCAGCACCTTGCCCACGGCCAGCGCTGCCAGCGCGTTGTACACGCTGAACTCGCCGGGCATATTCACCTTGACGTCCATCTCGTCCTTGCCGGTCACGTGGAAGGCAACGCCCAGAAAATCGTGGGTGCGCAGCAGCTCACAGCCGATGGCGCGGTAGTCGGCCTTTTCGTCGCGGCCATAGGTCACCAGCTTGCAGGTGTGGCCTTCCAGCAGGGCGGCGGTGTTCTCGTCGTCGATGTTCACCACGCCCACATCGCAGCGCCGGAACAGCTGGCCCTTCCAGCTGCGGTACTCCTCAAAGGTCTTGTGCTCGCCGGGGCCGATGTGGTCCGGCGAAAGGTTGGTGAACACGCCCACATTGTAGTGGATGCCAGCCACGCGGTCCATCATCAGGCCCTGACTGGACACCTCCATCAGCGCGGTGTCGCAGCCGGCGTCCAGAAACTCCCGGAAGGTCTTTTGCAGTTCGTAGCTTTCCGGGGTGGTGTTGGCGGTGTCCTTGTGGCGGCCCATGTAGTAGATGCCGTTGGTGCCGATCATGCCCACCTTGCGGCCTGCGGCCTCCAGCACGCTCTTGATCATGTGGGTGGTGGTGGTCTTGCCCTTGGTGCCGGTAACGCCGATCATGGTCATCCGGCGGGACGGGTTGCCGAAGAGGTTTGCACTCATCAGCGCCATGGCATAGCGGCTGCTCTCCACCTTGACCACCGTGACCCCGGGCAGGGCAGACAGGTCGATGTCGTGCTGGATGACCAGCGCGCTGACCCCCTTGGCGGCGCAGTCGGCGGCAAAATCGTGGCTGTCCCGCTGGGTGCCCACGATGCACACAAACAAAAGCCCCGGGGCAGCCTTGCGGCTGTCGTAGATAATATCTGCGATCTCAGTATCCAGACTGCCCTGCACAAGGGTAAAGGGCACGCCTTCCATCAGTTGTTCCAGCTTCATACAGTCTCCTCCAAAGAGCTTCTTTACATGGGGTTTTCTTCTTCGTTGGCCGTCATGCGGTCAGGGTGGGTCAGGGGCAGCTGCTCGGTGTCCGTTTCAGCCGCCGGTTCGGCGGTGTCGGCAGCATCCGCGCTTTCTGCGCTTTCCGTGCTGTCGGCAGAGTCCTCTGCCGGAGCGGGTTCCTCAGCCTTGGGCGGCACCACATAGCCGGAGGGCAGGGTGGGCTGCCCCTGTGCCAGATAGAACTTCCGGGTGGTGCCGGAGGCACTGACGTGGCTCAGGTCCAGTCCGCCGGTGTCGGTGGCGCTGATGCTATTTCCATCGGCGTTGGTCAGCACATAGCGGGTCCGCTCCAGCTTATAATCCAGATCGTTCAGCGTACCCAGCAGCACGCTGATGCGGTCCTGATACAGGAATGCCATCTGGTCGGTGTCCGCAAATTCGATGCGGGTGACGTCCTGCAGCATCCCGTATTCTTCCAGCTTGTTTTTCAGCTGTTCCAGCGCCGCCAGACGGTCGTCCGCCTGCGTCTGCGCAGCAGACGCCGACCCGGAGGTGTCCGGCTCTGCCGCAAAGGACAGCTGCTCGCCGGGCACTGCGGACACCGGCTCGCCGCCGTAAAGGGTCTTGAGTTCCGGCGGCTGGTCTGCCCCGCAGGCAAGGATCTTGAATTTGTCCGAGAGAGTCAGCCACCCGCTCTGGGTCTGCATGGCGTAGGTGGGCACGGCTTCGGTCACCTTTACCACCACCGTGTTGGGGTAATCCCGCTCCACCCGGATGGATTCCAGCAGCGGATACTGCCGCTCCAGTTCTGCCGCCTTTTCGGCAGGCGAGAAGCTGAAGATGTTCTGCTCCGGCTGCACCCCCAGCGACTGCAGGATCTGGCTGCTGGTGTAGCCGCCTGCCTGCTGCACCGGAGTGCCGTCGGCGGTCTGCACCTCGATGGTCCCAATGCGGAACAGCATGGTCGCCGTCAGGTACACCCCCGCCGCGATCACTGCCAGCAGCGTGACCAGCGTAAACAGCTTCCGCATCCGGCGCCGCCGCCGGATGGCAGCCTGGGTCATCCGGCGCTTCTTCCGGCTTTCCCGCCGCACCGGGTCCCGGTCCTGCGCAGCCGGACGCAGGCGCCGGTTCCGGCTTTGCTGCCGGTCCGCGGCGCGGGCGTTCCGGGGGGGTGTGCCCTTTCGGCTGCCCTGCACCCTGCGCTTTTTTCCGCTCTGCGGGCGGCTGCCCTGCGCGGGCGCGCGGCGCGGGACGCTGCCCTGCTGCACGGTCCGGGGCTGCGAGGGGAACTCGATGCTGTTGTCGGTGCGGGTGCGGCGGACCGTGCCGTTGGATGCACGGTCCGGCTTGAAGCTCAGCGGCTCGCCGTTGAAACCGTAGCGGCTCTCGCCGCTGTTGCGGGAAGGTGCCGAAGGATGCTGCATCTCCCGCCTCAGATCATAGAAATTGCCGTTGTTTCCACGGTTTTGCTGCATGGTTTGCACCTCCTTTTCGTTTTGTTCCGCCTCAGTGCTTGTGCACCAGTTCCATCAGAGCCGTTGCAATGCGGTCCAGACTGTCGTCCACCGACAGGCTGCGGGCATTTTGGCCCATCTGTGCCAGCTTGCCGGGCTGTTCCAGCAGTCCGGACACGGTCTGCACCAGCGTTTCGCCGGTCAGGTCTTTTTCCTCGATGACCACGGCGGCACCGGCCTTCTGCAGCTCCATGGCGTTGAAATACTGATGATTTTCCGCCACATTGGGGCTGGGGATCAGCACCGCAGCGCGGCCCACGGCCTCCAGTTCTGCCAGCGTCAGCGCACCGGCGCGGCTGATGACAAGGTCTGCCGCCGCCAGCAGCTCCGGCATGTTGTTGATGTATTCCTTCACCACAAGGCTGTCGCCGGGGGCAAAGCCTTTTTCAGTCTGCAGCTGCTCAAACAGCTGCACCCCGTACTGTCCGGTGGCGTGCAGATGCAGCACCGGCTTGTGCTGGTGCTGTTCCCATGCGCACAGGTCTGCCACCACCTCGTTGATGCGGCGGGCACCCAGACTGCCGCCAAAGGACAGGATGACCGTGCGGTCCCCCGCCCCCAGCTGTGCACGGATGGCATCCCGCTGCTGCGCCTTGGTGAACACCTCCGGACGCACGGGGTTGCCCACCACAAGGGTCTTGTCCGGTGCGCCCAGCTTTTCCACGGCGGCGGGCACAGCAGCAAACACGATGTCCACATCCGGGGCCAGCAGCTTGTTGGTGACGCCGGGAAAGGCGTTCTGCTCATGGATGGCGGTGTGGATGCCCATTTTGGCGGCGCAGCGCACCACCGGGCCGGACACATAGCCGCCGCAGCCGATGACAAGGTCGGGCCTGAGCTGCTTCATCATGGCCTTGGCCTTGGGGCCGGAGAGTGCCAGATTCCACAGAGTGATGATGTTGCGCTTGATGTTGTGCAGGCTCAGCCTGCGCTGGAAACCGGTGATCTCGATGTGATGGAAGGGGTAGCCCGCCTGCGTGACCAGACGGTACTCCATGCCCTCCTTCCGGCCTGCAAAATGGATCTCGGCAGACGGGTCTGCCTTTTTGATGGCACCTGCAATGGCAAGTGCCGGGTTGATATGACCGGCAGTGCCGCCGGCTGCGATGAGAACACGCATGTTGATTCCTCCTTCAGGTCATGTTTTATCTTTCCCGCTTCGGGCGGCGGTGCTCACCACTCGCCCCGGGCACGGCGGGCCTGTTCCAGATCAATGGTCTTGCCCGCACGCTCCTGTTCTTTGCGGACGTGGTCCGCTTCGCGCTGGACACGGGCCGCCTCCCGCTGCCGGGCAGCGCGTTCGCCGTTGCGCCCGATGTTCACCATGATGCCCATTTCTGCCAGCAGCAGGATCAGACTGGTGCCGCCGGACGAGAAAAAGGGCAGGCTGATGCCGGTGTTGGGCAGGGTGTTGGTGACCACGGCGATGTTGCAGAACACCTGCCACGCGATCTGTGCCATGATGCCGATGCCCACCATGGTGCAGTACAGGTTCTCGGCCCGGTAGGCGATCCACAGCCCCTGAACAATGAGCAGCACGAACAGCACGATGATGAGCACCGCGCCGATGAAGCCCAGCTCCTCGCACACTACGCTGAAGATAAAGTCGTTGGTGCTTTCGGGCAGCCAGAGCTGCTTTTCCACGCTGTTGCCAAGGCCCAGTCCCTTCAGCCCGCCGGAGCCGATGGCATACAGGCTCTGCACGGTCTGGTCGGTCATCTTGCTCAGGTCCTGCGTCCAGCCGTCCAGCCGGTCCTGCAGATAGGGGATGGAGTCCACATGGGACAGCAGCGTTTCCAGCAGAAAACCCGCAGTGCCCGCGCCGATCCATGTCAGGACGCCGCCGCTGCCGGACAGCAGCAGGATGGTGCCCACCACCGCCACCGTCAGCACGATGCCGGACATGTGCGGCTCCAGCGCCAGCAGCAGGATCACCGGCACAAGCGGCAGCACCGGCAGCACCAGCTGCTTCCACACCCGCACATGGAACCATGTGCGCAGCGGCACCGCCGTCCGGCGGGCCGGGTCGTATTTTTCGATCTGCGGTGCCTTTGCTGCCAGATGAGACGACAGCAGGATCATTTCCAGCTTTGCCACCTCCGAGGACTGCAGCGTAAACCCGCCAAAGCGGATCCAGCGGCGGCAGCCGTTCAGGGGTGCCATGGTCAGGGTGACAGCCAGCATGACCAGCACCACGATGTAGCCCACCCCCACCAGCTTGCGCAGGACGCGGTGGTCCACATAGCTCATCACGAACATGCAGCCCAGCCCGATCAGCATGCACAGGGCCTGCTGCTTGATGTAGTGGAAGCTGTCGCCCATGCGCAGATACCCGGTGGTATAGCTTGCGCTGAACAGCATCACAAGGCCGAACACCATAATGACTGCCAGCGTTGCCAGCCAGTCGATCATCAGCCGGGACCACGGTCCCGGGTCTTTCTGCAGCAGGCGCAGCGGCTCTTTGTGTTTTCTGCGGATGGTCGCCATCTGCTTTTCTCCCCTCAGTCTCAGTTTCCGGGCCTCAGGCCCAGCGCGCCAGCCCCATCGCCAGCGCCAGCCCGCACACGCTCAGTGCGCACAGGCTGTAAAAAATGTTCACGGCACCGGCACTGCGCTTTTTCAGCCAGCGGTGCAGCGGTGCAGTGCAAAACAGTGCCTTCCCGGTCAGGCGGAAGCTCAGGATCTGCAGCACCACCATGCCGCCCTCTGCCCAGAAGGGCAGTGCCAGCGGCAGCGCCAGCTCCCCGCAGCCCATGCACAGAGGGATGCAGCCCAGTGCACCGGTCAGGAACAGGCAGCCGCATCGGCCGGGGTACAGCTTTGCCGGCGGGAAGTTCCACAGCAGAAACGCCATCAGCGCCCCTGCCAGCGCCGCCGGGAGCACCGCCAGCGGGAACCAGCCCAGCCGGGTCTCCAGGATCATCAGCCCCAGCATGGACACAAAGGCTGCACCGCACACGGTGCCGTCGGCTCCGTCGGCGGCGCGCCCGCACTCTGCCAGTGCCACCAGCAGTGCGCCCCACAGCAGCGGGGCTGCCGCCAGCTGCACATAGCCGGCTCCGGGCAGGATCAGCCCCGGGGTCAGGCAGCCGTTTTTTGCCAGCAGGCCCAGCACCACGGCAGACGCTGCTGCTTCCAGCCCAAGGCGGGTGCCGCGCCGCAGGCCAAGGCCCGCCCGGCTGCGCACCCGCGCCAGATCGTCTGCCAGACCGATGCCGCCAAAGGCCAGTGCGCCCACAAGCGCCGTCAGCAGCCGGAACATCAGGTCTGCATCGTCCCCCAGCAGCGAGGGCTGCGCCGCGCAGGCTGCCACCCAGCCCACACCCACAGCCGCCAGCGTGCCCACCATCAGGCACAGACCGCCCAGTGCCGGGACCGGCACCGGATCGGGCTGTTTTTCTTCCGGGTCCTGCCCCCGCACTGTGCGCTCCAGCTCCCGCAGCAGCGGGACCATCAGATTGCCCAGTGCTGCCGTCAGTGCAAACCCCAGCACCGATGCAGCGATCAAGGCGAAACGAATCATCTTACCGTCTCCAATTTTGCCAAAGAGTTATTCTTTGACATCTTTCTGCTCTGCGTAAAAAATTTCCAGCACCTTTTCCAGTGCCATGCCGTGACTGGCTTTTACCAGCAGGGCATCGCCCGGCTCCATGCGGGCCAGCAGGGCATCCGCAGCCTCACGGTAGGTGTCGGCGTGGATGGTCTTGAGGCCCTTGGCGGCCGCCACCACGGCGGTGCGCATTGTCTGCTCGCCGTAGGTCACCAGACAATCCAGCCTGCTCTCGGCGGCAAGGCGTCCCAGCTCTTCGTGCGCTTCGCGGCTCAGCTCGCCCAGTTCCAGCATATCGCCCAGCAGGGCAAACCGGCGCTTGGCGGGAAATTCCCGGAACATGGCCAGCGCAGCCTTCATGCTGTCGGGGTTGGCGTTGTAGCAGTCCTCGATGACGGTCATTCCCTTGCTGCGGACCACTTTCTGACGGCGTCCGGTCTGCTCAAAGTTGGAAAGGCCCCGGATGACCCCCTTCGGGTCACAGCCCAGACGGGTGGCGGCGCAGTAGGCAGCCAGTGCATTGGCTACGTTATGCCGTCCCATGGCGGGGATCTTCACCACAAAGGTGCCGTGCTCCTGATCCTCCAGCACAAAACTCATGCCATCGGTCTCCTGCCGGATGGACAGGGCGCACACATCGGCTCCCTCGTCCTCCAGACTGAACCACACCGGGTGCACATGGCCCGGCAGTGCTGCCTTGCGCAGGAAGGGATCGTCGTAGTTCAGCACCAGCGGTGCGCCCTGCGGCAGACCCGCGCAGATCTCCAGCTTTGCCTTGCAGATGTTCTCCTGGCTGCCCAGATTGCCGATATGCGACACCCCGATGCAGGTGATGATGCCCACATCCGGGCGGGCTGCCCGCGCCAGCCGGTCGATCTCTCCGGCGTGGCTCATGCCCATCTCGATGACCGCATATTCCGTTTTGCTGCCAATGCGCATCAAGGTGCGGGGCATGCCCAGCTCGTTGTTCTGGTTGCCCTCGGTCTTGATGGTCTCGCCAAAGCCGCTCAGGGCGGCATAGGTCATCTGCTTGGTGGTGGTCTTGCCCACACTGCCGGTCACGCCCACCATTTTGGGGTGGTACTGGCTGCGGTAGTTGGCACCCATGACCATCATGGCGTGGTAGCTATCCGGGCACAGGACCGTCTTTTCGGCAGGCAAGCCCTCCACCGGGTGATTCACCACCACAAAGGCAGCACCGTTCTCCAGTGCCTTTGCCGCAAAGTCGTGTCCGTCGAATCGTTCGCCCGGAAAGGCCACAAAAATGCAGCCCGGGCACACCTCGCGGCTGTCGGTGGTGACAAGCTCCACCTCCGGGTCGCAGGTCAACGCACCGGCAGGCACCAGCCCTGCCAGAAGCTTGCTTGCATGGATCTTTTCCATCGTTTTATCCCCTCTCGTTCTATTGAATGCTGCACCCTCATCCGGCACTTCCATACAGCACATGGAAAGCCTTGGTCGAAGATGCCAAAAAGCTGTCTCACCCGCAGGTGATGGTGATGATGCTGCCCCGCTGCACGCTGGTGCCCGGGTCTGCGCTCTGGGTCTGCACGGTGGCGTTGGCATCGCCTTCCACCACGCAAT
Organism: uncultured Faecalibacterium sp.; assembly: GCA_934513205.1. Lineage (GTDB taxonomy): Bacteria > Bacillota > Clostridia > Oscillospirales > Ruminococcaceae > Faecalibacterium. Next base: position 47,788 of record CAKSWU010000006.1, on the reverse strand, counting down.
TCAGGCCCGCCGCCGACAGCATCTGCCGGGCAAAGTCTGCGCTCTTGCCGGTGACGTCCGGTACCTCGGTATGGCGGCCCTCATAGGTGTCGGTATACAGGTAAACGGTGGTGCCGTAAGCCACCTTGGCGCCGGCGTGGGGGTACTGATAGGTGACTGCCGCTGCAGTCTGGTCTGTGGTGCTCTCTGCCAGCTGATGCTTCAGACCCTTGATGTTCAGTTGCACCTGTGCGTTGCTCCACTCGGTGCCCACAAGGTTCGGCACCGTGACCTCCGTCTGACTGCGGTCCTCGCCATCGGTGGCGATGCCCAGATAGGGCGCGACCTCACTGATGATATTGCCCACGACGGGCGCTGCCAGCAGTGAGGAATAGTCCGTGCGGGCGTTGTTGGGGTCGTCCAGCATCACATAGACGATGATCTCGGGGTCATCGGCGGGCAGGACCGCCGCAAACGACGCCACTTTTTTATAGTCGCCGTCGGCGCGTCGGTCCATGTTCAGCTGCTCGGACGTGCCGGACTTGCCGCCGATGCGGTAGCCGGACACATAGGCATATTTGCCGCCGCCGGTGCCGTTGCCCACCTCGTATTCCATGATCTGACGGATGGCGGCGCTGGTGCTTTCGCTGATGACCTGACGGCGGACATTGGAACCAATTTCCTGAATGACGTTGCCGTTGGCATCGGTGACCTTGTCCACCACATGCGGTGTTACCAGATAGCCGCCGTTGACGGCTGCCGCCACGGCGGTGCACATCTGCAACGGGGTGATGGCCATGGCCTGACCAAAGGCCGAAGAGGCCAGCTGCACCTCGCCCAGCTGAGAGGCGTTGTAATACTGCATGAAATTGGTCTCGCTGGGCAGGTCCACCCCGGTGCGGGAGGTAAAGCCAAAGGCATCGAAGTAGTTGTAGAACAACTGCGAGCCAAGGCGCTGACCCAGCTGGACGTAGTAGATGTTGCAGCTTTGCCGCAGTGCATCCGCAAGGGTCAGGGTGCCGTGGGCCTTGTGGCCCGCACAGTGGTAGGTGTGTTTTGCCACCGCGTAGGCACCGTTGCAGGTAAAGGTGGTGTTGATGTTTGCCAGCCCCGCGTCGATGCCCATGGCAGAGGTGATGACTTTGAACACGCTTCCGGGGTAGTACAGCTCGGTGATGGTCTTGTTCTTCCACAGGATATCGCGGAAGGTGCCGGTGTAGTCCGGCTCCTCTTCCGGGATCTTCTGCCCGTTCTCATCCCGGAGGTAGTTGCCTTTTTCGTCCTTTTTGTACAGGGTGTACAGCTCCGGCTCCGCCTGTACCTGCTCGGTGAGGTAGGCCAGATTGGCGCTGTAATCCAGCGGGTCGTTGGGGTCGAAGTCCGGCTTGGAGGCCATTGCCAGAATGGCACCGGTCTTGACGTTCATCACGATGGCGCAGCCGCGGTTCTCCACCGTGTTGGCAGCGATGGCCTCGTTCAGGTAACGCTCCACGATCTCCTGCACGTTGACATCCAGCGACAGCACCAGATTGGAGCCGTCCTTGGCGGAAAAGGTGGTTGCGTTGGCATCCGCGATGGCGTTGCCCACCGCGTTGCGCTGGGTGATGGTGCGCCCATCCACACCCGCCAGCGTGGACTGATAGGACTTTTCCAGTCCGTAGGTGCCGATGCCGTCCGCGTCCGTAAAGCCCAGCACCGCTGCGGCAAAGGCACCGTAGGGGTAGTTGCGCTGGAAGCTCTTTTCCGAGGACACCGAGATGCGCCCCTTGCGGGAGGTGTCGGTGGCCTTTTTGTGGGTCTTGTTGAAGTCGGTGACGTATCGCTCAATGGACAGCTTCACCGCATTGTTCACCTTTGTGGCAAGGGTCACATAAGCGGAGTCGGTGCGGGAAAGGGCGTCGTATACGGTCTGGTACTGCTTCTGGTAGGCCTCCGAGGAGGTGTCCACGCTGTCCATGCTTTCGCCGTCGCCGGACAGCAGGCGCAGGGTCAGCTGCTGGCTCACCTCTGCGCACATGGCAGGGTCCAGCGTCTTGGTCACCGTACCGTCAGCAGCGGTCTGGCTGGTGTACAGGATGTTGCTGTAACTGGGGTCCGCCCAGATGGTCCACACCACGCTGGTGGAGGCCAGCGTGATGCCGGAGGTGTCGTAGATCTCGCCGCGGGTGGCCTTGATGGTGGTGTCCAGCAGCTGCTGCTGCGCGGCATACTGGCGGTACTGGGCACCATGGACGATCTGGACGTCGTACAGACTGTGGATGACGATGGCGGCAGCCACCACCACCGCCGCGACGGCAAGCTTGCTGCACCGGCCCCGCACAACGGGGTCCAGCCGGTCCCGGGCGGCGGCATGGCGCAGCCGCCAGCCGCGGCCTTTTGGTTTTTGGGAGGAAGGTTCCTGCATGATATTCTCCTGCGGCGGGGCATCGCTTTGCGTCCGCCGCTCCTTGTCAGATGGGATAAAAACCGAAAAAGCGTGCGCTGCCGCACGCTTTCCCGTTTTTTCGATTTACTTGATGGTGCCGAGGATGGTCACGGCGCCGTTGTAGACAAAATCGGTCCACTGCCGCACAGCGGACTGGGTACGCTCCAGCGTGTCGCTCTCGCCCAGACGGATGTAGGTGATCTGGCTCTGGTCGATCTTCATCAGTCCCAGACGGCTGGCGGTCTCTTCCACACTGGTGATGTTGGTCTTGCTGTTCAGGGTGCTGTTGTAGTAGGTATACTGGCTCTGCTCACTGACCAGCTGGGCCTTGGCATCCTGGATCTGGTCGTTCAGCTCCACCAGACGGGATTCACTCCACAGCAGGCTGATGGCAAAGCCCACCAGCAGTGCCGCCTCTACCAGATGCATGGCGTTCTGCACCGCTGCCTGCAGGGGGTTCAGGCGGCGTTTGCCGCCCTTTTCCACCCGCAGATCTGCCTTGCGCTGCGTCTGCGGAGCTTTTCTGCGGCGTACCGCGTTCCTATCGTATGCTGCCTGACCCATGGTTGCTCTCCTCCTCACCAAATGCTGACTGGGTGTTCAGCATTTCAGCATTTTTCCAAAACTCTCAGATGGGCGGACCGGCTGCGGCGGTTTTCTTCCAGCTCTGCCGGATCCGCTTCGATGGGTTTTCTTGTAATGAGCTTTGCCTTTGCCTTGCCGCCGCAGACGCACACCGGAAACTCCGGCGGGCAGGTGCAGGCGGTGGACCAGCGGCGGAACTTGTTCTTGACCAGCCGGTCCTCCAGCGAGTGGAAGGTGATCACGCACAGCCTTCCGCCCGGCGCAAGGTGCTCAAAAATGGTGTCCAGCCCTTCTTCCAGCGCATCCAGCTCGTGATTCACCGCAATGCGCAGTGCCTGAAAGGTGCGGCGGGACGGGTTCTTGTTTTTCCGGCGCTCTGCCGGGGGCATAGCGCTTGCCACAATGTCTGCCAGCTGCAGGGTGGTCCGGATGGGCACCGCCTCCCGTGCTTCCACGATCTTGCCCGCGATCTGCCACGCAAAGGGTTCCTCGCCGTAGTCCCGCAGGATGCGGGCCAGCTCCTCACGGCTTTGGGTGTTCACAAGGTCTGCCGCAGTTTCGCCCTGCTGGCTCATCCGCATGTCCAGCGGCGCATCCGCCCGATAGGAAAAGCCCCGGGCAGCATCGTCCAGCTGATGGCTGGAGACGCCCAGATCCAGCAGTGCTCCGTTGATCTTGTCGATGCCAAGGTCTTCCAGCGCCTGTCCCGCGTAGCGGAAGTTGATCTGCACCACGGTGGCCGGCAGCCCGGCAAGTCTTGCCCGGGCGGTCTGCACCGCGTCCGGGTCCTGATCCAGCGAGATGAGTCTGCCGCCCTTTGCAGCGTCCAGCCGCAGGGCGATCTGGCGGGAATGTCCCGCACCGCCCGCAGTGCCGTCCAGATAGGTGCCTGCGGGGTCGATGGCCAGCCCCTCCAGACACTCGTTCAGCAAAACCGGGATATGCTCAAACGAGGCCGGGTCAAAGGCCGTTTGTTGTTCAAGGTCCATTGGCGCGACCTCCTTTCTTGATCCATTGTAGTTTTTTGCATCAGAGGTGCAGCATCCGCAGCCGCTCTGCGCGCTGCTCGTTGGTCACGGCGGCGCGGCGGGCATTCCAGACCTCGGTAGCCCAGATCTCGGCGTGGTTGCGGTTGCCGATGATGGTCACATCCTTTTCCAGCCCGGCATAGCTGCGCAGCTCTGCCGGCAGCAGGATGCGCCCCTGCTTGTCCGGCACCACCTCGCAGGCGGTGCTGAACAGGTCGCCGGAGACCGCCCAGCTGTCCATCAGCTCATCGCTTTCCAGCTTTTCCGCCAGACGCTCCACTTCCTGCATGGGCAAAACGAACAGACAGCGGTCCACCCATTCCAGCACCACGAAGCTCTCGCCCATGGCATCGCGGAATTTTGCGGGGAAATTCAGCCGCCCCTTGGCGTCGATGGTGTAATCGTACCGGCCAAAAAACACGCGCTGTTCCCCCTTTCCGGGGCGTTTGCAGGGCGTGCGCCCTACTTTTACCCACTTTGCCCCACTGATACACATTTATTGTAGCAAATCAAACCTGTGATTTCAAGGGTTTTTGAATGGCTTTTTTGTGCAAAAATCCACAAAAAAAGTCCCTGTGAGCCGTCATTTTCGCTCGCAGGGACTGCCAGTGGCGCAATGTGTGGAATTTGTGTGGAAACTTGCAGGGGACTCAGCCGTTTTTCTTGGCGTTCTGGCGCAGGTTTGCCCGCACATTCTTGACCTGTGCTGCGTTCTCCACCATGGTCTCCTCAGTAGTGCGCAGCATGTTGTCGCAGTAGTCGGTCACGGTCTGGCGCAGGCTGCGCACCTCGGTCTGAGCTGCACCGGTGATCTCTGCTGCCCGCTGCTGGGCCGCCTTGACGATCTCGGCGCTGCTGACCAGAATGCGTGCCCGCTCCTCGGCCTTTTTCACGATGGCCTGTGCCTGTGCCTGTGCGGTGTCCACGATCTGCGCCCGGTCGTTGACGATCTGCTGGGCCTGACGCAGCTCCCCGGGCAGGTTGGCGCGGATCTCGTCCAGCAGATCCCGGATCTGCTCCACGTCCACGATCTTCTTGCCGCCGGACAGCGGCACATTGGCGCTCTCTTCCAGAGCGTCCTCAATGGTGTCCAAAAGTTCATTCACGTTCATAGTGCTTCTCCCTCCTGCTCATGGTCCTCCGGGGCCTGCATGGGCTTTGTGTACTTCCACAGCAGCACCCTGCCGTACTTGTACTGCTTTTGCAGGGTCAGGCCGCCTGCCTGAGCCGGCAGCACGATGCCGGTCTCGCTCTCACACAGCACCACGCCGCCGGGTGCCGTGCAGCCGCCCACCGCCGGAAGGATCTTTTCCAGCGTACCACCGCGGAAAGGCGGGTCCAGCAGAACCACGTCGAACTGCTCCCGGCAGGCAGAAAGGTAGCGTGCTGCCTCGCCGATGTTCACCCGGCTGCGGTCGAACACCCCGCAGCTTTTGCAGTTGCGCAGGATGATGTTCACCGCTTCCCGGTTCTCATCCAGAAAAACGCACCGGGCCGCGCCCCGGCTCAGCGCCTCGATGCCCAGCTGACCGCTTCCGGCGTACAGGTCCAGTACTCTGGCCCCGGGCAGGTCGAACTGAACGATGCTGAACATGGCCTCCTTCACCTGTGAAAGGGTGGGCCGGGTCACATCGGTGCCGGGCAGTGCTTCCAGACGCCGCCCCCGGGCGTCTCCTGCGATCACGCGCATACTTTTTTCCTCCTCTGTCAGCCGGTGTGCCCGGCGGTGTTTTGCTTTTTTTGTATCTTTTATTATCGCCCAACGGCATATTCTTGTCAAGAGCCGCTGACCCGGGTGCGTTGCGCCGGCGTCCCGGTTGTGCTACAATAAAGCCGGCAGCGCCGGGGTTTTTCGGCGCATTCTGACCGCAAAAGGAGAGTATTTCCATGAAAGTTCTGCTCATCAACGGCAGCCCCCACGAAAAGGGCTGCACCTATACCGCCCTGTCCCTCATTGCCAAGGAACTGAACGATGCCGGAGTGGACACCGAGATCCTGCACGTGGGCGGCCAGCCCATTGGCGGCTGCATCGGCTGCGGCGGCTGCCGCAGCGGCAGCGGCTGCGTGTTTGGCGGGGTGGTCAACGAGGCCATCGAAAAGGCAAAGACCGCCGACGGCTTTGTGTTCGGCAGTCCGGTGCACTACGCCTCCGCTTCCGGCAACATGACCAGCTTTATGGACCGTCTGTCCTACGCAGGCGGGCAGTATCTGGCCTATAAGCCCGCCGCCATCTGCTGCTCTGCCCGCCGTGCCGGCACCACCACCACGCTGGACCAGCTGGTCAAGTACCCGCAGTTCTTCCAGATGCCGCTGGTCAACGGCTCCTACTGGGCCATGGTGCACGGCTCCAACGCCGAGCAGGTGCTGCAGGATGCCGAGGGCTGCGCCGTGATGCAGGAGCTGGGCCGCAACATGGCGTGGCTGCTGCATTGCATCGAAGCAGGCAAAGCCGCCGGGTTTGCACACCCCCAGAACCCCAAGCGTCCCATGACCAGCTTTATCCGCTGAGGTAAGAATAAATTTTGAAGCGCCGGAACGTCACAGACGTTCCGGCGCTTCATTTTCACAGGAATTATTATACAATTTCCCCGGGCGTTTCTTGGGCAAAACGCCCGGGGGCTTTTGCAGGCCGGCAAAATTTCTGTTTTGCGGGCACAAAAGAGGGCACGGATGCTTTTTTCGTTCATATCTTTGTGATACCATAAGAGGTAAAGTGACTGAAAAGACGGAGAACCTGCCATGGAACACTACGATTGGAACGAAGGCTGGCTGTATGCCCCGCAGTTTGACCCGGAGCTGGTGCGTCCGGTGTGCGGACTGGAGCTTGAACCGGTGCGCATCCCCCATACCGTGAAGGTGCTGCCCTACAACTACTGCAACGAAAACGAATACCAGCGGCTGTGCGGCTACCGGCGGGAGTTTTTTGCCCCCCGGGAATGGGCAGGACGCACCGTGCTGCTCACCTTTGGCGCCATCGCCCATGACGCCACCGTCTTTTGCAACGGACGGCGGCTGTTCCATCACGCCTGCGGCTACACGGCGTTCACGGTGGACCTGACCTGCGCGCTGCATCTGGGCGAAACGAACGTGGTGGCGGTGCGCTGCGACAGCCGCGAGGACCTGAACGTCCCGCCCTTTGGGGGGAGCATCGACTTCCTGACCTATGGCGGCATCTACCGCGCCGTCTGTCTGGACATCAAGGAGCCTGCCTATCTGCGGGATGTGTTCATCGAAGCAAAGGCCGGGGGCGATTTCCGCATCTACACCTCCACCGTGGGCGAGACGGTGGGCTGCGCCCTGCAGGCCGAGATCCGCAGCCCCTCCGGCAGCCGGGCAGTCTATGGGGGAGAGCTTTCCCTGCCCATCACCGGCACCCTGAACGGCGTCCATCCGTGGAGTATCGACCACCCCACCCTGTACACCCTGACGGTGCAGCTCATCCGTCCCGGCACCGGCGGTCTGCCGGACCGGGTGCTGGACGAAAAGTCCGTGCGGTTCGGCTTCCGCACCGTGCAGTTCGTGGCAGGCGGGCTGTACCTGAACGGTCAGCGCGTGGAGCTGCGGGGCCTGAATCGGCACCAGAGCTTTGCCTATCAGGGCTACGCCATGCCGGACAGCCTGCAGCGTCTGGACGCTCAGCTGCTGAAAAAAGAGCTGGGCTGCAATGCTGTGCGCACCAGCCACTATCCCCAGAGCCCGGCGTTTCTGGACGCCTGCGATGAGCTGGGGCTGCTGGTGTTCACCGAGATGCCCGGCTGGCAGTATATCGGGGACGATGCGTGGAAGGCGCAGGCTCTGCAGAACTGCCGGGAGATGGTCTGCCAGTGCCGCAACCACCCCAGCGTGTTTTTGTGGGGTGCCCGCATCAACGGCAGTGCCGACGATGAAGCGTTCTACAAGCGCACCAACGAAGCCATCCGCCGGCTGGACCCCACCCGCCCCACGGCGGGGGCGCGGAACTTCCGCAAAAGTCAGCTTCTGGAGGATGTCTACGCCTACAACGACTATTCCTACCGGGGCCGCGGCCCCGGCTGCGAGGGGCGCACTGCTGTGACTCCGGACACCCGCAAAGGCTACCTCATCAGCGAGTTTGGCGGGCAGCAGCTGCCCACCAAACCCTTTGACGATGAGGCGCACCGTCTGGTGCACGCTCTGCGGTTTGCCGCTGTGCTCAACGATGCCGTTGCCCAGCAGGGCGTGGCAGGCAGCTTTGGCTGGTGCATGTCCGACTACAACACCCACCGGGAGTTCGGCAGCGGCGACCGCATCTGCTACCATGGCGTGACCGACCTGTTCCGCAACCCGAAACTGGCGGCAGCGGTCTATGCCAGCCAGAAAACCGCCCGCGCACCCTCGGACATCGTGCTGGAGGTCTCCTCCTCCATGGCTCTGGGGGACCTGCCCGGCTGCGCTCCGACTGCCTGCTGGGTGTTCACCAACGCCGAGAGCGTGCGTCTGTACCGCGACAATGACTATATCGCCGAGTTCACGCCCGACCGGCACGGACGGTTTGCCGCGCTGCCCCATCCCCCCATTGAGATCAACGATTTTGTCGGCTCTCTGCTGGAAAAATACGAGGGCATGGACCCGGCATCCTCCCAAATGGCAGCGTCCCTGCTCAACGAAATGCGCCGGGACGCCATGGAGCTTTCGCACCTGTCCAAGGCGCGGATGCTTTCCCTGCGGCTGGGCTGGAACGACGTGATGCGCATGTACCGCCGGTACATCGGCGTGCTGGGCGACCCCGCCCCGGTGTACCGGTTCGAGGCCGTGTGGCACGGACGGGCGGTGCGCACGGTGGTGCGGGAGCCGGTGCAGAGCATCCGGCTGGAATGCACCGTCCACAACCCCATCCTGACCGACGGCCCCACTTGGGACTGCGCCGCTGTCAGTCTGCGGGCCATTGACCAGAACGGCAATCTGCTGTCCTACTGCGGCGAGGCCGTGCAGCTGAGCGTGGAAGGCCCGGTGAAGATCCTTGGCCCCGCTGTCGTGCCGCTGCGCGGCGGCATGGCGGGCACCTATCTTGCCACCACCGGCACAGCGGGCCGCGCCGTGCTGCACTGCCGCATGGAGGGCGCACTGGACACCGAAGCCACCGTCACCGTCCGCCGCCGGGAGAGCAGCGGCACCGAATCGTGCGATTAACTTTCGTCCTTCACGATAGATTTGCAGTCTGTTCAAAATTTCCTCATGGTTGGCTGATATCCTAGAGATGTAAAAGAACAAACGTCCCCGCCGTTCCCCGTGCGGGAACCGCAAGGACTGCTGAGGTAACGTTATATGCGAGAAAAGTTCCGTCAATTTATGATCGGCCGCTATGGCACCGATGGTCTGAATCAGTTTTTGAGCTTTGCGTCCATCGTGATGCTGCTGCTGTCGCTGCTGACCCGGTTCAGCCTGTTCACATGGGTGGGCGCGGTGCTGCTGGTGCTGTGCTACTACCGGTCCCTGAGCCGCAATATCTCCAAGCGCACCGATGAAAACTATCGTTACTACGCCATCAAAGACCGTGTGGACAGCAAGTTCCGCGGCCTGAAGGAGCAGTGGGCCAACCGCAGAGTCTACCACTACTACCGCTGCCCCCAGTGCCGCCAGAAGCTGCGTGTGCCCCGGGGCCGGGGACGCATCCAGATCTCCTGCCCCCGCTGCGGCACCCAGTTCATCAAAAAGAGCTGACACGCCATGTTTGGATACATCGTGCCGGATCAGACCGCCCTCACACCCGAAGCGCAGGCGCGCTACCGCACCGCATACTGCGGGCTGTGCCGCCGCATTGATGCACTGCACGGGCTGCGCGGGCGGTTTTCCCTGAGTTATGACCTGACCTTTCTGGACCTTCTGCTGTGCAGCCTGTACGAGGGCGAGACGCAGGCCGCCGCCGGGCACAGCCGCTGTCCGGTGCACCCCCTGCGCGGGGTGGACTGGCGGTCGGACAGTCCCACCGACTACTGCGCCGATCTGAGTGTGGCACTGCACTATTACAGCGCTGATGACAAGTGGCGGGACGACCGGAACCTGCTGGCGCTGGGCTACGAGGCCCTGCTGACCGGCTGCCGGCAGGACGCCGAGGCCCGCTGGCCCCGCCAGTGCTGTGCCATCCGCAGCAGTCTGGAGCGTCTGGCAGAGTACGAAGCCGTGGGCAGTCAGGACCTGGACGCCGTGTCCGGCTGCTTTGGTCAGCTGATGGCAGAGCTGTTTGACTACCGGCAGGACCACTGGTCGCCGGAGCTGCGCAGCATCGGCTTCCATCTGGGCAAGTTCATCTATCTGCTGGACGCCTTTGATGATCTGGAGCGGGACAAGCGCCGGGGTGCCTACAACCCCCTTTGTGCCCTGAGCACCCAGCCCGGCTGGGAGCAGGAGATGCGGGAGATCTTCGAGCTGCTGCTTGCCCGCTGCGCCCAGAGCTTTGAGCGCCTGCCCTGCGTGGAGGATGCCGACCTGCTGCGCAACATCCTGTATTCCGGCGTGTGGCTGAAATACGACTGCAAAATGGCAAAGGATGCCCGCAAAAAAGGCGGCATCGACCCCTGAGCGGCGTTTTTCCGCTTGATTTTCCGGCACAGTTCCGGTACTATAAGAATGTTGCGCGGCAATGCGGCTGCGCGGAATGAGACGTGAGGAAGTACATCCATGAAAGACCCGTATGAAGTGCTGGGCGTGTCCCGCAGCGCCAGCGATGACGAGATCAAAAAAGCCTACCGTGCCAAATGCAAACGCTGGCACCCGGACCTGAACCCCAACGACCCCACCGCCGAGGAGCACTTCAAGGAAGTGCAGGAGGCCTACGACGCCATCACCAAGGGCACCGCCGGGTCTGCGGGCGGGGCCTATTATGGGCAGAGCCGACAGGGCTATCAGCAGCAGGGCTATCAGCAGGGGTACCAGAGCGGCTTTGAGGACTTTGACCCCTTCGGGTTCGGCTTCGGCTTTGGCGGCTACCAGCAGGGTTACGGCCCGCAGGGGCGCGCCAGCTATTCCGGTGCCGACAGCCCGGAGATGCAGGCCGCCCGCAACTTTGTGGTCAATGGGCGCTACGCAGAGGCCCGCCGCGTGCTGGACGGCATGAGCGGACGCAATGCCCGCTGGTATTATCTGTCCTCCCTTGCCCATCAGGGTCTGGGCAACAGCATCGGTGCCCTGCAGGACGCCCGCCGGGCTGTACAGCTGGACCCGGGCAACACCGAATATCAGATGCACCTGCGCCGGATGCAGAATCCCGGTCAGGCCTACCGCACCACCCAGACCACCTACACCCGCTCCGGCGGTCTTATGCAGTGGTGCTGGAGCATGATCCTGCTGAACCTGCTGTGCAACTGCTGCTGCGGCGGCTGGGGCTTCCGGTTCCGGTTCTGACAGACAAAACAAAAAGCAGCCCGCGCCGGATGGCGCGGGCTGCTTTGCTGTCTCGGGGTTCAGCGGATGGTGATGGTGCGGGTGATCTTGCCGCCGGAGTAGTTGCCGCCCGCCTCTGCGGTCTGCACATAGGTGCCGGGTTCCGTGGGACGGGCATCGGTCTTGCAGCTGAAAAAGCTGTTCTTTTTATAGGTATAGCGGATCTTTGCATCCGGCACAGCCTGACCGTCCACTTCCAGCACCGCAGCCAGATCTGCGTTCCGGGCTTCCTCTGCCGTCATGGAGCCGGCATCCTGCGACCAGCGCAGGCTCACGCCCTCGGTGCGGGGCTTGATGCGGAACATGGCAAAGCCTGCCGTGTTCACATCGCCGCTCTCCAGCGCGACGGCACCGGCAACATAATTGCCGGAGTCCACCGGCTGCTCGTCCAGATAGATGCGGCTCATGGCCCCCTCCGGCAGATACCGGCGGATCAGGTTCAGCGCAAGGCGCAGGCCATCGGCGATCTGCTGGATGGTGGGCACATAGAAGTGCAGCACATCCATCACCGAGACCACCTCGTCCGCCACCCGCAGCAGAACGCTCACATCGTTGCCGTCAATGAGCTGCTTGAGGTAGCTGTATACGTTGAACTCTTCCTCCTGATCCGGGGTTGCGGACATCTTTTTGGGCAGCGGGATCAGCTTGAGCAGGGTGCGGATCTTGTCCGAAAGGATCAGGGTCACATACCCGTTCGCCTCGCCGCCGGTGCCCAGCACCACACCGATGTATTGGGTGTTCTCCGGGGTCGTCTGGACCTCCAGCTTAAAGTCCGAGCCATAGACCAGATTTCCGGTGGCCTTGAGCCGGATGGTAACAACGCCGTTTTCGATCTGTTCCACCACCCCGGTCTGCTCCGGGGCAGGAGCTGCTGCCAGCACGGGCATTGCCGCTGTACTGAGGACAAATACCACTGCCAGCATCCATGCGATCCATCGTTTGGCCTTCATTTTCAAGACCTCCTGTCGTTTTTCAAAAGGTGACACGCGCGGTGTCAGAAAGGTGTGTCCGGGGGCACACCGGATTGTACCCCGATTTTACCGCAAAATGCAGGCATGGTCAAGAACGGGATTCAAGGACTGCCCTGCCCCGCTGCAAAAAACAAAGGGGGGACCGCGTTTTTCCGCCGTTCCCCCTTTGCAGGATCTTTACTGGTCGATGAAATAATCCGGGTGGACTGCCCGCGCCTGCTCCACCGAAAGCTGGTAGCGGGTCAGGTGGCTTTGCAGCGCCTCACCGATCTCTCCGGTGCTGCCGCCGATCACCGCCTCCAGAATGCGGGTATGCGCCCCGCACACCGATTTGTTTTCCTCAGTCTGCAGGCTGAAGGTGCGGATGCGCTCCACATGCTGCAGGCTTGCCAGCATGTAATCGTAGTGTGCCTCCATGCCGCAGATCTGAAACGCCTTGCGGTGGAACGCATTGTCCAGCTCCAGCAGCCGGGTGCAGCGCCGGGGCTGCTCAAGGTCTGCTTCCAGCTGGCGATAGTCCTCGATGTTCTGGCGGTACTCTGCGACCTGCTGTTCGGTCAGCTGCCCCGCCAGACGGGTCAGGACCTCCCGCTCCAGCGTGTAGCGGGAAAACTGCTCCATTTCCATCAGCTTCAGGTTGATGGGCGCCACATGGGTGCCGCTCTGAGGTTTGATGTCCACCATCCGGGCAAGGTTCAGCATCAGCAGCGCTTCCCGCATGGGGGTGCGGCTGATGCCCAGTTCCTCCGCAAGTTCACGGTCGTTCAAAGGATCACCGGGCTTGAGCTCCATGGTGATGATCCTGCTGCGAATGGTCCGGTAGGCCACTTCGCGGGCACTCAGTGACGGCATGATCTCCTCTCCCTTCAGTGCACCGAATTGATATATCAGTACAAGACCATATTACCCAACCGCGCCCCCGCTGTCAAGTGCAGCTGCAACCCGAACGGCATATTTTTTTGGTTTTGCTCACCGCTGCCTTTCCGGCGTCTTTTTTGCCGGGCGGTACAGCACCGGCAGCCACACAAAAGCTACTGCCAGCCCGCAGGCCACGTCAATGACCGAGTGCTGTTTGGTGAACACCGTGGACAGGCAGATGAGCGCCGCCCACGCCCATGCTGCCACCTTGCGCAAAGGCCTGCCCTCTGCCAGACGGCTGTGGCTGAAGGCCATTGCCATGCAGGCAGAGCTCTGGCAGTGGATGGAGGGGCAGACGTTCACCGAGGCGTCCGCCTTCCACAGCAGCTGCATGATGTACATGGCAAGATTGCTGCGGCCCACCGCTTCCGCCGTGGGGCGGATGTCCAGCCCGTTGGGCAGGACCATGTACACGATCAGGCAGAGGGTCATGCCGGAAAACATGGTCAGGCAGAGTTTGTCGTAGCTTTTGGTGTCGCACCACCACAGCGCTGCCGTCACCCCGGCCAGCAGCAAAAACCAGCTGCAATAGGGGAACACGAACCACTCGTTGAAGGGGATGCGGTCGTCCAGCGGGCTGTGCAGGATGTATTTGGGAGCGGTGACGGTCAGGTCCAGCCAGAAGAACCAGACAAGGTACACCACCCAGTACAGCTGGTACCACAGATGCGGGCGGCACCGGCTGCGCAGTTGGTCAGGTTTCATGCCATTTCTCCTATCTTTCCAGATTTTGTATGAATTGACGTATTATTATAGCACATTCCGTCCTCTTGCGCAAATGCTGCCCCTGCGATACAATAAAAACAAGCTGTATCTTATTTACAAAAGGAGTACCCCATGCCACAAGAATTTCCCCCTGTCCGTCTGGTCGCACTGGATCTGGACGGCACCCTGCTGGACCGCAAAGGTCATATCACGCCCCGCACCCGCGCCGCATTGCAGACCGCCGTGGACAAGGGCGTGCACATCGTGCCCGCCACCGGCCGCCCGCTTGCCAGTCTGCCGCCGGTGGTAGCGCAGCTGCCCGGCATCCGTTATGTCATCACCACCAACGGCGCCGCCGTCTGGGATCTGGGCGATGACCCCCTGAGCGCCGTGTACAGCCGCTACTCCAACGCAACGGAGCACCACACCACCCAGCCGGTCTGCCTGCTGCACCGCCCGATGCCTGCAGAGACCGCGCGGGAAGCCTTTGCGGTGTGCGAAAGCTGCCACGCCGACCTGCGCATCTTTTCCAACGGCTACGCCTGCACCGATGCGCGCAGCCTCCGTCTGGCGGCCTCCCGCATGGCAAACAGCAGCACCGAGGCCCGCCAGCCCAACGACGGGCGGTTCACCGTCCTGCGGGACGCTGCCGAGTGGATGAGCCGCAACGCCTTTGCCGTTGAAAAGTTCTGCGTATTCTTCGAGAACGCGGCGCAGGCTGCCGCTGCCCTGCCCCGGTTCCGCGCCATCCCGGCGGTGGAGGTCGTGCAGGGTGCTCCCCACAACATCGAGGTGACTGCCGCCGGGGTGGATAAGGGCGAGGCGCTGCTGTCGCTGGCGGACCTGCTGGGCGTCCCGCACACATCCACCCTTGCGGTGGGCGACAGCGAGAACGACCGCGCCATGCTGGAAAAAGCGGGCATTGCCGCCGTGATGGCAAACGGTATGCCCGAGATCCGGGCGCTGGCAGACCTCGTCAGCACCGCCGACTGCGACCACGACGGCGTGGCGGAGATCCTGGAAAAGCTTGGCATCTGAGCCTGTTTTTGCGGCAATTTGCCAGCAATTTCACAGAGTTTTGCCCCGATTTTGGGGCTCGTTCGTCATTTTTGTGCAATGTATACAAGCTCTTATGCAAAACATTGTGCTTGTTGAGCATTACCAAACTCGGTTCGGTCGTTTATACTAATATTACAAGCGCACAGTGGGTGCATCATGCCCGAAGGCCGCCCACGCGCACCGAGAGAGTTCAATTTTAAAAGGAGAAATGCGTTATGAATCCCATCGTAGAAAAGGTCTATCAGATCGGCATTATCCCTGTTATCGCTTTTAACAGCGTTGATGAAGCCCTGCCCCTGTGCAAGGCTCTGGCTGAGGGCGGCCTGCCCGCTGCTGAGGTCACCTTCCGCACCGCCTGTGCTGAGGAGTGCATCCGCAAGATCCACGAAGAAATGCCCGAGATGCTGCTGGGTGCCGGCACTGTGCTGACCTGCGAGCAGGCTGACCGCGCCATGGCAGCTGGTGCTTCCTTCATCGTTGCTCCCGGCTTCGACCCCGAGGTCTGCAAGCACGTCATCGACAAGGGCGGCATTATGATGCCCGGCACCTGCTCCGCAGGCGAGATGCAGCAGGCTATGAACATGGGCTGCGAGGCCCTGAAGTTCTTCCCCGCTGAGGCAAACGGCGGCGTGGGCATGCTGAAGAACATCGGCGCTGCCCTGAAGAGCGCACGCTGGATGTGCACCGGCGGTGTCAATGCCAAGAACGTCAACGATTATCTGGGCTATGACCAGATCTTTGCGGTGGGCGGCACCTGGATGTGCAAGAGCGATGTCATCAAGGCCGGCGACTGGGCCAAGATCACCGCTCAGAGCAAGGAAGCCGTTGACACCATGCTGGGCCTGAAGCTGATGCACGTCGGCATCAACACCGGCAACGAGGAAGAGGCCATGAAGGTAGCAAACCTCATCGGCAGCCTGCTGAACATGAAGGTCGCTCCCGGCAACTCCAGTATCTTTGTGGGCAGCAAGGAGTTCGAGATCATGAAGAAGCCCGGCCGCGGCACCAATGGTCACATCGCCATCGGCTGCAACAACGTGGACCGCGCCATCTACCATCTGACCCAGCGCGGCGCAAAGTTCGATCTGGACAGCAAGGTCGTGAAGAACGGCAAGACCATCGCCTGCTACTTCGCAGACGAGATCGCCGGCTTTGCCTTCCATCTGGTGCAGGCATAAGCGCCTGACCCTTTCCCTGTAAAAGCCCTGCCGTACCGGGTCCCCCTGCGGCGGGATCAAACATACCCGATATAAAGGAGAATAACCAATGAGAGTCGTTACTTTTGGCGAACTGATGGTCCGTCTGCAGCCCTTCAACTACGAGCGTTTCGTTCAGGCCAACAGCCTGGAGTTCACCTTCGGCGGCGGCGAGGCCAACGTTGCTGTTTCTCTGGCCAACTACGGTCTGGACGCTGCTTTCGTCACCAAGCTCCCCGCACACGCCATCGGTCAGGCCGCTGTCAACAGCCTGCGCCGCTACGGTGTCGATACCAGCATGATCACCCGCGGCGGTGACCGTGTGGGCATCTACTACAACGAGAAGGGTGCTTCTCAGCGTGGTTCCGTCTGCATCTACGACCGTGCCAACAGCGCCATCCAGCTGGCTCAGCCCTCCGACTTTGATTGGGATAAGATCTTCGAGGGCGTGGATTGGTTCCACTTCACCGGCATCACCCCGGCTCTGGGCGAGAACGTTGTCGAGATCTGCCGCGAGGCCTGCAAGGCTGCTAAGGCTCACGGCGTGAAGATCAGCTGCGACCTGAACTACCGCGGCAAGCTGTGGACCCGTGAGCAGGCCCGCGCTGCCATGACCGACCTGTGCCAGTACGTTGACGTGTGCATCTCCAACGAGGAGGATGCAAAGGACGTGTTCGGCATCGAGGCCGAGGCTACCGATATCTACGGCGGCAAGCTGAACGCTGAGGGCTACAAGAGCGTTGCCAAGCAGCTGGCTGACAAGTTCCACTTCGAGAAGGTCGCTATCACCCTGCGTGAGAGCCACAGCGCCTTCGACAACGGCTGGAGCGCTATGCTGTACGACGTTGCTTCCAATGAGTACTGCTTCTCCAAGAAGTACGACCTGCACATCATCGACCGCGTTGGCGGCGGTGACTCCTTCGGCGGCGGCCTGATCTACAGCCTGCTGACCGGCAAGACCACTCAGGAGGCTGTTGAGTTCGCTGTTGCTGCTTCTGCTCTGAAGCACTCCATCGAGGGCGACTACAACATGATGACCGTGTCCGAGGTCGAGAAGCTGGCTGGCGGCGACGGTTCCGGCCGTATCCAGCGCTAAGTGCAGGAAGGAGTCCACAATGGATATCCGCTACTCCTGCAACCAGAAGGATTTCAAGCGCTATACCACTGAGGAAATGCGGGACGAAATGCTCATCACCGGTCTGTACAAGGCCGATGAGGTCGTTGCTGTGTACAGCCATGTGGACCGCATGGTCACGCTGGGCTGCATGCCGGTGCACGAGACCGTGTCCATCGACAAGGGCATCGACGTGTGGGCAAACTTCGGCACCCACTACTTTTTGGAGCGCCGCGAGATCGGCATGTTCAACATCGGCAAGGATTCCACCGGCATCGTGGTGGCCGACGGCGTGAAGTACGAGCTGGGCTATAAGGACTGCCTGTACATCACCAAGGGCACCAAGGAAGTCACCTTTGCTTCCGCCGACCCGGAGCATCCCGCCAAGTTCTACATGGTGTCCGCTCCCGCGCACTGCTCCTACGAGACCCGGCTGATCAAGATGGCTGACGCCAATCATCGTCCGCTGGGCAGCGTGGAGACCTGCAACAAGCGCACCATCAACCAGTTCATCCACCCGGATGTGCTGAAGACCTGCCAGCTGAGCATGGGTATGACCGAACTGGACGCCGGTTCCAACTGGAACACGATGCCCAGCCACACCCACGAGCGGCGCATGGAGATTTATACTTACTTTGAACTGCCCGAGGGGCAGGTGGTGTTCCACATGTGCGGCGAGCCTACCCAGACCCGCCACATCGTGATGCACAACGAGGATGCTGTCATCAGCCCCTCCTGGAGCATCCACAGCGGCGTAGGCACCTCGAACTATACGTTTATCTGGGCAATGGGCGGCGAGAACATGGAGTTTGACGACATGGACAACATCGCTACCACGGACCTGCGCTAAAAAGCACCATTCAAACGCCCCGTACCGGGAGGACCGGTACGGGGCGTTTTGCTAAAAAATTAACTTGAAACCCTCTCCGTCATCGCTGCGCGATGCCATCTCTCCCGAAGGGCGAGGTTTTATCCATCTGACCATTACGCACAATAAAAGCTCCCACCCTTCGGGGGAGCTGGCTGCAAAGCAGACTGAGAAAGTTTTATTACTGAAACAAGGAGACAATCATGGATCTTTCTGCATTCAACCTGCAGGGCAAGGTGGCCCTGATCACCGGCGGTGCCCACGGCATCGGTTTTTCCATCGCAGAGGGCATGGCACAGTGCGGCGCCGTCATCTGCTTCAACTGCTCCTCTGAGGCCAGCTTAGAGAAGGGCATGGCTGCCTACAAGGCTGCCGGCATCGACGCCCACGGCTATGTGGCAGACGTTTCCAACGAGGACGCCGTAAACGCCATGGTGGCAAAGATCAAGGCCGAGGTGGGCCCGGTGGACATTCTGGTGAACAACGCCGGCCTGATGAAGCGGGTGCCTATGATCGAGATGAGCCACGCCGACTTCATGCGGGTCATCGACGTCCATGTGGGCGGTGCCTTCAACTGCTCCAAGGCCGTGCTGCCCGACATGATGGAAAAGCGCGAGGGCAAGATCATCAACATCTGCTCCATGATGAGCGAGCTGGGCCGCGAGACCGTCTCCGCCTACGCCGCCGCCAAGGGTGCCCTGAAGATGCTCACCAAGAACATCGCCTCCGAGTACGGCGAGTACAACATCCAGTGCAACGGCATGGGCCCCGGCTACATCGCCACCGCCCAGACCGCGCCCCTGCGCGAGGTGCAGCCGGACGGCAGCCGCCACCCCTTTGACCAGTTCATCGTTGCCAAGACCCCCGCAGGCCGCTGGGGCGACCCGGAGGACATGGTTGGCCCCTGCGTGTTCCTTGCCAGCCACGCATCCGACTTTGTGAACGGTCAGATCCTCTACGCCGACGGCGGCATTCTGGCCTACATCGGCCGCCAGCCCAAGTAATGCCTGCCACAGCCAGTTGATTCTGAAAAAAAGAGATAGACGTGTCCAAAACGGCACACGTCTATCTCTTTTTTCTATCTCTTTTTGCTGGCGGGAAAAGCGGCAGCGGATCAGTCCAGATCGTGCCGTTTGCAGAACTTTTTGCTTACCCAGTACATGCCGCCCCACAGGGCGATGGACAGCAGAAGATACACGGGGTTCTTCAGGGAGCTGACCAGCGACTGCCCAAAGACGGACATCATCGCCACCATGACCCCCTTGCCCAGCAGCATAGTGACAAGGTAGCGCTTCTCGTCAAAGTCGGAGATGCCGAACGCCAGATGCATAAAGGAGCTTGGCGTGAAGGGCAGCAGCGCCAGCAGGAACAGCGAAGAGGTGTCGAAGCGGCTGACCCACCGCTGCGCCTTTTCCAGCCGGGGCCAGCGGGACGCGACCTTCCAGAAATAGCGCTTGACCAGCCGCCGCCAGAATAAAAACATGATGCTGCCGCCCAGCGCTACGCCTGCCCAGCTGTACAAAAAGCCCAGCAGCCCGCCGTGCGCCGCCACGTTCAGCGCCACGATGGCAACCAGCGGCAGCGGCGGAAAGAAGGACTCCACCATCGCCAGCAGGATGGGCACAAGGGGACCCATCCCTTCAAAGCCCGCCAGCAGCGCTTCCCAGTATTCCAGTGTTCCAAGCTGGTGCATCCAGCCCATCAGTGCGGTTTGCATCCTGTGTCCGATCCCTTTCTGTGCAGCCGGGACCGGGGCGTTCCCGGGCAGGCTGCATTGTGTTTAGTATATCCATTCTCTATGACAGAGCCGTGAACAGAGTGTGCATTTTTCGACACACCCGGTGCTCTTCTATCAATACAACGGGATAAAAAGGGATTTTCCTGCAGTTATTTTTCCGCAGCCTGCTTTTCGGCCTTGGCGCGCATCCGCTCCAGCTGGGCGGTGCGCTGTTTTTCCCACCGGGCAAGGCTTTCGGCGTCCGGCATCTGCAGGCAGCGGGCAAAGCTCCAGTGCAGTCCATCCCGGCGGGAGAGCTTGTACCGCTGGAACACGCCCTGCCCGGCGGCGCTGCCGCTGCCGGCGCACCGGGGGCACTGGCTGAGGGTATACCAGCTGTTGCTGCCCTTTTTCAGCCACAC
The DNA here is from genome assembly GCA_934513205.1 of uncultured Faecalibacterium sp. GTDB lineage: Bacteria > Bacillota > Clostridia > Oscillospirales > Ruminococcaceae > Faecalibacterium. The sequence continues at coordinate 27,403 of CAKSWU010000006.1, read as the reverse complement.
CTCGTCCGGGGTCAGTGTCTCGCCGCACTCCGGGCAGGACATCTGGTAGATCTTGGGATCGGTGCGCCATGCGTACTGCTCCACATAGCCCCGGAACACCGCAAAATCCCGGTAGTCGCCGGGCACGGCGCACAGACTGGCCCGCAGAGATTCCTCCTCGGTGGGGTAGGCAGCAAGCCCGGCGCGCAGGTCCAGCAGGCGGCAGACGTCGGCGGTGTACAGCGTGTCGGACAGCGCATCGTGGAAGGGGCGCTCCATGGGGATCCCCATGCGGGTGACGACGCTCTCCAGCGTCATGCCCTCGCCCTCCTTGCGGGGATGCTCCCGCAGAAAGACCTGCTGCAGGTCGTACCAGACGGTGGGCTTGGACTCGTCCAGATTGCACAAAAACAGGTTCTGCTTGAGCACCGGCACGTCATCCAGACCCCACTCGGCAAACTCGGCGTCCGGGCCGCACCACTGCATAAAGCGGCGCAGTCCCTGCACGATGGGTTCGCCCTTGTCCAGATCTGCCTGGGTCAGACCGGTCACCTTGGCGATATGGTGCTGCAATTTGCGGAAAATGCGGGGGCGCAGATGGATGGAGAAGGTATCCAGCACGTTGGCGTCCTCGTCGATCTTCACGGCACCGATCTCCACGATCTCGCCCCGGAAGGTCTGCTGCACCCCATGATAGTTGAAGATGTACGGCTGGTAGCCGATGTTCCATTCCAGATCAAATAAAACTAAGTTACGCGGCATTGCTTTGTTAGTCCTCTCGTAAAATAAACTTTTCCACAGCCTCGGCAACGCCGTCGTGGTTGTTGTCGGCAGCGGTCACATAGTCGGCGCAGTCCTTTACCGGCTGCTCGGCGTTCTGCATCGCCACACCCACCCCGGCATAGGCGATCATGGAGCGGTCGTTCAGGCCGTCGCCGCAGGCCATCAGGTTGTCGCGGGTCAGGCCCATGCGTTCCAAAAGGGCGGCAAGGCTGCCGTCCTTGGCTACGCCCAGCGGCACTGCCTCGATGAAGAAGGGGCTGGAGGGGTACAGGTCGATGCGGCCATCAAACTGCTGTCTGCCTGCGGCCCACACTTCGTCCCGGCGGGCAGGGTCCAGCGTGATGAGCATCTTGCAGATGGGGTAATCCACATACTTTGCCAGATCGTCCACGCCGGTCATGGGCAGCTTGCAGGTAAAGCATTCGCGCAGGGCCCATGGATCGTCCGGGCGTTCGGTGACAACGCCCTCCTTATTATAGGTGATGATGGCCACATCCTGCGCGGCGGCAAAGGCGCACAGCTCGGGCACCAGCGCCGGGTCCAGCGTCTTTTCCACCAGCGTCCCGCCGGTGGCGCAGTCCACGATCTTGCCGCCGTTGTAAGACAGGATGCAGCCGCCCTTTTTGTCCAGCCCCAGATCCTTTGCCAGCGGCGTGATGCCGGCGGTGGGCCGCCCGGACGCCAGCACGATGGTGACGCCCTTTGCAATGGCGGCATCCAGCGCGGCGCGGGTGCGGGGGGTGATCTGCTTTTGATCGTTGGTCAGGGTCCCGTCCAGATCCAGCGACAGAACTTTGATCTCAGCCATATATCCATTCCTCTCTCTTATAAAGGGTTCGCTCTTGCTTGCACCTTCTATTGTACAATGAAACCCGCCCAACTTTCAACCCTTCCGGGCCTGTTTGTGGAAAAAGCGGGCAGAACGGCGGATTTTACAGCCTTTTCCGTTTTTTTACAATCGGGACAGGTCTGCCGCACCGGTTTTACCAAAGCTTTTCCGGGGCATGGTTTCTCCGCAGCAGGCGGCGCGCTACAATAAAGGCGTTCCCAAACGACACAACAGACAGGCCGGTGCGCCTGATGAAAAGAGAGGAAATCCAGTATGAAAGAGAATACGATGTCCCGCCGCAGCTTTCTGAAATTCGGTGCCGCAGCTTCCGCTGCCGGTATGATGGCTGCAGCTCCCGTGGCTGCCCATGCAGCCGAGGCCGATGCTTCCGCCGCAGCCGACGAGGAGAACTGCCTGCTGGGCCTGTTCCAGAAGCCCAAGTATATCTTCCTGTTCATCGGTGACGGCATGGGCACCGCCCAGATCCAGTCTGCCCGCTTCTACAAGGGCACCGTGGACAACAATGGCGCTGTGACCGAGGCCGACCTGAGTTTCACCGGCTTCCCCACGGTAGGCAGCGTGACCACCTACGACAGCACCTCCTTCTGCCCGGACTCCGCTTCCACCGCCACCTCCATCGCCACCGGCAACAAGACCGAGAGCGGCGTCATCAATATGTGCCCGTGGACCCGCGATGTGGCCTATGAGACCATCGCTGAAAAGCTGCATGCCCAGAAGGGCTATAAGGTGGGCGTGATCTCCACCGTGAACATCGACCACGCCACCCCCGCTGCCTTCTATGCTCACCAGAAGACCCGCAAGAATTACTACCAGATCGGTGTGGAGCTGGCAAACTCCGGCTTTGAGTACTTTGCCGGCGGCGAGTTCCAGAAGGTGAACGGCGACGGCACCGGCCCCAACAACCACGAGGTCGCCGCACAGGCCGGTTACAACGTGGTCACCACGCAGGCAGGCGCCGCTGCCCTGACCGCCGGCGCAGGCAAGACTCTGGTCATTGCCGAGAATCTGGCAGACGGCAAGGCCATGAACTACGCCATGGACGCTGCCGCAGGCGAGTGGCAGCTGACCGACTACGTCAAGAAGGGCATCGAGCTGCTGGATAATCCCAAGGGCTTCTTCCTGATGACCGAGTCCGGCAAGATCGACTGGGCCTGCCACGCCAACGATGCCGCCGCTTCCATCCACGATGTGCTGGAAATGAGCAATGCCGTGCAGGCTGCGGTGGACTTCCAGAAGCAGCACCCCAACGAGACCCTGATCCTGGTCACTGCCGACCACGAGACCGGCGGCATGGCCATCGGCTACAAGACCACCAACTACGACACCTTCCTGACCAATCTGGCCCACCAGAAGATGTCCTACGCAAAGTTCGATTCCACCTATGTGCAGGGCTACATTGCCAACAAGACCCCCTTTGAGACTGCCATGCAGGACGTGAAGGCAAACTTTGGTCTGACCCTGCCCACCGACCCGGATGCCGCCAACGCCGGCAAGCTGCTGCTGACCGACTACGAGGTGCAGAACCTGCGCACCGCCTACGAGCGCACCCTGCAGGTGGGCTCTGCCAGCCAAAAGGATATGTCCCAGCAGGACTACGAGCTGTACGGCACCTACATTCCCTTCAGCATGGCTGTCTGCCACACCATCAACCACAAGTCCGGCATGGACCACACCACCTACGCCCACACCGGTGCCATGGTGAACGTCTACGCCAACGGCGTGGGGGCCGACAAGTTCGGCGGCGTGTTCGACAACACCGAGATCTTCCACAAGCTGGCCGAGCTGACCAAGGTTCAGTAAAACCTTCCGGAGCTTCCGCAGGCTACCCGGATAAAGTGCAAAACCTCCCCGCTCTGGAACCGCAGCGACTGCGGCAGGGCGGGGAGGTTTTGCGTTGATTAGGCTGTTTGCCTTTGCGGCTCCGCCGGTGAAAAAACAAATCGGGAAAGTCCGCAGACTTTCCCGATTTGTAATTTAGAAAATGATTCCGCTGAATATGGCCAGAGCAAAGCGTAGGCCATTCAAAATTTAATTGTTGATCTCCGGGAAGCCCTCCAGCTTGGAGGTGCAGTGGGGGCAGCGCACCGCCTTGATGGAGATCTCGCTCTGACAGAAGGGGCACACCTTGGTGGTGGGCTCTGCGGGAGCTTCCGGCTCGGCGGGCTTTTTGTGCAGGGAGTTGACGAACTTGATCACAACGAACAGCACAAAGGCCACGATGAGGAAGTTGATGATGGAGTTGACGAACTCGCCGATCTTGATGCTGGAGCCGCCCAGTCCGATGACTACATCGGAAAAATCCGCCTTGAAAAACAGGCCGATCAGCGGGTTGATGATGTCCTCCACCAGCGCAGTGACGATAGCGGTAAAGGCACCGCCGATGACAACGCCCACTGCCATGTCCAGCACATTGCCGCGCATGGCAAAGGCCTTGAACTCTTCCAGAAATTTTTTGACGCCCTTGATCTCTTTTTCAGCCATAAAAATCATGCTCCTTCTCTTTTTTCCCAACTGCCGCAGGGGGCTCTTGATTTCTATGATAGCGGATTTCGTTTTAGTTTGCAAGAGTAAAGTGCAAAATATGGAAGGGCCACCAGAAAAATCCCTTCCTGCGTCGTCTGTAAAACAAAAACGCCTGCACCCGCAAAGGGCACAGGCGAAAAGGTCAAATGGTCCCGACCGATCAGACGGCAGTAGAGGAAGCGACCTCAGAGGAAGCAGCCTCGGAAGCGACCTCAGATGCAGCCTCAGAAGAAGCAGCCTCGGAAGCGACCTCGGACTCAGCCTCAGAAGAAGCAGCCTCGGAGGAAGCAGCCTCGGAGGAAGCAGCCTCGGAGGAAGCAGCCTCGGAGGAAGCAGCAGAGGATGCAGTGGAAGCGGAAGCAGCAGAAGCACCGCCGCAAGCGGTCATGGAAACAGCCAGAGCAACAGCAGCAACGACAACAGCAACATTCTTCAGTTTCATAATATAAGTACTCCTTTTGGATCTTTTGTAAAAAATGATTTTGCAGCGGTTCTCACAGGTCCCGCTTGCAGAATCCTATTATACGCATCTCGCCCAAAAATGCAAGAGTAAATTTGCACAAAATGCCCCATAAACGGCAAACTGTTACCATTATGTTACCAAATGTACACAAATTCACACGATTTTCCTTGTGCAGATTTCCCCTGCAGACTGCCGCTATTTCCGGGGCCCGCAAAACAAAAACCGCCTGCACCCGCAAGGGGCACAGGCGGCAGCGCAAACCGTTCGTTCGCGGCAGCTTTTTAGTTCTGGGGAGCCTCGAAAGCGATGGGGGTAGCACCGGCAGCAGCGTCCACGCTCTTCAGAGAGATGGAAGCCACTTCATAGTGCAGGGTGTCGAAGCTCTGGGTCTGGCCGTTCTCGGTGGTGAACTCCAGCACATAGGTCAGGCCTTCCTGCTTGTCAGCCTCGACATCGCGGGTCAGAACAACGCTCTCGCCGTCTGCCAGACCCTTGCCTGCCAGGTTCTCGCCCTTGTCCTCGGCGCCAACCTCGTACAGGTACAGCTCGGTAACGGTGGTGCCGGTGGTGTTGTACACGGTGTACTCGGCAGATGCAGCCTCAGCCTCGCTGGAAGCAGCCTCGGAAGAAGCAGCCTCGCTGGAAGCAGCAGAAGAAGCAACAGAGGAAGCGGTGGAAGAAGAACCGCCGCAAGCGGTCATGCCAACAGTCAGTGCCAGCGCGGCAGCAACGATTGCAACATTCTTGAGTTTCATGGAATAAGTACTCCTTTGATCTTAGAATTCCTGCCAACCAATCGTTATGGTAGGCGAATGAAAAGGATTATACAACAAAACAGACAAAAACGCAAGTATTTCGTGCGCATAATACACGATGAAGTAAGAATTGTTACCATTTTGACATGAAATTGGTACATTTTAGGATGTGTTAAGATGAAATGCCGGACTGTTTCAGTCCCCTGCCGTTCTCCCGGATCACGCACCATGGCACCACTGTCTTTCTGCTTGACATTTCGGTGCAGAGCTGTATAATATGTATGTTATCAAACAGTTTCGTTCAAAACTATCTCATTCAGAACCAGACAAAGGAACAAGCATTATGTGTGATGAAAAACATCTCGACTGCACCCACTCCGACCCGCCGTGGGATGGGCCGCAGGTCATTCCCGCCCAGATCCGCCGGGTGGACAACCTGATCTTCCGCCGGATCAATCAGTTTGCCCGCGCCAACGGGGTGGAGCAGGCCACCCCCATGCACGGGTGGATCATTGAATATCTCTACCGCCACCCGGACCAGCCGGTGTATCAGCGGGACATCGAGCGCGAGTTCTCCATCACCCGCTCCACCGTCACCAACATCCTGCAGCTGATGGAGCGCAAGGGCTACATCCGGCGGCAGAGCGTGCCGCAGGACGCCCGGCTCAAGCAGCTGGTGCTCACCGAGGAGGGCATCCGCTTCCACGAAAAGACCATGCTGTCCTTCCACCAGACCGATGACTATGTGGCAAGCCTGCTGACCGAGGACGAAAACGCAGAGCTTCTGCGGCTTCTGAACAAGCTGCGGGAGGCGCTGAAATAACGGTCTTTCCGTGCATCCTGCCGAAAAAGTGTTCGTCATATTAGTAAATGTGAACATTTTTCGAACCATCTTGACAATTAAAATGTTTTGTATAAAATTGTTCTGTAACAAACAAATAACACAAACAGGAGGGAACTCAGATGATCAAAAAGTTAGTGTCGCATCTGGGCAAGTACAAGCGCGCCGCGATCCTGACACCGCTCTTTGCCGCGCTGGAAGCTGTGATGGATGTGCTGCTGCCCACCATCATGGCCTTCATCATTGATCTCGGCATTGAAAAGGGCGATATGAACGCCATCCTCCGCTACGGCCTGCTCACCTTTCTGGTGGCAGCCATTGCGCTGGTGCTGGGCGTGCTGGCGGGCAAGTATGCTGCCGAGGCATCCACCGGCTTTGCCGGAAATCTGCGCGATGCCATGTATGAAAACATCCAGCACTACTCTTTTTCCAACATTGACAAATTCTCCACGGCGGGCCTTGTCACCCGCATGACCACCGACGTGACCAACGTGCAGAACGCCTTCCAGATGATCGAGCGCATGTGTGTGCGCGCCCCGGTGCATCTGGTGTTTGCCCTGTTCATGTCCGTGGTCATCGGCGGCCCGCTGTCTCTGGTGTTCGTGGTGGCAGTAGTCTTTCTGGTGGCGGTGCTGGCGGGCATCATGGTGCCCACTTTCCACATCTTCGACCGGGTGTTCAAGAACTACGACGACCTGAACGCGTCCGTGCAGGAGAATGTGTCCGCCATCCGGGTGGTCAAGAGCTTCGTGCGCGAAGGCTTTGAGAACGAAAAGTACACCAAAGCCTGCCAGAGCCTGTACAAGCAGTTCGTCAATGCCGAAAGCCGCCTGAGCTTCAACAACCCCGCCATGCTGACCGCCATCTACGGCTGCAACCTTGCGCTGAGCTGGCTGGGTGCCAAGTACGTTCTGCATGGTGCCATCACCACCGGCCAGCTGAACGCTCTGTTCGGCTACATTATGAACATTATGATGGCACTGATGATGCTGAGCATGGCGTTTGTGATGATCGCCATGTCCGCCGCTTCCGCCAAGCGCATCGTGGAAGTGCTGGATGAGACCACCGACCTGCCCCCGGCAAAGCAGCCGGTGCAGCAGGTGGCTGACGGCAGTGTCCAGTTCGACCACGTTACCTTCAAGTATAAGCACGGCAGCGGTCAGCCGGTGCTGAACGACATCAGCTTTACCATCCGGCCCGGCGAGACGCTGGGCATCATCGGCGGCACCGGCAGTGCAAAATCCAGTCTGGTGCAGCTGATCCCCCGCCTGTACGACGCCGAGAGCGGCACCGTGCGGGTGGGCGGCGTGGACGTGCGGGACTATGACCTTAACGTGCTGCGCCGGGAGGTGTCCATGGTGCTGCAGAAGAACGTGCTGTTCAGCGGCACCATTCTGGACAACCTGCGCTGGGGCGATGAAAACGCCACCGAGGAAGAGTGCATCCGCATGGCAAAGCTGGCCTGCGCGGACGAGTTCATCCAGCGGTTCCCGGACAAGTACAACACCTGGATCGAGCAGGGCGGCTCCAATGTGTCCGGCGGTCAGAAGCAGCGCCTGACCATCGCCCGCGCTCTGCTGCGCAAGCCCAAGGTGCTGATTTTGGACGACTCCACCAGCGCGGTGGATACCGCAACGGACGCCAAGATCCGCAAGGCCTTCCGGGAGGAGATCCCCGGAACCACCAAGATCATCATTGCACAGCGCATTTCCTCGGTGCAGGATGCCGACCGCATCCTTGTGCTGGACAACGGACGCATTAACGGTCTGGGCACCCACGAGGAACTTTTAAAGACCAACGCCATCTATCAGGAGGTCTACAACAGCCAGACGCAGGGCGGCGGCGACTTTGACAAACAGGGAGGTGAGCAGTAATGGCAGTGAAAGAAGTACATGGTCCCGGTCCCCGCGGTGTGCGCGGCCCGCGCCCCAAGGTGGAAAACCCGGGCAAGCTGCTGAAACGCATCATGGACGAGGTGTTCCGGCACTATCTGCCCCACTGCATCCTTGTGCTGGTCTGCATCGTGGTCAGTGCTCTGGCAAACGTACAGGCAAGTCTGTTCCTAAAGACCCTGATGGACGATTACATCGTGCCCATGACCCAGCAGCAGGACCCCAGCTTTGCCCCGCTGGCAGCGGCACTGCTGCGGGTGAGCTGCATCTATCTTGTGGGCATTCTGGCGGCGTGGTGCAACGCCCGCATCATGGTCAACGTGACCCAAGGCACCCTGCGCAATCTGCGCATCCAGCTGTTCACCCACATGGAAAGCCTGCCCATCTCCTACTTTGACCGGCACCCCCACGGCGACATCATGTCCGTGTACACCAACGATGTGGACACCCTGCGCCAGATGCTCAGCCAGAGCATCCCGCAGCTGGTGTCCAGCGCCATCACCATCGTGTCGGTGTTCTTCAGCATGTGCATGCTCAGCTGGCAGCTGACGGTCGTCACCATGCTGATGGTGGCGCTGATGCTGTTCTGCTCCAAAAAGATCACCCAGCAGTCCGGCAAATACTTCATCCAGCAGCAGCGGGACCTTGGCAGGGTGAACGGCTACATTGAAGAGATGATGGAAGGCCAGAAGGTGGTCAAGGTGTTCACCCACGAGCAGAAGGCGCTGGACGGTTTCCGCCAGCTGAACGACCAGCTGAAGGACAGCGCCAACAAGGCCAACAGCTTTGCCAACATTATGATGCCGGTCAACGCTCAGCTGGGCAACATCAGCTACGCCGTCTGCGCGCTGGCAGGCGCTGCCATGGCGGTAAGCGGCATCGGCGGCACGACCCTTGGCACGGTGGTGGCCTTTCTGAGCCTGAACAAGGGCTTCAACATGCCCATCAGTCAGGTGTCCATGCAGGCCAACAGCATCATCATGGCACTGGCTGGTGCCGAGCGCATCTTCAAGATGATGGACGAGCCCGGCGAGACCGACGAGGGCTATGTGACCCTTGTCAACGCAAAGTACGACCGCAGCGACAATCTTGTGGAGACGGACGAGCGCACCGGCCTGTGGGCGTGGAAGCATCCCCATCACGATGGCACCACCACCTACCACAAGCTGGCGGGCGACATCACCTTTACGGACGTAGACTTTGGCTATGTGCCGGATAAGACGGTGCTGCACGGCATCAACCTGTATGGACGTCCGGGGCAGAAGATCGCCTTTGTCGGCTCCACCGGTGCAGGCAAGACCACCATCACCAACCTCATCAACCGCTTCTACGATATTCAGGAGGGCAAGATCCGCTATGACGGCATCAACATCCACAAGATCAAAAAAGCCGACCTGCGCCGTTCGCTGGGCATCGTGCTGCAGGACACCCACCTGTTCACCGGCACGGTGATGGAGAACATCCGCTATGGCCGGCTGGATGCCACCGATGAAGAGTGCATCGCCGCCGCCCGCCTTGCCAATGCCGATGGCTTCATCAAGCGCCTGCCGGAGGGCTACAACACCATGCTGACCGGTGACGGTGCCAACCTCTCGCAGGGACAGCGCCAGCTGCTTGCCATTGCCCGCGCCGCCGTTGCTGATCCACCGGTGCTGATCCTGGACGAGGCCACCTCCTCCATTGATACCCGCACCGAGGCGCTGGTGCAGCGCGGCATGGACGGCCTGATGTACGGTCGCACCAGCTTTGTCATCGCGCACCGCCTGTCCACCGTCCGCAATGCAGACTGCATCGTGGTGCTGGAGCAGGGCCGCATCATCGAGCGCGGCAGCCACGACGAGCTGATCGCCAAAAAGGGCAAGTATTACCAGCTGTACACCGGCAACCTTGCCGAGAACTAAGCGTTTTTCTACCTTCTCAAAAGAGCCGCCGCACCGGCACACCGCCGTGCGGCGGCTCCTTTTCTCTTCTCCGCTCTGGACAATCACCCCCTGTTCGCGGTATACTGGACCTTGAATGAATTGCAGGAAAACGAGGTCAGAACATGGCATATCCGGAAAACACCCTTACATTGGACATCCTGCCCCTTTCGGCAGACACGGCACGGCTGGTGCGGGTGTACGGCACAGTGCCCTGCGTGACGCTGCCGGGCTGTCTGCCCGCACCGGAGGGGGGCAGCTTTGCCGTCACCGAGCTGGGCGACTATTGCTTTTCGGAAAAGCCCCGCAGCCTGCCCGCGGCAGACAAGACCTGCCGCTATACGGCGGAGCCGGACGGCACGGTGCGGCTGACCCGGGCGTTCGGGCAGGCGGTGGGGCAAAAGCCCGCCCGCCGGTACGACTTCGACTTTGACGCCCCGGCAGCAGACGAAGAAGCGCTGCACCCGGTGTGCGGCAGCTTTCTGGAGGAAGTCACCCTGCCGGACAGTTTGCAGGTGATTGGCAGCTGCGCCTTTTACAACTGCCGCAGCCTGCGCCTGCTCACCGTGGGCAGCGGCAGCCTGACCGTGGGCAGCGATGTGTTTTTGAACTGCTTTGCGCTGGAGACTCTGCGGATGCAGGCTGCGCCCGGGGACTCCACCGGTCTGTTTGCCCTCGTGAACAACATCACCGAGGCGGTGCAGGCACAGTTCTGGCCCGCCGATGCCCCCGCGCCGCTGGCAGCGCTGTGGTACCCTGCCTACTGGGAGGACATCGAGGAGACCCCCGCCCATATCCTGCTGCACACCTTTTCCGGGCAGGGATACCATTACAGACAGTGTTTTCTCGACAATAAATTCCTCCCCGCAGAATATGACGCCATCTTCCCGCAGGGGCACGATGCCGATGACGCCGCCATTATGGCCATGCTCTGCTTCGACCGTCTGCGGTATCCGTGGCAGCTGACCGAAGCCGCCGCCGGGCATTACCGGGCATTTCTGGCGGCAAACACCGACCGGGTGCTCACCCGCCTTTTAAAGGCGCAGGACACCGACGGCATCCGCGCCCTGCTGGCGCTGGACGTGCTGGACAAAGCCGCCTTTGCCTCCGCTGCCGCCCTTGCCGCCAAGGCAGAGAACGCCTCCGCTGCCGCCCTGCTGGCAGACGCGGAGCACAAAAAATATGCCCCCCAGCCCAAAAAGCAGCGGTACGATTTTGATTTTTGAGAAATAGAAAACTCCTTCCGTCGCACTTCGTGCGCCAGCTCCCTCTAAGAGGGAGCCTTTAGCAGTAAGGGTAAGCTTCCGGTTTCACCAGAGGCCCCATCCCCGAGGGGGCTGGCATCGCGCAGCGATGACTGGGGGAGTTTGCAGCAAGGCCGTTTTCAAATGAGGTGAACCTCTTGCCAAAAGAAAAATTTTTCGACCCCCGCAAGCCCTTCCGGTCCCAGCGGGCCGAGACTCACGAGGAGTGGCAGGCGCGCATGGGCGGCGAGGTGCTGGCGGTGGTGCGCAGCGGGCTGTATCTGGACTTCCGGTTTCTGGATATGGCACTCAGCGCCCTGTCCCCCGCCCCGGACGAGCGCTGCCGGGTGCTGGCTACGGACGGACAGACCCTGTATTATCAGCCGCAGCGCCTGTTGCTGCTTTATCAGGAGAACCCAAAATATCTCAATCGGTTGTATCTGCATACCATATTCCACTGCGTATTCCGGCATTTGTGGCTGAAGGGCCGCCGGGAGCCGCAGCTGTGGAGCCTTGCCTGCGATATCGCGGTGGAAAACGTCATCGACAGCCTGAACCGCGCCAGCGTCAAGCGCCCGTTGACCTATGTGCGGCAGAATGCCTATCAGCAGATCGCCGCCGAGGAAACTGTGGTGGCAGCTGCGCCGGTGTACCGGTGGCTGACCCGTCAGACGCCCGGCGTACTGCGGCAGCTGGAGCGGGAATTTGTCACCGATGACCACCGTTTGTGGCCCAAGGATGCCCCGGAGCAGCCCCAGCAGATGCCCCCCCCCCTGCCCCAGAAAACGTGGCTGAAGATCGGGGAGCGGATGCAGACCGAGCTGGACCTGCGGGATAAAGAGGCAGGTGAGGGCACCGATGCGCTGAAGCAGCAGGTGAAGGCCGCCAACCGCAGCCGCCGCAGCTACAAGGACTTTCTTCGCCGGTTCTGCGTCCTGCGGGAGGAGGTCAAGCTGGACCCGGACGAGTTCGATCTGAACTTCTACACCTACGGCCTTTCGGTGTACGGCAACCTGCCCCTCATCGAGCCGCTGGAAAGCCGGGAGAGCAAAAAGATCGAGGAACTGGCGCTGGTTATTGACACCAGCTACTCCACCTCCGGCGAGCTGGTGCGTGCCTTTCTGGCCGAGACCTACACCCTGCTGAAAGGGCGGGAAAACTTTTTCCACCGCATGAATCTGCACCTGATTCAGGCCGACAACGCCGTGCGGCAAGATCTTCTGGTCCGCAACGAGGACGAACTGATCCATGCCATGAATCACTTTGAGCTGCGGGGCGGCGGCGGAACGGACTTCCGCCCGGCCTTTGAATATGTGAACCAGCTTTGCGCCGAAAAGAAGTTTGCGAACCTGCGCGGCCTGCTGTACTTCACCGACGGCATGGGCACCTACCCCGCCAAGCGCCCGGCCTACGACACCGCCTTCCTGTTTTTGGGGGAGCGGTTCGATGACGCCAATGTGCCGCCGTGGGCCATGAAGGTGGTTCTGGACGAAGAAGAATTTACCGGTGCAGCAGCCCGCCCGGCCAGCGCCCTTGCGGACGCTCTGGCGGAAGAGGACGATTTGTACCGCGAGTTGAACAACTCCTGACGAGGGGGAACTATTATGAACATCAAACGTGCCAAGGAAGAGATCGAGCATACCGTAAAAGCCTACCTTGCCAAGGATGCGCTGGGCGAATACGCCATCCCCGCCATCCGGCAGCGCCCCATCCTGCTGATGGGCCCTCCGGGCATTGGCAAAACGCAGGTGATGGAGCAGGTGGCCCGGGAGTGCGGGGTGGCACTGGTGGCCTACACCATCACCCACCACACCCGCCAGAGCGCCGTGGGTCTGCCCTTTATCCGGCAGCGCCACTACGGCGATAAGGACGTGTCGGTGACCGAGTACACCATGAGCGAGATCATCGCCAGCATCTACGCCAAAATGGAGGCCACCGGCCTTTCGGAGGGCATCCTGTTCATCGACGAGATCAACTGCGTGTCCGAGACGCTGGCCCCCACCATGCTGCAATTCTTGCAGTGCAAGACCTTTGGCAATCAGGCTGTGCCTGCGGGCTGGGTCATCGTGGCGGCAGGCAACCCGCCGGAGTACAACAAATCCGTCCGGGATTTTGACATCGTGACCCTTGACCGCGTGCGCCGTATGGATATCGAGCCTGACCTGCCGGTGTGGAAGGACTATGCCCGCGCCGCCCATATCCACAGCGCCATCCTGAGCTATCTGGAACTGCATCCCCAGAACTTTTACCAGATCAACGCGGACGTGGACGGCACCCAGTTCGTCACCGCCCGCGGCTGGGAGGATCTTTCCAACCTGTTGGACACCTATGAAGCGCTGGGCTTGCAGGCAGACGAGGAGCTGATCCGGGAATACATCCAGCACCCCAAGATCGCCGAGGACTTCTCGGCTTATCTGGATCTGTACTACAAGTACCGGGACGACTACGGCGTGGAGGAAATTCTTGCCGGGCAGGCAAAGCCCGCCGTGTTTGCCCGCCTGCTGCAAGCCCCCTTTGACGAGCGGCTCAGCCTTGTCAGTCTGCTGCTGGCGGGGCTGGGCACCCGGTTCTCTGCATCCCGGCAGGCAGACGCCGTGGCGGATGAATGCTACGCATTTCTGCGCGAGACCAAGACCGCCCTTGCCACCCTGCCGGAAGATATCCCGGACGGGTCGGCAGAGCTGTTTCACCAGCAGATCGAGGACTATGACGCTGAGACCCAGAAAAAGCGCGCCGCCGGACTGCTGAGCCGGGATGCACTGACCACCCGCCTGCAGGTGCAGGCTGCCCTGCGCAACTGGGAGGGTGAGCTGCGCCGCGCCAGCGCCGCCGGCACACAGGAGGCGTTTGACCTGCTGCGCAGCCAGTTCCGCGCACTGGCAGACGACCGCGAAAAAGCCCAGCAGGCTGCCAGTGCCGCGCTGGAAGCCGCCTTCGATTTTATGGAGCAGGCCTTTGCCGAAAGTCAGGAAATGGTGGTGTTCGTCACCGAACTGACCGTGGACCCCACCTCCCACCAGTTCCTTACCGAAAACGGCTGCGAGCGGTATTTCCAGTACAACAAAGACCTGCTGCTGGACCATCGCAAGGCCGCCTTGCAGCAGGAGCTTGCCGCCGAGCAGCGCCGCCACGGCGGCGTGTGAGACGCCGGGCGCAAAGCGCTGTGCCTCTGACGCGGCAATGGCGGAACAGACGATTTTGAATGCGCGCCGCGTTGCTTTGCGCATCTTCAGCGGAAAAATGATTTGAATCGAGCAATGCCGGACGGTCTGCGGACCGCCCGGCATTGCATTTTCGCAAGAGAACTCCGGTCGGCAGACGGCAGCTGCCGCGCCTGCTTCCTCCGGAAGCGGCGGCGCGGGGGGATCCCCTCTCAGTCTGCTGCCGGAAAACACAGCTGCCGTCCCGCACCCCCATCTGTTCACCCGCATGTTTTTGTGCGTAAAAAAGCTGCTGCACGTTGTCTTGTGCAGCAGCCTGTTTTTGTTTTATGAGATGCGCTTACAGCTTCTTGCCGGTCAGCAGCTCGTAGGCTTCCAGATACTTGGCAATGGTCTTGTCGATGACCTCCTGCGGCAGGTCGTAGTTGCTGTCGGGATTGGCCTTCAGCCAGTCACGGACGAACTGCTTATCAAAGGAGGGCTGACCGTGGCCCGGCTCATAGCCTTCCAGCGGCCAGAAGCGGGAGGAGTCCGGGGTCAGCATCTCGTCGCCCAGCACCACGTTGCCGTTTTCGTCCAGACCGAACTCAAACTTGGTGTCCGCGATGATGATGCCGCGGGACAGAGCGTACTCGGCGCACTTCTTGTACAGAGCAATGGTGTAGTCACGCAGCTTGGTGGCGTACTCCTCGCCGTGGCCGGGGAACTGCTTTTCCAGCACCTCGATGCTCTTTTCATAGGAGATGTTCTCATCGTGGTCGCCGATCTCGGCCTTGGTGGAGGGAGTGTAGATGGGCTCGGGCAGCTTGTCGGACTCCTGCAGGCCCTCGGGCAGCTGGATGCCGCACACCTTGCCGGTCTTCTGGTAGCTGGCCCAGCCGCTGCCGGTGATATAGCCGCGCACGATGCACTCGATGGGCAGCATGGTCAGCTTGCGGCACATCATGCTGTTGCCGTCAAACTGGGGCTGACGGAAGAACTCCGGCATGTCCTTTACATCCACGCTCAGCATGTGGTTGGGCAGCAGGTCGCGGGTGAAATCGAACCAGAACTTGCTCATCTGGGTCAGGACGGTGCCCTTCTTGGTGACCTTGTTTTTCAGGATGACATCAAACGCCGAAATGCGGTCGGTGGCAACCATGATCAGGCTGTCGCCGTTGTCATAGATCTCGCGAACCTTGCCTTCTTTGATGGGCTTGAACTCTGTCATAATCAAACACTCCATTTTCCAATGCCGACGGGGCGGCGGTGTATCTTACCTGCTTATTGTACCATTTCCCGCCCGGGTTTGAAAGAACCAGAATGAAAGAAAATGCGGCTGTTTTCGGGTTTTTATCGTGAAAAGTGCGCAAAAACTCGGGGCAATTTTCGGCGTTTTGACGATAAAAGTCATACTTTCTCGGCAGAGGTGTCTTTTTTTGTGAAAAGCGGACATGGACAGCCGCGCATTTGTGCGGTATTTTATATTTGATGATTTGTGCTGCTGCATGGCAGCGCAGCAATGGCAGACAAAAAGCAGGGAGGTAATTTTATGGGCGGATTTCCCAGGCAGTTTCTATGGGGCGGCGCCACCGCTGCCAACCAGTGCGAAGGCGCATGGCAGGCAGACGGCAAGGGCCTTGCCACGGTGGATGTGACCCCCTTTGGGGCGGACCGATTCCCGGTGGCTTTGGGGCAGATGGAGATGCTGTCCTGCGATGACCGGCACTACTACCCCAGCCACGAGGCCATCGACATGTACCACCGCTACAAACAGGACATTGCCCTGTTTGCCGAGATGGGCTTCAAGTGCTACCGGCTGTCCATTGCGTGGACCCGCATCCTGCCAAACGGCGATGACGCCCAGCCCAACGAGGCGGGGCTTGCCTACTACGACAGCCTCTTTGACGAGTGCCATAAGTACGGCATCGAGCCGCTGGTGACCATCTGCCACTTTGACACCCCCATTGCCCTCATCAAGAAATACGGCGGCTGGCGGGACCGGCGCATGGTGGACGCCTACGTCCATTACTGCACGGTGCTGTTTGACCGGTTCAAAGGCAAGGTGAAATACTGGCTGACCTTCAACGAGATCAACATGCTGCTGCATCTGCCCTTCACCGGCGCGGGACTGGTGTTCCACCCCGGCGAGAATGTGCAGCAGGTGCAGTATCAGGCTGCCCATCACGAGCTGGTGGCAAGTGCAAAAGCGGTGATGCTGGCACACGAGAAAATGCCGGATGCCATGGTGGGCTGTATGCTGGCCGCCGGGCAGTATTATCCTCGCACCTGCGCCCCGGAGGATGTGCGCGCCGCGCAGGAAGCCGACCGGGATAACTACTTCTTTACCGATGTGCAGGCCCGGGGCGCTTACCCTGTGTGGGCCAGAAAGCGGATGGAGCGCGCCGGGGTGCAGCTGCTCACCCAGCCGGAGGATGACCGCACCCTGCGGCAGGGCACGGTGGACTTTGTGTCCTTCAGCTACTATTCCAGCCGCTGCATCACGGTGGACAAGGACCTGCTGGCGGCAGAGAACGCCAGCGGCAACGCCGTGTCGGCATCGGTGCAAAACCCCTATCTGAAGGCCAGCGAGTGGGGCTGGGCCATCGACCCGGTGGGTCTGCGGGTGACCCTGAACACCATCTATGACCGCTACGAAAAGCCCATGTTCATCGTGGAGAACGGTCTGGGCGCGGTGGACACCGTGGAGCCGGACGGTTCCATCCACGACAGCTACCGCATCGACTATCTGCGTGCCCACATCGAGCAGATGGAAAAGGCTGTCAACGAGGACGGTCTGCCCCTGATGGGCTACACCACATGGGGTCCCATCGACCTTGTAAGTGCCTCCACCGGCGAGATGAAAAAGCGCTACGGCTTCATCTATGTGGACAAGGACAACGATGGCCGCGGCACGCTGGCACGCAGCCGCAAGGACAGCTTTTACTGGTACAAAAAGGTCATTGCCTCCAACGGCACCGACCTGACATAAAATAACGAAAAGGAAACAAAACGACCATGATACCTCAGATCATTGCACACCGAGGCGCGTCCTATCTTGCGCCGGAGAACACCCTGTCCGCCTTCCGCAAAGCGATGGAGGTGGGCGCAGACGGCGTGGAGATGGACGTCCAGCAGACCGGTGACAAAAAACTGGTGATCCACCACGATTTCATCATCGACTTTCATACCGACATCAAGGGGCGCATCTACGACATGACCGAAGGCGAGCTGAAATCGCTGGATTTTGGCAGCTGGAAGGACGTGAGTTTTCAGAACGAGCGCATTGCCACCCTGTCCGAAGCGCTGACCCTGTGCCGCGAAATGGAAGGCACGCTGGTTCAGCTGGAAATGAAAGCCACCATCGACGACGACCCGGACTTTGTGCCCCGGGTCATCGAGGAGGTAAGGGCCTCCGGTCTGGGGGACCGGCTGCTGCTGATCTCCTTCAACCACGACCTGCTGCGGCAGGCAAAGCAGCTGATGCCGGAGATCAAGGTGGGCGCACTGGTCTACGGTGCCGTGGAAACCATGGCACTGCCCAAGGAGCTGTGGGACATTCTGGACCTGCAGAACAGCATTGAGCAGGAAAACGGGGACGATTTTCCCCAGCTGCCGGTGTTCACGGTGGAAAACACCGAGGAGGAAAACTGCAGCTGGATGTTCCGGCAGCTGGGCAATCAGGTCAGCATGCTGCGGGCGAACTTTCCGGGCAAAAGCCTGCCGGAGGTGCTCTGGCGGCTGGAGCAGCAGCACGACCCGGTCAAGTACATCCAGACCCTCGACTTTCCGGTGGACTGGGTGAGCTGCGAGTACCACACCGGCTACCAGCAGCCCGGCATGGTGCAGCGCCTGCACGACCTTGGCATCAAGGTCGCCTTCTGGACCGTGGACACCGAGGACGCCGTCCGCGACCTGCTGCCGCTGCAGCCGGACGCCATCGTCACCAACCGCCCCGAGCGGATGCGGGAGTGGGTGGAGGCGGAGTAAAGGGGAAGTCTGAACACCCCTCCCTGCCTCTGGCCCAGCAGAGCGTCCCAGCCCGCTTGCGGGAAGCAGGAACCTGCTCCGCAGCACCGCTGCGCACAGAAAGGCGGACGATTTTGAATGCGCGCCGCATTCGCTTTGCGCATCTTCAGCGGAAAAATGATTTTGACAGAGCAAAGCCGGGCGGTCTGCGGACCACCCGGCTTTGCATTTTCACGGGAAAGATTTGGACGGCAAACGGCAGAGCCCGCACGCTTCCGGTTTCGGGCAGCGGCATCAGTGCCCTCTTGCGGTGCCCTGCATCCGCTTCGTGCCTTGGGCGGCACTCGCGTCTTGCAGACCGCTGCGCCAAAAATTCCTCCCTGTTTCGGCCGCAGGCCGCGGTCGCAATTTTAGCCTTTAACGCCGCCCAAAGCAACGCCACGGACGATGAACTTGGACAGCAGCAGGTAGACGATGATGACCGGCAGAATGGCAATGGCTACCATCATGTACACCTTGCCCATGTCGAACTTCAGGAAGTCTGCGCTGCGCAGCTGCGCGATCAGGATGGGCAGGGTCTTTTTGTCTGCGGTGTCCAGCACCAGAGCCGGGATAAAGTAGTTGTTCCAGCTGGCCACGAAGGAGAAGATGGCCTGCACCGCCAGAGCCGGTTTCATAATGGGCAGCACGATCTTATTAAAGGTATAGAACTCGCCTGCGCCGTCGATACGGGCGGCTTCCACGATCTCCATGGGCAGGCTTGCGTCCAGATACTGCTTCATAAAGAAGAACACTGCCGGGGCTGCGATGCTGGGAATGATCAGGGGGATGAAGCTGTTTTTCAGCCCCATTTTGGTAATGAGCTGCAAAAAGCCCAGTGCCGACACCTGCGTGGGCATGGTCATAATGAGCAGGATGATGGCAAACGCCGCCTTTTTGAACCGGAAGTTATAGGCGTAGATGCCGTAGGCCGTCAAGGCCGAGAAGTACACGCTGAGCGCCGCCGAGCAGGCGGAGACGATCAGGCTGTTGCGGATGCCGGTCATCACCGGGATATTGGCATCGGCCAGCACATTTTTGAAGTTGGTGACCAGCATGCTGCCGGGCAGCAGCGAGAAGCCTTTCTGGATCTCGAAGTGATTGCGGGTGGAGTTGACCACCAGCACATAGAAGAAGAACAGGCACAAAAAGCTGATGAACACCAGCACCAGGTAGCACCAGGCGCGGCGTGCCGCCAGCGCTGCTTTTTCAGAATGCGTTTTCGGAGCATGTGCCATCTTCATTTCCCTCCTTTTGCAGCTGCCTTCCGGGCAGCTTTCAGCTCTTTGCGCTGGGCTTTGGTCAGGCCGTCATCCTCTCTGGTGAGGGAGAAGTAGACCACCACGCACAGCACTGCACACACGAGGAACAGCACCACCGAGACAGCGCCCGCCATGCCGTAGTTCTTGCTGAACAGGTGGTTGTTCAGGTACATGATCATAGTGGTGGAGGTGCGGTCTGGGCCGCCCTTGCCGTTGGTCAGGATCTGCGGCACATCGAACATCTGCAGGCCGCCGATCATGGAGGTGATCATCACATACACCAGAATGGGCCGGATCAGCGGGATGGTGATCTTCCAGAACATCTGGTTGGGGGTGCAGCCGTCCAGCTCTGCCGCCTCGTACAGGGTGGGGTCTACGCCCATAATGGCCGCCATCAGCATGATGGTGGTGTTGCCGAACCACATCAGGAAGTTCATCAGGCCGACGAGGCCGCGGTTGCCCCACACGGTGTTCAGAAAGCTGATGGGCTCTTTGATCCATCCCATGCTCAGCAGCACGGCGTTCACCGGGCCGTTATCCGAGAACAGGGCGAAGAACAGCATGGCGAACGCCGAGGCCATGATGAGGTTGGGCATGTAGATGACCGTCTTGAAGAAGGTCTGTCCCTTCAGCTTCAGCCGCAGGTCGGTGAACCATGCTGCCAGCAGCAGCGAGACTGCGATCTGGGGGACAAAGCCGATGATCCACAAAATCAGCGTGTTGCCGAAATACTTGGGCAGATCGGTGGCAAAGAGGGTGGCGTAGTTTTTCAGTCCCACAAAGCTGGGTCCGATGATCTTCAGGCCGCTGCGGTAATACTCAAAAAAGCTGTAATAGATGGTGGATGCAAGAGGGATCAGCTGGAATACCGCAAAAATGATAAAGAACGGCGCAATGAAGATGTAGCCCCACTTTGCATAGCTGATCGACCCCTTCTTTTTCGTTTTCTCTCCCATGGGATCCTCCTGTTGTATATAGGAAAAAAGCTGCTTTGGAACCTTCGACCAGCCCGCGTTCAAAGGCTTCACCCCTTGGGGGGAAGCTGTCAGCGCAGCTGACTGATGAGGGGTGTTTCACGACAGATGCAGCCAGCACCCTCATCCGGCGCTGACGCGCCACCTTCCCCCGACCGGGGGAAGGCTTTTTCTGCGTCCGCTTGTTTTCAAAGCCAAAGGGGCGGGCGAGATATGCCGCCCGCCCCTCTGATCCAGTTTTCAGTTCGGAGTAAGACCGTTTATGCGGGCCAGACCACGTCGGTCAGCTCGGGGTACTTCTCCTTGATGGAAGTCTCGAAGTTTGCCTTTGCGGCGTCCTCCTTCACATTGCCGGTGAAGTAATCCTTGAACGCATTCTGGAAGCTCTCCGTGATGCCCTGATCGTAAGGGCCTGCGTTGGACATATCGATCTTGTCTGCAGCCTCTGCAAACAGAGCGATGTGGTTCTGACCGCCGAGGAAGTCGGACTTGTAATCGCTGGTTGCGATCTCGTTCATGGCCTTCTTGTTGTTGGTGTAGTCCTGCGTGTCCATGGTGATCTGCTTCATGATGGCTTCATCGCAGGTCAGCTTCTGCATGACGTCCCGGATGGTTTCGATGTTGTCGCTGCCGGCTGCGCCGCAGATCCAGGTGCCGCCCCAGTAGTAGGGCTGAGGGCCTTCGCACACTGCATAGTCACCGTAGATGCCGTTGCCCACCTGCGGGGTCTCGCCCTCTGCCACCGGCGTTTCCAGCGAGTTGCCCAGCAGGGTGAAGTTGATGCCCCAAGTGGAGTAGAAGAAGCCGAACACCTTGCCGGTGGGGCCCTGATCGGCAGCCCACTGGCTGTCCCACAGGCTGGACTTGTTGTTGTAGCCCTTGTCGGTGTACTCCTTGGTTTGATCGACCCACTTCATCATATTGGGATCCACGTTGATGGTGGTTCCGTCTACCCAGGGTGCACTGATGTTGTTGGAGAAGGTGCGGAAGGAGTCGTCAAAGCCGGACAGCATCTTGTAGCCCTTGTCGTGCGCCTTGGTCGCCACATCGTTGAATTTGTCCCAGTCGGACAGGAAGCTCTGCACCTCGGCAGGATCATCGGTGCCCAGAACATCCTTTGCGATGCTGCGGCGGTATGCGAACAGACCGGGGGTCGCCTGCCAGGTGGTGCCGCGCTGGCTGCCGTCCACGGTGACGATGTCCTTGGTGTACTGATACTGCTCTGCCAGATCGTCATCGGTCAGGCCGATATCCGTCTTGACATCCAGAGCATAGTCGGAGTCCACATACTTCAGGGCGTAGTCGGCCTCGATCAGGAAGATGTCGATCTTATCATCATCGGCGGCGCTGTCCTGACTCAGCAGGGCCTCGTCCAGCTTGTTCTGATAGTTGTTGTTCTCGTTGGGGTTGATGGTCCACTTGACGAGAGTGCCGTCCTTCAGGGTGGTGGTGGACTTGTCCTCTGCGATCTCCTTCACCTCAGGATAGTAGGCGTTGAAACGGCTCTGGAACTCATCATTCCAGCACCAGATGTTCAGCACCTTGCCCTGTGCTGCGGGAGCAGCAGAGGAAGCCGGAGCAGAAGAAGCGGTGCTGGTGGAAGCAGAAGAGCCGACGCATGCGGTCAGGGCTGCACCGATGGTAACGACGCCGGAAGCGAGCAGGAAATTGCGACGAGAGATCTTTTTCATAGGGGTAAACCTCCTTCATGGTTTTCCGTATTCCCAAAAAACATTCTTCGTTTATAAGGTCCCTTCCGCCGGGGCCTTGAGCAACTTAAAGGATGCGGACCGATCCGCCGTCCAGCAGACGGCCGGAGACGCGGATCTGTTCCGGCAGGGTCACGCGGGGGTGCTCGATGAGCTGGATGAGCTTGTCGGCAGCCGTGCGGCCCAGCGCTGTGGTGTTTTGCTGGTAGGTCACCAGCGGCGGCATGACCACCCGGGACAGGTAGATGCCATCGTAGCCCATCACCGAGATGTCCTCGGGGATGGAGAGCTTCTTCTCGCGGATGGCGTTGTAGCCGCCCAGCGCAGAGAAATCGTCGGGGAAGATGATGCAGGTGGGGGGCTCCGGCAGAGCCAGCAGCGCCCGGGTCTCCTGCGCGCAGCGCTCCACATCGTGGTAGACTCCGCAGCGGATGTACTCTTCCGGCACCTTCAGCCCCAGCTCCTCGCAGGCCTGATAGAAGCCCGCCAGACGGTTTTCGGTGACGGCGGTCTTTTCGCCGTGGATGAAGGCGATGCGGCGGTGTCCGCAGGCCCATGCCCGCTGCACCAGCGCCTTGGCCCCCACCACATTGTCCGACAGAACCGCCATGCGGTTGTTGAACACGTGGTCGATGGTGACGGCGGGCACCTCGCTGTTGACCAGCTCCACCACCTGCGGATCGTAGAAGTTCACGCAGGCGATCGCCACGCCGTCCACCCCCCGGTAGCGGCAGTGCTCCAGATAGCTCATGGACTTGCCGCTGAGGTTGTGATTGATAAAGGTGATGTCATAGCCGCGCGTCTCCGCTTCCACCTTGAAGCTGTCCAGCACGGCAGAGAAATATTCGTGGGTCAGGCCGCTCTGTCGTTCGTCCACGAACAGAACGCCCAGATTGTAGGTCCGGTTGGTTTTCAGGGCCCGGGCTGCGGCGTTGGGCAGGTAGCCCATGCGGTGAGCCGCTGCCCGGATGCGTTCCCGGGTGGCCAGCGAGATGTCCGTCTGATCGTTCAGCGCTTTGCTGACCGTTGCTACCGAGACGCCGCATTCTCTTGCCAGATCTTTCAGGGATGGCATCGTTCCTTGCCTCCTTCCGAAGCGGGTCCCCACAGGTTTTTTCTGCGAGGCTTAATCGTTTTCGCAATTTCATAATAGCGCATCCTGCATCAAAAATCAAGTAGTCGGAAACAACTTTTATTGAATCTGCCGCACTTTTGGCGTTTTGATTGATTTGGAAGTTCCAAAATTGTGCACACCGGACGGATTTCGTTACATTTCGATGAAAACTCAAAAAATTTCGCTGTATTTTCGGGTCATTTTCCGTAAACGTATCATTCCCTTTAAATGGGGTTTCAGATCCTTTGTTTTTCGCCCGGCCCCGTAGATCGTCGGTGTTTTTTTCGGAAATCCCATGGGGCTCCGTGATTTTTGCAGCAGACTTTTTTCAGATTTTTTCAAAAACCTCTTGCTTTTTTTTCGCCGTTCCGCTATGCTAAAGGCAAAGAGAACTTCGTTCCTGCTATTCTTAATCGTTTTCGCGAAACGATGCTGCCGGCGCTCCGGCAGGCCCTAAGGAGGAAGCACTTATGAAGTTTGGACACTTCGATGACCAGAACAAGGAATACGTCATCACCACACCCCGCACGCCGCTGCCGTGGATCAACTACCTTGGCAGCGAGGACTTCTTCAGTCTGGTCTCCAACACGGCGGGCGGTTACAGCTTTTACCGGGACGCCCGGATGCGCCGTCTGACCCGCTACCGCTACAACAGCTGTCCGCTGGACATGGACGGTCATCACATCTACATCAAGGACGGCGGCACGATCTGGAACCCCGGCTGGCAGCCCACCAAGACCGAGCTGGACCGTTACAGCTGCCGCCACGGTCTGGGCTACACCATTCTGGAGGGCGAAAAGGACGGCATCGCCGCCCGGCAGGAGCTGTTCGTGCCCAAGGGCGATGCCTGCGAGCTGGACCGTCTGACCCTGACCAACCGCAGCGACCGCCCCCGGGAGCTGGACGTGTTCGGCTATGTGGAGTTCTGCCTGTGGGACGCTGTGGACGACAGCACCAACTTCCAGCGCAACTTCTCCACCGGCGAGGTGGAGGTGGAGCCGGGGGTCATCTACCACAAGACCGAGTACCGGGAGCGCCGCGACCACTACGCCGTGTTCTGGTCCAACACCCCCGTCACCAGCTTTGACACCACCCGGGACGCCTTCTGCGGGGTGTACGGCGGCCCGGCAGACCCGCAGGCTGTCCGCGCCGGGCACTGCAGCGGCAGCATCGCCCACGGCTGGGCCCCGGTGGGTGCGCTGCACATCCACGTCACCCTTGCCCCCGGCGAAGAGAAAAAGATCCTGTTTGGTCTGGGCTACATCGAGAACCCGCAGGATGAAAAATTCTCTGCCCCCGGGGTCATCAACAAGACCCGCGCCCACGCCATGATGGCACGCTACGCCACCGATGCACAGGTGGACGCCGCCCGCGCAGCACTGGCGCAGCACTGGGATACGCTGCTGTCCACCTACCATCTGGAGTCCGGCGAGGAAAAGCTGGACCGCATGGTGAACCTCTGGCACCAGTATCAGTGCATGGTCACCTTCAACATGAGCCGCTCTGCCAGCTATTACGAAAGCGGCACCGGGCGCGGCATGGGCTTCCGGGACAGCTGTCAGGATCTGCTGGGCTTTGTGCACATCATCCCCTCCCGTGCCCGGGAGCGCATTCTGGACATCGCCGCCACCCAGTTCGAGGACGGCAGCGCCTACCACCAGTACCAGCCCCTGACCAAAAAGGGCAACCGGGATATCGGCACCGGTTTCAACGATGACCCGCTGTGGCTCATTGCCGGCACCGCCGCCTACCTGCGGGAGACCGGCGACTGGTCCATTCTGGAAGAGCAGGTGCCCTTTGATAATGACGCCACCAAGGCGCAGACCCTGATGGAGCACCTGCGCCGCAGCTTCCACTTCACCTGCACCCATCTGGGCCCCCACGGCCTGCCGCTCATCGGCCGCGCCGACTGGAATGACTGCCTGAACCTGAACTGCTTCTCTGAGCACCCGGGTGAGAGTTTCCAGATCACCGGACCCAGCGAAGGCCCCGTGGCGGAGAGCGTGTTCATTGCGGGCATGTTCGTCAAGTACGGCCACGAATACGCCGAGCTGTGTGACCACTTGCATCTGACCGAGGAGGCCGATGCCGCCCGCAAGAGCATTGACGCGGTGGAGCAGGCCGTCCTGACTGCAGGCTGGGACGGCGCGTGGTTCCGCCGTGCCTACGATGCTTTCGGCAACCCCATCGGCAGCAAGGAGTGCACCGAGGGTCAGATCTTTATCGAGCCGCAAGGCATGTGCGTCATGGCGGGCATCGGCAGGGAGACCGGGCAGGCCGCGCAGGCGCTTGCCAGCGTGGAACAGCGGCTGGACACCAAATACGGTGTGGTGCTGCTGCAGCCCGCCTACACCGGCTATCAGCTGAATCTGGGCGAGATTTCCAGCTATCCCCCGGGATACAAGGAGAACGCCGGTATCTTCTGCCACAACAATCCGTGGATCAGCTGCGCCGAGGCAACGCTGGGGCACGGCGACCGCGCCTTTGCGGTCTACTGCAAGACCTGCCCCGCCTACATCGAGGAGATCTCCGAGATCCACCGCACCGAACCTTACGTTTACAGTCAGATGGTGGCAGGCAAGGATGCCCCCACCTTCGGTGAAGCCAAAAACAGCTGGCTGACCGGCACGGCAGCATGGACCTTCTTCAACATCAGCCAGTACATTCTGGGCATCCAGCCCACCTTGGACGGCCTGCGGGTGGACCCCTGCATCCCCCACACCCTGACCGGCTACACGGTCACCCGCCGCTTCCGCGGCGCAGAGTACCGCATCACGGTGGACAACGCCGCCGGGGTGCAGCACGGCATCAAGGCCGTTACCGTGGACGGCAAGGCCATCTCCGGCAACGTTCTGCCGCTGACTGCCGCCGGGACCACGGTGCAGGTACAGGTGACCATGGGTTAACCCGACTTTCTCTGCTTTTTCATATTATTCTCCTTTCTGTGACCAAAGCCGCCGCGCAGAGTGCTGCGCGGCGGCTTTGGTTTATAATGAAACAGTTTAATGATTGAAAATGCGCTCCGCGTTCGCTCTGCGCATAGATAGCGGAATTATTATTTTAATTTGCATTTCAGCCAAGCCTGCGGGCTTGGTTGAAATGCTTTTTCACGGGAGGGGTCGTAATGGTAAAATAGCGCTTTCAGACTGCAAATGCTGTTTCCCTCTGCGGCCCCGCTTGCGAAAATGCGTTTGGAGCGGCCCGCAGGCCGCGACAAACGCGAAATAAAAATAATCTTTCCGCTGAAGATGGCCAGAGCAACGCGGAGGCCATTCTAAATCATTTTGCCTCCCCGCGGAGCGCATTCCAAATCGTCCCCCTTCCCTCTTGCAATTTTGGCGCGATGGGTGTAAAATACACTCGAGTCAAATACAGGGGAGCTCGTGCAGCGGGCTGAGAGGAAGTATTGCAAGCTTCGACCCTTTACCTGATGCGGATAATGCCGCCGTAGGAAGTCATTATCGTGATTTTTTGCAGGAGGTCCGCACCGGGTCTCCTGCTTTTTTGATGCCGTTTTCTGCGGGCAGTGCCTGCGGCGGACTGAGGGGGAGCGCCCTGAGTCTTGTGATGTCAGCGATGGGAAGCCGTGTTCCGGCGTGAGAGGAGACCAGCAAGTCTCGACCGCTTCGTGGATGCCTGTGCCCCTGTGGGGGTGCGGGCTGTTTGCGGGGGCGCTGGATCAATGCGCTTCCGTTTTTTTATGGAAAGGAGCATTCCCCTATGAAAAACATCTCTGTCAAAAAGCTGGCCCTGTCCGGTATGCTGTGCGCTTTGTGCGTGGTGGGCAGCGTGTTCAGCTTCCCCATGTTCGGCAGCAAGTGCGCCCCCATTCAGCACATGGTCAACGTGACCTGCGCCGTGCTGCTGGGACCGTGGTGGGGCGTGGGCGTGGCCTTTGTGGCCTCCCTGCTGCGCAACCTGCTGGGTCTGGGCAGCCTGATGGCCTT
>CAKSWU010000005.1 GCA_934513205.1 uncultured Faecalibacterium sp. | reverse complement strand
GGTCTGCGCGGCGACGGCGCTGTGCTGATCAACGCCGAGGGCAAGCGCTTCATCGACGAAGTGGGCACCCGTGACGTAGTTTCCGCTGCCGAGATCGCTCAGACCGGCAGCTACAGCTGGCTGGTGGTGGATCAGGCTATGGTCGATGCCTCCAGCGTCATTCAGGGCTACATCAAGAAGGGCTACACCGTGACCGGCCAGACCTATGAGGAGCTGGCAAAGGCCATGGGCGTGGACGAGGCTGCTTTTGCCGAGACCATGAAGATCTGGAACGGCTACGTTGAGGCCAAGAATGACCCCGACTTTGGCCGTACCAGCTTTGCCAAGACTCTGGATACCGCTCCCTACTATGCTATCAAGGTCACCGCAGGTGTGCACCACACCATGGGCGGCCTGAAGATCAACACCAACACCGAGGTGCTGAAGGCTGACGGCTCTGTGATCCCCGGCCTGTTCGCAGCAGGTGAGGTGACCGGCGGCGTGCATGGTGCAAACCGTCTGGGCGGCAACGCTGTGGCCGACTTTACCGTCTTTGGCCGCATTGCCGGTGCAGCTGCCAGCAAGTACGCTGCATGAGCATAAAGCAAAAGCCCTCTGACACCGCCGCCCCCAAGGGCAGCGCGTGGAAGAAAAATGTGATCTTTGCACTGGTGGTGCTGGCGCTGGCCGCAGGCATTTTTCTTGCGGTGCGGGCGCAGCACCCCGCAAAGGGCAGCGGCTTACAGGCCGTTGT
The DNA here is from genome assembly GCA_934513205.1 of uncultured Faecalibacterium sp. GTDB lineage: Bacteria > Bacillota > Clostridia > Oscillospirales > Ruminococcaceae > Faecalibacterium. Next base: position 131,770 of record CAKSWU010000005.1, on the reverse strand, counting down.
GGATTTCGGCGACGGCGTTACCGAAACGCTGACTCTTGCGCAGGATCACGATTATCTGTACGAAGTGGGAGACTACATCGTGCACCTGCAGGTGAAGGATGGCGCTATCGCGTTTTTGGACAGTCAGTGCCCGGACCATGTCTGTGAGCAATTCGGCTGGCTGTCGAAGGACGGCGCATGGGCCGCCTGTGTGCCCGCAGGGGTGTATGTGGTGGTAGAACCCACCGCAGACGCAGGGTAAAAAAGAACAGATCAGCCGGGCCTTCGGGTCCGGCTGATTTTCTTTTCGCGGGGAAAATGATTCTGAATGGCCGCCGCGTGCGCTTTGGCCGTATTTTAGGGAACCTGACTTTTTAATCCCTTTTTCACAGGAAGGAGAGCAGGGAAGAGGCGGCTTGAATCGTAGGATAAAAGGATACGCAGCTGTTCGGCAGCGCACAAAGAGAGCTGTTCTTTGTTAAAAAAGTCTGAAACTTTGTGGAAATGCCGTAAAACGAAAATTGGACGCTTGTACAATGCCGGGAAATGCGATACACTAACGATGGACTCTTTTTTGCGCGGGGTCCCGTGCGCCGCGCAGCCGAAAGATAACTTACAGGTCCGGCTCCGCCGGGAACCTGAAGGATACAGGAGGAGACAGCAAGCATGATCTGGAAAAAGAACAAGGACGCCGCAGCCCGGACGGATGCCGATGCCCGGAAAACTGCCCCCGCAGCAGAGTTCGTGAAAAAGAACTGGAAATGGCTGGTGCCAGTGGCGTGCGTCGTTGTGCTGGGCGGATGGTTTTTCCTGAAGCCGGACAAGGCACAGAACGCCAATATGGACATCAACTATGTGCAGGTCTCGCCGTCCAAGCGGGATGTGTCCAACACCCTCAGCGGAACCGGCACTCTGAACCCTGCCAATACGTATAATGTTAAGTCGCTGGTAGCGGGCAAGGTGTTGACCAGCAGCTTTGAGGAAGGGGACATCGTGGAGGAAGGCACCGTGCTGTACACGGTGGACTCCTCCGATGCCACCACCAAGGCGGAGCAGGCGTCCATTGCTCTGCAGCAGGCACAGCGCAGCTACGACAAGACGGCAGACCGCCAGTATGTCCGCGCCGAGGTGGCGGGCGTGGTCAGCAGCCTGAAGGTCGCCAAGGGCGATGAGGTCACCAGCGGTCAGGAGGTGGCGGTGGTACGCGACAGCTCCAAAATGATCCTGAAACTGGAGTTCCCCGCAGCGGATGCCGCCGGATTCTCGGTGGGGCAGAGCGCAGATGTGACGCTGGACGGTACATTTGAGACCCTGACTGGCACAGTGAAGTCGGTCACCGGCACCGATGCCCTGAGCACCGGCAACCTGCTGACCCGCACCGTGACCATCTCGGTGAACAATGCGGGCGGTCTGACCACGGCGCAGGCGGCAACGGCTACCATCAACGGCGTCAGCTGCATTGCAGCCAAGTGCTTCGAGTATCAGGCCGAGCGTACCCTGAACGCCATGGCGGCGGGCACCGTCACCTCCATTCAGGTGAAGGAAGGCGGCGAGGTGAACAAGGATGATATCATCCTGACCATCAGCGGCGAGGAGCTGACCGAGACCATCCAGTCTGCCGCCGAGAGCCTGCGCAGCGCCGAGCTGAACATGGACAATCTGCAGGAGGCCATGAACAACTACACCATCACCTCGCCCATCAGCGGCACCATTATTGAAAAGAATGCCAAGGCCGGGGACGCGCTGTCCGCCAGCTCGGACCTGTGCACTATCTTTGACCTGAGCTATCTGGAGATGACCCTGAACGTGGACGAGCTGCAGGTCAGCAGCCTGTCGGTGGGTCAGAGCGTGCAGGTCACGGCGGATGCCGTGCCGGACAAGACCTATACCGGCGTTGTGACCCGTGTTTCCATGAAGGGCACCTCCAACGGCGGCACCACCACCTACCCGGTCAAGGTGCGCATTGATGAGACCGATGGCCTGCGCCCGGGCATGAACGCCAATGCTGAGATCGTTGTGGCACAGGCAAAGAATACCCTTACCGTGCCCAACGCTGCCATCGTGCGCGGCGGCTATGTGCTGGTCACGCAGGATTCCCCCAGCGCAGTCAACGCAGACCCGGGCATGATCGCGCCGGACGGCTATGTGTATGTGCCGGTCAAGACCGGCGTCAGCGATGACAACTACACCCAGATCGTCAGCGGGCTGACCGGCAATGACACGGTGGCTTACGACTCTGCCGCAGCAAGTACCGATATGTACTATGACGACGGCGGCTATTACGAGGCGGACGCAGACAATTATGCGGATGCAGAGGGCACCGAGGGCGGGGAAGGCACCGATGCTGCGAACGGCATGGTCGATGAAGCAGAACCGGAAAACGGGACCGTACCGGCGGAAGAGCCTGTGGAAGCCGAGGAAAAGCAGGGCTCCGCAGAGGATGCCGTGGATCCGTCTCAGGCAGACGGCGTGGTCTATCTGGGCTGACACAGGAGGAATGCATGAGCGCTCTGATCGAGTTTGATGAGGTGTGCAAGTATTACCAGATGGGTGACACCACGGTAAAGGCTGCAGACCACATCACCATGAAAATCGAAAAAGGCGAGTTCGTGGCCATCGTGGGCCAGTCCGGCTCCGGCAAATCCACCTGCATGAACATCATCGGATGTCTGGATGTGCCAACCCACGGCACCTACCGCCTGAACGGAAAAGACGTTGGCCGGATGAGCCGCAACGAGCTGGCATCCGTCCGCAACGAGATGCTGGGTTTCATCTTTCAGCAGTACAACCTTCTGCCAAGACTGAATTTGATGGAAAATGTCGAGGTGCCGCTGGTGTATGCAGGGGTGCCCCGGACCGAACGTCATGTCCGCGCCCGGGAGGTGCTGGAGCAGGTGGGTCTGGGTGACAAGCTGAAAAACAAACCCAATCAGCTCTCCGGCGGTCAGCAGCAGCGCGTTTCCATCGCACGGGCGCTGGTGCGCAACCCGGCGATCATTCTGGCGGACGAGCCCACCGGCGCACTGGACAGCCACACCGGACGCGAGGTGCTGGGGATGCTGCAGCAGCTCAATCAGCAGGGACACACGGTGGTGCTCATCACCCACGACAACTCCATTGCCGTGCAGGCGCACCGCATCATCCGGCTGGAGGACGGTCGGGTGGTCTATGACGGCGATGCCCATGCACCGCAGGCCATGGTGCAGCCCACTCTGCTGCCCGATGCGCCGGAAAAGGAGGAACAGGCATGATCTTTGAAACCTTCCGGCAGGCCATCCAGAACGTGTGGAGCAACAAGCTGCGTACCTTTTTGACCATGCTGGGCATCATCATCGGCGTGATGGCAGTCATCGTCATCGTGGGTCTGGGCAACGGCATGACCAAGAGCATGCGGGACAGCTTTTCCGCGCTGGGCACCAACACCCTCTCCATACAGGTGTGGGGCTACGGCTCCCGCACCATTCCGGTGGAGCAGATGTACGAGCTGCCCAGAGAGCATCCGGATCTGATCCGCTCTGTCTCGCCGCAGATCGACTTCAGCGGCTCCGGTACGCTGAAGATCGGTACCAAGACCTATCGCTGGTCCACCGTCAGCGGCGTGGACGAGGGCTTTACCGAAATGAAAAACTACCGCATCGCACAGGGACGCGGCCTGCAGTACATGGACATGAAGGACAACAAGCAGGTGTGCATCATTGGCGATTACCTGAACCGTGTGGCCTTTGGCGGAAACGGTCTGGGCCAGACCCTCAAGATCGGTGCCAACAAGTTCCGCATCGTGGGTGTGCTGGCAGCCAAGGTCAGCGACCCGGAGATGCAGCAGGGCAGCGATGATGACTGTGTCTATGTGCCTTACACCACCACCATGCGCCTGACCAGTCAGAGCATGGTCAACAACTATACCGCAGTCATGGCGGACGAGAGCCGTGCCAACGAAGCCAAAACGGTGACGGAGGAAAAGCTTCAGAAGCTGCTGGGCACGGAGAACGGCTACTATGTTTACAGTGCCAGCGAGTGGCTGGAAGAGATGAACAAGATGATCAACATGGTCATCGTAGTGTTGACCGGCATTGCCAGCATCTCGCTGCTGGTGGGCGGCATCGGCATTATGAACATCATGCTGGTCTCCGTCACCGAGCGCACCCGGGAAATCGGCATCCGCAAGGCGCTGGGCGCAAAGGAGCGCACCATTCTGGCACAGTTCGTGGTGGAAGCTGCCACCACCTCGGCGCTGGGCGGTGTGCTGGGCATTGCGCTGGGCAACCTTGTGAGCATGGCAGCCAACAAGGTGCTGCCCATGTTCACCAGCGGAACCGAGATCACGGTCATTCCGTCCTTCAACTCCATCGCGGTGGCCTTTGGCATCTCGGTGGGCATCGGCGTGTTGTTCGGCTATCTGCCGGCCAGACGTGCCGCCCGCCTGAACCCCATCGAAGCACTGCGCTATGACTAAAACGATCCTCGTACCGGCCTTTTCCGCCCGCAGCGGAAAAGACACGGCGCTTTTCCCCAAAGGGAGAGGGAGGACCAAGGAGGTACTTATGAAAAAACGTCTTTTCGCGATCCTTCTGGCTGTCTGCATGGCGGTGTCCATGCTGGCACTGCCGGCATCGGCGGCAGGCCTGAGCAACACTGCCATCCAGACAGCGGTCACGCTGGGCGCGATGGAACCGGACCGCACCGGCAGTCTGGACGCGGCGGTCACGCGCGGCGCGCTGGCAAAAATGCTGGTGGGCTTTTCCGCCTACCGGGACAGCGCGGCAAAGCAGGGCAATCTGGGCACCTTGTACAAGGATGTCCCGTCCAGTCTGGACTGTGCGCCCTATGTGCGCATTGCCGTACAGCAGGGCTGGATGAACGGCTACACCGACGGCACTTTCCGCCCGGACAATGCGGTCACGCTGGAGGAAGCCTGCACCGCCGTGCTGAAGATGCTGGGCTACAAAATGACCGACCTGAACGGTGCCTTCCCGGATGCGCAGCTGAACAAGGCACAGGAGCTGGGTCTGCGCAATCAGCTGGGCCGCGCCCGGGGCGAGACCATGAACTATGAGGACTGCGCCATTCTGCTGTACAATGCGCTGACTGCCAACACCGCCAGCGGCGGCAGCTACGGCAGCTCGCTGGGCTTTACGGTGTCCAATGGTCAGGTGGACGTCTCCTCGGTGATGCTCAAAAATCTGCAGGGACCCTTTGTGGCAGGTGCCGGCACGCAGCTGCCTTTTGCCCCGGTGAACATCTACCGGAATGATAAAACGTCCTCTTCTGCAGAGCTGAACCAGTACGATGTGTATTATTACAGCGAAAGTCTGCAGACAGTATGGATCTATACCCGCCGCGCTGCGGGCCGCATCACGGCAGTGGCTCCCAACGCCAGTGCGCCGACGGCAGTCACGGTGGCGGGCACCAGCTATACGCTGGGCAGCACGGTGGTGGCCTCCAAGGTGTCCAGCCTGAATGGCGGCGGCGTGGGTGAAGTGGTCACCCTGCTGCTGGGCATGAACAATGAAGTGGCGGATGTGATCACCGGCGAGGAAGCCGACAGCGTGTTCTACGGCGTGGTGCAGTCCTCATCCCGCAATCTGGTGGAGGACAACGGTGCCGATGTGCTGCAGCGTGTGGCGATCATGTGCACCGACGGCATCGTCCGCACCGTGAATGTGGACAAGAGCATGAACCTGCCCAAAGGCTGGCTGGTGGAGATCAGCGTGACGCCGGAAGGGGAGAATGTGGAGGCCATCAGCGGAAAGTCTCTGACCGGAAAGGTCAGTGCGGATGGCACCACGCTGGGCAGCTACGCCCTTGCAGACGACGTACAGATCCTGGATACGACATCGGAGGGCATGGCTGGGACGGTTCGTCCCAGCCGCCTATCGGGGACAAATCTGAACGCGCTGAACGTCCGGCATTATACCCTGAACGAGAATGGTCAGATCGACCGTTTGATCCTCAACGATGTCACCGGCGATCTGTGGACCTACGGCGTGTTGGACGACATCAAGAATCTGGCAGTCAATGCCGATGATCTGAAAACATTGGGCACCCTTCTGGGCGGCGGCACGGTGAAAAGCGATGACACGCAGGAGCAGATCGTCACGGACCTGAAGAACGTTCTGGTGCCCACCACCAGTGAGGTGCTCTGGGGCATTGTCAACGGTGATATCATGACAACGCTCTGGCAGAAGCTGACCTCCAGCACAGGCAGCCTGCTCAGTCTGGGACTGCGGCAGATCGGCACCATGGTGGGTGAACCCTATGCATCGGTGCTGCGCTACGTCAGCGGCGGCGCGACCTATGTCTGTTACGTCAACGGCAGCCAGACCGCCTTTACCACGCAGGTGAAATATCCGGTGCTGGCAGGCGGCGTAGCGGCTCGTCAGGAAGTGAACGGCGGGGTCAAAGCCATGGTGCAGCTGATGCCGATCAAGATCGACAAGGTGGGCGCAGCCACGGTGCTCAGCGGCAGCACCCGCTATGAAATGGCGGACGATACACAGGTCTACCTGTGGTATAAGGGACAGTATTATCACACCAAGCTGACCGAGGTCAACGCGGACGGTTACTACCTGACCGGCTGGTACGACAATTTTGGCTGCGCTGCAGGCAAAAAGGTTCGCGTGATCGTGGCGGTCAAGAAGGACTGATGAGCTATTACAGCCCGCTGCGCCTCGCTCTGCGGGGCGTGCGGCAGCTGCTTTACCCCCGGCGCTGCCCCTTCTGCGGACAGGTGCTGGGCAGCATCCCGGAATGCCCGGACTGCGCCGAAGAGCTGGAGACGCTGCGCCGAACCCCCTCCATGCAGCTGGATAAGGCTCAGCATTACATGAGCAACCTGCAGGGCGGCGCAGCACCGTTCCGGTACGAAGGTTGTGTGCGGCGGGCGGTCCTGCGGGCAAAGTATCAGGCCGCACCATGGGCGGCAGTGGAGCTGGGCGTCCGGATGGCAGCACTCGTTTACGGCAGTGAGGTCCGGATGCGTGGTGCAGAACCGGTGCCCCAGAGGGTCTACGGTGTGGACCGTGTGTACAGCGGCATCGTGCCGGTGCCGGCGTCCGGCACAAAACGGGGCTACAACGTACCGGCGCTGATGGCGCTGCCCCTTTCCGAGGCTACCGGAGTCCCGCTGCTGCGGGATGTTCTGCGCTGCACCCAGAAAAAGAAGCGGCAGGCCGGCCTTCCCTTTGCAGAACGCCTGGCAAATGTGGCGGGGGCATTCCGGGTGCCGGACCCGGAGCAGGTGTCCGGAAAGTACCTCATTCTGGTCGATGATGTGCTCACCACCGGCGCGACCGCCACGGCCTGCACGCAGGCGCTGCTGGATGCAGGTACCATGGGAGTGTATGTTGTGACACTGGCAACGGTGGAAAATGACTCTCCTTCGTCAAATGATAAGGTTTGTACGGAAGACTCTGACGATTTTTGAAAAAATCGTCAGAAAACGCTTGACAAATCACCCGAAATCAGATATACTGATTGAGCTGTGAGCGACAACCGCTTGCAGGTATCCGGGTGTAGCGCAGTTTTGGTAGCGCGCTTGAATGGGGTTCAAGAGGCCGTGAGTTCGATTCTCGCCACTCGGACCATAAATCCAACGATTTCACGTTAGAAATCGTTGGATTTTTTTGTTTTTGACCGCTGTGCCGGCGGCAGGGATGCTGCCGGGGAACAGGTGAGCTTTCGTTTTTGACACATCGAAGGGAAGGGCGGATATGACGGAACAAATCAGGGCACAGATCGAAGCTTATGCCGCGCAGTGCCGCGCAGAACAGCTGGAACTGCTGCGCACACTGGGCAGAATGCCTGCTCCGACCCGGAACGAGGGGGGCCGGGCAGCGTTCTGCCGGGACTGGCTCCGGACACAGGGGGCGGAGAATGTCTTTGTGGACGCTGCAAAAAATGTGATCTGCAAGCTTGGACCGGACACAAAGGATCTGATCGTGTTTGCCGCCCACACGGACATCGTTTTTCCGGATCTGGAGGAGCTGCCCCTGCGGGAAGAGGGCGGCAAACTGCTTGCCCCCGGCATCGGGGATGACACGGCGAATCTTGCGGCGCTTTTGATGGCGGCAAAATATCTGGTGCAGCACGAGGTGGCGCTGGAGTGCGGTGTGCTGGTGGTCGCCAATGCCTGCGAGGAGGGACTGGGGAATCTGGATGGCACAAAGGCATTGTTTGCCCGGTACGGCACCCGGATCCGGGGCTTCTATTCCTTCGATCTTTACATGCCCCTTTGCTGCAGCAGTGCGGTGGGGTCTTACCGGTACAAGATCACCTGTAGAACGCGCGGCGGACATTCCTATACGGATTTTGGCGCTCCCAGCGCCATTCAGCTGCTGTGCGGTCTTGTGGGGGAACTGTATCAGATCCAGCCGCCGGACCGCAGCCGCACTACCTACAACGTGGGGTGCATCGAGGGCGGCACAACGGTCAACTCCATCGCCCAGCAGGCCTCCATGCTGTACGAATTTCGGTCCACGGCACAGGATTGTCTGGAGGAGATGGAAGAAAAGTTCCGCCGCGCAGTGGCGCACTGGGAGGGGAAAGGCGGCAGTTTTGAGGTGGAGCTGCTGGGCATCCGCCCCGGAAACGGCCCGGTGGACCGGACTGCGCTGCAGGCGTTCACGGAGAAAAGCAGGCAGGTCATCCGCGCTTTTACCGGGCAGGAACCGGAGGAAACGCCCAACTCCACCGACAGCAATATTCCGCTGTCATTGGGCATTCCCGCCAACACCATCGGCGCTGTCCGGGGCGGGCTGGCTCACACACGGCAGGAGTGGGTGGACATTGACAGCCTGCCCACCGGTCTGGAGGTCGTTCTGGGGTTGATGCTGGAATACCGCAAGCGGGACTGAACCGGAATACCGGGCGGTCTTATCAAATGCCGGCAGCTGTTCATACCATTTATTCTGCCGCAGCGCTATACTAAGGAGAAAACAGGAAAAGGAGAAGCTGCCATGAAATACGGGATCATTGATGTAGGCGGCGGGCTGCGGGGCATTTACGGCGCCGGCGTTCTGGACCGCTGTCTGGAGAAAGCAGTCCGCTTTGACTGTTGTATCGGCGTGTCGGCGGGAAGCGCCAACGTCTGTTCTTATCTGGCGGAACAGCTGGGCAGAAATAAGCCATTCTACGATGAATATTCCTTTCGCAAGGAGTATATGAGCGTGAAGAATCTGGTGGAGAAGCACTCCTATCTGGACCTTGGCTATGTGTACGGAACCCTGAGCAACCGCGGCGGAGAAAACCCGCTGAACTACCCTGCCATGATGCAAAACCCGGCAGAGCTGGTAGTGGTGGCGGCGGACGCCCGGACCGGGAAGGCGCGTTATTTTACCAAAGCGGATACAAGGCAGGACGATTACAGCATTCTGATGGCGTCCTGCTGCATCCCGGTAGTGGAACAGCCCATTTTCATCAAAGGCGTGCCCTATTACGACGGCGGGCTTGCGGACCCTGTACCGCTGGAAAAAGCGCTGGAGATGGGGTGTGACCGTGTGGCGGTCATCCTGACGAAGCCTGCGGGGCTGGAGCGGAGCGGACGACGGGACCAGAAGCTGTCCCGGCTGCTTCGCCACCGATACCCGGAAGCCGCCGAGGGGCTGGCGCTGCGTGCCCGGCGGTACAATGAGGCACTTCGCAAGGCGCATGAACTGGAGCAGGAAGGGCGGGTCTGCATCGTTGCCCCGGACAGCACCGAGGGCATGTCCACCCTGACCCGGGATCGGGAAAGCTTGGAGAAAATGTATGAAAAAGGACGAACTGATGCGCAAAAGCTGATCCGCTGGTACCGGGCGTGAAAAAACGCATTGCGCAGCAGTTCGCTGATAAAAAGCAGCGAAAAGCATGTGCGGCTGCAGCGATGTCGGATGGTTCCGGCTTTGAAAGCTGCAACGGTGCATGCTTTTGCTTTGCCCTGAGCCCCGGAGATCTTTGGATAAAAAGCGTAAAAATAGCCGGTTTTTTCTTGTGAAAAAAGGGAGAGAATGGTATACTAAAATAGGAGTATCGTGTGCCCGGACTCATTTTGACGGATCGAAAAAGAAGGCGAGCTTATGAAGGAACTTTGGCACTTTTTGTGGTATGCGGGTGCCTCCGAAGAAGAATATGAACGCTGCCTTCCTGCGATCCGCAGCAGCAATCATCGCAGGCTGCGCCGCTATCTGCGGATCTCCTGCGTGTTTTTTCTGGCACTGACCGTACTGGCCTGTCTCACTCCCATCATGGGGGGAAGTCTGGCATCCTATCTGGCGGCATTGCTGCTCTGTCTGGTGCTTCTGGCGCTGACAAAGGTGCAGTGCGAGCAGAACCGGTTCCTTTTGAATGTGGAGCTTTATTGCTTTATCTCGGTGATCTATGTGTTCGGCATCCACATTGGGACACAGGTGATAACAGAGGATAAGGCGACCACATTTTTTGTTTTCATGGTGGTGCTCCCGGTGGTGTTCACCTTCCGACCACTTCAGGCGATCCTGAACACGCTTTTTGCAGACGCAGCATTTGTTTTCTGCGTGCTGGCCTATAAGGACCCAAGGGTGTGGAAGTCGGACCTGATCAATGCGGTCTGCTTTGGACTGCTTGCCGTGCTCATATCGAACTTTATCATGCAGATCATGACCGAAAATTTTGTTGCCAACGACCGACTGGAAACGATCGCGGAAACGGACATCAACACCGGGCTGCAGAACCGCAATGCCTTTGAACAGCATCGCGAAGAATATCCTGCAGAGTTCACCGACAGCATCCATCTGCTGTATCTGGATGTGAACGGGCTGCACGAGATGAACAACACACAGGGCCATGCAGCGGGAGACCGGATGCTGCGGGAGGTGGGCGCGCAGCTTTGCGAAACCTTTGGGCGGGAGCACTGCTACCGGATCGGCGGCGATGAATTTGTGGCCTTTGTGCCGGACAAAACAGACGCCGAGGTGAATGCCATGGTGTCGCAGCTGACGGTGGGACTGAAAAAGCAAGGATACTCCGCAGCAGTAGGCGTGGCGTGCCAGTGCGCAGATGAGCTCGATCTGGACGCTCTGCTTAAGCGGGCCGAGCGGAAGATGTACCGTGACAAAGAGGGCCACTACCGGGAATGCGGTCAGAATCAGCGGAACGGATAACGCAAAAACAGAAGCCGCTGCACGGCTTTTTGCGGTGGATGCTCCCCCGGAAGGGAGGGCATCCATTTTTGCTTTGCGGGGTCTGCGCCGCTCGGATGCAAAAAAGCGGGCGTGCAGAGCTTTTCTGTGCGGGGAAAGCGTGGTATACGGAACACCATAACGGAGAGACCAAACGAATTACAGGAGAAATAAAATCATGTCAAAAGACGAATATCTCATCACAGATGCGCCGCTGAAAGCGCTGACGGTTTTTGCAATGCCGATGATCCTTGGCAGTTTCTTCCAGCAAGTATATAACATGGCGGATTCGATCATTGTGGGTCAGTTTGTTGGCTCCGCTGCGCTTGCGGCTGTCGGTGCCTGTGCGGCGCTGACCAATGTTTTTATTTGTGTGGCACTGGGCGCCGGTGTGGGTGCCGGTGTGCTGGTGAGCCGCCATTTTGGCGCCAGAAATTACAGTGGGATGAAAACCATCGTGTCAACATCTCTGATCAGTTTTCTGGCTCTGAGCGTGTTCCTTGGCGTCATTGGCTTCTGCTTTTCCGACCCGATGATGCGTGCGCTGCAGACCCCTGCGGATATCCTGGGGGATGCGGTGCTGTATCTGCGCGTCTATTTTGCAGGCTTTCCGTTCCTGTTCATGTACAACATTCTCTCAACGATGTTCACTTCCATCGGGGAGTCCAAAATTCCGCTGGGGCTGTTGATCTTCTCCTCGGTCCTGAATATTGTCATGGACCTCTGGATGGTCGCCGGTCTGGGGCTTGGCGTGTTCGGCGCAGCGTTGGCGACCCTGATCGCGCAAGGCATTTCGGCGGTATTTTCGTTTTTGATCTTCTTTCGCCGGATGCGGCGCTATCAGACCCCCTTTTGCTGGTTTGACAGGAGAGAGCTGCGCTCCATGCTTACGATTGCCGTTCCGTCGGTCCTTCAGCAGTCCACCGTGTCCATCGGCATGATGATCGTGCAGGCTGTTGTGAACCCGTTCGGTACGCAGGCGCTTGCAGGGTATGCCGCAACGATGCGGGTCGAGAACGTTTTTTCGCTGATCTTTGTATCCATTGGCAATGCGGTCTCGCCGTTTGTCTCCCAAAATCTTGGAGCAAAAAAGACCCGGCGTATCAAACAAGGGTATCACGCGGCACTGGCGCTGGATGTGTGCTTTGCGGTCTTTGCGTTTGTCGTCATTGAAACGATGCACCTGCAGATCTCCTCGCTGTTTCTGGGAAAAGACGGAACAGCCCTGGCCTATCAGGTGTCCGGGGACTATATGAGATGGCTCGGATATTTCTTCATCTTCATGGGCATCAAGATGGCGACCGATGGTGTTCTGCGCGGACTGGGAGTCATGCGCCCGTTCCTCCTTGCGAACATGGTGAATCTTGCAATCCGCCTGTCGGTTGCTCTGATTTGCGCACCGCGTTTTGGCATTGCATTTGTCTGGCTTGCAGTGCCGGCCGGCTGGCTTGCAAATTTTCTGATCTCCTATGCGGCGCTCAGAAGATCGTGGCCTGCGGATGAAACTGCCGAATCTTCTCAGTGAGGCTGCGCCCGCAAAGCAGACGGACGCCCGCCGGGCGATATCCGGATGCGCACGGACTCCAAACGGTCTTGCGGCTTCACGAAGGCGCATCCATTCTCGCACCATGTTTTTGGCCGCCTGCACCATGAAGGTCCTGCTATGGCGGTATTGTTGGCATACAAAAGCACCCCGCTCTCCAAACAGTATCCTGTTTCGGAAAGCGGGGTGTAGTTCATTTTACAGAGTGACAGCTTTTGAAACGGCAGCGGATCACTTTGCAACAAAGAGCATCTTGAAGCGGTTCCAGTTGCGCAAAGCGCTGTTGCTCTTGTCGTTCAGGATCTCCTGCACGGCGGGATCGTTCAGGTTCAGGCTCTTGCTGTAAGGCGTGTCGAGCTTGCCCTTGTTGACCAGCGCGATCAGAGTGGCGCGGTCGGGGTTTGTCTCCTGCAGGTCCACGCCCACGATCTTCCAGTTGTTGTCCACCTCGGGCACCACGGGAGAGTGTTCGGCAAAGTAGGCCACGATCATATCGCGGATGGAGTTGGAGGACTCCCACTCTTTCTTGCTGGCGACAAGGCCCTGTCCCTTCAGTGCGGAAGAGTAGCGGTAGTTGTTGACGGCAAGGGTCAAAGTCTGGTCGTCCCGCAGCGGCTCGCCGTGGAACATCACGTTCTTGATGCGCTGACCCTTGGGCTGGCTCAGGTCAATCTCGTAGTCCACGCCGGCAAACATGTCGTACAGGTAGCCGGGGTACTCGGGGTCAAAGGAGATGTTGATGTCGCCGGGCACCCACTGGTTGTAGCACTCGGCAGACCATTCCATGTAGGCCTTCAGCTCTGCACCGGTCACGGGAACGCGGTACAGGGTGTTGTCGAACTTGTAGATATTGAAGATGTTGCCATAGTTGATCTCGCCCTTGGGCAGGTCGCTGGTGTCCTTGAACAGCGCGGCGGCAGAAACATCTGCACCGGAGGCTTCCAGCTGCACCTTGTTGATCAGATCCATGACGGCAGTATCGCGCAGCTTGCCCTCGGGCAGACCGGCGATCTCGTTCTTGGGCTGGAACTTTGCGGTGGTGGTGCCCAGAGCAGCACCCTTCTCGCCGTCAGAGCCGGTACCGGTGACGAAGTTACGGGTGGCCTGATGCGCCTCGGCGATGACAGGGTTGGAGCGCAGCTCCTCGCTGGGGGTGACACCGGTCATGTCCACAATGTCCACAGAGGAGGCGATGATCTTCTTATTGGAATCCAGCGTCAGGTCAAACCGGGCGATATCGCGGCCGCTGCTGCGGACGCCGCCGATGACCACGTTGCCCTGCTTCTGCTTGACCACTGTGTGCAGGTGTGCCACCTGCAGCACGTCCACTTCCGGGTTGTCGTCCAGAATCTTCTGGGCAGAGTCGGAGCCGTGCTCCTCGTCAAATTCTGCGTACAGGCCCATGTGGGCAGAGACCACGATGATGTCTGCCTGCTTGCCGATGGCCTTGATGGCCTGCTTTACGGCAGTGCTGGCGGCCTCGTAGGTGCATTCCTCAATGCCCTCCTTGCCGCCGTCCCAGATGGGCACATCGGGGGTGTCCACACCGATGACCGCGATCTTCACGCCGTCCCGGTCCAGAATGGTCCAGCCTGCGCCGGTGACGAAATTGCCGTCGGCGTCCTTGATGTTGGCAGCCAGCACCGGGAAATTGGCCTGTGCGATGATCTTTTTCAGGGTGGGAACACCCCAGTTGAACTCATGGTTGCCCAGCGTCATGGCATCGTAGCCCATGATGTTCATGGCAGTGATGATGGGATGCGGAGAATCCGGCTTTTTGTTGTAGATGTCATCGGTCATAATGGTGCCCTGAATGTCATCGCCGGCATCCAGCAGCACCACGTTTTTCTCTTCCGCCCGCACCTGCTGGATGTAGGTGTACAGACGGGCCATGCCGTTGTTGTTTGTCTCTTTGTCGTCCTCGTAGCTGAAACCCCAGGGGTTTGCATGCATATCCGAGGTGCCAAGGATGGTGATGTGGGTCTCCTTTGCGGGTGCAGCAAACGCAGCAGCCGGGACAAGGCTGACTGCCAGTGCAGCTGCCAGAACGCCGGAGGCCAGCTTGCGGAGCAGTTTTCTCATGGAAATACCTCTTTTCTTCATTTGATGCGTTGAAAAACATCCGGGGCATATCTGTCCTCAGTATACTGACAATGTTGCAGATTTGCAAGTATTGAACGGCAATTTGTAATGAAAGTGTAAAATTTTTGTATAACTTTGTAAAAAATGCGCAAAAAAGCTCCGAAATCGGGAACTGCCTGCGATCTTTTTGCGGCAGATGTCTTTTCTGCGGCGGCAGACCATGATAGAATAAGAAAAACGCACGGTGCAAAGGGAGAAGATCACGGTGAAAATTCTGGTCAGTGCCTGCCTGCTGGGCGAAAACTGCAAATACAGCGGCGGCAACAATTACAGCAGGGCGGTCCGGGACTTTGTGCAGGGACAGCAGGTGGTCCCGGTGTGTCCGGAGGTGCTGGGCGGGCTGCCCACGCCCCGGTGTCCGGCGGAAATCGTCAACGGCATCGTTACAAACAAAGAGGGGGCCTGCGTGGACCGGCAGTTCCGGGCAGGGGCGGAAAAGGCGCTTGCCATTGCAAAGGAAAACGGGGTGGAGCTTGCCGTGCTGCAGTCCCGAAGCCCCAGCTGCGGGGTGAAGGAGATCTACGACGGAAGTTTTTCCGGGCGGAAGATCCCCGGGCAGGGCGTCTTTGCCGGGCTGCTGGCAGAGGCGGGCATCCCGATGCTGGACGCCGGAGAGCTGGCGGAAAAAGAACCGCCCCGGGAGGAGGGACGCGTCAATGGACCGAAAAGAACTGGAACAGCTGATTTTTGACACCTGCAGCGTGGAGCCGGACTATCCGTGGATGGACACCCCGGAATCGGCGGTATTCCGCCACCCGGGCAACCGCAAGTGGTTCGCACTGGTCACCACCATACCCCAAAGCAGGCTGGGGCTGCCCGGGCAGCAGCCGGTGAACATCGTGAATCTGAAATGTGACCCTCTCCTGATCGGTTCGCTGCGGATGGAGCCGGGCTTTTACCCGGCCTATCACATGAACAAGGACAACTGGATCACGGCAGCGCTGGACGGCAGCGCACAAGATGATACGATCCGGATGCTGCTGGAAATGAGTTATGCGGCAACCGCGCCGAAGCTGCGGAAAAAGCCTCGACCGGCCGACTGTGTGAAGAGGAGCAAGAAAACGAAAAAGGGGGAGCCTGTATGAATATCACCGTTTATCTTGGCGCAAGCGAGGGCAGCGACCCGGCCCTGCGCAAGGCGGTTCAGGAGCTTGGCAGCTGGATCGGCGCAAGCGGGCATGGGCTTGTCTATGGCGGCTCCCGGTCCGGTCTGATGGGGGCGATCGCGGACAGTGTTCTGGCGGCGGGCGGAACGGTGACCGGCGTGGAACCGCGGATCTTTCTGGAAAGTGAGCTGCAACACAATGGGTTGACAAAGCTGATCGAGACAGAGGATATGTCCGAGCGCAAGAAAACCATGATCGAGCTGGGGGACGCGTTTATTGCCTTCCCCGGCGGGACGGGCACACTGGAGGAAATCACCGAGATCATGTCAAAGGTGTCCCTGAAGCAGCTGGACGCGCCCTGCATCCTTTATAACCTGAACGGCTACTACGATCCGCTGAAGGAACTTCTGCACCGCATGATCGAGATGGGTCTGTCTTCAAAGGAACGGCAGCAGGGGATCTTTTTTGCCAGAGATCTTTCGCAGATCCGACAGATCCTTGGGGAATGAGGGAAACAACGCAATTTCTTTGCGCACTCATCCGTATTCCGGGTAAAGGGACTGCATTTAGCAAAAGGAGGCAGCTATGGCGATTTTTGAAAAGACCATCCGCAACCAGAACTTTGACACCCTGCTCCGCAAGCTGGAACACGCCATCCCGGACAGCAGCTGGTCGGCAGAGCTGGAAGCCGGCAGCGACTTCAAGGACGGCAGCGCCCGGTGCAGCGTGCGGGTGTTTGAGCGGTACAGCATGGTGGGCGGCAACCGCCTCAGCCTGACGCTGACTCTGTTCCAGAACGGGGATGGGCCCATCCGGCTGTCGGCCATTGCAGCGGGCGGCAGTCAGGCGGTGTTCTTTAAGGTGAATACCCTTGGCGAGGACGCCTTTCTGGAGGACGTAAAGCAGCTGCTGGAAGAAATTTTGGAGGGCTAATATGTTTTATAGTGGATTTGACGCGCTGTTCAGCATCCTGTTCCCGCTGGTATTTCTGGTGGTGCTGGGTATGATTTTATTTACCATGGTTGGCAACCTGCGCACGTGGGGCAAAAATAATGCCTCCCCGCGCCTTACCGTTCCGGCTACTGTGGTGGCCAAACGGATGAACGTTTCCCGCCATCATACGGACAATACGATGTCGCATACGTTCACGACCTATTATGCCACCTTTCAGGTAGAAAGCGGTGACCGCATGGAACTGGAAGTAGATGGTTCGGATTACGGAATGCTTGTCGAGGGCGACACCGGAAAGCTGAGCTTTCAGGGCACGCGCTACTTGAGCTTTGAACGGAGCTAAAATACGTTGCTGCGCTTTATTTTATCGAAAATCGCATAAGCTGTGATAAAAGTATTATTCTTTTATGAATTTTAGCACTCTACGCTTGACATTGCTAATTTTCGGTGCTATAACAGGGGCGTGCTCAGGAGGAAGGGCAAAAGGAGAGCCGCAAGGCACCCCGGAAAGCCTTTCCGAGTGGACGCTTCAGATTTTTTGCCCCGACCCGAACGCCGGGATTGGAGGAATGATTTATGCTTATGCCGACTGTTTTCCATGAAAACCTGTTCGATGATTTCTTCGATCCGTTCTGGAATGACGCTGCACTGGAACGTATGATGAACCGTGAGGCTCGTGATACCTTTGGTAAGCGCGGTGCAAACATGATGAAGACCGATGTCAAACAGACGGACAACGGCTACGAAGTAGCTGTTGATCTGCCGGGCTGCAAGAAGGAGGACGTTCAGATGGATCTGAACGATGGCTACCTGACCATTCAGGCAGTGCGCAGCCACTCTAATGATGAAAAGGACAACAAGGGCCGCTATGTGCGGCGCGAGACCTTCTCCGGCAGCTGCGCCCGCAGCTTCTATGTGGGCGAAGTGAGGAAGGAGGACATCCACGCAAAGTTCGAGGATGGTGTCCTGCACATCCAGCTGCCCGCTCCTCAGCAGACGAAGGCTTTGCCTGAGAACCCGAATCTGATCGAAATTGAGTAAATGCCGACCGTGTGCGCCAAGGCACAACGCACATAAGATGCCCCCGGAGAGCCGCAAGGCCCTCCGGGGGCATTTTTTGTGTGCGCAGACTCTGTTTTGTGACGGAGGCATAGAAAGAATAAATGAGAACTGCTATCATATAGATACAAAAGTACCCCTGATGAATTCCAAACACCGACCATCCGGCAGAATGCGGGGCTGCTGCACGTCTCTTCTGGTGCAGCAGCCCCGGCCTTTTGCGGCTTGCTCTTTGCCAGGGCTGCGTGGTATACTCAGTCCAGAAAATCAAAGCGCATGGAGGAAAAAAGCATGCTGACCTATACCTATGTCTCGAAGGGGAAATTTGCTCTGACGGAAAAACCAAAGCCGGTGCTGCAGCACGAGCGGGACGCCATTGTAAAGGTGACACTTGCCAGCATCTGCTCCAGCGACCTGCACATCAAGCACGGCAGCGTGCCCCGGGCGGTGCCCGGCATCACGGTGGGGCACGAGATGGTGGGCGTTGTGGAAGAAGTGGGCAGCGCAGTGACCCATGTCAAGCCCGGCGACCGTGTGACCGTGAACGTGGAGACCTTTTGCGGAGAGTGCTTCTTCTGCAAAAAGGGCTTTGTGAACAACTGCACCGACCAAAACGGCGGCTGGGCACTGGGCTGCCGCATCGACGGCGGGCAGGCAGAGTATGTCCGGGTGCCTTTTGCGGATCAGGGACTGAACAAGATCCCGGACACAGTCACAGACCGGCAGGCGCTGCTGGTGGGCGATGTCCTTGCCACTGGTTTCTGGGCAGCGCGCATCTCGGAGATCACCCCGGAGGACACCGTGCTGATCCTCGGCGCAGGGCCTACCGGCATCTGCACCCTGCTGTGCGTCATGCTGCACAGCCCCAAGCGCATCATCGTGTGCGAAAAGGACGAAAGCCGCCTGCAGTTCATCCGTCAGCACTACCCGCAGGTGCTCACCGTGCAGCCGGAGGACTGCGCCGCCTTTGTGCGCGCCAACAGCGACCACGGCGGGGCAGATGTGGTGCTGGAAGTGGCAGGGGCGGACACCACCTTCCGGCTGGCGTGGGAGTGCGCAAGACCCAACGCCATTGTGACCGTGGTAGCGCTGTACGATAAGGCGCAGACTCTGCCGCTGCCGGAGATGTATGGCAAAAATCTCACCTTCAAGACAGGCGGCGTGGACGGCTGCGACTGTGAAGAAACGCTGCGTCTCATCGCAGAAGGCAGGATCGATACCGAACCGCTCATCACCCACACCTATCCCTTGTGCCGCATCGAAGAGGGCTACGACCTCTTTGAACACAAGCGGGACGGCGTGATCAAGGTGGCAGTGGAATGCTGATGGCTGCCGGGTGAACACAAACCGAAGGCGGTTAAAAAAGTGACCGATAAAAACAGCGGCCCCGGAGAGTTTTCAGGGTCACACTCTCCGGGGTCACTGTTTTACTGCAGGGTCTCTTTTGCGTGCAGGCGCCGGAGGGCATCCTCTTTCACAAGCTCGATGACCACCGCCGTCAGGGGGATAAAAAAGATGATGCCGATGATGCCAAAGAGCTTTCCGCCGATCATGGCAGCAACAAGGGTGTACAGCGGAGAAAGGCCCACGGATTTTCCCACCACACGGGGATAGATGAACTGGTTTTCAATAAACTGCACAGCAAGGTAAACAATGAGGCAGCGCACGGCCAGCACAGGGTCTACCAGAAGCACCAGAAACACGCTGACCACGCAGGAGATCAGTGCGCCCACATAGGGGATGATGGCGCAGATGGCGGTGAGCACCCCCACCAGATTGCCGTAGGGGATCTTGAAAACGGAAAATGCAAGGGTCATCAGCACGCCAAGGATCACTGCCTCGCTGCACTGCCCGGTCAGAAAGTTTGCGAAGGACTGCCGGAACAGTCGGCAGAACTTCAGCAGCCCGGCGGCATGGTCAGGCTTCAGATAGGCGCATACCAGTGTGCGGGCGTGGTGGCAGAGGCTCTGCGTTCCAAGGGACACATAGATGGAGATGATCAGCGCAAAGGAGGCGGTCACCACGATGTTCACCGTGGCAGATACAGCCCCCACCGCATTGACCAGCACGGTGTCGATGCTTGCGGTGACCTTGTGCAGCAGCTGCTCCCAGTTGATGCCCTCCAGCCAGTTCATCAGCCAGCCCATGTCGGTGTCCTGCGCGCTGAGATAGGCGGTCCAGCGGGGAATATTGGCCTCGACCTGCACATAAAGGCTGTGAAAGGATCGTATCAGCTCCGGGATCAGCAAAGTCAGCGCCAGCACCAGAACCAGCACAGCACCCAGCAGGGTGATGAAAAAGCTGAAAAGATGGATGACTTTATCCGATGGCTGCTTTTTGGCTTTGGAAAACAGGCGCTTCAGCCGCTTTTCCAGCCCGGTCAAGGGCACATTGATAAAAAGCGCCAGAATGCCGCCTGCCAGAATGGGCAGTACCAGATCCACCAGCTTTGCGGCAAAGGCCAGAACAGCAGAAAGCCGCAGCAGCGCAACAAAAAGCGTGACCCCTGCAACGGTCACAAGCAGATATTGTTTCGTTTTTGGTTCCATAACGAAGTTCCTTTCCCGGAGTGTGCCGCTGCAAATTTGCAAAAGCCCCTCTGCGGACTCTTTTTTCGTATTGTAATCAGAAGAAAACGGCTTGTCAAGATGGACTGCACCCGCTGCACCGGCGATGCGGCAGACCCGCAGTACACCGGAGACTTTGAAGCCGCAGGTCAGGACGGGCCGAAGGAATGCACCGCCCAGCTGAAAGAGCTGCGGCGGAAAAAACTGCTCACAAGCACAAATGGACGGTATCGTTTCGACTTGTTGACCGATTTTTAAAACCAAAAGTCCCGGGGAGGAGAAACTGCAAGATGCGTCAATTGATCATTGCCCGAAAAGACCTGCAGATGTCTCCCGGCAAGCTGGCAGCGCAGTGCTGCCATGCATCGCTGGCATTCCTTGCCGACCCCATCGCCATGGGGCAGGGGGTGGAGACGGCAGAGCAGAACGGCGAGAGGGTCTACCGCGCCGTCATCACACTGGACAGGGCAACCTACGAGGAATGGTTCGATGGCTCCTTTACCAAGACGGTCTGCGGGGCAAAGAACCGAAACCAGCTGCTGAAGGCAAAGACCATGGCGGAGGAGCTGGGTCTTGCAGAGAACCGGGATTTTTTCCTCATTCGGGACGCCTGCCACACCGAGCTGGAGCCGGAGGAGTTTGACGAAAACGGCGAGGGCATGACCCTGACCTGCATCGGTTTCCGCCCGCTGCCGGACGAGGTCGCACACCAGATCAGCCGGAAGTTCCATCTGTACTGATGTTGGAAGAATTTTGGGCGTGGGTGCTGGAGATCGTGCGCCTGCCCATGACCCCGTTTTCTGCACTGGACTGAGGATGCGGAACGGAAGCGGCAGCTTTTTGCGCACCGGAGCAGGAGCACACAAAACAGCAAACGACACCCGCAGCACTAAATTGCTGCGGGTGTCGTTTTGCAGAGGGTCTGTCGGGCAGTGCGGCTCAGCAGAAGCGGATGCGGTAATCCCGCGGGGTGCAATGCTTGATCTCCCGGAAGGTGCGGATGAAGTAGCTTGCATCCGAAAACCCGCATTCCAGCCCGATCTCGCCGGTCTTGAGACGGGTGGAACGCAGCAGTTCAGCAGCTTTTTCCACCCGGAACTGCTTGACGTACTGGATGGGTGTGATGCCCAAAAACTGCCGGAAGCTGCGCAGGCAGGCACTTTCGCTCAGGGCGACACAGGCTGCGATCTTCTTCACGGTCAGCTCCTCGGCATAGTGCTCCTCCACATAGCGGAGCATCTGCTTCATGCGTTCCGAAGCGATCTGCTCCTGCTCGGATACCTTGACCTTTCCGCTGACGCACTGGGAGATCAGCAGCCGCAAAGCGGCGGTGAGGTGGTAGCGCACCCGGTTCTCATAGTCGAACGGTTCATCTGCTACCCCTTTCCATGCCTCCCGCAGGCAAAGCAGCACCTGCCGCTGCCACGGCACGGCTTCGTCCAACCAAAAGAAGGGCGGAGTACCCGGCTGCAGCAGCGGGCGGACGAGCTTTTGCCAGAACACGGTGTCCATGCCGCCCACCAGCCGGGGGTGGAACACGCCGGAGCGCAGCAGCGCCCTGCCCTCGGCGGGTTCCACCGCATGCAGCGCCCCGGAGTTGACGAACACGCCCTGCCCGGTCTGCAGGGTCAGGCGGGTCTTGTTCACGTCTACATGGATGGGGCCCAGCGTCGCCAGAATAAACTCAAATTCCTCGTGCCAGTGCCACGCCACCGAGTAGCAGGACAGGTCCTCTGCGTAGCAGGCAATGGGGAACAGCGGGCTGCCGTGCTGGGCCTGCTCCCGCCCCTGCGCGTCCGCTACCACCTCTGTGGCGCTGGTAAGCCCCACCCGGCCACTGGTATAAGATGCACAGCTTGTCTGATATGCCATATTCACCAATTCCTTTCCTCAATACAGGGAATGTTTTTTGCCTGCGCTGGTTTTGTTTTATAAAATATGCGATTCTATTCTATAATTAACGGCTGCTTTGTGGTATTATCCTATCAGAGCTTCCAAGCTCAGTATAGCACCGGGACCGGTGGAGCGCAAGGCGTGAAAGCTACTTTGTTTCCGGTCAACGCTGCTTTTGCATCACCCTGCCGAGAACGCTGGCACGTTCCGGCAAGGCAGTCAGTGCCACAGGACTCGTTTTTATAGGGAGGTATTTTTATGCTTCGCATCGAATATTTTGATAAAGACCGTTTCATGCATCAGGTTTCTGCCAGCCGCGGCAGCGTGCTGCTGCATCTGGGCAACGGCAAGACCTGCGACCTGAAGCAGGACGCCGCCGCCTGCTCTGTGCTGCGGATGATGGACGCTGCCCCCAAAAAGGGCTTTGACATCACCGTTACCGACCCCGCCGATGTCACCGGCTTCCTGCGTTATATGCTGGAAGCAGGCCGCAGCGAGCGGATGGTCGGCTGAACCAAGCCTTCTACGATCTGATCGTATCTCAGTAAACGCAAAGCGCCCATTCCGGTCAAAAGCCGGGGTGGGCGCTTTGCGTTTTGGGACACTTTTTGCAGGCGGCTTGTGCTTTGCAGGGAAATATGGTTCAATAGAAGAAAACAGACGGCGACTAAGAAAAAACGAGGTGGACATAATGAACCTGAAGGAAGCATTCCGCTATCAGAACAAGCTGCAGGCCCTGCTGGACGAAGCACAGGGCATTCTGGACTGCGATTCCAACGTGACGCAGGTGGCCAACACCTATCTGCGCCACAGGGTCATGGCAGAAGCCGAGGACGAGACTATCATGGATGCGGCGCAGACCGAATACGCCCAGCAGATCACCGACATTGCCCGGTTCATGCTCTATCTGCTGGAGGAGAAGAGCCGCCTGTTCGCTGCCATCCGCAAGGCAAAGGATGCGCTGGACATGGACATGGACAGCGAGGTCAGCCTGAACGCTGCGCGGCAGAGCGTGGCACGCACCTTCAAGCGGATGAACGACCTGCGCAGCTCCGAGCAGCTGCTTTCCGGCGGCGGCACCGGCTACCGCTTCAATGCCGAGGGCAACCAGATTTCCTACCGCTGTGACGTGAAGCGGGTGACCACCATCAACTATGACCGCAAGGTCATCCACGCGGCGCTGAACAAGCTGAACCGGCAGTCGGACGAGACGTCCAACCGGATCGACCTGTGTCTTGTCACCTCCCGGGTGGACTACGCGGTCCCCTTTGATGTGAACGCCAGCTTTGCCGAAGCCTTTGAGACCTATCTGGAAAACGCAAAGGAATAAAGAAACGCTCTACCGGCTATTTTGGGTGCGGCAAGCGCCGGGTGTGCGGCTGCCGGTTCAGGTGCAGATGAACGATAACGCTGCACATTTCCGCAAGGAAGCTTCGGTCCGGTTCACCTTACGAGCCAGCATAATGAGAAAATAACGCAGTGCCCGGCGTTTCTGCCGCCGCCAACCGTTCTTTCGCCGAAATTGTTCCTTGCCCTTTCCCACATTCCTGCTACCGTGCTGACGTCTCCATGGGCAGGCAGGCAAGCCCCCTTTTTTAAGAACATGCCCCGCGGATCTTCTGCGGGTGCGTTTTTCCGCCTGCGGGGCGGGTGCACGGCATCCCCCCTTGCAGGCAGAGCAAATGGCAGAAGCTGCTCCGGACGCTTGCCGTATCCAAAATAGCCGGTGGAGATCCCCGAAACCGGAGAAATGAGCTATGAGAAAATGCAACCTGTTTTACCTCAGTGCAGCGATGTTCTATCTGGCGGCTGTACTCGATTTTTTCAGCAAAGAAAAGCCTTCCATGGCAGTGGCGTGGCTCTGCCTTGGAACGGCCTTTTTGTGTCTGGGCTTTTCCAAAAGAAAAAAATAAAAACGCGATACGCAAAAGGAGAAACCGCATGACGTATACAAAACAGGATCTCCAGCAGGACCTTGCCGCCATGGGTCTGACCGGCACCGAGACCATCCTTATCCACTCCTCCATGAAGTCCATTGGTGCGGTGGAGAGCGGTGCCGACACGGTTCTGGACGCGCTGATGGAGTTTTTTGCAGAGGGCCTGCTGCTTCTGCCTACCCACACATGGCGGTCCATCGACCGTGGACAGCAGGTGTTCGACGTCCGCCGCAGCCCCTGCTGTGTGGGCATCCTGCCGGAATTGTTCCGGCAGCGGCCCGGGGTGGTGCGTTCGCTTCACCCGACGCACAGCATGGCAGCCTGCGGCAGGGGCGCAGCAGAATATCTGGCCGGAGAGCTGGAAAACAACACGCCCTGCACCCCCGGCGGCTGCTACGACCGTCTGCGGGCGGTCGGCGGAAAGATCCTGCTGCTGGGGGTCACCCATGCCCGGAACACCTTCCTTCACAGCGTGGAGGAGGTGCTGAACGTTCCCAACCGGCTCACCGACACGCCGCTGCAGCTTACCGTGGTGGACGAAGCCGGGGCAGAGCACACCGTTTACATGCGCCGCCACTACAATGCGCAACAGCCCCACATCTCGGAGGATTTCGTCAAGCTGGAACAGGCATATCTGGACTGCGGTGCAGCGGAAAACACAAAATTTGGCGATGCGGCGTGTATCCTGTGCGATGCAAACGGGCTTTTTCGGGTGACGCGGCACGTCCTTGCCCCCGACCCGGAGGCGTTTGTCACCGAACCGGTGATCCCGGCGCAGCGCTGGAAGGACCTGTGCACCGAAATGCCCTGAAGCTGCAATCCTTTGGCTCGGACAACAGCGAACCGGCAAGAACACAGCGGTACCCCTGCGGGTCTTGGATGCCCGCAGGGATCTTTTTTTTTGCACAGGTCCTTCCCGAAAAGGCAAAAGCATGGTATACTGTGTTGAACGAAATTTGATTCTGGAGGAGCAAAGATGAAAGACGTAAATGCAAAGGCCGGCGCACTTTTGAGGGAGATTGCAGTCCTGACCGGGGCAGTGGCGATCATTGCGGCGAGCGTCTACTTTTTTCTGGTGCCGAGCCATACATCCGTCAGCAGCATTTCCGGCCTTGGCATCGTGCTGTCCAATTTTGTGCCGCTGCCCTTGTCGGTCATTACGATGGTCCTGAACGTTGTGCTGCTCATCATCGGGTTCTTTACCTGCGGCAGAGAATTTGGCGCAAAGACCGTTTACACCAGCGTGCTGCTGCCGGTGTTTCTGGGTCTGTTTGAAAGGCTGTTTCCGGCGTTCGGCTCCATGACCGGAAGTCAGGAACTGGATGTGGTTTGCTATATCCTGGTGGTCAGCATCGGGCTGAGCATTTTGTTCAACCGCAATGCCTCCTCCGGCGGGCTGGACATCGTGGCTAAAATTATGAACAAGTACCTGCACATGGAGCTGGGAAAAGCCATGTCTCTGTCGGGAATGTGCGTGGCGCTTTCTGCAGCGCTGGTCTACGACAAAAAAACGGTGGTCCTGAGCATTCTGGGCACCTATTTCAACGGTATCGTGCTGGACCATTTTATCTTTGACAACAGCATCAAACGCCGCGTCTGCATCATCACCGAAAAAGAGGAGGAGCTGCGGCAGTTCATCATCAACGACCTGCACAGCGGTGCGACCATGTACGAGGCCATCGGTGCATACAATCTGGAAAAGCACAACGAGATCATCACCATCGTGGACAAGAGCGAGTATCAGAAGCTGATGAATTTTATCAACCGGGAGGACCCCAAGGCATTTGTCACCATCTATAATGTGTCCAGCATGCAGTATCAGCCCAAGACCTGATGCCGGAGATCTTACCGGGATTTGATCGCATCCCGGGCGGACATCTTCTATAATAAAAGAGATTCCCCCGAAAAATTGAAAAACGGCTGAAATCCGATAAAACATGCAAGAACAGCGGCTCCGGAGCGCGTTTGGATCACGCTCCGGGGCCGCTGTTTGATTGTAAAGTCTCTTTTGTGCACAGGCACTCTCTTTTTGGGGATGGCGAGCCGGGAGAACGGGTCAGCCAGAACGCAGAAGGGGCGGCGGGACGATCACCTGCAGACCACCGGCACTGCCGGAGGCAGCTCGCTGTCATCGAACACCGCCGGGACGATTTTGTGCTGCGTCACATCCACGATACCGTAGGTGTTCAGCCGCAGTTTTGGGATCACCGGCAGGCTGACAAAGGCAAGGGTCATAAAGGCGTCGATCTCCTCCGAGATGCCGTTTTCCTTCAGGGCGGCTTTCAGGGCGCAAAGCTTTTCTTCCACAGCCTCGGCGCTGCCGGTGCTCATAAGCCCCGCCACCGGCAGGGCAAGCTCCCCGATGACCCTGCCGTTTGCCGCAAAGGCAAGGCCGCCTTTGTTTTTGCGCACCGTGTTGCCCGCCAGTACCATGTCAGCATCGTTGGTGCCCGCCACGATGAGGTTGTGCGAGTCGTGGGCGATGCTGGACGCCACCGCGCCGCAGCGCAGGCCGTAGCCGCCCAGAAACCCCAGTCCCACATGTCCGGTGCGGTGATGCCGCTCAAAAACCGCCAGCTTCACGATCTGCTGTTCCAGGTCCACGCCCGGGGCGGTGCCGGGATGCTGACAAAAGGGCACGATCTTTTCCTCGGTCATCAGCTCATTGGGAGTCAGGCAGATGACCCGCTCCAGTGCGCCGTATTCATTCAGCTCCAGATCCTTCAGAGTGATCTTGTCCATGGCAAAAGAATCCATGACCCGGGCAAAGCGGTCCGTGTCAATGGTAAGCGGGGCCGGGCGCAGCATCCGACCCTGCTGCGCCGCCAACACTCCGTTTTTGTAAACACTGTCTACGCAGAAATTTTCCAGATCCGACACCACCACAAGGTCTGCGGCGTAGCCCGGTGCCACTGCGCCCTGCTGCGAAAGTCCGAAATACTGGGCGGGGATCAGCGTTGCCATCCGGATGGCGGCAACGGGGTCGGCACCGGCCCGGATGGCCTTGCGCAGGATGGCGTCGATGTGGCCATCGCGCAGCAGGTCGCCGGGGTGCTTGTCGTCCGTCACCAGCATGCAGCGGTGGCAGTAAGGCTCCCGGAACAGGGGCAGAAGCGCGTCCAGATTCTTTGCGGCGGTCCCTTCCCGGATCATAATGTACTGGCCACGGCGGAGCTTTTCCATGGCTTCGTCTATGGCGGAGCATTCATGGTCCGAGCTTACCCCTGCCGTGATATAGGCGTTGAGGTCGCTGCCGCGCAAAAGCGGAGCGTGACCGTCCACTCGTTTCCCGGCGGCGGCGCAGTCCTGCACCTTTTGCAGGATCCCGGGGTCCCTGCGCACGGTGCCGTAGGCGTTCATCAGCTCGGCAAGACCCAGCACCCGAGGCTCACGGTAGTAGGGCCGCAGGGCATCGGCGTCCAGCACTGCGCCGGACTCGTCCAGATCGGTGGCAGGGACGCAGGAGGGCAGCATGAAATAGACCGAGAGGGTCAGGTCCCGTGTGGTCTCCAGCATCAGATCCAGCCCGTCCGTCCCGGCAACGTTGCTGATCTCGTGGGGGTCGGTAACGACCGCGGTGGTGCCGTGGGGCAGCACTGCCTGCTCAAAGGCCGGGCCGCAGAGCATGGAGCTTTCGATGTGGATGTGCCCGTCGATCAGACCCGGGCAGACATACTTGCCCTCAAGGTCCACCTCGACAGCCCCGGTGCAGCGGCCCACACCCACGATCCGTCCGCCGCAGACCGCCACATCGGCCTGCTCAATCTCACCGGTAAATACATTGACGACCCGGGCGTTTTTCAGCACCAGGTCTGCGCGCTCATCACCACGGGCTGCGGCGATCTGCCGATCCAGCATTTTGGTCTGCATAGAGCCATCTCCCCCTTGTCTGCTGCATCAAAAAAGTGTGCGTGCACCGTCTTTTGATCCGATGGTAGAATTACAATAAGCATAGCACAGAAACCCGGATTTTACAAATGTTTTCTGCGGACATTCCGGCATTTTGGTGCAGTTTTTGGAAGAAACCCTATTTCCCTGCCGGACAGATTCCTTGTGCTTTTCCGTGCAAAATGCTATAATCGAAAAAAACACAGAAGGAGTTTTTCCGTATGAAAATCGCAGTTCCCTATGAGAATGGTCAGATTTTTCAGCACTTTGGACACACCCAGCAGTTCAAGCTCTACACCGTGGCAGAGGGCAAGGTGGTCAGCAGCGAGGTGGTGGACACCAATGGCAGCGGCCACGGCGCACTGGCGGGCTTTCTGGTGCAGCACGGCGTGGATACCCTGATCTGCGGCGGCATTGGCGGCGGGGCGCAGAACGCGCTGGCACAGGCCGGCATCAAGCTGTACGGCGGTGCTGTCGGTGGGGCAGACGAAGCAGTGCAGGCTTTGCTGACCGGCGGTCTGGGTTATGACCCCCATGTGCAGTGCAGCCACCATGAGCACGGCGAGGGACACAGCTGCGGCAGCAACGGCTGCGGGCATCACGGCTGCCACTGACACCGGCGTTCCGGAACGTAAAAACGGCTCCCTGCGGGCAGAAAAACTGTCGGCAGGGAGCTTTTTGCGTCTGCGGCTTGTGTTTGCCCGGCGGATGTGATAGGATGAAGTGACTGCATCCGGACGAAAAAAGGAGAAAACACAGGTGGACATCAGACTGATCTGCAGCGACATTGACGGAACGCTGCTGCAATATGGAAAAACAGAGCTGGAAGGTGAGACCTTTGCACAGATCCGGGCGCTGCACGCCCGCGGCATCCTGTTCTGCCCGGCCTCCGGGCGGCAATACACCAGCCTGCGCAAGCTGTTTGCGCCGGTGGCGGACTGCTGCGTTTTTCTGTGCGAGAACGGCGGTGTGATCTATCAGAACGAACAGTGCATCGCAAAAAATCCAATGCCCCGCGCATTGGCGGAGCAGATCGCCCGGGACCTGTGGACCCGCAGCGACGGACAGGGTGAGGTGATGCTTTCCGGTCAGAACACCGGCTACCTGATGGAGCGCGGCCTTGGGATGAAAAAGCGGGTGGAAGCCATCGGGAACCACTACAAGATCATCCGGGACCCTTCTGAGGTACCGGAAGAGATCACAAAGGTGTCCGTTTATCTGCATGAGGGCGTGGAAAATTATGTGGAGCGGTTCGTTCCCCGCTGGAAGCAGGCCAATTGCGCTGTGGCGGGGCCGTTCTGGATCGACACCACCTTTGCCAACAAGGGCATCGGGGTGCAGTCCATCTGCCGCACCCTTGGCATGGAGCTTTCACAGGTCATGGCCTTTGGCGACAATTACAACGACGAGGCCATGCTGGACATCGTGGGCTGTCCGTATATCATGGACAGCGCCGCCGCACCCCTGCGGGAAAAGTACCCGAACAACACCGCCCGCCCGGAGAATGTGCTGCGCCAGCTGCTGGAACAGCTTTGAAAAAAGGACTGCCGTACATGGTTTTTGTGCGGCAGTCCTTTTTTGCGCGGAACAGAATGCGCTATTTTCGGGGGCTGTGGTGTGGCAGGGAAAGAAAAACCGGGAGCTTTCGGCTCAGATCTGCCACACACCATGCGATTGCAACCCCTCCGGCGATGCCCAGCGCAGCCTGAAATGTGCTCTGTCCAAAATGCTCTGCGGCGGCAAGATCGTTGGAGACCACGGCGTTCATGCAGTAATACAGGGTGCTGCCGGGGATGAGCGGGATAGCAGAGGTGATAAAAAACGGCGTGGTGGGGGCGTTGCAGCACCGGGCAAGGATCTCGGCGTACAGGGCAGTGAAGAAGCCGGCCAGAAGGTTTGCCAGAAAGATGCTGCTCAGGGCCTTTGCCGCCAGCAGGTATGCCAGCCAGCCCAGAAAACCGCCCACACCGGCGGCGGGCAGGTAGCGCCGGTTCAGGTTGAACACCAGCCCGAACCCCACGGAGCCCAGCGCGGCGCTGAGCAGCTGCGATGCGATCTTGATCATAGGATCCCTCCTGTGAGCCAGATGGCAGACATCATGCCCAGAGCGAGCACGGCCGCCAGAAGAATAGCCTCCACCAGACGCAGAGATCCGGAGATGATGTCGCCCAGCAGGATGTCCCGGATGGAGTTGGTCAGCATCAGACCGGGGATCAGCAGCATGATCAGGCCGATGAGCACCTTGTCGGCGTGAAGGTGCGGCCCAAAACCGCAGAACAGCTGGGTGAAGACGCCGCAGAGGAAAGAGACGATGAACTGGAACTCTACGCCGTTCATGCAGAAGGGGGCAAGGTGGCGCTTGGTCCAGCAGACAAGCACCGCAATGCCTCCTGCCAGCATCCCGTCCCAAAGAGTGCCGCCAAAAAAGACGGCAAAGCTGGAAGCCGCCAGCATGCTGCCCGCCAACGCCAGCCGGGGGTCGGCGTGCTGGGCCAGAATCTCGTCCAGCTGCCGCTGGAACTCCTCCACACCGGGCGGTGCGGCACAGATGCGGCGGCTGAGGGCATTGAGCTTTTCCAGCGTCAGCAGGTCGGTACCGGAGGACTGCCGCAGGCGGCGGGTCTGGGTCTGGGGCAGCATCTGCGGCATGGTCAGGGTGACAACGATGCTGGAGGTGATGACGAACACATCCACCTCCTGTGCGCCGTAGGCGGCAGAGATGCGGTTCAGAGTGTCCTCCACCCGGAACACCTCGGCACCGCTGTTCTGCAGCGCCTCGCCCATTTTGATCAGGATGCAGAGAAAACGGCTGACCTCTGCTTCTGTCATAAAAAATTCCCTCGTTTCGTTCTGTTTTCAGAGCTTTGGATGCCACTGGTCCCGCACAGGGGAACGGAGCGTTCCGCAAGGTGCCGCGGCTTCGAACACCTTCCTCTGTGCAGCTGTGACCACGCGGTGCTGCTTTTTCGGCATCTTCTTTCTGCTCCTATTATATCGGCTGCGCCGGCAGGAAGCAAGGTGGGATTTCCGGCAGCGGAGTAAAACAAAACAGGGCTGCTGCACAGAATCTGTGCAACAGCCCTGTTTTTCTGCAGGGAGAGAAAGCACTTACCCTTCCAGTACGGTCCGCCCGGTGACCGGGTCGGGGATGCCCAGAAGTGCAAGGATGATGGCCATGCGGATGTAAACGCCGTTGTGCACCTGATCGAAGTAGGCGGCGCGGGGGTCGCTGTCGATCTCCGGCTTGATCTCGTCGATGCGGGGCAGGGGATGGAGCACCGGGGTGTCGGACTTTGCCAGTGCCAGCGTTCCGGCGTCCAGCTGATAGCAGCCCTTCAGCCGCAGATAGTCCTCCTCGTTGAAAAAGCGCTCCTGCTGGATGCGGGTCATGTACAGAACATCCAGCCCGGGCAGCTCAGCTTCCAGATCACTGGTCTCCTTGTAGACCTGATGCAGCGGGGTCAGAGTCTCGTCCTTGACATACTGCGGGATGCGCAGCTCCTCCGGCGAGATGAACACGAACCGGTTGCCCTCGAACTGGCTCAGCGCGGCGGTGAGGGAGTGCACCGTCCGTCCAAACTTCAGGTCGCCGCAGAAGCCGATGGTCAAATGGTCCAGCCGCCCCTTGCGCTGGCGGATGGTCATCAGATCGATCATGGTCTGGGATGGGTGGGCGTGACCGCCGTCTCCGGCATTGATGACCGGAACCCGGGCGCACTGGGATGCCCGCAGCGGAGCTCCCTCCTTGGGGTGGCGCATGGCGATGATATCGGCGTAGTTGCTCACCACCCGGGCGGTGTCCGCCACGGTCTCACCCTTGCTGGCACTGGACAGCTGCGCCCCTGCAAAGCCCAGCGTCTTGCCGCCCAGCCGCAGCATGGCAGACTCGAAAGACAGCCTTGTGCGGGTGGAAGGCTCGTAGAACAGGGTGGCAAGGATGCGGCCATCGCACAGGTGGGCGTAGGGGGCGGGGTCGGCCTCCATCCGGTCGGCAAGGTCCAGCAGTGCCAGCTGCTCGGACAGAGAAAAACTGTTCGGCTCAATAAAATGTCTCACAGCCATTCTCCCTTCAGCACAAACTTCTCGCGCTCGGCACCGGTGGAAACGAACTGGATCTCGTGCCCCAGCTGCTGTTCCAGAAACTCCACATACTGCTTTGCAGCCCGGGGCAGCTCGTCCCAGCTCCTGCAGCCGGAGATATCTTTGTTCCAGCCCGGCAGCATCGTGACCACCGGCTGTACCCGGTCAAGGTCGGACAGGGTGTCGAAGCGGGGGACCTCCACACCGTCCAGTTTGTAGCCGGTGATGACCGGGATCTCCTTCATGTGGCTCAGAACGTCCAGCTTGGTCAGTGCGATCTTGTCCGCGCCCTGACATTGCAGACCGTAGCGGCTTGCCACGCAGTCAAAGGGGCCCACCCGGCGGGGGCGTCCGGTGGCTGCGCCGTACTCGCCGCCCGCCTTGCGCAGCTGCTCGTTCCAAGCTTCGTTCATGGCGTTTTCTGCCGCAAAGGGGCCTGCGCCCACGCAGGTGGAGTAGGCTTTCAGCACGCCCACCACGTGGTCCAGCTGGCAGTTGGGGATGCCTGCCCCCAGCGGCGCATAGGCCGCCAGCGTGTTGGAGCTGGAAGTGAAGGGAAAGATGCCGTAGTCGATGTCCCGCATGGCACCCAGCTGCGCTTCCAGCACGATGCGCTTGCCGCTGTCGTGTGCCTGCTGCAAAAAGGCTCCTGTGTCGCAGATGTAAGGCGCGAACTGACCGGCTTGCATCCGGCACCAGTTCAGCAGCGCATCGTAACTCATGGGCTCCTGATGATAGCAGCCTGCCAGCTCCAGATTCTTGGAAGCGAGGATCATGCGCAGGCGGTCCTGCACACGGGCCTCGTCCAGATGCAGAAGGTCCCCCAGACGCAGGGTCTTTTTGCGGTATTTGTCGCTGTAAGCGTAGGCGATGCCCCGGCGGGTGGAGCCAAAGGCGGTGCCGTTTTTGGCAAGGCGGTCCTCTTCCAGCCCGTCCTGCACCCGGTGCCACGGCATCGAGATAGTGGCTTTGTCGGACAGCTTCAGGTTTTCAGGGCACACCTTCACGCCCCGGTCCTCCATGGCCTGCATCTCATTGTCAAGATGGTCCAGATCAATGACCATGCCCGTGCCCAGCACACAGACGACCTCCGGATGCAGGATGCCGGAGGGCAGCAGGTTCAGAACGAACTTGCCCTGCCCGGTGACAACGGTGTGTCCGGCGTTGTTTCCGCCCTGATAGCGGGCGACGATATCGGCATTCTCTGCCAGCAGGTCGATGACGCGGCCCTTGCCCTCATCGCCCCAATTGATCCCGGTAACAGCAGTCAACATGATTTGCGTGATCCTTCTTTTTTCGTTTATTCTTGGGCGCTCCCAAAGCGCAGTGCTATTATACGTGCGAAAAAAGAATGTGTAAAAAGTATCTTGCACATGGTCACGATGCGTTTTGAATATCACAAAAGGCCCGGGCTCGCAGCAGGATCATTTTTTGTGCGGAGCAACGCTCTGTTTCAGCTCCCGCTGCTGGTCCTGCAGCTCCTGCTTCAGGGCGCGGTCGATGTCCCGGGCCGTTTGCCGGATCTGGACAAGGTCTTTTTCGATGGCGGAGTCCTCTTCCAGATCCTCCCGGATGAACATCAGTGCAAAGCTTACCAGCAGCAGCCCGCAGGAGAACCAGATGGCATGCCCGCCCAGCCGTGCGGAGCTCTGACTGCCAAAGCCTGCCCCCAGAGCGAACAGCAGGATGATGCCGAAGTAGCGCAGCATCCGGTTTTTTGCCTGCGGCTCGCGGGTCCTGCACCAGATGCACAGAGCCTCCACGCCGCTGCGCAGGTCACCGATGCACATGGTGCTGGCAAAGGCATAGCCGTCCACTTTGCGGAATGCCTGCACCTGCATGGCGCAGGAAAAAGAGACGATGGCGTTTGCCAGAAGGTTCTGCTGCTGGGGCAGAAAGCCTACGGCGAACAGAAGCACCACCTCGCCCAGCACCACCAGCTGCCGCCAGTGGAGCCGCTGCATCCGGCAAAAGTGCTCCCGCATTTTTTCTACGGCAAGCACCCCCAGCGCAAAGGCGAACAGCGGCACCAGATAGTGCAGCACCCGGCCCCAGTTCCCCTCCATGAGGTTCTGGCTCAGCAGCACGATGTTGCCGGTCTGGGCGTTGGCGAACACCTTGCCCCGGAACAGGTAGGTATAGGCGTCCTGCAGTCCGCCGGACAGGGAAAGAAAAACAGCGGTCAGAAAGGATTCGGACATCTGTCCGTGATGATATGATCTCATGGATACACCCTCTTTTCGACAACTATTATAATGCATCCCGGCAGCGTGGAGCATATCAGTTTTACATTGCTGCCATGCGGGCGGCGATCATTTCCGGCGGGTCAGCCGGTCCAGCAGCATCACGGTCAGCACGATGGTACCCATGACCAGCAGAATGCCTGCCATCCCGATGAGCATCATGGGCACGGTGGTCATCCACGAAGTAAGATGAAGCATACAGATCCCTCCCTCAGGCCATCAGGGTCAGGATCAACCCGCCGGCGATAACCGAGGCGATCTGGCCCGAAACGTTGACGCTGATGGAATACATCAGCAGAAAATTCTGGCTGTCCTCTTCCAGACCCATCTTGTTGACCACGCGCCCGCTCATGGGGAAGGCGGAGATCCCGGCAGCGCCGATCATGGGGTTCAGCTTTTTGCCTTCCGGCAGAAAGAGGTTCAGCAGCTTTGCAAACAACACACCGCCTGCGGTGTCAAAAACGAAGGCCACAAGGCCCAGTGCAAGGATCAGCAGGGTGTCCGGACGCACGAACTTGTCGGCGGTCATCTGCCCCGCCACGGTGAGACCCAGCAGGATGGTGATCAGGTTTGCCAGCACGTTCTGCGCCGTCTCACTGAGGGTGTTCAGAACTCCGCACTCCCGCAGCAGATTGCCGAACATCAGAAAGCCCACAAGTGCCACACTGGCAGGGGCCACCAGTCCCGCGATCACCGTGACCACGATGGGGAACAGGATGCGGGTCAGCCGGGTGACATTGCCCTTTTCGTAGGGCATCCGGATGCGGCGCTCTTTCCGGGTGGTCAGCAGCCGGATCACCGGCGGCTGCACGATGGGCACCAGCGCCATGTAGCTGTAAGCCGCCACCATGATAGCACCCAGATACTGCGAGCGAAGGGTATTTGCCACAAAAATGGCGGTGGGACCGTCTGCCGCGCCAATGACGGCAATGGATGCGGCGTCCTTCAGGTCGAAGAAGAACCCTGCCAGAAACAGGGTGAAGAAGATGCCGAACTGTGCGGCGGCTCCAAAGAGCATCAGCCACGGTTTTTCCAGCAGGGGACCAAAGTCGATCATGGCACCGATGCCGATGAAGAGCAGCAGGGGAAACAGCTCGTTGGACATGCCTGCGTCAAACAGCGCGGAGATGGGGCCCACGGTATCCCCCTGCGTGATGGCACCGGACTGGGGCAGGTTGACCAGAATGGCCCCAAAGCCCATGGGCAGCAACAGCCCGGGTTCCATCTTTTTGGCAATGGCAAGGTAGATGAGCAGGGCACCGATGCCCCACATCACCACCATCTGCCATGTCAGGTTGCCGAAATTCTGAAAAAGTCCGGCAAAGGTGTTCCAAAGATCCATAGCGTTCTTGCCTCCTTGTATTCTGTGCGGCGGCAAGAAAAAAGAGACCCCTGCCACAGCACCTTGTCTGCGACAAAAGTCTCAAGCCAACACATGACACCGGGCATTTCTGCCGTGATGACGCTGCCATGCAGCAGTCCGCCCGGATGCGGCAGACTGCCCCTTACTCCCTTTTATCAGCACCATTGAAGCAGGAAGAAGAGATGCTGTCAAGAAAAAAACACCTTCCTTTTCCGGTTCTTATCCGGAACGCAAGGGCACTTTTTGACGCCGGTCTCTTTTCTGCGGCGAAAAAGCGTGGTAAAATAAAGCCGGAGAGGAAACGGAAAGAAGCAGCTGCCGGGGTGTGTCCAGTCTTTGCCCCGGAAGCAGGAACGGAGCAGTTTATGGCAATACGAAAAGTCTATCTATCCCTGCCGGAGTATCCGTATGTCAAGGAGATCCCGGTGACATTCCCATGGGCCAACGGCTCAAAGCAGCAGAACATTCAGGCGGTGCAGGACGCGTTCCACGATGTGTACCCGGACATTCCGGCACTGGAGGTCAGTCTGGCTTCTGCTCAGCCGCAGGGCGTGGAAGCGGCGGCCATGAAGCTGCCGTTCCGCCTTGCATCGGCAGACCGGCAGCTGCCGGTGGGCATCGTCTACGAGGCATCCAGAGTGTTTGAAAACGGCGGGCCTTACCCGGACCTTCTGGAGAGCTCTCCGCAGAAGGTGCGGAAGGATGCACGACTGCAGCAGAGCGGGCGGTGCATCGCCTACCGGCTGGAAGGCGCAGAATACCCGGCAGAGCCGCATCCCTACGCCTTCTTCAACTGGCTCTACGGCTGTGCACTGCAGCAGGCACCGGAGCGCGCCGGTGAGATCCTGAAATACCGCGCCTTTACCGATCTGGAACTGGGCAGCACCCAGAAGGACCGGAACAGCCCTGCCCGGGCAGCCGCGGTGTACACGGGTCTTGCCGCCGCCGGACAGCTGGACTGTCTTGCCTCCTACGATGCCTTTGCTGCCCGCACCTGTACCGCCCCGCTGCCCGCTCCGGAGCCGGAAATCGCTCCGGAACCGGCAGCAGCCCCGGAACCGGCTGCGGAAAAACCGCCGGAGCCGCCGCAGAACCCGGAGCCGCCCACGCTGGACCAGATGAAGGAGATCAGCTTTGCACCCAAGGTGAAGAACCTGCTGATCTCGCTGGCAAAAAATGCAGGCTGCACCGCAGACAACGCGGCGGGCATCGTGAAGGCTGGGCGCACCCTTTTGCTGGACAGCTATCAGAACGCGCTGGAGCAGGGCACAGCGGCGCTGAATCCGGAAAAAAACAAGCTGGTATTCCCGCTGACAAACCCGGAGACCGGCTTTGCCACGGTGGGGCAGCTGACCCGCTGCCCATCGTTCCTCCACGGCTGGAAGCTGGGCTACCAGCCCTGCGGCGGCGCCACCGCCCCGGAGCCGCCGGAGGAGCCTGCGCCCCTGACGGCAGAGACCTACCTGACCGGCTGCGGCTACACCATTGCCCGCAGTGTGCCGGAACAGGACCTGCCGCCGCTGGCGGTGCAGAAGCTGGCGTGGGACACCGGTGAGGCGCTGCGCGACCCGGTGGCGGCGGCGTTTCTGCAATTCATCCGCAGCCATCTGCAATACCGGGATTCGTTTGTGTTCCGGATGCCCAAGGATGTCTCGCAGGAGTCCCGGGAGCGAGTGGTGGACCTTGCCCAGCGCTGGGACCACATGGGTCTGTTTGCAGAGCTGAACGTGGGCATTGGACGCATCGTCTGCACGCTGGCATCGGACAACGAGGTGGTGCGCAATTTTGTGGGCGGGCACTGGCTGGAACTGTATGTGGTGCACTGCGTGCAGAAGGTGCTGGACCGCTGGCGGACCGAGCAGGATGCGGTGGTGTCGGTGTGCTCCAACGTCATCCTTTCGGACGCACCGGACAGCGGCTGTGCGCATGAGCTGGATGTGGCGTTCACCGTGAACAGCCACTTTTTCTGGATCGAGGCAAAGTCCTCCAGCCGGAACATCGACTACGGAAAATACGCGGATCTGTGCAAAAAACTTCAGGTGACGCCGGACCAACTGCTGTTGGTGAACAGCGACCTGACTGAGGAGGACTGCCGGGGCGTGGCTTACTTCTGGCCCTACCGCATTGCCAACTGCGGCACCATGGAACAGGCGCTGGAAGAAATGATCCAAAAACAGCTGCACGCCGGGAAGGAAAAAACAGGAGCATGATTTGAAAAACGCCATCTATCACCTGCCGGGACTGTTTGAGTTTTATGAGCTGTACCGCCGCTTTCTGCCGCTGTACCGGCAGCATCGGGAGTATTTTTACGACTGGTGCCGCATCGGCTCGCTCTACGGCGCACCGGAAAACTGCATCTGGAACGGCGGGCGCATTGCGTGGGGAGACTGTGACCCTGCTGCCATGCTGGACCTGACGCAGGAATACGGCATCTCTGCCCGGCTGACCTTCAGCAACTCCATGCTGCGCAAAGAGCACCTTGCAGACTCCCGATGCAATGCCCTGTGCAGCCTGTTTGCCCAAAGCAAAAAGGTGCAAAACGGGGTCATCGTCCACTCGGAGCTGCTGCGGGAGTATCTGCAGCAGCAGTATCCAGAGCTGTATCTGGTGTCCTCTACCACCAAGGTGCTGACCGAGTTTCCCCGGCTGCGGCAGGAGCTGGACCGACCGGAGTTTCGGTATGTGGTGCCGGATTTCCGCCTGAACCGGGCGTTTGACCGTCTGGCAGAGCTGTCGGAAGCGCAGAAGGACAAGACCGAGTTTCTGTGCAACGAGTGCTGCTGGTTCGGCTGCCCGGAGCGCAGGCAGTGCTATGAGGTGGTCAGCCGTCAGAATCTGGGGCAGGACTGTCCGGACCACCGCTGCGCCGCCCCGGACGGGGCAGAGGGATACCGCTTTTCCAAAGCGATGCAGAACCCGGGCTTCATTGGCATCGAGGACATCCAAAACCGCTATCTGCCCATGGGCTTTTCCAACTTCAAGATCGAAGGGCGAGGGCTGGGCAGTGCACTGGTGCTGGAATTTCTGCTGTACTACCTGACAAAGCCGGAATGCCAGCTGAAGGTGCGGGAGAAATTGTATCTGGACAATATGCTGGACCTGTTCTGAAAAACCGATTGACACACTGGGAAGATGGGATTAAAATAAAACCAAAGAAAGACCCGAAAGGAGAATGCAGCGATGGAATTTACACAGCTGGTCAGGCAGCGCTATTCCTGCAAGAATTTTTCAGACCGCGGCGTGGAGCCGGAAAAGCTGACGGAGATCCTGGAAGCAGGCCGCGCCGCCCCCACCGCCAAGAACCTTCAGGAGCAGAAGATCTATGTGGTCCGCTCGCCGGAGGGGCTGGCAAAGATCGACAAGGCCACGCCCTGTCGGTATGGCGCACCGGTGTGTCTGGTGGTGGCGTTTGACCGCAGCCGGGTGTTCACCTATCCCGGCGGCAACCGGGACTCCGGCGTGGAGGATGCGTCCATCGTGGCGACCCACCTGATGCTGGCTGCCGCCAATGCCGGGGTGGACAGCTGCTGGCTGAACTTCTTTGATCCAGAGGCACTGGCGCGGGATCTGGCACTGCCGGAAAATGAGGAAGTGCTGATGATCCTGGACCTTGGCTACGCTGCCGAAGGCTGTGTGCCGCTGCCCAACCACTCCCTGCGCAGACCCCTGTCCGAGACGGTGGCGTATCTGTAAAGCACCGGACCCAAAACACAAGCCCCCCTGCTGCATCCTTGAAGAATGCAGCAGGGGGGCTTTTTTTGAAGAAAATGCCTTTACCGCACGGCGCTGGTGCGGTGCTCCATCAGATAGGTGGCTTCCAGGTCGGCAATGTGCAGCTTGATGGCAAGGGGATACTTGTCATAAGCTTCCGAGATGGCAAAGCTGCCGCCCCGGGCTGCATCGTCAAAGCCGCCCATGTGCCAGCGGATGGCCACTGCTTCCTCCACGCGCAGCTTCATAAACCGCTCGATGAGAAAAACGCTCTTCTCGCCGTGACCGTAGGGGAACAGGTCCTCCACGCTGTAAAAGGGCACTTTTTCCCACTGCCCGGTGGCCTCGTTCTTCACGTTGCGGGTGCCGGACTTGTAGTAGTTGGCCTTGCACAGGTCGTGCAGCAGCGCGCAGATGGCAAAGCTCTCCTCGCTGTCCCCCTCGGTAAAAAAGCGGTCGTGCAGAGCGTGGTAGACGTTGAGACTGTGCATGCACAGTCCGCCCTCACAGGCTCCGTGAAACCGGGTGGAAGCCGGAGCGGTGAAGAAATCGGTCTTGCCGGTCAGCCAGTCCAACAGTTTTTCACTGCCGGGGCGGGTGACATGCTGCTTCCAGATCTGCAGAAATTCCTCCCGGTCGCCCATCTTACAGCTCCAGCTCGTCCAGAAGGCCCTTCAGGATGGCCATCTCGTCATGGCTCAGGGAGATGCCCTTGCCCATGCGGGTACCATCCGGGGACCAGTCGCGGATGTCGTATTTCGGCTCGCCGTCGTTCCAGCTGATGAGGTTCAGCTGACGCTCCCAGCCGCGGGGACGCTCGGAAAGGGTCGCAATGCGCTGGACCACTTCGTATTTGATCTCTGCCATGATGCAAAACCTGCCTTTATCTTTGTTTGCTACCATAATAAGGGAAGCGGACGAAGATTTCAACCGGTTGAGCCAAAAATTTTTGAAAAATTTTTATTCCGGGCGGTTTTTGCAGCGGCGGGCAGGGTGTTTCAGCCGTAAGGAGACTCTTCCCGCCAGTCCACCAGCTCCTGCACGCCGGAAGCATCCTCGTCCGGGGCGGGGTGGCTGCAGAAGGTGTGCTGCCGGGTGCCGAACAGTCCCTCTGCATAGTGGGCCATGACGCTGGTCTGCACATCTCCAGCCAGAAAATACCGGGCGTTCTTCTGCCGGCAGGCCACGGGGGTGCCATCCGTCATGGGGACGCCGGTGGCTTCCGGCTGCGGCAGCGGGGGCGGCTGGGTGCCGGGGTCATTCGGAGGGGCCGGGGGCTGCAGCGGCATGCGGCCCAGCGGCGGGCTGCAAAAGCTGCTGCCTGCTTCCGGTGCCCCGGAAGGGCCGGGGCGGTCGGTCAGCTCGTGGCGGACAAAGGGGGTCAGAGAATCCATCGTACATCACCTCTGCTCCCAGTATGCCCGGGAACGGGGCGCTTTACACCACCAGCGTCACGCAGGAGCCGCCGGTGCGGCCCTTGCGCACCACCACCTGCCGGTCGATGCGGTCCTTGAGCACGCCCACATGGGAGATGATGCCCACAAGGCGGTTGCCTTCGGTCAGACCTGCCAGCACCCGCATGGCCTGCTCCAGAGACTCCTCGTCCAGACTGCCGAAGCCTTCGTCCAGAAACAGGGTGTCCAGACGGATGCCGCCGGAAGCGCTCTGCACCTCGTCCGAAAGGCCAAGCGCCAGTGCCAGCGAAGCCTTGAAGCTCTCACCGCCGGACAGGGTCTTGACGGTGCGGCGGGTGCCGTTGTAGTGGTCGATGACGCCCAGGTCCAGACCGGACTGGCTGCGCTGATTTTCAGCACCGATGCGCTCCAACTCGTACTGCCCGGCGGTCATCTGCATCAACCGGGTGTTGGCATGGCGCAGGATGCGGTCCAGATAGTTCATCTGGATGTAGGTCTCCAGCCGGATTTTCTGCTTGCTGGTCAGGGTGCCTCCCGCAGTGGCGGCAAGGGCGCTGACCCACTGCCAGCGGCGTTCCAGCGCGGCACGCTCTCCGGACATGGCGCGGTATTTTTCCGCGGCGGCGCGGTTGGGCTGCAGTTGCGCCGAAAGCTGCTTTTCCCGGCTGCGCAGAGTCTCCCGCGCGGCGGTCAGCTCGGCCTGCCGTGCGGCAAGCTCCTCGGCACTTTGAGCGGGCAGATCCTTTTGGGCGGCGGCCTGCTGGGCGCGCAGGGCTTCCACGGCGGCTTCGGCTTTGGCGGCGTTCTGCTCGGCCTGTGTCAGCCGATGCTGCGCCGTATCCATGCCGGCGCGCAGGGCACGGCGGTCGGCTTCCAGCTGGTCCAGCGCGGCCTGTGCGTCCTTGCGCTGGGGGCAGGGCAGGGCGGCGCGCCGTTCGGCGATCTGGCTTTCCAGCGCATCGGCACTGGCATTTTGGGCGGCAGCACGGCGGTCGGCCTCGGCGGCGGCCTGTTCCAGCGCCGGGCGCTGGCGGGTCTTTTCCTGCCGGTCGGCTTCCAGCTGTGCCTTGCGGCGGCAGTCCGCATCGGCCTGCCGGGACTGCGCGGCGCAGTCTGCCTGTGCGGTCTGCAAGGCGGCAGTCTCCTCGGCCAGCACGGTGGTCATCAGGGCAAAGGTGAGCGGCACAGCGCCCTCCGGGGTGGTAAAGCGCTCGGGCAGCAGGGTCTCGGCGTCCCGCCGCAGCGAGAGCTTTGCCTCGTTGGCGGCAGCCAGTG
Source organism: uncultured Faecalibacterium sp. (assembly GCA_934513205.1). Classification (GTDB taxonomy): domain Bacteria; phylum Bacillota; class Clostridia; order Oscillospirales; family Ruminococcaceae; genus Faecalibacterium. Next base: position 89,486 of record CAKSWU010000005.1, on the reverse strand, counting down.
CGCTCTGGGCGGCGGCGCTGGCGGTCTGTGCCTTCCGGTCGGCGGCAGCGGCGTCCTTCCGCGCAGCGTCCACCTGTGCCTGCGTGGGCGCGGTGCGGGGCAGCAGGGCAAGGGCTGGGTGATGGGTGCTGCCGCACACCGGGCAGGGGGCACCCTCGGTCAGACCCTCTGCCAGAAGTCCCGCCTGCGCGTCCAGAAAAGCACGTTCCAGCGTATCCCGCCGGGCATGGGCGTCGTCCTGCGCGGCAGCGGCGGTGCGGTAGCTGTCCTGCGCTTTGTGGGCGGCTTTTGCCTGCCGCTGGCAGTCGGAAAGCCGGTTTTCCAGCTGCGCCAGTGCTTCACCGCGCTGCGCCAGCTGGGCGGTGTGGTTCTGCAGCGCCAGCTTCCGGGTATCCGCGTCCGCCAGCGCGGCAAGGTCGGCTTCAGCAGCGGACAAGGCGGCGTTCAGGCGGTCCAGCTGGGCGCGCCGCTTGTGTGCCTGTGCGGCTGCCAGCCGGGCCGCATCCCGCGCATCGGCTTGCTGATGGCAGAGTGTGTCCAACGCATCGTAGGCGGCAAGGTCGGTTTGTGCCTGCGCCACCTGTGCGGCAAGGGCGTCCAGCTGTGCGGCGTCCCCGGCGTGGCGGGCAGCCTCGGCGCGGGCGGCGTCCAGAGCGGGCAGGGCGGCGGCAAGCTCTGCCTGCCGGGCAGACAGCTGCAGCTCCAGCTGACGGGCCTGTGCGGCGGCACCCAGCTGCTGCTGCACCGTGTCCAGCTGGCTTTCGGCAGCGTGCAGGGCAGTACCGGTCTGGTCCAGAGCTGCCGTCTGCCGGGCCAGAAGTGCGTCCAGCAGGGCCAGCGCAGTGTCCGGCTGGGTCTGGGCGTTGAGGGCGGCAAGTGCCGGAGCGTCCGGGTCATCGGGGGTGTATTGCAGGGCGGACAGCAGCCCGTCCAGCTGGATGTTCCATGCGCTGCGCTGCTGGTTCAGGCGCGAAAGCTCCTCCTGCAGGCAGTCCTGCAGCCGGGCATAGCGCTGGGTGCGGAACAGCTTGCGGAAGATACGGATGCGATCCTCGGTGGAGGCGTTGAGCAGCTTGGTGAACTGTCCCTGCGCGATCATGGCGATCTGGCAGAACTGGCTGTAATCCAGCCCGATGATCTCCTGTACGGCGGCAGTCACATCCCGGGCTTTCGTCACCGGCGGGCGTCCGTCGGTGTAGGTGAGAGCGGCATCCGCCTTTTCGGTGGTGAAGCCCTCGCCCCGGGCCTTGGGACGCTGGTATTCCGGGTTGCGGCGCACGGTGTACCGCTGTCCGTTCACCTCAAATTCCAGCTCCACAAAGGTGGGAGTGCGGGGGTCGGCGTACTTGCAGCGCAGCATGGCACCCTCCCGCACGCCGCCGCTGGAGTGGTCGTACAGTGCGTAGGTGATGGCATCAAAGAGGGTGGTCTTGCCCGCACCGGTGTCGCCGGTGATGAGATACAGTCCGCCCCTGCCCAGCTTTTCCAGCTCCAGCACGGTTTCTCCGGCGTAGGGGCCAAAAGCCGAAAGGGTCAATCGCAGCGGTCTCATGCGTCCTCGCCCTCCTTCCAGATCTCCTCGATCAGAGCCTGACAGTATGCCGCCTGTTCCTCGGTCATGGGCTGGTTGTTCTGCGCCTGATAAAAGGCTGCAAAGTATTCCAGCGGCGTGACGGCCTCGGTGCGTTCCGGGGCATCGGGGCAGTGGTTTTCCCGGGTGCGCCGGTTGTCGTAGTCCAGCCGCATCAGGTTGGGGTAGATCACCCGCAGCCGTGCCAGTGCGTCCGGGATGTCCTGTTCATCGGTCAGGGTGATGTGGAGGTAGTCGTCCACAGCGGTGTCGGCGTAGCTGCGGCGGTCGGTCAGTTCCATGTAGCTGCCCCGCAGCTGCCGCAGCTCGTGCCTTGGGGTCAGGGGAACGGTGGTGACGGCAGCGCCGTCGGCCCCCACCTCCACAAAGGTGGCGCTTTTCTGCTGCCCTGCCTCCGAGAAGGAATATTTCAGCGGTGTGCCGCAGTAGCGCACGGTGTCACGGCCCACCTTCTGCGGGCTGTGCAGATGGCCCAATGCCACATAGTCAAAGCCGTCGAACAGGTGCACATTCACGCTGTCCAGACCGCCCACCGATATCTCTTCGCTCTCGCAGGCGGCAGCACCCGCCACGAACTGGTGGCAAAGCAGGATGCTGCGGTGGGCAGGGTCCCGGGGACAATGGCGCAGCACGCAGGCAAGAGCGTCATCGTAGCTGTCGATGCGCTCCTCCGGCCAGACGTGGCGCACCATGGCAGGCTTGAGGAAGGGCAGCAGATAAATGTCTACCGTGGTGCCGGAGGCATCGGTGAGAGGGATGGGCTGCGGCGCGCCGGTGAACACCGGGCTGACATAGACCCGGCTGTTTTGCAGCAGAGCCGCACCAAAGGCGATGCGGTCGGCGGAGTCATGGTTGCCGCTGATGGCGAACACCGGCAGACCCCGCTCTGCCAGCTGGGTCAAAAACCAGTCCAGCAGCCGCACGGCTTCGGCAGGAGGGATGGGCTTATCGTAGAGGTCGCCCGCCAGCAGTACGCCGTCCACAGGCGTGTTGTCCAGCAGGGCTAAAATTTGATCCAGAATGTATTTCTGGTCCTCCAGCATGGAGAACTCACACACCCGCTTGCCCAGATGCAGGTCGGAAAGATGCAGAAAACGCAAGGGGAGAACACCGCCTTTTCATTTTTTCTCCATTATACAACAGTTGTTCTTTTGAGGGCAAGAAAAAGAAGATGCCGTGCCAGATATTCTACTTGACTTGAATGCAAAAACAATATATAATTGGGTCAGAAACCAATTACAGAAAAGGATGATTCCCAATGACGCGCAGATACGACAGCAAAGAAGCAAAACGGCGGATCCTGACCGCCTGTGTCCGGCTTTTTCTGGAAAAAGGCTACACGAACACCAAGGTGGCAGAAATTTTAAAGGAAGCCGATGTGTCAGCCGGATCGTTCCAGAATATTTTCCGCACAAAGGACGGCGTGCTGACCGAGCTGATCGGCATGATGTTCAGCAGGCAGTTCGGTGCGGTGAAGCCGCTGGCGGCAAACACCCCCTCGCCGGTGTACCTCTACGCGGTGGAAACGGCTTTGCAGCTGGCGGTGACCGAGCTGAGCGAGAACCTGCGGGATATCTATGTGGAAGCGTACACCTTCCCCGCTACGGCGGAGATCATCCACCGCAGCACCACTGCCGAGCTGCAGGCGGCGTTCAGCGCGTACCTGCCGGGGTACGCCGAGTGCGATTTCTATGAGATGGAGCTGGGAACGGCTGGCATGATGCGCGGCTACATGGCACGGCGGTGCGACCCATACTTTACGCTGGAACGCAAAATACGGCGGTTCCTGAGCATGAGCCTGAGCGTATTTCAGGTGCCTGAGGAGGAGCGCGAGCAGATCATCGCTTTTGTGGCAGAGATCGATATGCTTGCCCAGGCGCGGAAAGTCATAGATGCCGTGCTTGCATCGCTGTCCGTACAGTTTGATCTGAAAGGATAACAAGGTTTGATGACAAGGAGGGAGTAACATGAAAAAAAACGGTTCTGGGCATTCTGCTGCTGTGTACCCTGCTGCTTATACGCCCCGCCACGGCGCTGGCATCGGGTCCGTGCTGCGATTTTTGCGGGAGAGATGTGACATTTGTCAAATTGAAAACGTATCCACGCTATCATGAGTTTATTTATTGGTGTGATTCTTGCAAAATGAATACGCGTCGGTCTGCTTCTCACACGGGCGGCACGGCTACGTGCACGGAACGCGCCGTCTGCGAGGTCTGCAAAGAGCCATATGGGGAACTGGCCGCACATACGGGCGGCACGGCTACGTGCACAGAACGCGCCGTCTGCGAGGTCTGCAATCAGCCATATGGGGAACCGCCCGCACATACCGGTGGCACCGGAACGTTCACCTGCACCACAGGCAAAATCTGTGAAAAATGCGGCGTGGAATACGGCATTCTCGGTCACGCATGGTACTGGTGGGGCGAGTGGATATCCGCCGGCAACGGCACGCACACCCGCAGATGCACGCGCTGCAGCACAGTTGAGACCGAAGACTGTATCGGTGGCACAGCAACCTGCACCGCCAAAGCGGTCTGTATGAAGTGTGGTAAGGAATACGGCGATCTGGCTCCGCACCAGCTTAAAACATTTAAACGACCGGCTACCTGTCAGCAGGAAGGACTTGAATACACGCGCTGTACTGAAGAAGGATGCAACTACAGGACGCCCGATATAATAACCCCCAAGCAGCACATTTTGAAAAAGGCACGAGAATTTACACGGGAACCAACCTGTACGAAACCAGGATGGAAGAGCTGGTATTTATGCACAACCTGTACTACCTATTCGGAGACTGACTGGGTCGAGGCGCTCGGTCATGATCCGATATTGCATGAAGCAAAAGCCCCTACCTGCACGGAAAAGGGCTGGAGCGCTTACGAAACCTGTTCCCGCTGCAACTATACCACCTACGCGGAGCAGGCCGCACTGAACCATAATTTGGAGCAGCACGCAGCAAAAGCCCCCACCTGTACGGAAATCGGCTGGGACGCCTACGACACCTGCAGCAACTGCGACTACACCACCTATGTGGAGATCCCTGCATCCGGTCATGCGCTGACACACCATGAAGCCAAGACTGCGACCTGCACGGAAATCGGCTGGGATGCTTACGATACCTGCAGCAACTGCGACTACACCACCTATGTGGAGACCCCTGCATCCGGTCACGCTCTGACGCACCATGAAGCCAAAGCCGCGACCTGCACGGAAATCGGCTGGGACGCTTACGACACCTGCAGCAACTGCGACTACACCACCTATGTGGAGATCCCTGCATCCGGTCACGCTCTGACGCACCATGAAGCCAAAGCCGCGACCTGCACGGAAATCGGCTGGGACGCCTACGACACCTGCAGCGACTGCGACTACACCACCTATGTGGAGATCCCTGCATCCGGTCATGCGCTGACACGCCGTGAAGCCAAAGCAGCCACCTGCACGGAAATTGGCTGGGATGCTTACGACACTTGCGGCAACTGCGGCTACACCACCTACACGGAGATCCCGGCATCCGGTCATGTTCTGACGAACTATGGGGAAAATTGGGGTCTGGTATTCTGCCCGGTATGCGGCAAGGCGGAAAACGGCGAACGGCTGGAGCTGCTTGAAACGGCATCGGCGGCAGCCGTGGACGGGAAGCTGCCCGAGGGAGAACTGGTTGCACGCATGAACCAGCGGTATCTGAGCCTTGCCTTTGTCCATGAGGGAAAGCTCACCGCGCCTGCGGGCCGGGTGAAGATCACGCTGCCTGCTGAGATCATGCAGGGCAAGAGACTTCTGTTGATCGCTCCGGACGGAACGGAGACGGAGCTGCCCTTTGAAACCGTTGGCGAGACGATCAGCTTCACGCTGGATTTTACGGAAGTTGAAATTCCTGCGGTGCTGGTTTTGAAACCCTTGTAAGATCAATACAGAAACACCCCGGAGATCCCTTGAAAACAAGGAATCTCCGGGGTGTTTGATGGCTGAAGATCACTTCATTCGTGTATCAGAAATGTCGTTCAAACTGTACCTCCGCGCAGCATCTATGCGCAGGATTTTGTGTGGCATTAAAACATCTTTTCCCAGGTGGCTTGGCCCACGCTGCCGTCCGCCGTCAGGCCGCTGCGCCGCTGGAACCGCTGCACGGCGGCTGCCGTGGCGGCACCGTATCTGCCATCGGCTGTCAGCCGCTCGCCCAGAGAGTTCAGCTTCTGCTGCACCAGCCGCACGGTCCCGCCGGAGGAGCCGCGGCGCAGGGGAATGCCGGGGTAGGGCACATGCAGGCCGTGCTTTGCGGTGTACTGGGTGTACAGCACGTTCCAGGTGTTTGCGCCCACCTTGCCATCCACGTTCATCTTGTTTTTCAGCTGGAACTCCTTTACGGCGTTCTCGGTGGAAAGGCCGAACTTTCCGTCCGCCTTCAGGGGGTCATGCCAGGTGCAGGCATCACGGACACCGTTGAGCCAGGTCTGCACCATGGCTACATCCGGACCGGAGGAGCCGCGTTGGAGCAGGGAATAATAAGCAGGAATCGCCATAAGGATCACACACTCCTTTCGCCCCATGCTATGCGGCATTCCCAGCAGATGTCACCCTGCCAGCACCCGGTCCTCCCGGCGGGCGGTGTGCTGCTGCACCCACTCCACTACCCGGAGCCGCAGCAGATAGTCCCCGCAGACAAGGTCGTTCTCCCGGGGCAGGGCGTAGCCCCCGCAGGCGGTGCGGCACAGCCCCGGGTACAGCACGCACCACCAGTTGCGTCCCGCACCGGCGCCGATGTCGATGCGCACGGCATCGTACCGCCCGGCAGGAAGAATGCCCGAAGCATAGCGGCGGGTGTCGAAGTACATGTTCACCAGCTGCACCCGCACCGGGGCGCGGATGTTCTGCTCTGCCAGTGCGTGCCGGGCGCAGAGCTGCAGGTCAAACAGGTGCTGCCCCGCCCAGCAAAGGACCGCTGCCTTGCTGCGGGCAGGGCAGGCGGCATCCAGATAGGTCAGCACGGCGTCCCGCACCCGGAGCTTTGCGCTCTGGTGGATGATGGAGTCGCTTTCGGCCCGGATGTGCAGCCGCAGGGTGTCGGCGCACACCAGTGCCCCGGTGTCCAGCTGGGTGCGTCCCCATGCAAATGCCTGCCACGCGCCGCAAAGGACAAAAGCCAGAAACAGGCCAAGGCAGAGCAGCGCCATTTGAGAGCGTGTGAGCGTTTTGGAACACATAAAAACAGACCCTTCTTCTGGAAATGACATCCAGAGGATGGGTCTGCCGGAAGAAATTTATTCAGGTATGACGGAGAGGTTTTTAGTTCTTCAGCGACTGCATGGGGGCGGGCAGGCGGCCGCCGCGGTTGATGAACACCGAGGGGTCGTGCTTGTTGACCGCCATGATGGGACCATAGCCCAGCAGACCGCCGAAGTCCAGCACCTCACCGGCCTTGCGGCCGATGGCGGGGATGACGCGCACGGCGGTGGTCTTGCTGTTCACCATGCCGATGGCGGCCTCGTCCGCGATCAGGGCGCTGATGACGGCGGGGGTGGTGTCGCCCGGGATGATAACCATGTCGATGCCCACCGAGCAGACGGCGGTCATGGCTTCCAGCTTTTCAATGGTCAGGCAGCCGATCTCGGCAGCGTGGATCATGCCGGCGTCCTCGCTGACCGGGATAAAGGCACCGGACAGGCCGCCAACGTGGTTGGAGGCCATCACGCCGCCCTTCTTCACAGCATCGTTCAGCAGGGCAAGGCAGGCGGTGGTGCCGCAGCAGCCGCAGGTCTCCAGACCCATCTCCTCCAGAATGTTCGCCACGCTGTCGCCGATGGCGGGGGTGGGAGCCAGAGAAAGGTCGATGATGCCGGCGGGCACGCCCAGAGCCTTGGAGGCAAGGTTTGCCACCAGCTGACCCACGCGGGTGATCTTGAAGGCGGTGCGCTTTACAAGCTCTGCCACCTCGTCAATGGGGGCGTCCTTGGGCAGACGTGCCAGCGCGGCGCGCACAGCACCCGGGCCGGAAACGCCCACGTGGATCTCGCAGTCCGGCTCGCCGGGACCGTGGAAAGCGCCTGCCATGAAGGGGTTGTCCTCCGGGGCGTTGCAGAACACCACCAGCTTGGCGGCGCCGATGCACTGACGGTCGGCGGTCAGCTCGCTGGCCTTCTTTACGGCCTCGCCCATCAGCTTGACGGCGTCCATGTTCAGGCCGGCCTTGGTGGCACCGATGTTCACCGAGCTGCACACGATGTCGGTCTCGGCCAGTGCGCGGGGGATGGACTCGATCAGGCGGAGGTCACCGGCAGAAAAGCCCTTGTGCACCAGTGCGCTGTAACCGCCCACGAAGTTGACACCCACCTTTTTGCCGGCGGCGTCCAGCGTCTTGGCAAAGTCCACGGGGTCTGCCTCCGGGCAGGCACCCAGCAGCATGGCGATGGGGGTGACGCTGATGCGCTTGTTGATGATGGGAATACCGTACTCGGCGCTGATGTGCTCCACGGCGGGCACAAGGTTTGCAGCCTTGGTGGTGATCTTGTTGTAGATGTTCTCGCAGGCCTTCTTGGGGTCCGGGTCGATGCAGTCCAGCAGGCTGATGCCCATGGTGACGGTGCGCACGTCCAGATTGTCCTGGGTGAACATCTCGATGGTCTCAAGGATGTCCCCGGTGTTAAACATACTCATAGCAGTTACGGCTCCTTTGCTCAGATGGTGTGCATGGCGTCAAAAACTTCCTGACGGGTCACGTTGATCTGCATGCCCATCTCAGCCGCCAGCGCATCAGCGCGCTTGTGCAGCTCCTCGTGGCTGACGTTGCAGCCGGACAGGTCCACCAGCATGATCATGGCAAACATGCCCTGCAGGATGCTCTGGGTCACATCCTCAATGTTGATGTTCAGTTCGGTGCACAAACCGGCGACCTTTGCGACCACACCCACGGTATCGCGACCAATGACAGTAATGAATGCTTTCATCGTTTCCACCCTCATTTTCCGGTTGATAAAACGGTGCCGCAAATGGTTCCGGCACACTCTTACCCTTCCAGTATAGCAGATTTGGCAAAATTTGAACACACTTTTTGTAAAAAAGAGCAGATGAAAGACAAAAAAGACATTCTATACAAAAAGCGGATGCAATCTCCGGCAGCTTGTGCTATACTTAAATATAATTTCCGCTATCGTGAGGGATAGGGAGGAAAAGGAGTATATATCATGGAACAGCTTCTGAAGATTCTGGAGGACAACGCCCGGCTGCCCGTGGAGGACATTGCCACCATGCTGAACAAGTCTCCCGCCGAAGTGGCGGCGATGATGGACCTTGCCCGGGCGCAGGGCATCATCAAGGGCTACAAGACCCTTGTGGACTGGGAAAAGGCCGGGGTGAACCGCGTGGAAGCGGTCATCGAGCTGAACGTCAGCCCCAAAAAGAGCCGCGGCTTTGACGAGATCGCCGCGACCATCGCCGCCTTTGAGGAGGTGGAGAGCGTGCTGCTGATGAGCGGCGGCTACGACCTGCAGCTGGTCATCAAGGGACAGACCTTCCAGGAGATCGCTCTGTTTGTGGCAAAGCGCCTGTCTCCGCTGGACGATGTGCTGTCCACCGCCACCCACTTCGTGCTGCGCACCTATAAAAAAGAGGGGCGGCTGTATCAGGACGAAGAAATTGATGAAAGAGAGTGCACGGTGCTGTGATGGACTACGATAAATTGATCGCGCCTGCCGCCAAGGCCATGCGCCCCTCCGGCATCCGCAAATTTTTTGATCTGGCCGCCGAGATGCCGGAGTGCATCAGCCTTGGCGTGGGCGAGCCGGACTTCAAGACCCCGTGGGCCGTGCGGGAAGCAGGCATCGAAAGCCTGGAACACGGACGCACCCGCTACACCTCCAACGCAGGCCTGAAGGAGCTGCGCGCCGAGATCTGCCGGTATCTGGAACGCCGCATGGGCCTGCATTACGACCCGCTGCATCAGGTGCTGGTGACCGTAGGCGGCAGCGAGGCCATCGACATGTGCATCCGCACCCTGATCCAGCCCGGGGACGAGGTCATCATCCCGGAGCCCTGCTTTGTGTGCTACGAGCCCATCACCACCCTGTCCGGCGGCGTGCCGGTGCATGTGGCCTGCCGTCAGGAGGATGAGTTCCGCCTGCGCGCCGATGCGCTGAAGGCCGCCATCACCCCCCGCACCAAGCTGCTCATCATGCCCTTCCCCAACAACCCCACCGGCGCAGTGATGGAGCGGGAGGATCTGGAAGCCATTGCCGAGGTGCTGCGCGGCACCGACATCATGGTGCTGTCGGACGAGATCTACGCCGAGCTGAACTACGGCCTGCGGCCCCATGTGTCCATTGCCTCCCTGCCCGGCATGGCAGAGCGTACCATCGTAGTGAACGGCTTTTCTAAGAGCTACGCCATGACCGGCTGGCGTCTGGGCTACGCCTGCGGGCCGGAGCCTGTCATCAAGACCATGACCAAGATCCATCAGAGCGCCATTATGAGTGCTCCCACCACCAGTCAGTATGCCGCCATCACCGCCCTGAAGGAGTGTGACGGCGAGATCGACCGGATGCGGGACGAGTACAACATGCGCCGCCGTCTGGTGGTGCGCAGCTTCAACGATATGGGTCTGACCTGCTTTGAGCCCCGCGGCGCGTTCTACGCTTTTCCCTGCATCAAGAGCACCGGGTTGACCAGTCAGGAATTCTGCATGAAGCTGCTGGAACAAAAGCACGTTGCCATCATCCCCGGCGATGCCTTTGGCGCGTCCGGTGAGGGCTACTGCCGCGTCTCCTACGCATACAGCGTGGAGCACCTGACCGAGGCACTCAAGCGCATCCGGGAATTCCTGCAGGAAAACGGCATCTATCACGGCAACTGAGGAGGAACACCGATGGAACGGCGAGAGCGGAAAAACGCAGTGACCGTGCTGGCCCCCGCAAAGCTCAATCTGGCACTGGATGTGGTGGGTCTTTTGCCCGGCGGCTATCACGCGCTGGACATGACCATGCAGGCCATCACCCTGCACGAGCGGGTGGTGCTGCGCCGCAGCCCCTATCTGGATCTGCAGCTGCCCGGCAGCCCGGTGGCAGCCAACCGCAAGAACACCGCCATCAAGGCTGCACTGGCGTTCTTTGACTACACCGGTCTGCTGGCGGGGGTGGACATCACCGTTTACAAGAGCACCCCGGTGCGGGCGGGCATGGCAGGCGGCAGCGCCGATGCCGCCGCCGTACTGGTGGGACTGAACGAATTGTACGGTGCACGACTCTCCATGAGCGAGCTGTGCGCACTGGGCGCAAAGATCGGCGCGGACGTGCCCTTTGCCCTGATGGGCGGCACCTGCCGGGTACAGGGTGTGGGCGATTTCATCAAAGCGCTGCCCCCGGTGCCGGAGTGCTGGTTCACCGTGGTGATGCCGGACTACGGCGTGTCTACCCCGGAGGCCTTTGCCGCCTACGACCGGGTGGGCAGCAGTGTCCACCCGGACTGCGGTGTGCAGGAAGCCGCCATCCGTGCCGGAGATCTGGACGCCGTCTGCGCCGCCGCGGCCAACGCGCTGGAAGAGTGCAGCGGCGCAAAGGACACGGAGAGCATCAAGGCGCTGCTGCAAGAGCACGGTGCCCTGACCGCCCTGATGACTGGCAGCGGTGCGGCGGTGTTCGGCGTGTTCCGGGACGAGGCATCGGCCCGGGCCGCCGCTGCGGCTGCCGGAAAACGCTGGAAGCAGGTCTACCTTGCCCAGCCGGACCGGGGCGGTGCCCGGGTCGTGTGACGCAGGCGCATCCGCACGCTGCAAAACAGAAAAATGCATAGACCTCCTTCCCGCAGGGCACACTGTCCCCAAAGGAAGGAGGTCTTTTTGTGCAGGCTTTTTATAGGATCTGTCTGATCCTGATGATCGTGGGCGGCATCAACTGGGGGCTTGTGGGGCTGTTCCAGTTCGATTTTGTGGGCTGGCTGCTGGGCGGCAGTGCCTCCATCTGGTCTCGCATCGTGTTCACGCTGGTGGGCATCGCCGCAGTCTGCGGCATCCCGGGGCTGTTTGAGGACGAAACAGAGGAATGACAAAACGGCTGCTGCACAAAAGCGTGCAGCAGCCGTTTTCCGATGAAAATAAAGAACTTTTTACGGGTCACACGCAAAGCAACGCGGTGCGTATTCCTGATCGTGCCGGACGAGGCGGCTTACCTGCCGTTCTCCACATCATCCCACCCCACAAGATCAGGCAGGGTCAAGGTCTCGTCAGAGCAGCGGGGGTGGGGACGCCGCTGCTCGGCTGCCATGGTGTGAACGACCTCGTGGGCCAGCTCCCGGATGGCGGTGCAGTCCTCCGGCAGGTCGGTCTGGCTGCGGCCCGAGTGGGTGAACAGGATCCTGCCCTCCCGGCCCACCACCAGCGTCAGGGGCAGCAGCTGGGGCGCGTTGCGGTCATAGTGATAGCCGGCCTCCCGGGCGCTTTTGTAGATGCGCTGGGCAGAAAAGCTCCAGCTCAGAAGTCCCCGGGTCTGCTCCACGCCCAGATAGCTGTACAGCACTCCGGGCTGGTCGCAGATCACCGGGAAGGGAAACTCCACTCCTCTTGTCGCTTTGGCGACCATGCGGGGCGACGAGCGCACTACGCAGGCCAGCCGAACCTCCCGCAGGCGGGGCAGCGTTTCCAGATAGCGGGTCAGGTATTCCCGGGTGACAGGGTGGTCAAAGGCCGGCAGAAAGATCATTACCAGCGGCTGACTGCCCTCGCAGAGCCTGTAAAAATCGTTGCCCGGGGTCGTGGGAGTGTCAAAAGTAAAGCGGGGAATCGAAGTGCCTACCAGATGTTCTGCTTTCATGCCGTTTTGCACATCCTTTCCGGAAAAAGAAAAAATCCACACACGGCCCTCTGCCCGCAAAGGGGAGCAGAGGACAGTGGTGGATGATGATTCTGAAAAGATCCCGCCCGGTCGTCTGCGGTCAATCAAACCTACCCTTACGGACAGGTGGGTGCCCTGTCGCCGGATTCGCGCTTCCTCATCGGTCCTCCATGGTCGACCCATGGCGGGGAGGTCTGCAATCCGCCGGAGAACTCCGGGCTCCCGTTGAATGATTAGTAGGATCATATAAACCGCAACAAATCGAGTCGGGCAGGAAGTTTTGCTGTAGGATCTGTCTGGGAAAAAGAGGTCACTCGATCTCGAATTCGTCGCTCAGACGCTGCTCGAACAGCTTGCTGACTTCCAGCAGGGTCTCATCGTCTTCCACAACGTCCAGATACTCGCCTTCATCGTCCTCGCCAACGCTCAGGATCACCAGCTGGGCGTCCTCGTTGACATCGTCCTCATTTTCTGCATATTCCACGACAGCCAGATAATGCACACCCTTGTAGTCCAGCGCATCGATCACCTCAAAAGTGACCTCATTGCCGTCTTCATCCTGCAGGGTCATCAGATCGGGCTGGTATTCTTCTTCAGTGTCGGGGGTCTTGATCTCATCAGACATGGCTTTTGTCTCCTGTACTGTGTCATAAGGCGGGCTTTGTGGGATGTCCCGCCGGGCTTGCCTATAGTGTAGCGTGTTTTGCCCGGTTCGTCAAGATGCTTTTTCGCACAGAATTTGTCTTGCAAATTTTCACGGAATATCTCTCGCACTGCGCGCCGGAATGTGATATACTATCCTCTGAATCTTTTGCACACGGGGGTGTCGTGTGCCTACAACAGTTTATGGAGCGGGAGCGGAAATGATGCAGAAAAAACGATGGATGCGTTGGGCGGTGCTGGCGGCAGCGGCATTTTTGCTGGCGGGCTGCAGCTTTGGCGGCAACACCGGCGGGGATGGCGGTGCTCACAAGATCGAGCGCCCGGCGGTGGAGTCTGCCGAGCTGCAGTTCACCCACCCGGCGGCGGGGGATACCATTGCGGTGTTCGACACGTCGGCGGGCATCTTCCGGGCGGTGCTCTTCCCGGACAAGGCTCCGCAGGCATATGACAATTTTGCCGGGCTCGTGCAGGCGGGTTTCTACAACGGGCTGACGGTCTCCCGGGTGGAGAGCGGCTTTGTGGTGGAGGCCGGGCAGGGGGCAGACGGCAAAGGCAGCACCATCTGGAACGGCAGCCGCTACCCGGCAGAGCTGACCGACAGCCTGCACCACTATTCCGGTGCTCTGTGCATGGGGGCGGATGCCTCGGGCGAGTGTGCCAGCGTGTTCTATGTGGTGCAGACCCTGCCGGGGGACCAGTCGGTGACGCAGGAGCTGGTGGACGCCATGAATGCCGCCGGGTACCGGCCCGAGGTAGTGTCGGCCTACCAGACCGCCGGAGGTGCGCCCTATCTGGACTACACCGACACGGTGCTGGGACAGGTGTATGAAGGCATGGATGTGGTGGACACCATCGGGCAGACGGGGGTGGATGAGAACCAGAAGCCTGCCACCGATATCACCATCAACAGCGTGAGCATCGAGAACTATCAGGGGTAAAATACAATTTTGAATGGCCTCCGCTTGCGCTTTGGCCATGTTCAGCGGAATTATGCTTTTTATTTGGGATCCCGAAAAGCCTGCGGGCTTTTCGGGATCCCTTTTTCACGGGAAAAGATGCATTGGCCAACTGGGCTCTTTCCGTGAAAATGTGAATCCGGGCAGACCGCAGTCTGCCCGGATTCGCGCAAAAATAAAATATATTTTCCGCTGCTTTTGCCCGGAGCGCAGCGGAGGGCATTTTAAATCGTCCGGCCTTAGAATAAATTTACAGTTCTTCAGGGTGTTCCTTGCGCCACGCAAGATAGTCCTCCAGAATGACCGTGGCGCTGACCGAGTCCAGGATCTCCTTGCGGCGGCTGCCAAAGGTGCCGCTCTCGTCCAGAAGGTCGGCGGCGGCGCAGGTGGTCTGCCGCTCGTCCCACATGCGCACCGGCAGGCCGCTCCACAGCTCCACGGTCTTTGCCAGCTTGCGGCTTTTGGCGGCGCGCTCGCCCTCGGTGCCGTCCATATTCAGCGGCAGACCGATCAGGATCATCTCGGCGCCGATCTCTTTGGCGACCTCGCACACCCGGGACGCCACCTTGTTGCGGGCTTTGAGGGTGATCTGCGGGGTGATGGCAGAGGTAAGGAATTCGGTGCGGTCGCAGGTGGCAAGACCGGTACGGCTGTCACCGTAGTCTACGGCTAAGATCTTCATACAAAGTCCCTTTCTGAAGTACAGGATTTTTTTCAGTGTACCACAGCACTGATGTCTCTGTAAAGGATACGGGTGGTTTTGCCGCCGGTTTCGTGTTACAATAGCAGCAGACGATCTTGGGAGGTACACAGAATGCTGAAACTGGTTTTGGGCGGCTCCGGCAGCGGAAAAACGACGCTGCTCTATTCCCGCATCCGGGCACGGGCGGAAAAAGGACTGCACAGCATCCTTCTGGTGCCGGAGCAGTTCACCTCCAGCACCGAGGCACGCATCTACCGGGAGCTGGGCGATGCGCTTTCCGGCATGGTGGAGAGCTTTTCCTTCACGAGCCTTGCAGAGCGCATCCTTGCGGCGGAGGGCGGCGCAGCGGTGCAGACCTTGACCGATGCCGGGCGGGCGGTGCTGGTGCGCCGTGCGCTGGAAGAACTGCAGGACAACGTCCACTACTATTACCGCCACCGCCGCAGCGCCGCCTTCTGCCAGATGGCGGCCCAGACCATTGACGAGCTGAAGAGCGCGGGACTTTCCGGCGCACAGCTGGCGCAGCTTGCCCCGGACTGCGGCTCCGAGAGCGGACGCCTTGCAGAGCTGGCACTGATCTTTCAGGGCTACGAAACTTTGCTGGCGGGCACCGGCATGGACCCCTCGGACCGGCTGGAGCTGGCGGCAGAACGGCTGGAAACTGCCCTTTCCCGGGGGGAGCTGCCGGAGTTCTTGCGGGAGAGGGAGGTGTTCGTGGACGAGTTCGATACCTTCAACGCGCCCAAAAAGCGGCTGATGGGGGCCATGCTGACGGCCCTGCCCGCGGTAACGGTGGCATTGTGCGATGACGGCGCTCCCATGGAGCAGGGCGAGCTGGGCCTGTTTTCCGGAGCAAAGCAGGTGGCAGCGCAGCTGCGGCAGCTGGCGCGCAAAAACGGTGCGCCGGTGGCTGTGCCGGAGCTGCTGCGGAGGGACCTGCGCCACAAGGACGCGCCGGGGCTGGCCGCTTTGACGGAGCTTCTGGAGACCGGAAGCTGCGCTCCGCCGGAAAATGCCGCGGAGCTGCGTCTCTTTGCCGCTGCCAGTCGGGAGGAGGAAGCCCGCTGCACCGCTGCCGCCATCCGCCGCCTGATGCGGCAGGGCGTGCAGTGCAGCCGCATTGCGGTGGTGTGCCGCAATGTCCCGGACTATCGCGCTGCCATCCGGTACGAATTCCGCATGGCGCAGATCCCGCTGTACTGCGATGAACCTACCACCCCGGAGTTCAGTGCCCCGGCGACCGCTGTGCGGGCACTGCTGGCGCTGCTGCGGGGAGCAGACATGACCGAAAACCTGACCGTTCTGGCAAAAACCGGTTTGTGCGCGCTGACCGAGCCGCAGGTCTGTGCCATGGAGAACTATGCCTACACATGGTCCCCCAATGCGGCGGCGTGGCGGGCAGAGTTCACCAAAAGCCCCCAGGGTTTTGGCGAAAACGAACTGACCGATGAGGACCGGCAGACGCTGGCGGATGCCGAATTCGCCCGCGGAGCGCTGGTGACGGCGGTGGACACCCTGCGCAGCCGGGTCCGTGGCGGCAGTGCGGAACAGATCAGCCGTGCGCTGTATTTCTGCCTGCAGGAACTGGGGGCAGAGCAGCAGCAGAACGCGCAGGTGGAAGCTGTCCGGGCGTCCCGTGGCATCCCGGCGGCAGAGGAAACCGCGCGGGAGTGGAACGTGGTGATGCAGCTGCTGAATGAGATGGCGCACTTGCTGGGTACGCAGGGTGTGACGGTGCCGGAATACGAGGAGCTGTTCAATCTGCTGCTGCGCTCCTCGGACCTGGGGCATATCCCGCAGACGCTGGACGCCGTGGTGCTGGCAGGCGCGGGCAAGATGCGTCTGGATGCCCCGGACTATGTGTTCGTGCTGGGCCTTGCAGAGGGGGAGTTCCCCAGTGCCCCGGCAGAGAGCGGTCTGCTGACCCATGCCGACCGCGATGCGCTGATGGCAAAGCAGATCGACCTGCCGGACTGTTTCGAGAACCGCGTGGTGCGCGAGCAGGTGTGCTTTTACAAGGCGCTTACCGCCCCGGCAAAGGGGCTGTGGCTCAGCTGGCCCAAGGGACAGGGCAAGCCCCTGTGCGCGGCGCTGGAACCCGTTGTGGAAGCATTGCACCCGGCAGCGCCGGAGCTGGACCTGACCGACCTTGCCGCCACTCCCGCCGATGGACTGGACACGCTGGGCGGCGGCTGGCCCCTTACCGATATCCAGCGCGCCAGCCTGACCCGGGCGCTGCACGCCCCGGAGACGGAAACGCCCCGGGGTCTTGCCCTGCTGCACCGCATAGAGCAGGCCCCGCCTCATCGGGTGCAGGACCTGACCGCGCTGGAACAGCTGCTGGGGCACAGACTGCGCATCTCTCCCAGCCAGCTGGAAAAATACTACACCTGCCGCTACGGCTACTTTCTGAATTATGTGCTGGGGCTGCGGCCCCGCCGCCGGGCAGAGCTTTCGGCAGACCAGAGCGGCAGTCTGATGCACTGGGTGCTGCAAATGGCGCTGGAACCCCACCCCGGGCCGGAAAACCCCTGCAAGGGACAGACACCTTTTGTGGAGCGGGACGATGCCGCCATGGCAGAGCTGGCGTGCCTGCTGGTGGACGAATACGCAAAGCGGTATCTGCCGGAGGACACGGCACGCTTTGCCTATCTGCTGTCCCGGCTGAAAAAGAGCATGACCAGCCTGCTGTGCTACCTGCGGGACGAGCAGCTGCAGTCCCGGTTCCAGCCGGTGGCCTGCGAACTGAGGATCGGCAGCGGACCGGATGCGGTGTCCGGACAGGTCTATCAGCTGTCGGATGGACGCACCGTCCGGCTGGTGGGCAGCGTGGACCGCGCCGATGAGTGGGTGGAAGAGGACGGCACCCGCTGGGTGCGGGTGGTGGACTACAAGACCGGCAACAAAAAGCTGAACCTGAAAGAGGTCTACTGCGGGCTGGACTGCCAGATGCTGCTGTATCTGTTCAGTCTGACCAGAGATACCGCAGGACGCTTTACCGGGGCAAAGCCCGCAGGCGTCCTGTACCTGCTGGCAGACCCTGCGCCGGAGTTGACCACCCGGGCAAAAGCCGCCCGCAGCGTGGAATATACGCTGGAAGGTCTTGTGCGGGACGAACAGAAGATCTTTGATGCCATGGACGCGCAGCGGACGGGACGGTATCTGCCTTTCAACTACAAAAACGGCAGCCCCAGCCCAAATCAGAAGGACAAGCGGGCGGACGGTGCAAAACTGGACCGCATCCGGCTGCATCTGGACGACCTTGTCACCCGGATGGGCGAGCAGCTCTACGATGGACAGATCGACGCCCGGCCGCTTGTGGTGAACAGCAGCAAAAGTCCCTGCACCTTTTGTGATTACAGCTTTATCTGCTGCCACGAGAGCGGCGTGGGAGAGCGGGCACTGGAAGCTCCTGCAAAGCCTTTTGAACCGGAAGAACC
Source organism: uncultured Faecalibacterium sp. (assembly GCA_934513205.1). GTDB lineage: Bacteria > Bacillota > Clostridia > Oscillospirales > Ruminococcaceae > Faecalibacterium. The sequence goes on along the minus strand of CAKSWU010000005.1, from coordinate 71,316 downwards.
GACAGACGAAAAGGAGAGTGGATCGTGATGGGTGAACCCAAATGGACCCCGGCGCAGCAGGCCGCCATTGCCGACCGGGGCGGCGCGCTTCTGGTCAGCGCAGCGGCAGGCAGCGGCAAGACTGCCGTGCTGACCGAGCGGGCGGTGCAGCTCATCACCGACCCGGAGCACCCGGTGGATGCCGACAGGCTTTTGATCGTCACCTTTACCAATGCGGCAGCGGCAGAGCTGCGTGCCCGCATCGGGCAGGCACTGCTGCGCCGCAGCCAGCAGCAGCCGGGCAACACCGCGCTGCGCCGTCAGCGGATGCTGCTGCAGCGCGCCTCCATCTGCACCATCGACGCCTTCTGTCTGGACCTGCTGCACAAGCATTTTCAGGCACTGGACATCCCGCCGGACTTTGTCCCCGCAGACCCCGGCAGCGTGGAGGTGCTGCGCGGGGCGGCACTGGCGGAAACACTGGAAAATGCCTGCCGCGACCCGGACTTCTGCGCCTTTGCCGACCTCTACGGCAAGGGACGCACCGACAAGCCCGCCGGGGACGCTATCCTGCAGGTCTACGACTTTTTGCGCGCGCTGCCGGATTACGACCGCAGGCTGGACGAGTTCCTTGCGCCTTATCAGCAGGAAAACGGCTTTGCCGCAACGGTCTGGCACGACCTGCTGCTGGCCGAGGCCGCCCGCTGCGCAAAGGCGGGCGTAGAGCTGCTGACGGCAGCCATGGCGGACTGTCAGGCGGACTATTCGCAGGAGCGGGAGGGGACTTTTGAAAAAAAGACCGCTGCCGCGCAGAAAAAGGCAATGGATGCGGTGACGGAAAAATACGGCGAAGCCATGGACCGACTGCAAAGGGCCGTTGCGGTAATGGGCGAGGCCGAGCATCTGGCAGCAGCAGGAGAATGGGAGCCGCTGTATGACCGTCTGACCCCCTATGTGCTGGGCATGGAAGAAGCTCCCGGTCTGAAGGGCATGAAAAAGCGGCTGGCAGGCGACCGAAAGACCGCCATCCGCACCCGGGCAGACGAGGCTTCTGGGCTGTTTGAGGAGATCACAGAGCTGATCTGCTGCAGCGAGGCGGAGGCGGAAGCTGACCGGCAGGCGGCACTGCCCCGGCTGCAGGCGCTGTTTGCCGCCGTGCGGGACTTCGACGCCCGGTTCTCCGCCAAAAAGCGGGAACGCAAGCTGCTGGAATTCAGCGACTTTGAGCATTACGCGCTGCGGCTGCTGCGGGATGCAGAGGGCACCCCGACCCCGCTGTGCCAGAGCATCCGGCAGAACTACGCCGCTGTGATGGTGGACGAATATCAGGACACCAACGCCCTGCAGGACGCCATCTACCGGTGTCTGGCGTCCCCGGCAGGGGACGACCTGTTTCTGGTGGGTGACCTGAAGCAGAGCATCTACCGGTTCCGGCAGGCAGACCCCAGCATTTTCCGGGAAAAACTGAACCGCTGGCCCGTACTGCCGGGCGGTGCAGCCCGGTCCCGCCCGGAACCGGGCGTCCCCGGCACGGATGCCCTGCTGGCGCTGGATGCAAATTTCCGCTCAGCTCCACAGGTGGTGGCGGGCATCAACTTCATCTTTGAACAGCTCATGTCCCCCCGACTGGGAGACACCGCCTACGGCGATGGGCAGCGGCTGGTGTGCGGTGCGCCCGGGGACTATGCCGGCGGTGTGGAAGCACATTTTCTGCCGGATGAGACCGCTGCGACCGACGCGGCGTGGATCGCCCAGCGCATCGAAGAAATGGTGCGTGCCGGTGAGCCCGTGCGGGATGGCAGTGCCACCCGCCCGGTGCAGTACGGCGACTGCTGCATCCTGCTGGCGGCCCGGGGCGATTTTCTGGCCTACGAGGAAGCGTTGACCGCCTGCGGCATCCCGGTGTATGCAGACGCCCGCGAGAACCTGATGACTGCTTCTCACATCCGGCCGCTGATCTCGCTGCTGAAGGTCATCGACAACCCGGCGCAGGACATCTATCTGGCCTCTGCCATGCTGGGGCCGATGTTCGGCTTCACAGACGATGACCTTGTGCGGTTGCGGGCACAGGGAGCATCGGATGAAAAAAGGCCCCGCATGAGCCTGTACGGCGCGCTGGTGCAGACGGTGAACAGCGGGGCGGAGGATCTCTTTACGCAGAAGGTCTGCGGCTTCTACGAGCAGCTGACCGCCCTGCGCCGCATGGCCCGCAGTGTCCCCGCCGAGCAGCTGCTGGAAGAGATCTTTGTGTCCACCGGCTATCTGGCGGCGCTGGGTGTGCTGGAAAACGGCGCCCGCCGCCGGGAGGATGCCCGCCGGTTCGCGTCTTTCTGCGCGGCGAGCGGCACAAACGGCATCTCGGCGCTGGTGCGAGCCATCGACGCGGCGGCGCAGGCCGGCTCCACCGGGCAGGATGCTGTCCCCGGCGGCTCCCGACCGGGCTGCGTGACCATTATGACCATCCACCGCTCCAAGGGACTGCAGTTCCCGGTAGTGTTCGTGGCAGACACGGCCCGCCGGTTCAATGACTCGGACACCCGGCAGCCGGTGCTGCTGCACCGGGAGTATGGCGCGGGTCTGCGGCTGCGCCCGGAGCAGGGCGAGGGCACCTACAAAACGGCGGCCTACACCGCTCTTGCCAGCGTCCATGGGCGGGAGATGCGCAGCGAACAGATGCGGCTTTTGTATGTGGCACTGACCCGGGCGCAGGACCGGCTCATCCTTACTGTGCCGCTGGGCATCACAAAAAGCTCCAACCCTCTGACCCGGGCGGCGGCCTTTCTGGCAGCCGGGGCGGGGCAGACGCTGGCGCTGCAGGCGGGCAGCTTTGCAGACTGGCTGCGGGCGGCGCTGCTGGTGCATCCCTTTGGCGGCGTTCTGCGGCGCAAGGCGGGAGAGCTGGAGCTGCCTTTCGTGTTCACCGAAAGCGAGATCACCGTCACGGTGCAGGAAGCCAAGCCGGAGCCGGAACAGCCAGAGCCAGAGCCGGAACAGCCCGAAGCCGCCCCGGCGGACCCAGAGCTGGTGGAAGTGCTGCGGGCGGGCTTTGGCTGGCAGTATCCGGCGGCAAAGCTGGCGCAGGTGCCCGCTAAGGTCAGCGTCACCAGCATCGTGCACAAGGCGCAGCAGACCACGCTGGAACGCCCGGCGTTCCTGTCCAAGGATGGCTTGACCGCTGCCGAGATGGGTACCGCACTGCACGCGTTTCTGGAACACGCAGACTTTGCTGCCCTTGCAGCGGCGCGTGCGGCGGGTACGCTGGACGAAGCCATTGCAGCCGAGCGGCAGCGGCAGGTGGACGCACGGCTGGTGGCACCGGAGATCGCAGAAAAGCTGGATGTGAGCCGCATCCGCCGCTTTGCCGACAGCGAGGCCTTTGCAAGGATCTGCGCTGCCGACCGGGTGCGGCGAGAGATGGACTTTATCACGGCACTGCCTGCCTCCGTGGTGCTGGAAGCACAGGGAACAGCCCCCGGGGACGCCGCCATGCCGGAAGCACAGGTGCTGGTGCAGGGCATCGCGGACCTTGTGCTGGAGTTTGCGGACCATCTGGAGCTGCTGGACTACAAGACGGACCGCCGCAAGACCGAAGCAGACTTTGTGCAGGCTTACCGGGCGCAGCTGGACCTTTACGCCCTTGCCATCGGCAAGCGCTTTGCTCCGAAGAAGGTGACCTATAAGGGGATCTATTCGCTGGAGCTGGGCAGGCTGATCGAGGTGTAACCCCCGTTCCGTCCGCTTCCATTGCGCGATGCCGGAGAAGGTAGAAAAGTCATATTTTTCTCAAAGAACGCATAAAAAGTGCTTGACAGGGCGTGGATGGTGTGGTAGAATAACCGGGTAAAGAAAGCAGCTACGGCCTGTGCCGCGCTCGCCTTGTGAGGGAAGCATCCCCCGGGCTATACCCGAAACAGCAGTTCATTCTTTTGAGAATGCTGCGGCTTTGTGTGAAATTCTGCGCGGCTGTCCTGGAAAAGGGCGGCCGCGTTTTCTATGCCAAATATTGCAACACTATGGATTTTGTTTGGAGGTGCATTCATTATCGCTACCGCTGGAAAGTCGAAGGAACTGGAGATCAACGGTCAGATCCGCGACCGTGAGGTCCGTCTGATCGGTGCAGACGGCGAACAGAAGGGCGTTGTGTCCATTCAGGTGGCCATGCGCGCTGCTGAGGAAGCCAATCTGGATCTGGTCAAGATCGCACCGCAGGCTGTCCCGCCTGTGTGCAAGGTGCTGGACTACGGCAAATACCGTTTTGAACAGCAGAAGAAGGAGAAGGAAGCCAAGAAGAACCAGAAGGTGGTCGAAGTCAAGGAGACCCGCCTTTCGCTCAACATTGACACCAACGACTTCAATACCAAGATGAACCAGACTGCCAAATTCCTGGCAGCCGGACACAAAGTGAAGGTTTCGATCCGCTTCCGCGGCCGTGAAATGGCGCACAGTGCTCTGGGTGCAGAGGTGCTGAAACGTTTTGCCGAGGCTCTGCCGCAGGCAACGATGGATAAGCAGCCGATGCTCGAGGGCCGCACGATGTCCATTCTGCTGATCCCGAAACCCAATAAGGATTGATTTTAGGAGGAAACTAAAATGGCTAAGATGAAACTGAAGACGCACTCCGGCGCTAAGAAGCGCTTTAAGCTCACCAAGAACGGCAAGATCAAGCGCGGTCATGCATTCCGCAGCCACATTCTGACCAAGAAGACCACCAAGCTGACCCGTGGCTACCGTCAGCCCAGCTACGTTGATAAGACCAACGCTGCTACCATCAAGAGCATGCTGCCCTACGCCTAAGAGCGAGCCGCAAGCACAAGACATTCTACGAGATACTAAAGGAGATATAAAAAATGGCACGTATCAAAGGCGCAACCATGACCCACAAACGTCGTAAGAAGATGCTGAAGCTGGCCAAGGGCTTCTACGGCTGCAAGAGCAAGCACTTTAAGATGGCCAAGCAGCAGGTCATGAAGAGCGGCAACTACGCTCTGGCTGGCCGCCGCATGAAGAAGCGTCAGTTCCGCAACCTGTGGATCTGCCGCATCAACAATGCTGTCCGTCCTCTGGGCATGAACTACTCCACCTTCATGGCTGGTCTGAAGAAGGCAGGCATCGAGCTGAACCGCAAGATGCTGTCCGAGATGGCCATCAACGATCCCCAGAGCTTTGCAGCCCTGGTCGAGACCGTGAAGAACGCCTGATCTTAAGAATCTGATCCGTGACGCCCGCGCGTATACGCGGGCGTCCGTTTTGTATCTGGGGTTCTTACGGCGGGGAAAACACGTTTCAGGGCAGCGCCCTGCCGCAGGAAGCTTTTGTGGCAGACGCTGCTCTTTTTGCTTTTTTACAGGAGAATATCATGGACGAGACCATCACCAGCCGGGAAAATGCAAAGATCAAATACGCCTGCCGCCTTTGTTCCAGCGCGGCCTTCCGCCGCAGCGAGGGCCGCTTTCTGGCCGAAGGACGCAAACTGTGCCCGGAGCTTGCCCGGGGCGCGCAGCTGGAGACTTTGTTTTATACCGAGACCGCTATGAAAAAATGCCCGGAGCTTGCCGCTCTGCCGGGCGAGCACTATCGGGTAGAGGACCATGTGGCAGACAAGCTGGCGGACGTGGGCACCCATCAGGGCGTGTTCGGGGTGTTCCGCACCCCGGTGCATACCTTAGAGGAGACGCGTTCCGGCGGACGGTATCTGGCACTGGAGCGGGTGCAGGACCCCGGCAACGTGGGCACTTTGCTGCGCAGCGCGGCGGCTTTTGGCTTTGACGGCGTCATCCTCAGCGAGGGCTGCGCCAGTGTCTATGCCCCCAAGACCCTGCGTGCCTCCATGGGCGCGGCGGTGCGCATCCCGGTCATCGAGACCGGTGCCATGCCCGGTGTCATCGAGCAGCTGCGGCAAAAAGGCATCACCTGCCTTGCGGCGGCGCTGTACCAGTCCCAGCCCCTCAGCGCGGCAAAGACCGGCTATCCCGGCGGGGTGTGCGTGGTCATCGGCAGTGAGGGACAGGGCCTGACCGACGAGACCATCGCCGCCTGCACCGGCACGGTGCGCATCCCCATGACCGACCGGGTGGAAAGCCTGAACGCCGGCATCGCAGGCAGCATCCTTCTGTGGCATTTCCGGGAGGAGAGCCTGTGACCGGGCAGACCAGCCTGTTCCCGCCGGACCCTGCCCCTGACCTGCTGCTGTGCTGGCTGTGGCTGTCGCAGGTGCTGGGACCTGCCAACATTCATGCAGGGCGGGTGCTGGACGCCTTTGGCGGTGCGCAGGAGGCATGGGAAGCCCGGGACACCGCCGCCTTTCGGCAGGCGGCGGGAGAGGTGGCATTCAAGCGGGCAAAGCAGCTGGACCCGGAGCACTTCCGCGCTCTGGCGGACCGGTGCGATGAACTGGGCATCCGCATCCTGCCCTATGATGATCCGGACTACCCGCTGGCATTTTCCCGCATCCCGGACATGCCGCTGGTGCTCTACTGCACCGGTGACCCGCTGTGGCTCAACGAGCCGGGCACCGTAGGCATCGTGGGCAGCCGCAAACCCACAGAATATGGCCTGAACGCGGCGTCCGACATCGGCGGGGAGCTGGCAAAAAACGGAGCCATCATCGTCAGTGGTCTGGCGGACGGGCTGGACAGCGCCGGGCATAAAGCCGCCGTCAAGCAGGACGCGCCCACCATCGCGGTGATGGGGGTGCCCATCGACCGCACCTACCCGGCAGCCAATGTAGCGCTGCGCCGCAAAATCGAGCAGAAGGGCTGTGTCATCAGCGAATATTCCCCCGGCGAAGCGGTGGGGACCTATGGCTTTTTGCAGCGCAACCGGCTCATTGCGGCCCTGTCTACGGTGCTGCTGGTGGTGGAGGCCCGGCAGAAAAGCGGCACCATGTCCACAGTGGCCCATGCAGAGCGCTATGGCAAGCCGGTGTTCGCGGTGCCGGGCAGCATCTATTCGGCAAACTCCGCAGGCACAAACGGCCTGCTGCGGGAGGGCCGCGCCCGGGCGGTGTGCACGGCGCGGGACCTGATGGAGCCTTTGCGGCTGCACCCGGTCAAAACAGCCCCCGCTGCGGCAGACCGGCAGCCGGGACCGCTGGACGAGACCGGGCGCCGGGTGCTGGCGTGCATCGGGCCAAAGCCGGTGGGCATCGAGGAACTGTGCGTGAACACCGGCCTGCCCACCGCGCTGCTGCTGAGCACCCTGATGAAGCTGGAGCTGTCCGGACGGGTGTTCCGGCAGCCCGGGCAGCGGTATGTGCTGCGCTGAGCATAAATTCTACTGGAACAGCACACACCAACTGTGGTACAATAAAAAAAGAAACTCCGCTGCGCACAGACTGTGCGGTGCGTTTTATGATAAAAATTTCAAATGGGAGTAAACACGAATGGCGAAACTGGTAATCGTGGAGTCGCCTGCCAAGGCGAAGACCATCGGAAAATATCTGGGCGATGACTACGAGGTCACCGCAAGCATGGGCCATATCCGGGACCTGCCTGCTTCTCAGCTGGGCATTGACGTGGAGCATGGCTACACCCCGCAGTACATCAGCATCAAGGGCAAGGAAAAGCTCATCAAGGAGCTGAAGAGCAAGGCCAAACACGCGGATGGCGTGCTGCTGGCGACCGACCCGGACCGTGAGGGCGAGGCCATCAGCTGGCATCTGGCAAACATTCTCGGTCTGGACCCCCACGAGCCCAACCGTGTCACCTTTGACGAGATCACCAAAAAGGGCGTGAAGGAGGGCATGGCTCATCCCCGTGCCATCGACGAGGACCTGTTCAATGCGCAGCAGGCACGCCGTGTGCTGGACCGTCTGGTGGGCTACAAGCTCAGCCCCTTCCTGTGGCGCAAGGTGCGCCGGGGACTGTCCGCAGGCCGCGTGCAGAGCGTGGCGGTGCGGCTCATCGACGACCGTGAAAAGGAGATCGAAAGCTTTAAGCCCGATGAATACTGGAACGTGGATGCCACGCTGGGTGCCGGTCACAAGAGCTTCACCGCCCGTCTGGCGACCGATGCCAACGGCAAAAAGCTGCTGCCCAAAAACGAGGCGGAAGCTCGCGCCGTTGAAAAAGGTCTGGAAGGAGCCGACTATGTGGTGGCAGAGCTGAAAAAAGGCAAACGTGCCAAGCAGCCCACCCCGGCGTTCATCACCAGTACCCTGCAGCAGGAGGCTTCCCGTCGGCTGGGCTTTACGGCCACCCGCACCATGCGCGCTGCCCAGACCCTGTACGAAGGTGTGGACATTGCCGGACACGGCATGATGGGCCTGATCACCTATATGCGTACCGACAGCCTGCGCATCTCGGACGAGGCGGTGGCTGCCGCCAAGGAGTATATCGCCGGGGCTTACGGCGAGGCATATATCTGCCCTTATAAGCGCACCTGGAAAACCAAGAGCGCCACGGCAGCACAGGACGCCCACGAGGCCATCCGTCCCTCTGTGCCCTCCCTGACTCCGGACGAGGTGGACAAGAGCATCAGCGGCGATACTGCAAAGCTCTACCGCATGATCTGGAGCCGCTTTATGGCAAGCCAGATGGCGGACTGCCAGCAGGATACGGTGTCGGTAACGGTCAGCGCAGCGGACTACCGCTTCAAGGCCAGCGGCTACACCGTCACCTTTGACGGCTTCACCGCCCTGTATGAGGAAGCCACCGATGAAAAGGAAAAGAAGGAGACCGCTCTGCCCCCGCTGGAACAGGGTCAGGTGCTGAAGCTGAAAGAGCTGAAGAGCGAGCAGAAGTTCACCCAGCCACCCGCCCGCTATACCGAAGCCACCCTCATCAAGGCGCTGGAAGAAAACGGCATCGGCCGCCCCTCCACCTACGCGCCCATCATCACCACCATCATCGACCGCGGCTATGTGGAGCGCGACCAGAAAAAGCTCAAGCCCACCCTGCTGGGCCGGGCGGTGGACGGCCTGATGCTGGAGCAGTTCCCCCACATCGTGGACGTGGATTTCTCTGCCCAGATGGAGAAGAATCTGGATAAGGTGGAAAGCGGCAAGGCGGACTGGCGCAAGACCGTGGACGACTTCTATCAGGGCTTTGAGGCCAGTCTGGAACAGGCTGAAAAGAATATGGATGGCAAAAAGGTCAAGGTGCCGGACGAGCCCTCCAGCGAGGTGTGCGACCTGTGCGGACGCCCCATGGTCATCAAGGTGGGCAAGTACGGCAAGTTTCTGGCCTGCAGCGGCTTCCCGGAGTGCCGGGGCACAAAGCGCCTGGTCAAGGACACCGGCGGCATCTGCCCCAAGTGCGGCAAGGGCCGCATGCTGGAGCGCAAGAGCTCCAAGGGCCGCATTTATTACGGCTGCGAGCGCTACCCGGACTGCGATTTTATGACGTGGGACACCCCGGTGGCGACCAAGTGCGAAAAGTGCGGCAGCACCCTGTTCCGCAAGGGCGGCAAGCTGTACTGCGCCAAGGAAGGCTGCGGCTTTGAGATGCCGGTGCCCAAAAAGGACTGACAAGTAAAACAGAATGCGGCATACAGTCAGCATCCTCGCCCTCTCAGTCATCGCTGCGCGATGCCAGCTCCCCCAAAGTGGGAGCCCTTGGCAGTCCACGCAGAGCTCATCTCTTTGCCAAGGCCTCTCCCTTTGAGGAAAGACTTCCCCCGCGCCGGGGGAAGATGTCGCGTAGCGACAAAAGGGGGAGTGTGTCACCGTAGGTGACGGAGAGGGCGAGCCTGCTAGGGCAAAACTGCAACATAAATTCGACGATTTTCTAAAACTCAAAGGAAAGACTAAATGAGCGATTATAAAGTGACCATTCTGGGCGCGGGTCTGGCGGGCTGCGAAGCGGCTCTCTGGCTGGCGGGCAAGGGCGTGCAGGTGGACCTGTACGAGCAGAAGCCCGTCCACTTTTCCCCCGCCCACAAAAGCGAGGGCTTTGCGGAGCTGATCTGTTCCAACAGCCTGAAGGCTGAGCGGCTGGACTCCGCCTCCGGTCTGCTGAAGGAAGAGATGCGCCGCATGGGCAGCCAGCTGCTCAATGCTGCCGAGACGGCCCGCGTGGCCGCCGGCGGGGCACTGGCAGTGGACCGCGATGCTTTCAGCGCCGAGGTGACCCGCATGGTGGAAACATGTGAGAACATCACCGTCCACCGGGAGCGGGTGGAGAAGATCGACGAAACTGCGCCTATTCTGGTGGCCACCGGCCCCCTGACCGACGGCGCACTGGCGGACGAGATCGGCCGCCTGACCGGAGACGAGCGGCTGCATTTCTACGATGCTGTGGCCCCCATCGTCACTGCCGAAAGTCTGGACTACGGCAAAGTGTTTGCTGCCTCCCGCTACGACCGGGGCGAGGCCGACTACCTGAACTGCCCCTTCAACAAGGCAGAGTACGAGGCATTCCACGCGGCACTGGCGGAAGCCGAGCGCGCCCCCCTGCACGACTTTGACACCGGTGCCGAACAGAGCGCAAAGCCCGACCCGGATGCTCACGGCAAAAAGGCGGATACCGTCACCGTGTACGAGGGCTGTATGCCCATTGAGATCATGGCGGCCCGGGGTGCCGACACCATGCGGTTCGGCCCGCTGCGTCCGGTGGGTCTGGTGGACCCCAACACCGGCCACCGCCCTTGGGCAAATGTGCAGCTGCGCGCAGAAAATAAAGAGCGCACCCTGTATAACATCGTGGGCTTCCAGACCAACCTCAAGTGGGGTGAGCAGAAGCGGGTGTTCAGCATGATCCCCGGATTGGAAAATGCCGAGTTCGTGCGCTACGGCGTGATGCACCGCAACACTTTTCTGGATGCGCCCCGGGTGCTCAGCGCCCAGCTGTGTCTGAAAGCACACCCCAACGTGTTTTTTGCCGGGCAGATCACCGGTTTTGAGGGCTATATGGAAAGCGCCGCCTGCGGTCTGCTGGCAGCACGCAGCCTCTACGCCCGCTTGGAGGGCAGACAGCTGCCCCCGCCGCCCGCCGATACCATGTGCGGCGCGCTGGTGCAGTACCTGACCACCGAGAACAAAAACTTCCAGCCCATGGGCGCAAACATGGGCATCCTGCCGCCGCTGCCCGCCGAGACCCGTCCCCGGGACAAGCGGCTGCGTTACATGGCACAGGCCGAGCGCGCTGTTGCCAGCTTCCAGCACTGGCTGGAGGAAAACGCTCTGTAAGGCAAACCACCTGAAAGGAGAAAACAGGTATGAAGATCATTGTGGACATGATGGGCGGCGACAACGCCCCGCTGGCTGTTCTGGAAGGCGCTGCACAGGCCGTCAAGGAGTACGGCGTGCAGCTCATTGGCGTGGGCAACGAGGCGCTGGTGCGCAAGACCGCCGCCGAGCACAACATTCCGCTGGACGGCATCGAGCTGGTGAACTGCACCGAGACCATCGAGATGTGCGACGAGCCCGCCCGCGCCATCCGCCAGAAGAAGGATTCCTCCATCGTGGTGGGTCTGAATCTGCTCAAGGAGGGCAAGGGCGATGCCTTTGTCTCTGCCGGCAGCACCGGCGCGCTGCACGTTGGCGCAAGCCTCATCGTGCGCACACTGCGGGGCGTCAAGCGCCCGGCACTGGCTACCATGGTGCCCGCAAAGCAGCAGGCTTATCTGCTGCTGGACTGCGGCGCCAACGTGGAATGCCGCCCCGAGATGCTGGCCGCCTTTGCGGTCATGGGCAGCTGCTATGTGAACAAAGTAGAAGGCCGCAAGAGCCCCAGCGTAGCGCTTGCCAACAACGGTGCCGAGGAGAGCAAGGGCACCCCCGTGCTGCGGGACGCACACCAGCTGCTCAAGACTACCCCGGGCATCCGCTTTGTGGGCAACATCGAGCCGCGTGACGTGCCCAACGGCGAGGTGGACGTGGTGGTCTGCGATGGCTTTACCGGCAACGTCATCCTCAAGCTGACCGAGGGCGTGGCAAAAATGCTGCTGGGCATGCTCAAGCAGATGTTCCTTGCAAACCTTGGCGGCAAGCTGGCTTATCTGCTGCTCAAGGGCAGCGTTACCGACCTGAAGCACCAGATGGACAGCGAGGAATACGGCGGCGCACCCTTCCTTGGCGCAAAGCAGCCGGTCATCAAGGCACACGGCTCCTCCAAGGCAAAGGGCATCAAAAACGCCATCCGGCAGGCAAAGATCTGCGTGGAAAACGACCTGTGCGGCACCATGCAGTCCGCACTGGACGAGCTGGCTGCGGCACAGAAAACTGAGGAATAAAAGGGAGTAAAAACGACCATGAGCCATCAGTTGGAAACTATCATTGGTTACAAATTCAAAAACCCGGAGCTGCTGGAGATCGCGCTCACCCACACCAGCTACGCCAACGAGAGCCGCACCCCGGTCAAGCACAACGAGCGGCTGGAGTTTCTGGGCGACAGCGTTTTGCAGATCGTCTCTGCAGACTACCTGTTCCACGCCTACGCCGACCGCCCGGAGGGCGATCTGACCCGCATCCGCGCCAGCCTTGTCAGCGAGGGTGCGCTGTTCCAGTTTGCGCAGGAGATCGACCTTGGTGAGTATCTGCGCCTTGGCCGCGGCGAGGAGCGCTGCGGCGGACGCACCCGCCCCAGTGTGGTGTCGGATGCCTTCGAGGCCGTCATCGCTGCGCTGTATCTGGACGGCGGCATGGAGGTGGCACGCAAGTTCATCCTGCCTTTCATCACCGAGGGCAAGCACGCCGAGGCGGACTACAAGACCCGCCTGCAGGAGATCGTGCAGCAGAACCCGGAAGAGCGCCTGAGCTATGTGGTGGAAAGCGAATCCGGCCCGGACCATGACAAGCATTTTGTGGTGGCGGTGCGGTTCAACTCCGACCGCGTGGCGCGGGGCGAAGGACGCAGCAAAAAAGCCGCCGAGCAGTGCGCCGCCAAAGAGGCCCTGAAGCTGCTGGGCGTGATAAAGGAAAAGTAAATGGTATTCAAGGAACTGGAGATCCAGGGCTTCAAGAGCTTTCCCGATAAGGTCAAGGTCCGCTTTGATGCCGCTGTTACCGGCGTGGTGGGACCCAACGGCTCCGGCAAGTCCAACCTTTCGGACGCGGTGCGCTGGGTGCTGGGCGAGACCAGCTCCCGCCAGCTGCGCGCGGCAGGCAAGATGGAAGACGTCATCTTTGGCGGCACCCGCAGACGGGGCGCCATGGGCTTTGCACAGGTGCGTCTGACACTGGACAACACCGGGCACATCTTTGACGTGGACGCCGACGAGGTGACCATCGGACGCAAATATTACCGTTCCGGCGACAGCGAGTACACCATCAACGGGCAGGTGTGCCGTCTGCGGGATGTGTACGAACTGCTGCTGGACACCGGCATCGGACGGGACGGCTACTCGGTCATCGGGCAGGGTCGCATCGCTGAGATCGTGGCGGCAAAGTCCAGCGAGCGCCGCGAGATCTTTGAGGAAGCCTGCGGCATTGCCAAATACCGTTACCGCAAGACCGAGGCCGAGCGCCGTCTGGCTGCGGCGGGCGAGAATCTGGAACGCCTGCGGGATATCCTTGGCGAGCTGGAAAGCCGCGTGGGCCCGCTGGAAAAGGAAAGTGCCAAGGCACAGAAGTTTCTGCAGCTGAGCGAAGGAAAAAAGACGCTGGAAGTGACCCTGTGGACGGACGGGGTGCACCGTGCCCGGGAAGCTGTGCGCCAGCAGGTGCGGGACCACGAGACGGCGCAGGCGGACTACGAGCGCCTTGACCGGGAAACAAAGGCCGCCGAGCAGGAGGCTGAGGAGATCCGGATGCAGGCACAGCAGCTGACCGTTGCTGTCGAGCGCCTGAATGGGGATATCCGCAGCATCACCCAGCAGATCAGCGGCTCGGACAGCCGCATCGCCGTGCTGGAAAACGATATCCTGCGCAACGAGGAGAGCGCGGCCTCTCTGCAGGAGGAGATCGCCGCCGGGCAGAAGGAAGGGGACGAGGCGGACGCCGCGCTGCAGCGCCACCGCGCCGTGGCAAAGGCCATGGAGGCCGAGGGCGAAAAGCTGACGGCCCGCATCGAAGCGTTGCAGCAGGAGCTTGCCCGCCTGACCGACCAGAGCAACGCCAGCGGTGCCCGCAAGGACACCCTGCGGGGTCAGCTTGCTGACCTGACGGCCCGGCGCACCGAGGCACAGGTGGCCCGGGCGGCTGCCGAAGCCGCCGGGGAGACCGCCCGTCAGCGTCTGCCCGCACTGGAACAGAGCCTGCAGGACAGCACGGCCCGCCGGGACGAGACAAAGCAGGAGCTGGCGGATACGATGCAGTATCTGCGGACGCTGGCTGAAAACGAAAAACAACTTGCCAACGTCCGCTCCGGTCTGGAACTGAAGCTGCGCACCCGCAAGGCAGCGCTGGACGAAGCCGACCGGGACGAGCAGCGGCTGGGCCGGGAACTGGATGCCGCACGGCAGCGCCTTTTGGTGCTGCGGGAGCTGGAAAAGAATATGGACGGCTACCAGAACTCGGTCAAGGCTGTCATGCGCGCCGCCGGTGCCCGCCGTCTGCGGGGCATCATCGGGCCGGTGTCTGCCATCTTGAAGGTGGAGCCCGGGTGTGAGGTGGCAGTGGAGACCGCACTGGGCGGCGCGCTGCAGAACATCGTGGTGGAAAACGAAGCCGCCGCGAAAGCCGCCATCGCTCTGCTGCGCAGCGACAACGCAGGCCGCGCCACCTTTCTGCCGCTGGATACCGTGCAGCCCGGGGTGTTCCGGGGGCGGCTGTCCGGCACGGCGCGGCTGGCGTCCAGCCTGGTGCAGGCAGACCAACGGTATGAGAACATTGTTTCAAGCCTGCTGGGCCGCATCATCGTGGTGGATGACATCAACGAAGCCTCCCGCGTGGCGCGGGACAACGGCTTCCGCAACAAGGTGGTCACACTGGACGGACAGGTGGTCAATGCGGGCGGCAGCTTTACCGGCGGCAGCGTGCAGCGCAGCGCTGGTCTGTTCACCCGCAAGCAGGAGATGGATGAGCTGCGCGTGAAGGCGGCCAAGCTGCAAAAGGACTGCCTTGCCGCACAGGAAAAGACCGACCGCTGCAAGGAGCAGGTGGATGCTTTGCAGGCAGAGCTGACCGCCACTGCCAGCGAGCAAATCACCGCCGCCAACGACCGTGTGCGGGCTGAGGCGGAGCAGAAGCGGCTGGAAGCGTCCGCAGCACAGCTGGACACCGCGCTGCGGGACGCACAGCAGCAGATGGACGCGCTGCACGCCGCTCTGAAGGAAAGCCGCGGCAAGGCCGGGCAGGCGGAAGCAGAGCAGAACCGGCTGACCGAACAGATCGACAGCCTGACCCGGGAGATGGAGCGCATCGCCGAGGGCGACGACAACTTCCTGACCTTGCAGGCAGAGCTGGACCGGAAATTGAGCGCCGGGCGGCTGGAACAGCTGACCCGCCAGAAGGACGCCGAACTGGCTTACAGCCAGATCGCGGCGCTGGAACAGCGTGCACAGGACGCCGCTGCCCGCCGCACTGCGCTGGAACAGAGCCTTGCCGCCCTTGCCGAGCGCAGTGAGGCCTGCCGCACCGAGATCAGCGCCATCCGGCAGGCAAGGACCGACAGTCAGGCGGTCATTGCGCAAAAGGAACAGGACATCCGCACCGCCACCCAGCAGCGTCTGGAACGCCAGCAGGCCGAGACCGCTGCGCTGGCCCGCGCACGCAGCTGCTCCGACAGCCGCGAGGAGATGGGCCGCGAGATGGCGCGCCTTGCCGAGCGCAAAGCCGCAGCCGAGACCGAGTACGACCAGACTGTGGCAAAGCTGTGGGACGAGTATCAGCTGTCGGTCAGTCAGGCCGAGGCGCTGTGTGTGGAGTTTGACAGTCTGCCCGCTTTGCGGGCACAGGTGGCAGACCTGCGGGGAAAGATCCGCGCCCTTGGCAGTGTGAACGTCAGCGCCATCGAGGAGTACAAAGAGGTCAAGGTCCGCTACGATGCACTGGTGCGTCAGGTGACCGATGTGGAGGAGAGCCGCAGCGAGCTGAGCCGCATGATCGCAAAGCTTTCCGGCCAGATGAAGGAGATCTTCACCGACAGCTTCCGCGCCATCAACGAAAACTTCAGCCGCGTGTTCACCGAGCTGTTCGGCGGCGGCGAAGCCAGCCTTGTGCTGGAGGACGAAAGCGATGTGCTGGCCTGCGGCATCGGCATCCGGGTGGCACCGCCGGGCAAGGTCATCAAGAATCTGGAAGCGTTGTCCGGCGGCGAGCAGGCGCTGGTGGCTATCAGCATCTATTTTGCCATTCTGGCAGTGAACCCGGCGCCTTTCTGTATTCTGGACGAGATCGAAGCTGCGCTGGACGACACCAACGTGGTTCGGTTTGCCCAGTACCTGCACCGGGTCAGCGACAAGACCCAGTTCATCGTCATCACCCACCGCCGGGGCACCATGGAAGCTGCCAATGTGCTCTATGGCGTCACCATGCAGGAGGACGGCGTGTCCAAGCTGCTCAAGCTGGATCTGGAACAGGTTGACGCAACGCTGATTTCCTGATATAAAATAAAACAGACAAAATAGACAGGAGGACAATATGGGGTTCTTCGGATTTGGAAAAAAAGAACAAGATAAAATGAAAACCGGTCTGGAAAAGACCCGCACCGGCTTCTGGGGCAGCATCATGAACACCCTGACCGGCAGCGTCATCGACGATGAGATGTACGATGAGCTGGAGGAGCAGCTGATCCTTGCCGACGTAGGCGGCGAGGTGGCGGTGCATCTGGTGGATAAGCTGCGCGACCGTGTGCGCGACAAGGGGCTGAAAACCGGCGAACAGGCCGCAGATGCCCTGCGCGACATCATTGCCGAGGAGATGACCCCGGAGGCTGAGATGGCGCTGGACGGCAAGCCCGCCGTCATTCTGGTCATCGGTGTCAACGGCGTAGGCAAGACCACCAGCATTGCCAAGCTGGCAGACTACTACACCCGGCAGGGCAAGCGGGTCATGCTGGCCGCCGGCGACACCTTCCGTGCCGCCGCCAGCGAGCAGCTGGAGATCTGGGCAAAACGCGCCGGCGTGCCCATCGTCAGCGCGGGCGAGGGGGCAGACCCCGCCGCCGTCATCTTTGATACGGTCAAGTCTGCCACCGCACGCGGCTACGATATGGTCATTGCGGACACCGCAGGCCGTCTGCACAACAAATCAAACCTGATGGCAGAACTTTCCAAGATCAGCCGCAGCGTCAAAAAGGCCAGCCCGGAGGCCAGTCTGGAGACCCTGCTGGTGCTGGATGCCATCACCGGGCAGAACGCCATCAGTCAGGCCAAGGAGTTCTGCAAAGCTGCCGATGCCACCGGCATCATCCTGACCAAGCTGGACGGCACCGCCAAGGGCGGCTGCGTTGTGGCGGTCAAGCAGCGTCTGGGCCTGCCGGTGCGCTTTATCGGCGTGGGCGAGGGCATCGACGACCTGCTGCCCTTCACCCCGGAGGGCTTTGTGGAAGAGCTGCTCCCTCGTGAATGGAAGCATTAAGGGGGGCGCGGAAAATGAAAATTTGTGCAGCTACCGGCAACGCCGGAAAGCTCCGCGAGCTGCGCCGCATTCTGGAAGCGCAGGGACACGAGGTGGTCAGCCAGAAGGAATTGGGCATCACCCTTGAGCCGGAAGAAACCGGCACCACCTTTGCGGAAAACGCTCTCATCAAGGCCGAGACCATCTGCAAGGCCAGCGGCCTGCCTACCATCGCCGATGACTCCGGCCTGTGTGTGGACGCGCTGGACGGTGCGCCCGGCGTGTACAGTGCCCGCTACTGCGGCCACCACGGCGACGACGAGGCCAACAACGAGAAGCTTCTGGCTGCCATGCAGGCGGTGCCTGCCGGGCAGCGGGGGGCAAAGTTTGTCTCGGCGGTGTGCTTCATCCTGCCGGACGGCCGGCACCTGACCTGCATGGGCGAGTGCCCGGGCAGCATCGCCTTTACGCGGCTGTGCGGCGACTACGGTTTTGGCTACGACCCGCTGTTCATCCCCGCCGACTGCGGCGTGGGCAAAACGGACAAGCGCCCCAACACCGAGAACCGCAGCTACGCCCAGCTGACCCCGGACGAAAAGGACGCCATCAGCCATCGCGGCAACGCGCTGGCAGCGCTGGAAA
This sequence comes from uncultured Faecalibacterium sp., assembly GCA_934513205.1. Lineage (GTDB taxonomy): Bacteria > Bacillota > Clostridia > Oscillospirales > Ruminococcaceae > Faecalibacterium. Next base: position 53,318 of record CAKSWU010000005.1, on the reverse strand, counting down.
AGCAGCTGCCTGACTTTTTGGCAGAAAAATAAAACGATTTTAAATGGCCGTCGCGTTCGCTTTGGCCATCTTCAGAGGAAGAAAAATTTTAGATATGTGAATTGAAAATGACTGCGGTCATTTTCAATTCACCCTTTCACGGAAGAAGGACGCAAAGGCAACTGCGCTTGACCCGGGCAGTGGCCAGCAGGATGCAAGGTCCGCTCAAGGACCGTAGCAGACGCTGGGAGCCACAACCCGTACAGAGCGTAAGCGGAGACAATTCTAAATCGTTTTTTACCGGAATATCAACCTGAAAATAAAGGAGAAAAACTATGCTGACAAGCAAACAGCGCGCCATTCTGCGCGGCAAGGCAAATACCATGGACCCTGTGTTCATCGTGGGCAAGGGCGAGATCGACGAGACCATGATCCAGGGCGTGAAGGACTGTCTGGACGCCCGGGAGCTCATCAAGCTCAAGGTGCTGGAAAGCAGCATGTACAACGCCCGCGAGGCTTCTGTCAAGCTGGCGGAGGCCACCGGTGCAGACTGCGTGCAGGTCATCGGCTCCAAGTTCGTGCTCTACCTGCAGAAGAAAAAGGACAGCGCTTACGCCGACCTGCTGAAGTAATATGAAGATCCTTCTCTACGGCGGAAGTTTTGATCCGCCCCACAACGGACACCTGAACAATCTCCGGGCGGCAGCAGCCCGTGTCCATCCGGACCGGGTGGTGGTGATGCCGGCAGGCGTTTCGCCCTTTAAGCAGGGCACCGCTGCGCCCGGCGCACTGCGGCTGGAGATGTGTCAGTGCTTCCGCAGCCTTGCGCAGGGAGCGGATGCGGTGGCACCGCAGCTGCAGATCAGCGGCTGGGAAATTGAACAGGCCAAAGCCGGGAACCGCAACTACACAGTGCGGACGCTGGAAAAGCTGGTCCGGGACGATCCCGGTGCCAAGCTGTATCTTGCCATTGGCAGCGATATGCTGCTGAGCTTTGACGGCTGGCACCGCTGGCAGGACATCCTGCGTCTGGGCAGGCTGGTCGTCACCAGCCGGAACGCAGGCGATGCCCCGGAGCTGCACGAAAAGGCGAAACAGCTGGACCCCACCGGTGCGCGCATCCTGCTGGCACCGGCACCCGCCATGCCTATGTCCAGCAGCGAGATCCGCGCCCGGCTTGCCCGGGGGGAGCGCTGCGAAGCCCAGCTGCCGGAGCTTGTGTGGAAGATCATCCGCAGAGAAGGACTGTACCAAACCGAAAAAAAGGAAGTCTCTGAGAAATGGACCTGAAACAGGCAAAGGAACTGGTGCGCGGACGACTGAGCGAGAAACGCTATGAGCACACCCTGAACGTAAAGAAAATGGCTGTCAAGCTGGCAAAGCTCTACGGCGAGGACGAACAGCGGGCGGCACTGGCGGCATTGCTCCACGATGCCGCCAAGGAACTGCCCCGGGACGAAATGCGGCGGTTGATGCGGGAATATCCGCAGTATGCCGAGGGCGGGGAGGAGCGTCCCGCGCCGGTGTGGCACGGAGTGTGCGCCGCCATTCTGGCCCGCACCCAGTGGGGCGTCACCGATGAGGCGGTGCTGTCGGCTATTGCCTGCCACACGGCAGGCAAGCCCGGCATGACACGGCTGGACAAGATCCTGTATCTGGCGGACATGACCAGCGCCGAGCGGGACTGGCCCGGCGTGGAAAAGCTGCGCAAGCTGGAAAAGAAGGATCTGGACGCCGCTATGCTGGCTGCCCTGAAACAGACCAACGAATTTGTGCAGTCCGAGGGCAAGCCTTTGGACCCCATGTCCAAGGCAGCCTATGAGGATATCCTGTCCCGCAGCGAGAACGCGAAAGCCTGACCTTAAAAATGATCCCTGCAATGGAAATACAAAACAGATTGCGGATTCTGTCAGATGATGTTATACTTAAAGATATGACAGGTCTGCGAAAAGTGATTTTTGCAGAGCCGTGAAAAGCTGGAGGATACAACAAGCATGAGCCAGACGCCCCGCCGTATCAATACCGCCCGTTCCCTCAACCGCCCGGATCAGGCCGCCAGGGCACCCCGCACCGAACCGGCCCCCAGTGCACCGGGCACCGGAGCCCAGCACGCTGCGCCCCCGCGCCGCCCGGCCCGGTCCGCCGGTGAGAACGAGGCACCCCGCCGCCGCAAAAAGAAAAAGAAAACGCCGCTCTGGCTGCCCTTTGCAGTGGTCATGGCGGTCATTGCCGTGATCTCCGGCGTGGTGATCTACGGCGTCAGCCTTGTGAACAAGGTGGAGGACAGTATCCGTCCGGATGACAGCACCCCCACCATTCAGGAAGAGGTCAAGACCGCCGAGGAATACAAGGGCGATGTGGTGAACATTCTTGTCTGCGGCATCGACTATGAGGAAGGCCGCAATTACAGCGACAGCAGCTCCAACGACGGCATGACGGATATGATCCTGTACTGCCAGTTCGACATCAAAAACGGAGCGCTGCGGATGCTGCAGATCCCGCGCAACAGCCTTGTGGCCACCCAGAACCGGAAGGTCACGCTGTCCAACGGCAAGACCTACGCCGCTTCCAACTATCAGATCAACTCGGTGGCGTTGTCCAACGGCGGCAGCATTGCCGCGCTGGCAGATGTCATCTACGACCAGTACCGTCTGCCCATCGACTATTACGTCACGGTGGACATGCAGGCTCTGGTGGAAATGGTAGACAACTTTGGCGGCATCGAGGTGTATATCCCCCGGGATATGTCCTACGGCGGCAGCAAGCTGATGAAGGGATATCGCAATCTGGACGGTGCTTCGGCAGAATTTTTTGTGCGCTGCCGCCACGGTGACGGCTACGCCAACTCGGACATCGACCGCCTGAACATGCAGCGCTACTTCTACGCAGGCCTGTTCAAGCGCGCCCGCGCCATGGGCGTCACCGACATCCTGAATCAGCTGCCGCTGGTGTTCAAGGACTATATCACCACCGACATGGACCTGTCCACCATTGCAAAACTGGTGGTCTCGTTCCTGAAGGTGGACAGCTCCAACATCATTCTGGCGCAGACGCCGGTGTTCATGGGCGTGCCCAATGTGGGCAAGACCGAGACCTTTGACGGCTACTCCTGCGTGGTGCCGGATGCCAGCTCCATTGCTAAGCTGCTCAACCAGTATTTCTGCACCTACACCGGTCCCGTTGATGTGAGCGAGATGAACCTTGTCACCGACAGCTGGCCCCACGGCAGTGCATCCACCGATGCCAACGTGCAGTATATGGGACGCATCGACAAGGAATCCGACGACGCCATCCTCAACGGCAATACCGACCTTTCCGGCGCTGTGACCACCGATGGTCAGGCAGCCGGTTCCGTACAGTGATCAACGAACTGCTTCCTCTCCGGGGGAGCTTTTACAGAAGGGAGAAACCTTATGGAGAATTTCAACGACAGCAAGGCTCTTGCCATTGAGATCGCAAAGATCCTGGACAAGAAAAAAGCGCAGGACGTGCGGGTGCTGAAGGTAGAGAGCCTGACCGTCCTGACCGACTATTTCGTCATCGCCTCCGGTACCTCCACCACGCAGGTGGCATCTCTGGCCGATGAGGTGGAGTACGAGCTCTCGCAGAAGGGTCTGGAACCTTACAGCACCGAGGGCCACGACACCAAGAACTGGGTGCTGCTGGATTATTCCAACGTCATCGTGCACGTTTTTGTGCCCAACAGCCGCGCCTACTATGACTTGGAGCACCTGTGGGCAGACGGCGAGCCGGTGGACATTTCGGAGTACCTGACCCCGGACAGCAGCATTGAATAATTAAGGCAAACAGGTCTACTTCCGGTAAAAGCTCTCTTTGTTATTGCGGCACAATAGGGAAAGTTGGCAAAAACTCCCCCTCGGGGGATTGGGCAGAGAGGTTTGTGCCGGAAGTACCTTGAAAGCATACACACTCACAAGCAACGGTATTTTGGTTAAAGTCTGGAGCTGATTACAAACATGAAGTACGATTACAAGGCTGTTGAAGCCAAGTGGCAGAAGGTGTGGGAGGACGAAAAGACCTTCCATGTCGAGATCGACCACAAAAAGCCCAAGTTCTATGCCCTGGTGGAGTTTCCGTATCCCTCGGGTGCGGGCCTGCATGTGGGCCACCCCCGCAGCTACACCGCACTGGATGTGGTGAGCCGCAAGCGCCGCAAGAACGGCTACAATGTGCTGTACCCCATGGGCTGGGACGCCTTCGGTCTGCCCACCGAGAACTTCGCCATGAAGAACCACATCCACCCGGCCATCGTCACCAAGAGCAATGTGGACCATTTCCGCAGCCAGCTCAAAGCACTGGGCTTCTCCTTTGACTGGGACCGCGAGATCAACACCACCGACCCCGAGTACTACAAGTGGACCCAGTGGATCTTCCTGCAGCTGTACAAGCACGGTCTGGCCTACAAGAAGGAAATGAACGTCAACTGGTGCACCGGTTGCAAGTGCGTGCTGGCCAACGAGGAAGTTGTCAACGGCGTGTGCGAGCGCTGCGGCAGCGAGGTGGTGCACCGCGTCAAGAGCCAGTGGATGCTCAAGATCACCGCGTATGCCGATAAGCTGATCGACGGTCTGGACGGCTTGGATTACATCGAGCGCGTGGCCACCCAGCAGAAGAACTGGATCGGCCGCAGCCACGGCGCAGAAGTGAACTTCGGCACCACCGCCGGTGACACCCTGACCGTGTACACCACCCGCTGCGATACCCTGTTCGGCGCTACCTACATGGTCATCTCCCCGGAGCACGCTCTGCTCAAGGCATGGCTGGAAAAGGGCATCATCAAGAATGCCGATGCCGTCAAGGCTTATCAGGCCGAAGCTGCCCGCAAGAGCGACTTTGAGCGCAGCGAGCTGAACAAGGAAAAGACCGGCGTACAGCTGGACGGCGTCATGGGGATCAACCCGGTCAATGAGACCGAGATCCCCATCTTCATCTCGGACTACGTCCTGTCCACCTACGGCACCGGTGCCATCATGGCCGTGCCCGCCCACGACACCCGCGACTGGGAATTCGCCAAGAAGTTCGGCCTGCCCATCATCGAGGTGGTCAAGGGCAACACCCCGTCCAATCTGGACGAGGCCGCCTTTACCGATGTTGCCACCGGCACACTGGTCAACTCCGGCTTCCTGAACGGCCTGTCTGTGGCGGATGCCCAGAAGAAGATGATCGCATGGCTGGAAGAGACCGGCAAGGGCCGCGATAAGGTCAACTACAAGCTGCGCGACTGGGTGTTCAGCCGTCAGCGTTACTGGGGCGAGCCCATCCCCATGGTGCACTGCGACAAGTGCGGTTGGCAGCCCCTGCCCGAGAGCAGCCTGCCGCTGACTCTGCCGGACATTACCGACTTTGAGCCGGGCCCGGACGGCGAGAGCCCGCTGGCCCGCCACAAGGATTGGGTCAAGACCACCTGCCCCTGCTGCGGCGGCCCCGCTACCCGCGAGACCGACACCATGCCCCAGTGGGCCGGTTCTTCCTGGTACTTCCTGCGCTACATGGATCCCCACTGCAAGGATGCCATTGCTTCCAAGGAAGCTCTGAAATACTGGTCTCCGGTGGACTGGTACAACGGCGGCATGGAGCACACCACCCTGCATCTGCTGTACAGCCGCTTCTGGCATAAGTTCCTGTACGATATCGGCGTAGTGCCTACTGCCGAGCCCTACCAGAAGCGTACCGCTCACGGCATGATCCTTGGCCTGAACCCTCACAGCTTTGTCAACCTGCCCGCAGAGGAGCAGGAGAAGCTGCTGAAGGAATACGGCAGCCAGAAGGCCGCTGAGAAGGCACTGGAAGAAAAGTACGGCGAGATGGCACGCCATCCCATCGTGAAGATGTCCAAGAGCCTTGGCAACGTTATCAACCCGGACGAGGTGGTGGATCAGTACGGTGCCGACACCATGCGTCTGTACGAGATGTTCATGGGCGACTTTGAGCAGGCTGCACCGTGGCAGACCTCTGCCATTGCGGGCTGCAACCGCTTCCTGGACCGCGTGTGGGGCCTGAGCGACAAGCTGGTAGAGGGTGAGGGTTACCGCCCCGCCGTGGAGACCCTGATGCACCAGACCATCAAGAAGGTCAGCGCCGACATCGAGGGCCTGAAGATGAACACCGCCATCGCCCAGCTGATGACGCTGGTCAACGCCCTGTACGACAACGGCGGCGCTACCAAGGCTGAGTTTGAGACCGCCGTGCAGCTGCTGAACCCCTTTGCTCCCCACATGACCGAGGAACTGTGGGAGAAACTGGGCCACAGCCACGATGAGCAGCTGGCCTACTACCCCTGGCCCGCCTACGAGGAAGCCAAGTGCGTGGAGAGCACGGTGGAGATCGCCGTGCAGGTCAACGGCAAGGTGAAGGCCCGCCTGAAGGTGGCAGCCGACATCGATGCCGCTGCCGCCATTGCCGCCGCCAAGGCAGACCCCGCTGTGGCTGCTGCGCTGGATGGCAAGCAGCTGGTGAAGGAGATCTACGTCAAGGGCCGTCTGGTCAATCTGGCGGTCAAGGGCTGAATCACGCTGCTCCGCTGAAAAAGTGTGAACATATCATCACCCGGGGAGGCGGACCGGTGCGCAGAACACCCGGCGGCGTCTGTTCAGAATATTTTCAAAAATTTTGAGTAAAAAACTTTCAAAAAAAGGTTGACGAACCGGAGAAAATGCGCTATACTGTCTACTGTTAGTTACCATGTAACAACGAAATTCCTGCCTCACGGTCCAAGGGAGGGAATAAGATGTCGGAAATTCGTGTTAAAGAGGGCGAGTCGCTGGAAAGCGCACTGCGTCGCTTCAAGCGCAGCACTGCTCGCAGCGGTGTGCTCGCAGAGGTCCGTAAGCGCGAGGCTTACGAGAAGCCGTCTGTTAAGCGCAAGAAGAAGTCCGAAGCAGCCCGCAAGCGCAAGTTCAAGTAATTGACCACTTGAAATCGCACGTTGCTTTAGATTTCAATCGCGTTGCTAACGCCGATGTAGGAGAGCCTGTATTTGCAGGCTCTCCTATTTTCATTTATAACGAGAAGGATCCTCGCCCTCTCCGTCTGCTCCCGCTGGCCGTACAAGCGAAGCTGAGAGGACGAGCCTGTTGAAGGTAAGGAGAAGCCTATGCTCATTACCCCTGAATATGTTTTCAAGGATGTCGCCCACATCACGCCGGAATGGCTGGCGCAAAAAGGCATAAAGGCGTTGGTACTGGACATCGACAACACCCTGACCGCCGACCGCAGTCAGGAGCTGCCAGAGGAGGTCGCCGCGTGGCTGGACACTATGCGTGCCGCAGGCGTCCGGCTGACCATCGTGTCCAATGGAGCAGAGAAGCGGGTGCGTCCCTTTGCGCAGAAGCTGGGCCTTGCGTATTTGTACCGCGCTGCCAAGCCCCTGCCCTTTGCGCTGATGGCAGCGCAGCACCGCATGGGCGTGAAGCGCTGCCAGATGGCGATGGTGGGCGACCAGCTCTACGCCGACCGCATGGCAGCGGCCCTGTACGGCATCCCCGGACTGATGGTGGTGCCCCGCGGACCGGACCTTGGCGCGCAGGTCATCCTCAAACGCAAGTGGGAAAAGAAGCACTGGCAGAAGTACTACGACCGGGGAGGTAAGACGCTGTGAATGACTGGAACATCCGGTTCGGCACCGCAGGCACCAGCGACAGCTTCGCTGCCCAAGGGTACAAAAACAGTCTGGATGTGCCGGAGTACACCGCAAAAATGGGGCTGGATGCCTTTGAATACCAGTGCGGGCGCGGGGTGCGTCTGGGGCTGGACAAGGCGGAGAAGATGGCGGCTCTTGCCGCCCAGAGGGATATCCTGTTCAGCGTTCATGCACCCTATTATATCAGCATGTCCAGTCTGGAAGAGGACAAGCGGCTGAACAGCATCCAGTACCTGCTGCAGAGCGCGGCAGTGTGCCGGGCGCTGGGCGGCAGGCGCATCATCTTCCACTCGGGCAGCTGCGGCAAACAGAGCCGGGAAGCCGCGCTGGAAAAGGCACTGGATACCATGCGCCGCGCCGTGGCTGCGCTGGATGAGGCGGGCTTTGGAGACATGACCCTGTGCCCCGAGACCATGGGTAAGGTGGGGCAGCTGGGCACACTGGATGAGGTGCTGGCGTTGTGCGGCGTAGACAGCCGCATCACCCCCTGCATCGACTTTGGTCACCTGAATGCCCGTACACTGGGCGGCATCCGGTCGAAAGAGGACTATGCCGCCATTCTGGACCGCATGGCAGAAGCGCTGAGTGACGACCGCGCCCGGCAGTTCCATGTGCATTTTTCCCGCATCGAATATTCCAAAGGCGGCGAAAAGCGGCACTGGACTTTTGCCGAAACGCAGTTCGGCCCGGAGCCACAGCCGCTGATGGAGCTGCTGGCCCAGCGGAGGCTGACGCCGGTGGTCATCTGCGAGAGCGCGGGCACGCAGGCCGAGGACGCGAAGGCAATGCAGCAAATGTACCGCACCGCGCTGAAATTGTAAAAATTATTGTTTTTTTAGCGCCTTTTTTGCTCAAACCCCTTGCCAAATGACGAAGGATTGGGTAAAATAAATAGAGATATGCGTCAAGCATCTGAGACTAAATTTATGGAGGAATTCCTATGATTTCTGCAGGCGAGTTTCGCAACGGCGTGACCTTTGAGCAGGACGGCCAGGTTCTTCAGGTCGTTGAGTTCCAGCACGTCAAGCCCGGCAAGGGCGCTGCCTTTGTCCGCACCAAGACTAAGAACGTCATCACCGGCTCTGTGGTTGAGACCAGCTACAACCCGACCGCAAAGTTCCCGCAGGCTTTCATCGAGCGCAAGGACGTGACCTACAGCTACGAGGATGGCGATCTGTACCACTTCATGGACAACGAGACCTACGATGACATCCCCGTCAACGCAGCCGATGTGCCCGATAACTTCAAGTTCTGCAAGGAGAACGAGCTGTGCAAGCTGCTGAGCTACAAGGGCAAGGTGTTCAGCGTCGAGATCCCCAACTTCATCGAGCTGGAAGTCACCCAGACCGAGCCGGGTGTCAAGGGCAACACTGCCACCAACACCCTGAAGCCCGCTACCGTCGAGACCGGTGCTGAGATCCGCGTCCCCCTGTTCATCAACGAGGGCGACCACATCCGCATCGATACCCGCACCGGCGAGTATATGGAGCGCGTCTAATTTCCTTTTAACGCCATACCGGGCAGCGGGCAACCGTTTGCCCGGTTTTTTACAATCCCGCTTTTTTCAGAAAACAAGGAGGGCATTTGTATGGAACTGAACAAAAAGGCAGCTTATCTGCAGGGTCTGGTGGACGGCCTTGGCATTGACGAGACCACCAAAGAGGGCAAAATCATCAAGGCTATGAGCGCTCTGCTGGGCGAGATGGCAGATGCCATCGAGGGCATGGACGAGGACCTTTCCCGCGCTTACGACCAGATCAACGACCTCAGCGATGAGCTGGAGGATCTGGAAGCCGATCTGTACGAGGAAGAGGACGAGGACGACGAAGCGGACGATGAGGACGCAGAATCTGACTCGGATGATGACATTGCCAGCGAGCCGTTCTACGAGGTGGCCTGCCCCAACTGCGGCGAGACCGTCTATGTCAGTGAGGATGATCTGGACGCAGGCGAAGCCAACTGCACCCACTGCGGTGTGACCTTTGAGGTCGCACTGGAGGGCGAGGACGAGGGCGAGGACGCTGCCGAGGATGGCCCGGTCCAGTACGAAGTGACCTGCCCGGAGTGCGGCACCACCACTGTCTTTGAAGAGGATGAGCTGCTGGACGGCGCACCCAAGTGCCCCAACTGCGGCAAAGCACTGGATTTTGAGGTGACCGAAGAGTAAAAGCCGCTCGTTTTCTCTTGTGAAAATGGGGCTCGGAAAATAGCGATCTTGTTGCGGATGCTGTTTTCCACTGCGGCTCCGCCTGTGAAAAGGCAATTCTGGAAAATCCGCAGATTTGCAGATCATAAAACAAAATTCCTGTAAAAATACAATGCCGGGCAGTCCGCAGACTGCCCGGCATTGTTCATTTTAAAATTGGATCAGCGATTCTCGTTGGCATCCTGCAGCCAGATGCTGCCGATGTCCAGCGCATTGTACAGACCACGTTTGGTGCTCTGACGCATCACACGCTCCTGAGGAGCCTTGCTGGTGTCGGTGGACAGCAGCATCAGCTGGACTTTATCTGCCACCGTTTCATTTCCCACAGGGGTGGTGGTCAGGATCTGCAGATAGAGCACATAAGGGTCGGTCATCCGCCCGTAGTACAGTTCGTTGTCCTTGCGGACGAGGGGCTTGCCCTTGTAAGTCAGTTTCGGAGTAAATGCCATTGCGAAAGCCTCCCTGTCGTATTGATTCATCCCAGTATAACACATTTGCAACCAAGGATGCAAGTATTTGCGCGTTTTGTACAACAAGAACTTGTGACAGCGGGGGTGTTTGTGTTATACTGGAGATACCGACAAGCGAAAGTCCGGTAGAAAAAGTGAGGGAGAACGGCATGGCAGATTATCAGGAATACCGGCGCAGGGTGCTGCACCGACGCTGGCGCAGACGGTTTATGACGGTGGGATGTCTGCTGCTGCTCATCCTGCTGGGGTCCATTGGCCTATTGTGGAAGCGGCTGCACCGGGAGCGGCGTCCCTCCGACACGGCGCAGAACGCCATCCTGCGGCCGGTAACGCAGGACAACACATGGAACACCATTGCCTATACCCCCATGCGGCAGGTCAGCGTCCAGAGCAGCACCGATGGCTCCGGGACCGCGCTGGACTTCCGGATGGCAGCGCTGCCCCAAAGCACAGCGGTGGACCGGAGCTGGTTCAACGATGTCACCTTTGTGGGCGACAGCCTGACGCAGGGGATGCAGCTCTACGAAGAGGGGCTGCAGAACGCCATGTTCTGCGCCTATAAGGGCGTGGGGCCCAACGTCATCGTCAACGGTGCCACCTGCCGCCGTGCCGATGGCGGCACCGAGGTGCCGCTGGATGCGCTGACCGCCCAGCATCCCCGGGCTATTTATGTGCTGATGGGCACCAATGTGCTGGGCCGGGATACGGACTATACCAGTTTTCTGACCTATTACCGGCTGATGCTGGATATGCTGGCTCAGACCCAGCCGGGGGCTGCAATTTATGTGCAGTCCATCACCCCGGTACGGCCTGAACTGTGCCAGAAAGAAAAATACGAGGGCTTGAACCGGGAGCGGCTGTGCCGCATCAACGATGAGCTGGCTGCCATTGCGATGGAAAAGGGCTGCTGCTTCCTCAATTTGTGGGAAGCGCTGGCGGACGACAACGGCGACCTGAAAGCCGAGTACGCGCAGCCGGACGGCTACCATCTGAAACCTGCCGGTTATACGGCATGGGTGGACTACCTTTGCAGCCACACCATGGAGTAAAAAACATACAAAAGGCGCTGTCCTTGCGGGCAGCGCCTTTTATGTTCTATCGGGCTGTTTTTATCAGAACAGGCCGGTGATCTTGCCCTCGGCATCCACGTCGATGTTCACGGCAGCGGGCTTTTTGGGCAGGCCGGGCATAGTCATGATGTTGCCGCAGATCACCACCACAAAGCCTGCACCGGCGGCCAGACGCACCTCGCGCACCTCCATGGTAAAGCCGGTGGGCGCGCCGGTCAGCTTGGCGTTGTCGCTGAAGCTGTACTGGGTCTTGGCGATGCACACGGGCAGGTTGCCGTAGCCCATCTCGGTCAGCTCGGCAAGGGTCTTGCTGGCAGCGGCGCTGTAATTCACGCCGTCGGCGCGGTAGATCTTGGTGGCAATGGCGTTGATCTTGTCCTTCAGGGGCATCTCCAGCGGGTAGGTGTACTGGATGGGACGATCCTCCAGAATCTCCAGCACCTTTTCAGCCAGAGCTTTGCCGCCCTCGCCGCCCTTGGCGAACACCTCGCTCAGCACGCAGGGCACGCCCTGCGCGGCGCACACCTGCTCTACATAGGCCTGCTCCTCGGCGGTGTCGGTGGGGAAGGCGTTGATAGCCACCACCACCGGCAGACCAAAGCCGTTCTTCAGGTTGTCGATGTGGCGGATCAGGTTGGAGGCACCGGCCTTGACAGCCTCGAGGTTGGGCTGGTTCAGGTCTGCTTTGGCTACACCGCCATGGCTCTTGAGGGCGCGCACGGTAGCCACCAGCACGCAGGCAGAGGGGGCAATACCGGCGTAGCGGCACTTGATATCAAGGAACTTCTCCGCGCCCAGATCTGCGCCGAAGCCTGCCTCGGTGATGGTATAGTCTGCCAGCGAGAGGCTGAGCTTGGTAGCCAGCACACTGTTGCAGCCGTGGGCAATGTTGGCAAAGGGACCGCCGTGGATGATGGCGGGGTTGTTTTCCAGCGTCTGCACAAGGTTCGGGTCAAGGGCATCCTTCAACAGGGCGGTCATGGCACCGGCTGCGCCGATCTCACCGGCGGTCACCGGCTTGCCATCATAGGTGTAGGCACACACGATGCGGGACAGCCGCTCCTTCAGGTCGGAGATGCTGGTGGCAAGACAGAAGATCGCCATGACCTCGCTGGCAACGGTGATGTCAAAGCCGTCCTCGCGGGGGGTGCCGTTCACCTTGCCGCCCAGACCGTCCACGATGAACCGCAGCTGCCGGTCGTTCATGTCCATGCAGCGCTTCCAGGTGATGCGGCGGGGGTCGATGTTCAGCGGGTTGCCCTGCTGGATGCTGTTGTCGATCATGGCAGCCAGCAGGTTGTTGGCGGTGCCAATGGCGTGCAGATCGCCGGTAAAGTGCAGGTTGATGTCCTCCATGGGCACCACCTGTGCGTAGCCGCCGCCGGCAGCGCCGCCCTTGATGCCGAACACGGGGCCAAGGCTGGGCTCACGCAGGCAGAGCATGGTCTTTTTGCCCAGAGCGTTCATGGCATCGGCAAGGCCCACGCTGGTGGTGGTCTTGCCCTCACCGGCGGGGGTGGGGCTGATGGCAGTGACAAGGATCAGCTTGCCCTGCTTTTTAGCGTTGTGGATCAGGCGGTGGTCGATCTTGGCCTTGTAGCGGCCGTAGGGGATCACGCTCTCCTCAGAAAGGCCGAGAGAAGCGGCGATCTCGGTGATGGGTCTCATTTTGGCTTCCTGCGCGATCTCGATATCGGTTTTCATCAGACATCCTCCTTGATAGCAAAAAAGGACAGCTTTGCGCAGTGGTCGCGCAAGGCTGCCCAGACGGTCGGCGTTGACTTGTTCTGTATCCGCACTGTGGTGCTCCACAACGTTCCGTCAGCGGGTACAAAGTCCTTCTGCTGTAAAGATAGCACATCTGCAGGGTGTTTGTCAAGGAAAAACAGCACCAAATATTTTGCGTTGCGGCAGGGTTTGTGCTATACTTATCATGGATTATTATGAAAACAGAAAGCAGGAATCCCTTTTATGCTGCAAAACCCTGAATTGCATTATCTGGACAACGCCGCCACCACTATGGTGGCCCCGGAGGTGGCGGATGTCATCGACAAGGCCATGCGGGAGCACTGGGCAAATCCGTCCAGCCTGTACGGTCCCGGTGCCCGCAGCGAAGAAGCGCTGAACGCTGCCCGCGCCGCCGTGGCGCGCACGCTGGGCTGTAAGAGCCGGGAGCTGTACTTTACCTCCTGCGGCAGCGAAAGCAACAATCTGGCGCTGCTGGGAGCGGTGCGCACCCGCAGCTTTGGCAAAAACATCGTGGTGTCCGGTTTTGAGCACCCCAGCGTCCAGCGTCCGCTGGAAGATCTGGCAAAGCGCGGTTATAACGTCACGGTGGTGGCACCCCGCCCGGACGGCACGATGGATATTGACGCCATGCTGGACCATGTGGACAAAAATACCATCCTTGTGGCCTGCATGATGGTGAACAACGAGGTGGGCAGCCGCAACGATGTGGAACGCCTTGCTGCCGAGGTCAAGCGCCGCAACAGCCGCACCATCGTCCATGTAGACGCGGTGCAGGCGTGGATGCGCGTGCCCATCAAGCTGGACAACATTGATACCCTGTCGGTGAGCGGTCACAAGATCCACGCCCCCAAGGGGATTGGCGCGCTGTATCTTTCCGGCCATCTGGTGCAGGCGTTCCAGCCGCCTTATCTGGGCGGCGAACAGGAGCGTGGCCTGCGCCCCGGCACCGAGAATCTGCCCTACGCTGTGGGTCTGGCGGCAGCCGCCACCCGTCTGGCAAAGACCATGAAGAGCCGGGACACCGCCATGCGGACGCTGAACCGGCGCCTGCGAGAGGGACTGAAAGCCTTCCCGGAGGTGGTCATCAACAGCCCGGAGAACGCTGTGCCCGAGGTGCTGAACTTCAGCGAGATGTGCATCAAGAGCGAGACTATGCTGGCTTTTCTGGCAGAAGAGCAGATCTATGTTTCCTCTGCCAGTGCCTGCGGGCGCGGTCAGCCCAGCCACACGCTGGCAGCTATGGGCCGCGACCCGCTTGCCATCGACACCGCCATCCGGGTGTCCTTCTGCGGTGACAACACCCCGGAGGATGTGGATGCCTTTTTGAACCGCTTTGAAGATGGCATGAAGCATTTGCAGAGAATCAAGAAATAATCAGGAGTACAACATTTATGCATGAGATCATTCTGGGCTATCAGGGCGAGATGTCCCTGAAAGGCCTCAACCGCAACCAGTTCGAGTCGGCAATGATGAAGATCCTGCGCTACCGGCTCAAGACCGTGGGCAAGTTCAAGGTCTACTGCACTCAGTCCACCTTCTATATGGAACCCGAGGAAGAGGACGTGGACATGGACCTTGCCTTTGACCGGGTGAGCAAGGTGTTTGGCCTTGCTGCGCTCAGCCGCGCCGTGGTGTGCGACAAGGACTTTGACACCATCTGCCAGACCGCCGAAGACTATCTGGGCGACAGTCTGCACGGCATCCGCACCTTCAAGGTGGAGGCGCGCCGCTCGGACAAGACCTTCCCCATGACCAGTCCGGAACTGATGCGGGAGCTGGGCGCTTACCTGCTGGGTAAGCACAACTACCTGAAGGTGGATGTGCGGAACCCGCAATTCAAGGTCATCGTAGAGATCCGCGATTACGGCGCATACATCCATGGCCCCAAGATACCCGGTGAGGGCGGTCTGCCCGTGGGCACCAGCGGCCGCGCCCTGAACATGCTCTCCGGCGGCATCGACAGCCCGGTGGCGGCATATCGTATGGCAAAGCGCGGTCTGGCGCTGGACCACATCCACTTTGCGTCTCCTCCGTACACTTCGGAGCGTGCAAAGCTGAAGGTGAAGGCACTGGCTCAGCTTACCAGCATCTACACCGGCAGCTCCAACCTGTTCGTGGTGCCCTATACCACCCCGCAGGAGTACATCCGCGACAACGCCCCGGATGTGCTGTTCACAGTGCTGATGCGCCGCAGCATGATGCGCATTGCCAACGTCATTGCCAAAAAACAGGGCTGCGAGGCGCTGATCACCGGCGAAAGTCTGGCACAGGTGGCAAGCCAGACGGTCAAGGCCCTGCAGTGCACCGATGCTGCGCAGGACCTGCCGATCCTGCGTCCGCTCATTGGCATGGACAAGACCGAGATCGTGGAAACGGCCCGTCACATCAATACCTTTGAGACCAGCATCCTGCCCTATGAGGACTGCTGCACCATCTTCACCCCGCCCCACCCGAAGATCCGACCGGAGCTTGCCGAGATTCTGGAAGCTGAGGCTGCCATGCCCGGCCTTGCCGCGCTGGAAGCCGAAGCGGCAGAGAACGCCGAGCGCATCCGCATCCGCATTACCGATCAGGTCGAATTTGAGGGGTGAAAGCCATGACTGCAGAGATCATCAGCGTTGGCACCGAGCTGCTGCTGGGCAATATCCTGAACACCAACGCCCAGTACCTCAGTCAGGAGCTGGCGGCACTGGGCATCACGGTCCAGCGGGAAAGCACCATTGGCGACAACCATGGGCGTCTGGCGGACTTTGTCAACGAGGCCAAACAGCGGTGTGACCTGCTGGTGTTTACCGGCGGGCTGGGCCCCACGGCGGACGACCTGACCAAAGAGACGGTTGCCGCCTGCTTTGGAGACAGCCTGACCTTTGACCCGGAAGAATGGCAGAAGATCGTGGATTTCTTTGCCCGCACCGGGCGCGAGACCACCCCAAACAACCGCAAGCAGGCCATGGTGCCGGTGCGTGGGCACAAGATCGTCAACGACCACGGCACCGCACCCGGGGCGTGGTTTGAGCAGGACGGTCACTGCGCGGTGCTGATGCCCGGCGTGCCCCACGAGATGAAGGCCATGTGGTGCGAGCAGGTCTGCCCGCTGCTGCTGGCGCGGCAGAACTGCACCCTGCACAGCCTGACGCTGCGGGTGCTTGGGGGCGAGAGCGATCTGGAATACCGGGTGCGCCCGCTGCTGGAAAACCAAAACCCCACCGCAGCCATCTACTGCAAGACCGGCGAATGCGAGATCCGCATCACCGCCCGGGCCGAGACCGATGCCGAAGCGAAAAAAATGTGCCGCGCTTACGCCACAAAGTTCTATGATCTGCTGGGGGATGCCGTGTATGATGAGGATGTGACCGGTCTGGAAGAGACGGTCGTCCATACGCTGAAGAAAAAGGGGCTGACCATTGCCACGGCAGAGAGCTGCACAGGCGGCCTCATCGCCCAGCGGCTGACTGCGGTGTCTGGTTCCAGCGAGGTGTTCGGCTTTGGCTTTGTCACCTACTGGGAGCAGGCCAAGACAAAGATGGTGGGCGTGGACCCGGCCGTCATCGCCAGACACAACGTAGTGTCAGCCCCTGTGGCGGCACAGATGGCGCTGGGCGCTGCCGAAGCGGCAGGTGCAGACATCGCTGTCAGCGTCACCGGGCTGGCAGGCCCCAGCGGCGGCGACGCGGTGCGGCCTGTGGGCACGGTGTATCTGGGCGCAGCCCGGGGCGGGACGGTGTATGTCAAAAAGCTGTACGTCTCCCGCCCGGGCCGTGCGCTGGTGCGGGCAAGGGCAGCGCAGGCAGCGCTGGAAATGGCGCTGCGTCTGGCAGAGGACAAGGTCCTTGCGGGCACAAAGGCGCTGGCAAAGAGCGCACAGCACGATGCAGCGGCCCTGACGGCATTGGACGACTTCTTCCTCAGAGCGGAATAAGCTGCGGCTCCGGGCCGCGGGGGTGAAGCGGTTGATACACGAAGAAAAAGAGCGAGCGGCGTGCGTGCTGCGGCTGTTTGGCGCACAGGACGCTGCTGTGCAGCGGGCGGTGCAGCAGCTGCCGGACACGACAGCGCAGTGCCGCAGCCGGGGCGCAGAGACCCTTCTGGCGCTGCGGGCAGACAGCCCGCAGGCACTGGAAAGGGCGCAAAAGACCCTGCGGCACCGGTTCCCGGCGGAACTGTACGGGGAAGGCGAGACCACCCTTGCCGCCGCTGTGGTGCAGGCACTGGAACACCGGCGCAGGCTTCTGGTGTGCAGCAATGCTGCCGCCGGTGCTCTGCTGGAAACCCGGCTGGAAACGGTGCCTGCGGCAGAGAAAGTGTTTGATTTCGGGGCCATGAGCTACGCAGACGAAGCGGTGCGGGCAAAGCTGGACACCCGCATCCGCCGGGTGAAGGGCGGAGCCGCTGCGGTGGAACTGGCCCGGGTACACGCGGCGCGGCAGCTGGTGGGGACCGAATTTGCAGTGGGCTGTCTGGAACGGGCAGAGGATACGGTGCTGCTGGTGGGCAGCCGCAAGGGCTGCTGGGTGCGCACTGTGAACAACGGGGACGCACCGGCGCTCTGGCTGCTGGACATGCTGCGCCGGGCGGTGCTTGGGCTTGGGCAGGCTGCGGGGACCTGCTGGCAGAAGTACGGCAAAAGCATCCCGCCCGAGGCACTGACCCCGCACTCCCTGCCCGGAACAGAGGCCCCCGGCTGCCGCAGACCATCGCGGCACCGACTGCGGAAGGTGGTGCTGGCGGCGGCAGTGCTGGTGCTGGCGATGCTGGCTGCCGGGTGGTACTATACCGGCGGCGACCTTGCTGCCCTGCCGCAAAAGCTGCAAAGCCTTGGTGCGGACAGTCTGCCCCATGCCGGAGCAAAGCTGATCTGACAAAAAATACCGGAAACGATCGCGATCGTTTCCGGTATTTTTAATGGTTACTGGTGGTCTGCCAGCCAGCGCAGTGCCAGATAGGCGTAGGCGGCAGCGCCTTTGAACAGCACGCTGTCGTCAAAGCGTACCTTAGGATGGTGCTGCCCGTAAACATAGCCCTCTTTGGCGTTGCCGGCGGTCAGGAACATACTGACGGTGGGCACTTCGTGGCTGACGAAGGCAAAGTCCTCGCTGCCGCCGCCGGGCTTGCCGCCGGTGAGCGGGGTCATGTCCATGGCACCCTTGCCCAGCAGCTCGGTCATATAGGTCAGGGCATCGCCTGCCAGCGGCTTGTCCACCACCATGCAGGGGCAGTAGTCGCTGAAGGTCACCTCGGCGGTGCAGCGGTAGGCGGCGGCAATGCTCTGGGCGATCTCGGTCATGCGCTGGCGGATCTGGGCGCTGACCTTCTGCTCCGGGTCCACGGTGCGGATGGTGCCCCACATATCGGCGGAATCCGGGATCACGTTGGACGCTTTGCCTGCCTCGAACCGTCCGGTGGTGAACACCCCGAACCCGGCAGGGTCCAGCTCACGGCTGTTGATCTCCTGCAGGGCAATGTGGATGTGTGCCGCCGTGGTGATGGGGTCGATGCAGGCATTGGGCATGGAGCCGTGACCGCCCTTGCCGTGGACCGTGATGTGATACTGCTCGCAGCTTGCCATGGTGATGCCGCCGCCGGGCACCAGCACCGTGCCGGAGGGGATAGGCATGCCTGCCAGCACATGGAACATGGCGGCGGCGTCCACCTTGGGGTTCTCCAGCAGACCGTGGGCGATCATGTCCGGGGAACCCTGAAAGATCTCTTCCGCGGGCTGGAACTCCAGCTTGACCGTGCCCTCGATCTCGTTCTCGTGCTCCTTGAGCAGCTTTGCGGCACCCAGCATCATGGCGGTGTGCATGTCGTGACCGCAGCCGTGCATTTTGCCGGGCAGTTCCGAGGCAAATTCCTCGCCGGACTCCTCCTGCAGGGGCAGCGCATCCATGTCGCCCCGCAGCAGGATCACCTTGCCGGGACGCCTGCCTCCGGCAAGGGCAATGACGCCGCATCTGCCGCAGTCCTGCGGGACGTAGCCCATCTCGGTCAGGGCTTTCTTGACAAGGGCTTTCGTCTGGGGCAGATCAAAGCCCACCTCCGGGTGACGGTGCAGCGTGCGCCGCCATTCGCGCAGCTGAGGCTCCAACGCTTTGGCGGTGTTCAGCAGTTCTTCCGGTGTGATCACAAAATCAACTCCTTCTTGATTTATAAAGAGGACCCTCGCCGCCCTTAGCTTGCAATGCCGACCCCAACAGGGGACTTTTGAGAAAACAAGGTTGGTTTCTGCAAAACCTCGTCCTGCGGGAGAGGCGGCACAGCGACAGCTGTGACGGAGAGGGTCCCTTTCTACTTAGTTCTCGCTCGTGGGGGTGCCGTCCGGATGGTACTTGGCGCAGGTGCACTTTTTCCATTTCAGACCGCTGCCGCAGGGACAGGGATCGTTGCGGCCGATCTTGATGACCCGCACCGGCTGTCCTGCGGGGGCACCCTTGACGCCGGGAGCACCGTTGCCGGGCACAAAGCCTTCGCCGGTGGGCTTTGCCACCTGCTCGCGCTTGGGGGCGGCACCGGCCTGACGGATCTCGATGGTCAGCAGCATCTTGATGCTGGACTCGCGGATGGAATCGACCATCTGGTCGAACATGTCAAAGCCCTCGATGCGGTATTCCACCACCGGGTCCTTCTGACCGTAACCGCGCAGCGCGATGCCCTGCCGCAGCTGGTCCATGTTGTCGATGTGGTCCATCCACATGCGGTCCACGCATTTCAGCAGGCAGATGCGCTCCAGCTCCCGCATGACGGGGCTGCCATAGCGCTGCTCCTTGTCGGTCAGCACCGCCATGCCACGGTCGTACAGCTGGTCTGCAATGCCCTGGCGGGAGATGTCGTCAAAGTCGGACACGGTATAGTGGAAGTCGGCATCGGTGGTCAGCCAGCCCTGATAGTGGCGGCGCAGGGCACCAAAGTCCCAGTCGTCCTTTACGTCACCGGCAAGGAACTGGTTGCAGCTGGAGTCGATGTTCTCGCGCAGCATGTTGTGCATCTCGGTGCTGATGTCCTCGCCGTCCAGCACCTTGCGGCGCTGCCCGTAGATGATCTCGCGCTGCTGGTTCATCACGTCGTCGTACTTCAGCACGTTCTTGCGGATCTCAAAGTTGCGGCCTTCCAGCTTCTTCTGGGCACTTTCCAGCGTATTGGTGATCATGCGGTTCTCGATGGGAGTGTCCTCGTCGATCTTCAGCGTGTCCATCAGGCTGGAGACCCGGTCGCCGCCAAACAGGCGCATCAGATCGTCCTCCAGACTCAGATAGAAGCGGGAAGCACCGGGGTCGCCCTGACGACCGGCGCGGCCCCGCAGCTGGTTGTCGATGCGGCGGCTCTCGTGGCGCTCGGTGCCAATGATGAACAGGCCGCCGGCAGCGCGCACCTCGGCGGCTTCTGCGTCAATGGCAGGCTTGAACTGCGCATACAGTTCATCAAAGCGCTTGCGAGCAGCCAGAATGTTGGCGTCCTCCGTGTCGCCGTGGCCGTTGGCTTCGGTCAGCAGCATCTCGACGGCGGCGGGCTGGGCATCCTCGGGCTTTTCCGGACACAGCAGGTTCTCGCAGAAATGCTCCTTGCGCATCTGCGCCTTTGCCATGAACTCGGCGTTGCCGCCCAGCATGATATCGGTACCGCGGCCTGCCATGTTGGTGGCGATGGTGATGGCACCCTTTTTACCGGCCTGCGCCACGATCTCGGCTTCGCGCTCGTGGTTCTTTGCGTTCAGAACATTGAAGTCGCGGGTGTACTTTTGCAGCATTTTTGCCAGCTGTTCGCTCTTTTCCACGCTGACAGTACCCACCAGCACCGGCTGACCGTTCTGGTGGCATTCCAGCACCTGCCGGATGACGGCCTCGTATTTGCCGTGGATGGTCTTGTAGATGCTGTCGGGGTAGTCCTTGCGCTGCACCGGGCGGTTGGTGGGCACGCTGACGATGTTCAGGCCGTAGATCTCGGTGAACTCGGTGGCCTCGGTGCGGGCGGTACCGGTCATGCCGGACAGCTTTTTGTACATGCGGAAGTAGTTCTGGAAGGTGATGGTCGCCAGCGTCTTGCTCTCGGCGGCGATCTTGACGCCCTCCTTGGCCTCGATGGCCTGATGCAGGCCCTCGTTGTAGCGGCGGCCGATCATCAGACGACCGGTGAACTCGTCCACGATGAGGACCTCGCCGTCCTTGACCACATAGTCGATGTCCCGCTGCATGACGCCGTAAGCCTTGATGGCCTGGTCAATGTGGTGGGCAAGGGTCATGTTCTCGGCGGCGGCAAGGTTCTCGATCTTGAAATAAGCCTCGGCCTTTTTGATGCCGCTGGCGGTCAGGGTGCAGGTCTTGTGCTTTTCGTCCACAACGTAATCGCCGTCGGCCTGTTCATCGGTGGATACCTTGTCCTCCAGTTCCACCACCACGCTCTTGCGCAGAGTGCGCACAAAGCGGTCCACCTGCGTGTACAGGCTGGAGGAGTCCTCGCCGCGGCCGGAGATGATCAGGGGCGTGCGGGCCTCGTCGATGAGGATGGAGTCCACCTCGTCCACGATGGCATAAGCGTGGCCCCGCTGCACCATGTTGGCCTTGTAGGTCACCATGTTGTCGCGCAGGTAGTCAAAGCCGAACTCGTTGTTGGTGCCGTAGGTGATGTCGGCGTTGTAGGCGGCACGGCGTGCATCGCCGTCCATGCCCTGTGCGATCAGACCCACACTCAGGCCCAGCCAGCGGTAGAGTTTGCCCATCCACTCGCTGTCGCGCTTTGCCAGATAGTCGTTGACCGTGACCACGTGGACGCCTTCGCCGGTCAGGGCGTTCAGGTAGGCGGGCAGGGTGGCAACAAGGGTCTTGCCTTCACCGGTCTGCATCTCGGCAATGTCGCCGCGGTGCAGGGCGATACCGCCGATGATCTGCACCGGGAAATGCTTCATGCCCAGCACACGCCACGCGGCTTCGCGGCAGACGGCAAAGGCGTCCGGCAGGATGTCATCGGTGGTCTTGCCGTCTGCCAGCTGCTGCTTCAGCGCAGGGGTCTGCGCCTGAAGCTGGGCATCGGTCATGGCCTGATATTTGGATTCCAGCGCCAGCACCTGCTTGGCGATGGGGTTCACCTTTTTCAGCTCCCGGTCGGAGAAGCTGCCAAAAAGTTTTTCAACAAGGGACATTGGTCACACCTCATAGATCAGAATTCGGGGCAGAGACTGCTCCCGGAAAAATGGACATAACAATACTCCTATATGATACACCAAAGCGGCAGATGCGTCAAACCCGCAAGGCTATTTTAGCCCGGTTTTGCATGAATTTTCTGTAAATTCGCGCGCGTCGCATGAAAAATACCGGTGGAAGATGCTTTTTTGACAAGAGAGTCCATAGAAACAGTGGGTGTGCGTCGTTTGGTAAAAAATAACAGTTTTTGACGATCAAATTCGGTAAAGCGACAAAATTGCGCGAAACCGCTTGATAATGTACCCCCCCCCGGTAAAATAGTGGAAAAGCAGAGCAGCGGGCGGACCTGACCACCCAAAAGTTCAAAGGAGGTACACGATGAACAAGAGAATCCTGCATGGCCTGCTGACCGTTTTTTTGCTGGCGGCACTGCTGGTGCCGGTAACAGCGGTTGGCGATGATGGTACGGTGACAGAATGTTCGTACTGTCATAGTACAAACATCTCTGTGACACGCACAAACCGGCGCAATGGAGAACACCGGTGTATATACAAATGCGGCGACTGCAACCAGGAGACGTATGGTGCCTATGTGCCCTGCGATGTGACAATGCCGACCAAATGCACAGAAACGGCGACTTGCCCCACCTGCGGGCATAAATATACCGGTACGACCCATAACATGCCGGATGAAGTGAGCTGGACCTGGAACAATGCAAACGGAAAGGGCTTTGCAAGTGTGGCAGGAAAGGCTGTCTGCATGGACTGCCATCAGGAGTTTACAAGGGAAGCCTACAGCATCGGATACAAAACTACGAAAAAACCGACCTGTCAGTCGAATGAAGAAGTGACCTATACGATCAGCGGTGTTGTGTTGGGCGGCAGATCATATTCGCCCGCTACTACCGTGGAAGTGCCGAACACAAAGACAGACCATTTTCCAATCAGAGACAACGGCAAAGCGGCAACCTGTACAAAGCCCGGTCTGACCAGTGGCAGTCATTGCCTTTACTGCAATACGGTGCTGGAAGAACAGAAAGAGATCCCGGCCAGCGGGCATCTGGATGTTCGTGTCAGTAAAAAGGAACAAGCTGCAACCTGTACCAAAGACGGATGGACAAGTCAAAAAATATGCAATAACTGCAAACAAATCGTACAGGAATCTGAAATTATCAAGGCCAAGGGCCACACTCCGGTAGTAGACCCCGCGGTTGCGGCTACCTGCACCAAAGCGGGCAAGACCGAGGGCAGCCACTGCAGTGTGTGCAAAGAAGTTCTGGTGGAGCAGCAGGAAGTGCCCGCCAAGGGGCACACCTTTGTCACCGATGCCGCCAAGGCGGCTACCTGCACCGAGAACGGCCTGACGGAAGGCAGCCACTGCTCGGTGTGCAATTGGGTCCAGAAGGAGCAGACGAGCATCCCGGCCACCGGTCATGCTGTGGCGGAAGATGCTGAGACGGTCTGGGACTGGAACATCCCGGAAGATGGCGGCTTTGCTAAGGTGACGGTTTCTGCGCGGTGCCAGAATTGCGGGAACACGATCTCGGAAGTTGCAAACAACGTTGCCATCTGGCGAACGATAAATGCAACCTGCACGACAGGCAGAAAATGGGTCTATTCGGTCACCGTGCCGCTGGGCGGACAGAAATTCTATGGAGAAAAAGAAGTGGACGACCCAGCTGTCCCTGCAACGGGCCATAAGCCGGTGACGGATGCCGCCGTGGCAGCGACCTGCACTGAAACGGGCCTGACGGAAGGCAGCCACTGCAGCGTGTGCAACACGATTTTGACCAAGCAGGAAGTGATCCCTGCCGCAGGCCATAAGCCGGTGACGGATGCCGCCGTGGCAGCGACCTGTACCGAAACGGGCCTGACGGAAGGCAGTCACTGCAGCGTGTGCAATACGGTTTTGACCAAGCAGGAGATCATTCCCGCCAGAGGCGGTCACGAATTTGGCAGCTGGTATGTGGTGATCGAGGCAACGGAAACCACAGCCGGAGAAGAAGAACGCCGGTGCCTGTACTGCAATGCAACCGAGAAGCGCATCATTCCGGCACTCGGCACGGAAGAAGATCCGCGCCTGCATGTGCGGGACGCAGAAAATGAGGAGCTTTCCTTTGAAACCAGCCAGAGCGGTCATACGCTGACGGTTACATTGGATTACGAAGAGGCGGCAACGCTGCTCGGTTCGACTGCCACGCTGAAAAAGCTGCTGGAGCAGGGGGTACAGATCCTTGAATTTGTTACGCCGCAGGGCACGGCCCGCGTGGCAGTGGCCCCGCTGCTGGAGGCAATGGGCAGTGACGGCAGGTTTGAATTGACCGTCACAAGGCAGGGCGCGCAGCTGCTTGTAAATGACATGCAGCGCAGGGATCTGCTGCTCTGACCGGCACATGACCGGAAGATAAACATAATAGAAAAAACAGGCACTGCGGTCCCTCTTACAACGGGGACACGGCAGTGCCTGTTTTTCTGTTTTTTGTTTTAAAGCGATTCCAGCAGTTCCGGCAGCTGCGCCAGATCGTCGATGACGTTGGGGCAGACGGCTTCCAGCCGGCGGCGGGACTGATGCCCGCCGGTGTAGAGCACGCATTTTGTGCCCATGGCCTTTGCCACTGCCGCATCGTGATCGGTGTCACCGACCATGACGCAGTCACCGGGGGCAAGGCCGCTCTGCTCCAGCCAGCGCTGACCGGTCTGCACCTTGCTGACGCCGTAGATGTCTGTAAGGCCGAGCAACTCGGTGAAAAAGCCTTGCAGACCCCGCGCAGACACCTGCTCGATCAGGTAGTCCCGGCGGGAGGCGGACAGCACGCTCTGCCGCCAGCCCTGACGGCAGAGCGCGGTCAGGGTCTGGACGGCGTGGGGCGACGGCGGACAGCCGTCCACCCCGGCGTTGTAGTGCTCCATGAATCGTTTTGCCAGCTCCGGATAGGGATGCTGCGAAAAATCAAAACCGGCGCGGCGGTAGTATTCCTCGATGGGAAAACCGAACAGCTCCCGGTAAGCCGCCAGATCGTACTGCTGGGCATAGCCATGGGTCCGGAGCATCCAGTTCAGGCATCCGTGGGTAAAGTCCACATCGTCCATCAGGGTGCCGTTCCAGTCCCAGAAGATCATACCGTTTGGCTGCATGGGGTCCCTCCCTTATCGGAACATCATTCTGCGGCAAACAGGCTGCGCAGTGCGGCGTTGGATTCGATCAGCTTGACCAGCGCAACGCCCAGAACGGTGCAGCTGATCAGTTCGCCAATGCCCACCGAGATGCCGTTGGTGATGCAGGCCAGCCAGATGGGGGCGCTGGAGGTGGGGTCCGGGAACATCACCGCGATCTCAATGCCGATGATGACGGCATTGAACAGCACCGGCGGCAGGCTGGCGGCAAGGGCCAGACCCTTGAAGCGCACATTGCGCAGCTTGTAGGTGACAAGGCAGGCCAGCAGGGTGGCAAGGGTGCCGAAAATGACGTCCACGATGGTGGAACCCAGCAGATTGGCAAGGAAGCACCCCAGCACCACGCCCACGATGTACTCGGCGCCGAACACCGGCAGCAGGCACAGTGCCTCCGCCACGCGCACCTGCACTGCGCCGTAGGACAGCGGCTGCAGGGCCATGCACAGCACCACATAAATGGCTGCGACCACGCCGCAGCGCACCAGTTTACGGACAGAAAGATTCTGATTCATAACAATACTCCGGCGGAAAGATTTTGACCGCACAGGACCGCCAGCCCCTGTGGGTTTGTCCCAGTGCCGCTCGAGTGACACCGGGGAGCCTAAAATCCTAAGTTGCTCTTTGAGGATACTGCACAAAAAAGCACAGCAGAAGGGAGTATAGCATAAATTCTGGCAAATTGCAACGAATTTCCGCAGAATCGGGTACAGATGCAGGTTTTGGCTTGGACCTTTCCGGTGAAAAAGAGGTTCCGAAAAGCCCACAGGCTTTTCGGAACCTCAAAATAAAAACAAAATTACCGCTGAAATAACCAGAGCGAAAGCGGAGGCTATTAAAATCGTGTGTTATCCGCGCGGGTGTCCGGTGTACACCAGCGCCACTGTGTCGGGGCCGGTGTTGGCAGAGACCACGCCGCCCAGCTCAAACACGGCCAGCGGCGGCTTGCCAAAAGCCTTGCGGCAGGCTTTTTCCAGATCTTCGGCCTGCGGGATGTTGGTGTGACCGATCATATACTCAAAATTTTCCACGCCTTCGCTGCGCTTCCGGCACAGATCCACCATGGCGGGCACCACCTTGTCATCGCCGCGCACCTTGGCCTCTACCTTGGTCTTGCCGTCGATCAGGGTAATGATGGGACGCACGCCCATCAGTTCACCCATGACGGCAGCAGCTGCGGAGATGCGGCCGCTCTTTTTCATCTGCCTCAGGCTGTAAGGCCCCAGCACGACCTCCATGCAGTTCATCTGCCGTTCAAATTCGTGGATGACGTGGCGGATCTCTGCGCCGTTCTGCAGCTTGCGTGCCATCTCGCACAGATACCAGCCAAACACCATGGAGTAGGTGTGGGGGTCCAGCAGATGGATGTTCAGGTGATGCTCCGGGCGCTCCTCCCGCAGCATGCCCTGCGCCATCAGGGCGTTGTTGTAGGTGGAGGAGCCGGACTTGTTGATGGGCACATGGATGACATCCGTGTAGCCCTCGTCCACATACTGACAGTATTTTTCGCAGAACTGGATGGGGGTGATGGCGGCGGTGGAGGGCACGCCCTTGGCGGCGCGCATCTTATCGTAGAACTCCTCACTGGTGCAGCTTTCCCGCTCAACATAGTCCACATCATCCAGCAGGATGTGGAAGCTCATAATGTCGATGCCGTATTTTTCAGCCAGTTCCTGCGGGATATCGCAGGAGGAATCGGTCAAAATTGCGATTTTGCTCATAATGTGCCTCATTTCCATTCGTAATCTCGTAGGTGCCCGTGGTCCAGCAGCTCGGGAAAATCCCACTGGCGCAACACTTCGTACACCCCCACAGCCACACTGTTGGACAAATTCAGGCTGCGGCAGGTGTCCCGCATGGGCATCCGGATGCAGTGCTCCTGATTGGCGGCAAGCAGTGCCTCCGGCAGGCCGGCATCCTCCCGCCCAAACACCAGATAGCTGCCGTCCGGGTACTGCACATCGGTGTAGCGCTGGGGGGCTTTGGTGGTAAAGTAGTAATAGGGTCCGTCGTTGCGGGCAAAAAAGTCCGCAAGGCCGTCGTAGTAGGTAATGTCCAGATAGTGCCAGTAGTCCAGCCCGGCGTGCTTGAGCTTTTTGTCGTCAATGGCAAAGCCCATGGGCCCCACCAGATGCAGACGGCAGGCCGTGCAGGCGCAGGTGCGGGCTACGTTGCCGGTGTTCTGCGGGATGCGGGGCTCCACCAGAACGATGTTTAAAGTTGGTTTTTCGTTCATCCTGCGGCCTCCTCAGTTTCCCGGACCGGGCAAAGCCGGGGCAGCAGGGGCTCGAACCAGACGCCAAAGCGGGTATCCTGCTGGGGCGGGGTGCTCTGGATGGCCAGTGCCACGAACTCGGCAGCGTTGTCGGCGGCGGCGCTGAGGGCGTTGCCCTGCAGCAGCGAGCCGAGAAGCACGGCACCGTACAGGTCCCCGGTGCCGGGGAAGCTGCGGCTGATGTGCAGCTTTTTGATCAGAAAACGGTCGCTGCCGCTGCCTGCGCAGCCGATGTACTTGCCCAGCGGCAGGCCGGTGACGACCGCCCCGGGGGCAATGGCAGTCAGCTCATCCGCCAGCGCCTGCGCATCGGCGTCCTCCAGCGGGTCCATGGCGGGCTGCCGCTGCAGCAGAAGCTGCGCCTCGGTGTAGTTGGGCAGGATCAGGTCTGCGGCCCGGCACAGACTGCGGATGCGGTCCACAAGGGCGGGGGTGACTGTGGCATAGGGCTTGCCGTTGTCTGCCATCACCGGGTCTACGACCTTGTGGGCAGAGGGCCAGAGGGCAAAGGCTTTTTCCGCCAGAGAGACCTGCTCCTCGCCGCCCAGATAGCCGGTATAGATGCAGTCAAATCCTACACCAAGCTGGTGGTAGTGCTCCAGTGCCTGACTGCCGTAGCTGCACCCATCCAGTCGGACCGGCTGACCAAAGCCGCCGGTATGAGTGGAAAGCACTACGGTGGGCAAGGCCACAGGCTGTATGCCCATGACTGACAGCACCGGAAGGATCACCGCAAGGCTGCACCGGCCCATGCCGGACAGATCGTGGATGCAGAGAACTTTTTTGGGTTCAACAGGATGTATCAAATAAGGAGACCTCCTTGTGATATGCAAACGGGCAGACTGCCCATCGGAAGATTATAGAACAGTATACCACAAAAATCTTCATAAAAAAAGCGGATAACAAATAGTTTACAGGAAATACTGTGGACAGAGTCCGGAACACTTCGCTGAAAGGAGCACTGAGATGAAACACAAAACGAACGAGCCGTCCGGGATGCTGCTGGGCATGGCAGCCGGTGCAGCACTGGGAGCCGTGGGGGTCATGGCTGCCACCCAGAACCAGCGCCAGCTGCGGCGCACCACCCGCAAAGTGATGAAGGGCGCGGAGGATGCCGTGCTGCAGCTGGACAAAATGGTGGGCGATTTTGTGGAAAAGCACATGGAAGGCTGAAAAGAGCCTGCCATAAAAACAGCGCCGTCTCCCGCGAGGGAGGCGGCGCTGTTTTGCAAAAACTTACTGGTTCCAAATGCACATCCGTGCAGTGGTGTTGATCTCGCCCAAAATGCTCAGGTCCATCTGGATGTTGCAGGTGACGGTCAGTGCCTTGTTCAGGTCGCTGCCGGTGAGGACCGATGCGGGCAGATTTTTGATGGTCAGCACAGCGGTGTTCTTTTCCAGATTACCGGAGATTGTGCCGGAATAGGTCACGTCTCCAATGGTCAGCCCGGTCAGGTAGCCGGTGACATTCAGCTTGGATACCTGCAGAATGGGCAGTTCCAGCGTATAAGTGCCGTTGGTCTGACGGGTAAGCGTAGCCTCCCGTTCGGAGTCGATGCCGCTGTTTGCCATGGATTCCTTGTCGGATTTGGCTTTCCAGAACTTGACGCTCACGGTGTGACTGGCTGCAGCGCTGGCTCCCAAAGCCAACATGCACAGCATCAACAGCGAAAGCAGTGCAGCGCCGGTGCGTTTATAGAGATTTGTCATATAAATCAGCCTTTCCTGCCGCAGAAATGCGGTTTGCGACCGGCTTTTGTGAGCTGCCGGAACGGACAGCAGACACCGGTTTGCCGATGATAATATAGCATGCCTAGGTAGAAATGTCAATCAACTTCGTGATTTTTTCACAGAAATGTTGCACATTGACGAACAGGAGCGGGCGGCATGACGAAAAACGCCGTCCCTCCCGGCAGGAGAAACGGCGCTTGTAGGTCATACGCGCAGAAAAAAGGGATCAGACTTCAAAGTTGGGGTCGTCCTTCAGCATGTGGATGTTGGTCATAAAGGCACTCTGCTCAGGGTCGGTGAAGGGGGCTTCCTTCGTGTACTTGTTCAGCACCGCAGCAGTGCGCACGGGGTCGGCAATGGTGCCTGCGCCGCCAATGCAGCCGCCGGGGCAGCCCATGCCCTCCAGCAGGTAGCCATTGTACTTGCCGGCCTTTGCCATCAGCAGCAGCTTCTTGCAGTCTGCCAGACCCTGTGCGGATGCAATCTTCACATCCATCTCAGGGTGCCATTCCTTGATCTTGTCGGCAACGGCCTTTGCCACGCCGCCGGACTGGGCAAAGCCGCGGCCTGCAGCAGAAGCGTAGCACAGATCCATCTCGGCGGGATCCACTTCCAGATTCTCCAGATCCAGATCCTTTGCCTCGATGATGCCGGCCAGCTCCTCAAAGGTCAGCACAAAGTCCACGTCAGAGCGGACGGTGCGGCGGGAAGCCTCCAGCTTCTTGGCGGCGCAGGGTCCGATGAAGCACATGCGGGCTTCAGGGTCGGCCTGCTTCATCATGCGGGCAGTGAACACCATGGGGGTCATGGTCATGGAAATGTTCTTGGCAAGGTCCGGGAAGGCGGTCTTTGCCATCATGCTCCATGCCGGGCAGCAGGAGGTCGCCATAAAGTTCAGCTTTTCAGGCACTTCCTCCAAAAAGTCGTGTGCCTCGTCCACGGTGCACAGGTCGGCACCAATGGCGACCTCCACCACATCGCAGAAGCCGACAGCCTTCAGGGCAGCCTTCAGCTTGCCGGTGGAAGCCAGACCCGGGAACTGGTTGATGAAGGCGGGGGCCACCAGAGCGTAGATGCGGTCGCCGCGGTTGAAGCCCTGGATCAGCTGATAGATCTGACCCTTGTCGGCAATGGCACCAAAGGGGCAGTTGACCAGACACTGACCGCAGGAAACGCACTTGCTGTAATCAATCTCGGCACGGCCCAGCTCGTCAGAGTGGATGGCACCCATACCGCAGGCCGCAGCGCAGGGACGCTCGGTTTTGATGATGGCGTTGTAGGGGCAGACGGTGACGCAGCGGCCGCACTTGATGCACTTGTCCTGATCGATGGTGGAACGGCCGCTCTCCCAGGTGATCGCCTTCTTGGGGCACACTTCCATACAGGGGTGGGCAAGGCAGCCCTGGCACAGATCAGAGACCTTGACCAGCTTTTCGGGGCAGCGATTGCAGGCAAACTTGATGACGTTCACCAGCGGGGGATCATAGTACTTATCGGCGATGGAGGCATCCTCCAGACCGGAGACCACGCTGTTGTGCTCGTCCATGCGGCGGGTGGGCAGGCCCATAGCCAGACGGACGCGCTCCTCAACGATGGCACGCTCCAGAAAGATGTCCTTGCGCAGCTTGCCTTCCTCGCCGGGGATGATGGTGTAGGGGATCTTGCGCATCAGGTGGTTGGCCTGCTCGCCCTTGACATTGGCGTAAGCCATGCGTGCGACCTCGGTGAACACCTGACGGCGGATCTGGATGACCGTGGTATTGATTCCTCTGAAACTCATTCCAATCTCTCCTTGTATCACTGAAAAACAAATAGACCGCGTCCGGTCCCGGCAGCTGCCGAAACCGGGAACGCTCCACGGGCCCATGGCAATGCACTGCTGCAAACAGCGCTGCGGCCCGAAAACTCCATGTTCATTCTATCATAAAGCGGCACGCATGAAAAGAGAAAAGCGCAAAATTCGTTAAAAATTTGCGCTTTTGGTGTCAATTATCAGAATTTACAATTATTTGCCTGCTTTTTCAGCACAATGCTGCACGGACGCGTTCGCCATCGTACTCACCCAGACGTACATGGACGATCTGCCCACTCTTGCAGCCCGGGGCAGACACCACCACCGGAATGTACAGCCGGGTGTAGCCGGTGAACAGGGTGCCGGAAAGCGGGGTCTCCAGCAGAACATCGTCCTCGGTGCCCACGTGGGCAGCCAGTACGTCCCGGCGGATCTGCTCGGCAGCAGCGTTCATCACACGGCTGCGCTCCTGTTTTTCCCGTTCGTGGATCTGATCCGGGAAGTCATAAGCCGGGGTGCCGCTGCGGCGGGAGTAGGGGAACACATGCACCTTGAGGAAGCCGATCTTTTTCAAAAACTCGCAGCTCTGCTCAAAATCGGACTGCGTCTCGCCGGGGAACCCGCAGATGCAGTCGGTGGTAAAGCTGACCGGGCGGCTGCCGTAGGCGGCACGGATCTGATCCACCACCTGCGCATACTGCTCGGCGGTGTAGACCCGGCGCATCCGGCGCAGCGTGGCGGTGCAGCCGCTCTGCAGGCTCAGGTGGAACTGCGGACACAGCTTTTCCACGGCGGCCAGCCGGGAGATGAACTCCGGGGTCAGCATGTCCGGGTCCAGACTGCCCAGACGGATGCGCTGGATGCCCTCCACCTGCGCACATTTTTCCACCAGCTCCACAAGGTTTGTGCCGGTGTCCAGACCGTAGCTGGGCAGGGAGATGGCGCTGAGCACCACCTCGCGGTAGCCAGCAGCTGCCAGCTGGCGCAGCTCTGCCAGAATGCTTTCCTCGGCGCGGCTGCGCACCGGCCCGCGCGCACGGGGAATGACGCAGTAGGCGCACTGCCGGTTGCAGCCGTCCTCCACCTTGATGAAGGCACGGGTGTGGGCCTCAAACCGCTCCACCGGAAGCTCCTCGAACTGCTCACCCCGCTTGTGCGGGGTGATGGCTACGATGCGCTCGTGACCGTCCAGCAGCTTTTGCACATTGTCCAGAATGGCCTTGCGGTCGCCGTTGCCGCACACAAGGTCGGCCTCCATGAACTGTGCGGCTTCCTCCGGGAAAGCCTGCGGATAGCAGCCGGTCAGCACGGTGACAGCGCCGGGGTTCTCACGCTTTTTGCGGCGCAGCCACTTGCGGCTTTTCTGGTCACCGAAGTTGGTAACGGTGCAGCTGTTCACGATGAACACATCGGCAGGTTCACCTTCCTGTGCCACGGCAAAGCCATTGGCACGGAACAGCTGCTCCAGCGCGCCGGTCTCGTTCAGGTTGACCTTGCAGCCAAGGGTATAAAAACAAACTCGCATGGAGAACGATCCTTTCGATAAAAACGAGGGGTGTTTTGCATTTCTCCTTATTATATAACAGAAGCCCGCCGTGGCGCAAGACTGTTTTTGCACGGGGATGCCGGTCTTTTGCAGCGGCATTAAAACAAAAAAGGGACGCGGAAAAATCCCGCGTCCCAAAGCTGCATGAAGGAATGACAAGCCGTTAGCTGTTTTTCAGGGTAACGAACAGATAATCGGTCTCCTTGCCGTCCAGTATACTGGTCTTGCGCTCAATGGATGCGACCTCGTACATAGACTGGGGAAGCTGAGATCTCACATAAGCGTTGATGGCGTTCTTCTGGGCGTCCTGGCTCAGACCGGCCATGACAAAGAACTGCTTGGTGTCCAGAGCCTTCTTGATATCTTCACCGATCCCGTCAGCAGAGAACTGGACGGGCAGCATGAGCTGACCGGAGCAGCCGGTGAACAGGGCGGCACCTGCAACAGCAGCAGCGGACAGACCGGCGATCTTCATAAAGTTACGGCGGGAAAGATTCATAATGAGACCCTCCTTGTGATTGCATGATTGTATGAAACTGGGTTTGCTCCCTTCTGGGAACAGTTCAAATTTACAACTTTTTCCGTGCAAAGTCAAGGAATGGGTACCAAAGTTAACAGAAAATAAACATAATGTGAAGAATAGTACGGCAAAATTGACGAGCGTCATGCCTGAAGAGTCCACTGCATACAGTAGCAGCAAGAGACTTCGCGCGGGGAGGGACAGAAATGGAACGGAAGGATCTGGCACTTTTGTGTGCGGGGACGATCTGCTTCTGGCTGTTTGTGCTGGCCTTTGGCACGGCACAGGAACGCGGGCTGCGGGAAGGCACGGTCCCGCCGACCGCTCAGGCGGCGGCAGTGCAGACCGAGCAGCAGACTGCAACGGAACAGCCGGAGCTGTCCCTCAACTGCCGTGCGGCCTGTCTGATGGATCAGGACAGCGGGACGATCCTGTACGAGAAAAACGCCGACCAGCAGATGCCCATTGCGTCCATCACCAAGGTGATGACCCTGCTGCTGACCTTCGAGGCGGTCCACGATGGACGACTGACACTGGATACCCCGGTGACAGCCAGCGAACATGCCAGCCGGATGGGCGGCAGCCAGATCTGGCTGGAGCCGGGGGAACAGTTTACACTGGATGAGATGATCCGTGCCATCTGCGTGTCCTCTGCCAACGATGCCGCCGTGGCAGTGGCAGAGCTCCTGGGCGGCAGCGAGCAGGGCTTTGTCCAGAAGATGAATGACCGCGCCGCCCGGCTGGGCATGGAGCATACGGTTTTTTGCAATGCCTGCGGGCTGGACACTGAGGGGCATCTTTCCACCGCCCGGGACGTGGCAGTGATGAGCCGCACCATCCTCACCACCTGCCCGGAGGTGCTGCACTACACGGGCATCTGGATGGACGCTCTGCGCGGCGGGCAGACCCAGCTGGTGAACACCAACAAGCTGCTGCGGCGCTATAACGGCATCACCGGGCTCAAGACCGGCACCACCAGCGGTGCCGGGGTGTGCATCAGCGCCAGCGCCAGCCGGGACGGGCTGGACCTGATTGCAGTGGTGCTGGGGGCACCCTCCAGCAAGGACCGGTTCGAAGCTGCCACGGCCTTGCTGGATTACGGCTTTGGCGCCTACCGTGCCGCACCGCTGCCTGCGGTGGAAAACCGCCCGCTGCTTATAAAGGTAAAGGGCAGTGCGGAACAGAGCGTTCCGCTGGACTATTCTGCCCTGCCGGAGCATATCCTGCTGCGCAGGGACGCGCCGACAGAGCTGACAGTGCAGCCGGAGCTGCCCCCGGAGCTGGAGGCTCCGGTGCACAAGGGGCAGACCGTTGGCACGGTGCACGTCACGGCGGGGGAGGAGCTTCTGGGCGAGTATGACATCTGCGCGGCGGCAGATGCGCCGGAGATGGATTTTGACACCGCGTGGGGCCTGTTGTGGACCGCCTTGACCGGTGAGACAGAGTGAAATTGCGCTTCAGCGTCCAAAAGCGTACAGACCGGGCCTGCGGGGAAACTGACTCTATGAACAATTCTGGATGAAGAAACAAAAAAACACTATTAAAATTGTATGAAATCCAAGGATTTTGACCTTGACTTTACCCGGAGGGAACGGTACACTTATACCAAGATATTTCCTCGCAGGGGAAAAGCCCCGGCAGATCGTTTGGAGGTTATAATAAAAATGAGTGTCTCACTGAACACGAAACACCTCTCCAGCTTTATCAGCGAAGAGGAATATGCAGCCATCTATCCGCAGGTGGAAGCTGCGCACAAGCAGCTGGAAGCCAAGACCGGCCCCGGCAATGATTTTCTGGGTTGGATGACGCTGCCCCGCGACTATGATAAGGAAGAGTTTGCCCGCATCAAGGCCGCCGCCGCTAAGATCCGTGAGGATTCCGACGTGCTGGTGGTGGCAGGCATCGGCGGAAGTTATCTGGGTGCCCGCGCTGTTGTGGAGGCTGTTAAGGGCATGTACCACAACGAGCTGGAGGACGGCCTGAAGATCTACTTCTGCGGCAACAGCATCAGCCCCACCTACCTGAACAACATCATCAGCCTGTGCAAGGGCAAGCGCTTCTCCATCAATGTCATCTCCAAGTCCGGCACTACCACCGAGACGAGTCTGGCGTTCCGCGTGCTGCGTGAGCTGCTGGAGAAGGAGATGGGCGTGGAAGAAGCCAACAAGCGCATCTACGCCACCACGGACCGTGCCAAGGGCACCCTGAAGCAGCTGGCTGACGCACAGGGCTGGCCCACCTTCGTGGTTCCGGATGACGTGGGCGGCCGCTACTCCGTGCTGAGCGCCGTGGGCCTGCTGCCCATCGCTGCTGCGGGCATCGACATCGACGCACTGATGCAGGGCGCTGCCGACGCGATGGAGCGCTTCTCGGTGCTGAGCTCCGACAACGATGCTTACAAGTACGCTGCTATCCGCAACATCCTGTACCGCAAGGGCAAGGCTGTGGAGATCCTGGAGTGCTACGAGCCGGACTTCACCCTGATGAACGAGTGGTACAAGCAGCTGTTCGGCGAGAGCGAGGGCAAGGACAACAAGGGCCTGTTCCCTGCAAGCTGCATCTTCTCCACAGACCTGCATTCCATGGGTCAGTTCATTCAGGAAGGTGCCCGCATCATGTTCGAGACCATCGTGGACGTGAAGAAGCCCGCACAGGACCTGTTCATTGACCCGCTGGAGGGCAACTTTGACGGCCTGAACTTCCTGGCAAACCAGAACATGAGCGTGGTCAACCGCAAGGCGATGGAAGGCACCATTCTGGCACACACCGACGGCGGCGTGCCCGAAGTGCTGATCGAAGTGGATGATCTGACCGCCTACAATGTGGGCTATCTGATCTACTTCTTCTGGCGTGCATGTGCCTGCAGCGGCTACCTGCTCAGCGTTAACCCCTTCAACCAGCCCGGCGTGGAAAGCTACAAGAAGAATATGTTCGCCCTGCTGGGCAAGCCCGGCTACGAGGGCCTGACCGCAGAGCTGGAGGCAAAGCTGAAGTAAGCTGCCGAACGTTAAAAATGATCTCCCGCCGCAAGGCGTGGAAAATACAGGAGGACAGAACTATGATTAAACTGATTGTTGGTACCAAGGGCTCCGGCAAGACCAAGGCGATGATCGACCAGATCAATGACGCGGTCAAGACCTCCAAAGGCAACGTGGTCGTCGTCGAGAAGGGCATGAAGCTTACCTACGACATCTCTTCCTCTGCACGCCTGATCGATCTGGACGAGTACAAGATCTCCGGCGGCGAAATGCTGTACGGCTTCATCGCTGGCCTGATGGCAAGCAACTACGATATCACCGATCTGTACATCGACGGCATCCTGAAGGTTCTGGACCACGATCTGAACCGTCTGGGCGTGGTGCTGGACGAGATCGCTGCCATTGCCGGCGACTCTGTCAAGGTTACTGTCACGGTCAGCGCAGACGAGGCCGCTCTGCCCCACAACGTGAAGAAATACCAGTGATTTGCTGATTTTCGGAATCTGAACTCTATGCAACAGGCAGAAGACCGAAGAAAAAATAAATTTTTTCGGTTTTCTGCCTGTTTTGGTGT
Organism: uncultured Faecalibacterium sp.; assembly: GCA_934513205.1. Lineage (GTDB taxonomy): Bacteria > Bacillota > Clostridia > Oscillospirales > Ruminococcaceae > Faecalibacterium. The sequence continues at coordinate 16,467 of CAKSWU010000005.1, read as the reverse complement.
TGACAAAGGGGTGCTTTGGCGCTATACTAACAAAGCAGCCTTTTAGAGGTGTACTATGCAATTTGACCTGAGAAAGTTTATCGCCACCGGCAGACAACCCTATCATGCAGAGTTTCAGTGTGATTTATCTGCCTATGATTATGCCGGTGCAAGGATCCCTCAGCCGGTCACTGCCGTCTTTGACGCAGAGACAGACGGAGAGGAGATCCGGATGACACTGCGGGCAAAGGCATCGGTGCACGGAGAGTGCGCCCGCTGTCTGGACCCGGTCACCCGGGAAGAGACGGTCGATACGGAATGGACGGTCAAGGAGCGGGATCTGGATGATCCGGATTTCGATCTTCCGCTGAATGAAAAAGGTCATCTGGATGTGGACGAATGGCTTTGTCAGGAGTTTATGTTCCAGATCCCAACAGTGCTGCTTTGCAGCCCTGACTGCGCCGGGCTTTGCCCGGAATGCGGGAAAAAGAAGGCGGAATGCAGCTGTCAGCCGACAGAACAGACTGAACCACCGGTAGACACAAGGCTCGCGATCCTGAAATCACTGCTGAACAGATAAACCCATCAAGGAGGTGCAAAAATATGGCAGTACCTAAGAGACATCTTTCCAAGGCCCGCCGCGACAAGCGTCGCAGCAATGTTTGGAAGCTGGAGGCCCCCGCACTGGTCAAGTGCAGCAACTGCGGCTCTCTGAAGCTCCCCCACCAGGCATGTGGCAACTGCGGTTACTACAAGGGCGAGGAAGTCATCAAGAAGGCCTAATTTGCGCGGAATTGGTGGCATAATGGTGTTATGTACAGAAGGGGAGGGCGCATGCCTTCCCCTTCTTGTTCTCTATGGCGAAAGACGACCGCACCGGATCTTTTTCTGAAAAAACGGGTGCGGCAAAGGAAGGAGGTGGATGTGGTGGCGATCCAGATCGACCGGGTGGAACCCGGCAGCGAAGCCGAGACGCTGGGTCTTGCGCCCGGCGATGAGCTGCTGAGCGTGGACGAAAACGAGCTGAACGACACGCTGGACTACGATTTCTACACCGACAGCAAAAGCTTCCACCTGAAAGCAAAGGTCGCGGACGGCATCCGGGAATGGGACGTGAAGCGGGAAGCACGCGGCCCCTTTGGCTGTGACTTCAAGACCTATCTGGGTGACCAGAAGCATTCCTGCTCCAACCACTGTATGTTCTGTTTTATCGACCAGCTGCCGCCGGGGATGCGGGAGAGCTTGTATTTTAAGGATGACGATGAGCGGCTGAGCTTTTTGTTTGGCAACTACATCACCATGACCAACATGCAGGATCACGAGATCGACCGCATCATCAAGATGCACATCTCGCCCATCAACATCTCGGTGCACACCACAAACCCCCAGCTGCGGGTGCGGATGCTGGCCAATAAGCGCGGCGGCGAGGTGCTGAAGTACCTGCCCCGTCTGGTGGAAGGCGGCATTGCGGTCAACTGCCAGCTGGTGCTGTGCCGCGGCATCAACGATGGCGAGGAGCTGCGCCGCACTCTGACCGATCTGCTGGAACTGACCCCTATGGTGCAAAGCGTTGCCGCTGTGCCCTGCGGGGTGACGGATTACCGCAAGAATCTTTTCCCCCAGACGCCCTACGATGCAAAGACCAGCGCCGAGGTCATCGACATTCTGGAAGAGTTTGGAGATGAATGCAAGCGCCGCCATGGCAAGCGCATCATCTACCCCAGTGATGAATGGTACCTCAAGGCGGGACGGCCCATCCCGGACCCGGACTTCTACGAGGAGTATGACCAGCTGGAAAACGGCGTGGGCATGATGAGTCTGTACCGGGAGGAATTTCTGGCAGAGCTGGACAAGCCCCACCGGGTGTACGGCTCCAAGAAGCTGGACGTGGTGACAGGCACCATGGCGGCTCCGCTCATCACCGAGATGATGGAAGAGCTGCACCGCCAGTATCCCATGGTCGAGGTGACAGTGCATCCCATCCAGAACCGGTTCTTTGGCGGCAATGTGGGTGTTGCAGGCCTTGTTACAGCGACCGATATCATTGCGCAGTGCGAGGGCCGACTGACCAGTGGAACGCTGGGCGTACCCGCTGTGATGCTGCGCGAGGAGAAGGACACGTTTCTGGACGATGTGACCATCGCACAGCTAAGCCAGCGACTGGGTGTGAAGGTGGAAGTTTTGCCGGTGGGCGGCGGCGAGGAAGCGCGCGTCCTGCTGCGCAGCGGCCTGCACATCGCAAGGAAAAGAAGAGCGTAAAGGAAAACCCTCTCCGTCATCGCTGTGCTGCCTCTCCCAAAGGAAAAGCTGGACATGAAGCGGCCTGAGAGGGCAAGCAAGCTTACAAATAAGGACAACGGATCTTTCTATAACAAGAAAGGAGGACCCTCTATGAGCAAACCGATCGTAGCGGTGGTGGGCCGCCCCAATGTGGGCAAGTCCACCCTGTTCAATAAACTGTGCGGTCAGCGCCTTGCCATCGTCGAGGACACCCCGGGCATTACCCGGGACCGCATCTTTGCCAACTGTGAGTGGAACGGGCGCGAATTCATGCTGGTGGACACCGGCGGCATCGAGCCCAAGGCCACTGAGGGCATTCTGGCCCACATGCGTGAGCAGGCACAGATCGCCATCGACACCGCAGACTGCATCATCATGGTGGTGGACGTCCGGGACGGTCTGACCGCTGCGGATGAGGATGTGGCCCACATGCTGCGCCGCAGCCACAAGCCCATCATTCTGGCGGTGAACAAGTGCGACAAGGTGGGCGATGCGCCCATGGAGATGTACGAGTTCTACAACCTCGGCTTCGACGAGGTGATGCCCATTTCCTCGGTCCACGGTCACGGCACCGGCGATCTTCTGGACGCTGTGTGCGCCCATCTGGACTTCAGTGAGACCGTGGTGGAGGAGGACCGCATCCCCGTTGCTATCATCGGCCGTCCCAACGTGGGCAAGTCCAGTCTGACCAACCGCATTCTGGGCGAAAACCGCATGATCGTGGCCAACGAGGCCGGCACCACCCGGGATGCCATCGACACCCCGGTGGATAATGCCTACGGCAAGTTCATCTTTACCGATACCGCCGGTCTGCGCAAGCGCAGCAACATCACCGATGGGCTGGAGCGCTACATGGTGGTGCGTGCACTGGCTGCGGTGGAGCGCAGCCGTGTGGCGCTGATCCTGGTGGATGCCACGGTCGGCTTTACCGAGCAGGACAGCAAGGTGGCTGGCTACGCCCACGAGCAGGGCAAAGCCTGCATCATCGTCGTCAACAAGTGGGACGCCGTGGAGGGCAAGGAGACCAATACCATGGAGCTGCAGCGCCGCGGCTATGCCGAGTGCTTCAGCTTTATGGGCTACGCACCCATCATCTTCATCTCGGCGCAGACCGGCTACAACATCAACAAGCTGATGCAGCTGATCCGGGATGTGGATGCCGAGAACGGTGCCCGCGTGCCCACCGGTGTGCTGAACGAGATGCTGGCCCGCGCTACCGCCCGGATGCAGCCGCCCAGCGACAAGGGCCGCCGCCTGAAGATCTTCTACCTGACGCAGGCTTCCACCCGTCCGCCCACGTTTGTGGCGTTTGTGAACGCAAAGCACCTGTTCCACTTCAGCTATCAGCGGTATCTCATCAACCAGATCCGCGAGAACTTTGGTCTGGAGCATACGCCCATCCGTCTGGTCGTGCGGGAGCGCGGCTCCGGTGAGGTGGGTGCCAAGGACGTATAACACGTCAGGGAGGCTCAGATGATGGAATCTGTTCTCATCGCTGCGGTGTCCGCTGTGCAGGCGTATCTGCTGGGCAGCATCGACACCGGTATCCTCGTCAGCAAGTTTTTGTACCACGATGACGTGCGCAAGTACGGCAGCGGCGCGGCGGGCATGACCAATATGCTGCGCACCTTTGGCAAAAAAGCGGCGGCACTTACCGCTTTCGGTGATGTGCTCAAGGGCGTGCTGGCCGTGTGCATCGGCCGCTGGCTGTTCACCCTGATGCCGGAAAGCACTACGCTCTCGCCCTATCTGGCGGTTTATCTGGCCGCCATCTTTGCCATTATCGGCCATTTGAAGCCCCTGTATTTCGGCTTCAAGGGCGGCAAGGGCGTTCTGGTGGCGGGTGGCACCATTCTGGCCATCCAGCCGGTGCTGATCCCCTTTCTGGCAGTCATCTTTCTGGCCTGCCTGCTGCCCACCGGCATGGTGTCGCTGGGCAGTGTGACCATGGCGGCACTTTACCCGGTGCTCACCATCCTGTACGGGGTGTTCCGGGGCTATTCTGCCGCCGACCTTACCGTGTGCACCATCGGCTCGGTGATCATGGCCGCAATGGTCATTTATATGCACCGCTCCAATATCCAACGCATCCGCGAGGGTAAGGAGTACCGTTTCGGTCGTCACGGCAAAAAGTAACAGAAAATAGTAAACCACCCCGCAGCAGCCGTTTACCGGCCGCTGTGGGGTGGTTTTTGTGTATGCTTATTCCTTTGTCTCGGTCTCTTCCTCAGGCTTTGCTTCGGAGTGCCGCCGACGGAGCCAGTCGGCGGGGATGCCGCTCTGGGCAGGGGAAAGGTCCGGCGCGGGGTGGCCGTCTGGCAGATGTGCGCCAAAGGCCGGGACAAAAAAGAACTTGCGTACGATAAAGATCAGCGCGATGGCCCCCACGCTGAGCAGGTTCTCCACGGCGGAGTCGTGTCCCACCACCAGATGGCGGGCAATGGCGTAGAGCAGCACTTCCAGACTGCTGCCAGGGCTGTGCTTGGCCAGCATCTTGATGAACTCGATGCCGATGACGATGTCCAGACTCCGCTCCAGAAAAATGCGGATCTCCGCATCATTTCCGTCAATCAGCAGGCCGGGCATCCAGCGGATGAGGGGAACGGCACTGAACAAAAGCCCGATCAGCACCAGCCCGGAGAGCAGGATCTCCAGAAGGCTGGAGGCCTGAATGATGCGGTTGCGCAGCTCGGCGCGCCAGCGGCTTTCCATGTGTGAGGAGGGGTTGTCCATAGTAAGACCTTCCTTTCGGCATTCTGCTAAACAGAATTCGACAAACTTCTGGTTAGATTGTAGCAGAATGCGGGCGGGCTGTCAATTCATGGAAAAATCAATCCGTCTTGGCGGCAGACTGTGCCGGAACATATCCGGCCTTCTGGATGCAGTCCTGCCCGGCGGCGGTGTCCAGCCAGTCGTAGAGCCGACGCTCCGGGCTGTCGGCGGCAGCGTCTGCATGGAGAACGGCATAGAACTCGTTGCACAGTGGGTAGCTTTCGCTGGCGATGGTATCGTTGGAAGGGATGACATCATCCACCGCCAGCAGCCGCAGGCCGGGCTGGGAGTACATCTGGTCGATGTAGTAATATACGGAAAAACCGATGGCGTTGGCGCTATTGTTGTAGGCGGCGATGCTGTCCACCAGCTCGCCCATGGCAGCGGGCGCCAGCTCGGTGGGCGGGTCCATCAGTTCGCCGCCCTGAATGAGCAGCTTTTTGAACAGGGTCTGACTGCCGGAGTCCTCGCCACGTTGGAAGGGGACGATGTCCAGATCTTCACCGCCCACGTCCTTCCAGTTGGTGATCTTTCCGGCGTAGATGTCCTTCAGCTGCTGCCGGGTCAGGCTCTGGACCGGATTGTTCTCGTTCACGATGAATACCAGTGCGTCCCGGCCGATGGGCTTTTGTTCCAGCTGTACGTTGGCCTCTTGCAGCTCTTCCTTTACATAGTCCGGTGCTTCATACACCACCAGCATCCGGGTAGTGGTGTCGTACAGGCCAAAGTTTTCCCATGCGTAGGCGGTGGTGCTTACCGTAATGCTGCTGCGGGCTTCTTCCAAGTCCATGCCGGTGGTGTCGGCCATCATCTGTGCCATCAGCGGGATGCAGGCGGTGCTGCCGTCCAGAGGGGGAAACTCCTCCACGGTCAGAAACGGCTCCGGCTGCTGCACAGCCGGGGATGCCGCAGAGGATGCGGGCTGCTCTGCGGCAGAGGAAGCCGTGCTGCCGGAGGGCGCATCCGTGCCCTTGCAGGCAGTCAGAATCCCGGCGGTGGAGCAGGCAGCCAGCCCCAGCAGAAAGCTGCGGCGGGAAATTTTAACGTTTTTCATAAGAAAGCCCTCCCAGATCAATAGCCGTAACTCGGTTCATCGTCCGCAGTGGCAGACGAGAAAATACTCTGGCAGTACAGCCAGTTGCCGCTTGTGTCCATCCAGCCTACGTAGAAACCCCGCTGTGCGGCAAACACATGGTCAGGCAGGGCGTTCAGACTGTTGGAATAGTACCCGGCGCAGGTGGCAAGCCCCCGCAGCACCACATTGCCGTCCGCGTCCAGCACATCGCGCACATTGCCGTAGGCGCTGCCCACAGCGCTGCGGGTGCCGCAGAACAGCGGCCTGCCAGCAGGGTCCATGGTCAGGTGGTTGATATAGCTGTATTTCTCCTGCAGGGCGGTCAGGTCGCTCACCAGCCCTGTGGGCCCGTACAGACGGATCGCGGCGGGATCGTAGGAGCTGCCGCTGAACATCCGCAGCAGTACGTAGCCGTTGCAGCAGTCTTCCATCCAGACGCGCTGCTGGTCTGCCAGCGGTTCCACGGTGGTGTCGGTCAGCAGCCTGCCGGTGCTGCGGTCATATATCCGCAGGGTACCGTCCATCGCGTAGAGCGAAATGGTGCAGTCACTGGCATCCGTCTGATACAGCTGGGTCTTTTCGCCGGTCTCCAGATCGTACAGGATGGAACGGGGTGCCTTGCCTTCGTGCCATGCGACCACATAGCCCGGGAAATATTGGGTGGGCATATCCTCAAAGGTGGCGATCAGCCCGTGATCTTCCACGGTCATATCCCGCAGCTCGTACCGGTCGTCGCTGGTGGAAAAGCTGGCAAGACCGCCATCGTAGGCGCACAAGAAGTTTGCGAGCTGCTCGCCGGTGGTGGGATTATACAGCACCTGTGTGCTGTCTGCATCCGCTGCAGTGCGGATATGCAGGTCTACCCAGTCATTGATGGCCTCGCTCTCGTAGAGAAAACGGTACGCAGAGGTGGTCTCAAACCGGGAAATAGGCGTGCCGTCCTTTTCCTGCGCCACCACCCAGCTGTGCAGCGAGGAATCTGTGTCCCAGTCATCCTCTGCCAGTTCTGCCGGGCGGGCGTAGCAGTTGAACACCAGCTTGTCCCCGGATACGATGCAGCTGTATGCACCCTCCGGCACCGGCAGCGCTGCGCCGGTGGCAAGGTCGATCACCTGACAGCTGCCGCAGCCGGATTCCTCGGTATAGCTGCCGTTTACAAGGCGGCTTTCCTGCAGCACCAGCAGGCCGTTTTGTAGGGTAGCGTTCTGCTCGCCGTCAAAGGTCATCACAGCAGTGCCGGTTTTGTCGTATAAGGCGGTGCGGCGTCCGCCCCTGCCGGTAGGGTCGGACCAGCTGTGCAGCCAGTAGTCTGCGGTGCCGGTAAGACTGTCCTGCACCAGCGAGACATTTTCGCTGCGTGCTGTCTGATGCAGCGGGGTGCTGCCGCACAGGATGGTGGTGCTGCTTCCGGTGCGACCGTAGCAGTACAGCATCCGCAGACGACCATCGTTCAGCACGGCGGGGTCGTACAGGGGCTTGCCGCTGTCGTCTGTGGGCACAGAGACGGCAGAGTCAGCAGCACCCGGCATACCGGCGGGCGGCAGCAGGGCACAGCCGCAGCCCAGTGCAAGGGCCAGCACAGTACACACGGCGGCGCAGCCGATGCGGGAAGCAGAGCGTTTCATAGGATCCCTCCTTTGCTCTGACAAAAAGGGAAATGTTTCCGGTTCAATTATAATACGAAACAGCCGCGCTTTCCATTGCGGAAAAACGCGGCTGTCGGTTACAGTTTTATGACAAACGGCTCAGGACGCTGACCGGGCAGGCTCCGCATCGTCCATCTTTTCCAGCTGCTTAAGGAATGCCAGCAGAAAGGGCAGCGAGACGATGAAGGTGAACACGTCTGCGATGGGCTGACAGATCTCGATGCCCAAAAGGCCATGGGTGCGGGGCAGAGCGAGGATCAGCGGGATGAAGAATACGCCCTGACGGCAGCAGGCCAGAAAAGTGGCGCGGCCCGATTTGCCGGCGCTCTGGAAGGTCATGTTTGCCACAACGATGACAGGATGCAGCAGCATGGCAAGGCACTGGTAACGGAAGGCTGGCAGAGCCACGGCAAAAACCTGCGGGTCATCGCGGAAAAGCCGGATCAGGGCATCGTCGTTCATCCAGCACACGCTCACCAGCACCACCAGCATCCAGAAGGCAGCCCAGATGGTAAAGATGGAAGCCTGCCGCACCCGGCGGAATTTGAGGGCACCGTAGTTGAAGGACGCCACCGGCTGCAGACCCTGGCCCACACCAATGGCGACCGAGAGGATGAACATGAAGATACGGGACACGATGCTCATGCCGGCCACGGCGGCATCGCCGTAGCTGCGGGCAGCGATGTTCAGCAGCATGCCGCCGATGCTGTTCAGGCCCTGCCGCCCAAAGCTGGGAGCGCCGCCCGCAAGGATCACTCCAAACTCCCGGGGCTGACGGGTGACGGCGCGGAGGCGGAAACGGCTGACGGTCTTTCCGCGCAGGAACATGGACAGCAGGATGAAAAAGCTGATGGTCTGGCTCAGCGCAGTGGCGATGCCTGCTCCGGCAGTGCCCAGACCAAGGCCGAACATGAACAGGGGGTCCAGCAGGATGTTCAGCACACCGCCGGTGACAAGGCCGATCATGGCAAAGCTTGCCTTGCCCTCATAGCGCAGGATGTTGTTCATCACAAGGCTGGCGATCATCAGCGGGGCTGCGATGAGGATGGGGCGGGAGTAGGCGCAGGCGTGGGGAAGAATGGTCTCGGTGCTGCCCAGCAGCATCATAAAGCGGGGCAGGGTGGAAAGACCGATCCCTGCCAGCACCACGCCGAACGCCAACGCCGTGAAGAAGCTGGTGGAGGCAAAGCGGGTGGCGGCCTCGGTGTTGCGGCTGCCCAGACTGCGGCTGATGACGGTGCCGGCACCGTGCCCCAGCGTGAAGCCCAGCGCCTGAATGATCGCCATCAGGCTGGACACCACGCCTACGGCACCGGATGCACTGGTGGAGATCTGGCCCACAAAAAAAGTGTCTGCCAGATTATAGATGCTGGTGATGAGCATACTGAGGATCGTGGGGGCGGCAAGGCTCAGGATCAGCTTTGGGACGGGGGTCGCAGTCATTTTTTGATATTGCTGCTGTGTCAGCTCGTTTGATGTCATGGAAAGAACTCCTTTGGTTCCGGTAAAAATGAGATCGGGACATAGTATAACGCAAGTGCGACAAAAAGTCGAGAGGGTCTGCGGCATGGACAAATGCCTTTTGGCGCGGGCGAACGGGCGAAAAAAGGACGGAAAGCGGGGGCGTTTTTGTCGGTTTTGCTAAAGCATGGTCGATTTGCTTGTAGAAAATCACGATATGTGGTATCATTTACTGTAAGATGCTGGAAATAAAGCCCGGCGTCGCCAAACTTGGGAGGGATTTTACATGAAAACTGTTGCACAGACCGTGATCGAAGCAGATCATTTCTACACCATTGCCGCACACACCGGCAATGTCATTCAGGCTGTGGAAGGTGCAAAGGACGGGGGCACCGTCCGGCTGGGCAAGTACGATCACAAACCTGAGCAGGAGTGGGCCTTTATCCGCGTGGGCGACGGCGTTTACCGTGTCCGCAACCGCGCATCCGGCAAGCTGCTGGACCTGACCATGACCGGCACCGCCAGCGGCACCTGGCTGCACCTGTGGGAGGATGTGGGCGGCACATCGCAGATGTGGAGCGTCCTGCCTACGCCGGAAGGGACTGTGCGCCTGCGCTCGGCATGGGCGAACGGCAAGTGCGTGGACACGGTGGGCATGGGTGCTGCTGTGGGCACCGTGCTGCAGATCTGGCAGGAGGTGCCCGGCGCAGAGGATCAGCTGTGGACCATTGCTGAGGTGAAGGACCGCGCAAAGCGCACCGCAAAGAAGGACGAAGCAGTGCAGCAGGAGACCGTGGAAGCTGCCGCTGCGACCGTTGCTGCTCCGGCAGAGACTGCTGCTGAAGCGGCTGTTGCGGAGGCTGCTCCCGCAGAGAAGAAGGCACCGGCCCGCAAGCCTGCAGCCAAAAAGCCCCGCGCTGCCAAAAAGGCTGCCGTCAAGGCAGAGGTGACCGCTGCACCGGAAGCTGCCAAGGCAGAGAGCACCGAAAAGGCAGAGAAGCCTGTCGCCCAAAAGGCTGCTGCCAAGGCGGCACAGGCTCCTGCAGAGGCAAAGCCTGCCGCAGAGAAGCCCAAGCGCAAGTGCGCACCCCGCAAGAAGAAGGAAAGCGTCTGAGTGCGCTGTCTGGATCGAAAAACGCAGTGAAACGAAAAGAAGCAGGTGCAAATGCATCTGCTTCTTTTTGTTTCGGAACGGTTTAACATGCAGTGTCAGGTGTTGCTCTGGACGAACTGCAGCACGCTCTGGATGGTCTCGCGGATCTGGACCAGCGTCTGAATGTCCTCGTTCTTTATCCGGGAGGAGGGGGCGGTCAGGGCCGCTGTCCCGGCGCGGACGGTACCGGTGAGCTGGATCTGTACTCCATGCTCCGGGATACTGAGCTGGATGTCCACCGGGATGTCATCGTCAAAGAAGCGGTCTTTCTCAAAACCGATGACCAGCTCCGGCGCATCGGAGCCGTCCACCGCAGTGTGGAAATAGAGATAGCCCTCCTTCGCGTTTTCCGGCTGGACCCGTTCCAGACGCTTTGGCTCCAGACGGAACTCTGTCACATCCTGCAGGCTGGTGGCACTGGTGTCCACCCCCAGCACAGCAGCCAGCTGAGACTGAGAAATGTAGCTGCCCATGGACCAGTCCGGGATCAAAAGGCCCGCCAGCGGATAGGCGTTTGTGATGGAGGCACGAACGTTCCGATACAGCTGTCCCACATCGTACAGGGTCTCATCGCCGCTGATCCACACCCGGGTCAGCGGGGAAGCGGGGATCACCGCCCGGTCGGCGGAGATGGTCAGCTGCAGCGTCTTCGGCTGGTAGCTGCCTGCCACGGTGCCGTGGGTGGCACCGGTCTGCTGCAGAATGGTGTACAGCGCGGGGGAATCGTTGGTGGGGGTGATCTGGTACTCCAGCGAGAAGCTGCCCCCTGCCTGCAGCGCTTTGAGCCTGCGGGCACACAGGCCATAGACTGCCGCTGCCGCAACGGCTGCGATCAGCACCAGACACAGGATGACCACCAGCACAATGGGCGCGCCGCGTTTTTTCTTCCGGGAAGAAGCCATGAAGATCCTCCTTTGATCTCAAGATGATGCGTGTGTTCAGCATAGCGGAACCGGGACGAAATGTCAAGCAGACCCGGACAAAACAAAAAATCCGGAACCATACGGTTCCGGATTTCTGGCGGAAAGATGGGGATTCGAACCCCAGAACGCTTTTGACACGTTACACGATTTCCAGTCGTGCGCCTTAGACCAACTCAGCCATCTTTCCATCTTCAGTTCTGCGTTTTGGGCCGTGGCCCTCAGCGCTCCACTATAATACCTGAAAGAAGCACTTTTGTCAAGGATTTTTTTGAAAATATTTGCTTTATTTTTTAAGTAACGTACCTTCGACAATAAAAAACGAAAATAAAAGCGAAAAAACAGATTTGACCCTTGACGGCAGAAAAAAACAGGACTATGATGGAGACGAAATGCGCTGTGGCGGGCAGGAGCTGTGCCGCACAGCCAAAAAAGGGAGGGCTTTTATGATGACATATTCAGAAGTTCTGTCCAACGCCCGTGCGTGCATTGGTCAATACTGCAAAGCGTGCCCCGTGTGCAACGGTGTGGCCTGCAAAAATCAGATCCCCGGCCCCGGTGCCAAGGGCGTGGGGGACACGGCGATCCGCAATTATAATAAGTGGTCCGAGATCCGGGTGAACATGGACACCCTGTGCCAGGGCGGAGCACCGGACACGCAGGTGGAGCTGTTTGGCAGACGTTTCCGCTATCCTTTCTTTGCGGGCCCCGTGGGTGCGGTGAACCTGCACTATTCCGATGTCTATACGGACAAGACTTATAATGATGTGCTGGTGCGCGCCTGCGCGGACAGCGGCATCGCAGCCTTTACCGGCGATGGCACGGACCCCACCGTGATGCAGATGGCAACGCAGGCCATTGGCGCAGTCGATGGCTGCGGCGTGCCCACCATCAAGCCGTGGAATCTGGACACCATCCGGCAGAAGATGGAGCAGGCCAAGGCCAGCGGCTGCTTTGCGGTGGCAATGGATGTGGACGCAGCGGGACTGCCCTTTTTGAAGAACATGACCCCGCCCGCCGGCAGCAAGAGCGTGGAAGAGCTGGCTGAGATCGTGCAGATGGCGGGCCGTCCCTTCATCGTCAAGGGCGTGATGACGGTCAAAGGTGCCCTGAAGGCAAAGCAGGCGGGCGCGGCTGCCATCGTGGTGTCCAACCACGGCGGACGTGTGCTGGACCAGTGCCCCGCCACGGCAGAGGTGCTGCCTGAGATCGCACAGGCACTGAAAGGCTCCGGCGTGAAGGTATTGGTGGATGGCGGTATCCGCACCGGTGTGGATGTGTTCAAGGCGCTGGCGCTGGGTGCGGACGGTGTGCTGATCTGCCGCCCCTTCGTCACGGCGGTGTACGGCGGGGGCGCAGACGGCGTGAAGTGCTACATCGATAAGCTGGCCGGCGAGCTGACCGACACCATGCAGATGTGCGGTGCGCACAGCATCGTCGAGATCAGCCCGGAGATGGTGCGGCGATAAAGAACCAAAAGATCGTGCGCAGGCAGAAAGCGGCAGGAGCTGCTTTCTGCCTGTTTTTTATAGACTGCGCGGCGTCAGCCGGTCAGTTCCGTCCCGGGGTAGTAGTGCGCAAGGATAGCGGCATAGTCTGCACCCTGCTCTGCCAGAGCTTTTGCACCCCACTGGCTCAGCCCCACGCCGTGACCGTAACCCTTTGTGGTGATGCGAAAGCTGCCGTCCTGAAAGACTGCATCAAAGCAGCTGCTGCGCAGGTTCAAAGCCTTGCGCAGCACTGTGCCGGAGACCGCCTGTCCGCAGACGGCAAGGGTGCGGATGCAGCCGGAAGGGGTCCGCTCGGCGGTGCCGAACCAGCTGCCCGGTGTGGCAGGGTCGGCATGGATGCCAAGCCCGGCAAGAGCCTGCTGGACCTGTGCGGCAGAAAGCGTGACGGTGTATTCATAGTTGTCTGCGGAACGGTCAGTGCTGCTGTCCACCGGTACGAGGTAGGGCAGAGGGGTACCCCAGACATTTTCGGCAGACTCGGTCTGACCGCAGGAGATGGCAAAGTAGCTGGTGCAGGCAGGGGAACCGTCATAGCAGAGGACCTTGTCCAGAACCTCATCCACAAGGGCTGCCAGCCGGGCATAGCGGGCTTCGTAGCCGGTGCCCCAGTAGCTGCGCAGGACCGGGTCGGTAAGGCATCCCTGCCGCCGTGCAGGATCCGCTGTGAGCCAGTAGCCGTTTTCTGCATCGGCATGGTCTCGGCAGTAAAGGGCGTAACTGTGGGCGGCGACTGCCTGTGCCTTCAGGGCTTCGTCCGGCCAGCTTACCGGCATTTCGGCGGCTACGGCACCCAGAACGTAATCCCGGCGGGACAATTCCATCACCTGTCCGGTGGACTGGTCCATGACCCGAAAAACATCGGCGTCAAGGTCTGCACCTCCGGTGTGTTCTGTCACGGCGGACCCGGCATCGGCATCCGGGACGCTGCCGGAGCGTTCCGGCGCATGGACGGTCAGGACAAGATGATAGCCTGCCAGAGGAAGCGCGCTTCCCAGAACCAGCAGGACCGCGCACAGCAGCAGAAATGTTTTTTTCATAGCCGAACCCCCCTCTGCAGCCGCTTTTTTAAATCAGAATACAGGAGCCGGGCTGCAAAAAGGTACGAAAAGTGCGGGATGCCTTTTGCAAAAAAGAGCAGAAAACAGGGAAGGGGATGTACTTGATGCTTGAATTTACTGCGCGAAAGCGATAAAATAAAATTATGTCCACCATTGAGGGTGGCTGGGAAAGTAAAGAAAAAGGACGAAAGGAGAGTTCTCTATGAATTTTGCACACTCGGAAGTGGCGTCGCTGGATCCGACCACCATGCGTACCCTGTGCGAAGAGTACATGGCGAACAACTACATTGACCCCGAGACCAGTGAGCGGCTGGGTGTCAAGCGCGGCCTGCGCAACCCGGATGGCACCGGAGTGCTGGCAGGTCTGACCAATGTCTGTGACGTTGTGGGCTACAAAAAGGATCAGGAGGGTCATGTGATCCCCACCCCCGGCAAGCTGATCTACCGGGGCGTCAACATCGACGAGATCGTGGACGAGGCTTACCGCAACGACCGCTTTGTGTTTGAAGAGGTGATCTGGCTGCTGCTGTTCGGCAGTCTGCCCACCCGGGAGCAGCTGGATGATTTCTGCGAGATTTTGGCGGAGCACCGCGCTCTGCCGGAAGGCTTTATGGACACCATGAACGCCCCCTCGCCCAATATTATGAACAAGATGCAGCGCTGCGTGCTGGGCCTGTATTCCTACGATGAGCACGCCGAGGATCTGAGCCTGGAGAACATCCTGAACCAGAGCATCAACCTGATCGCTGGCCTGCCCACCATGATGGTCAACGCCTACCAGATGAAGCGCCGCTATTATGACAAGCAGAGTATGTTCTTCCACCTGCCCAAACCCGGGCAGAGCACCGCAGAGCATATCCTGAGCACCTACCGCCCGGATCAGAAATTTACTCACGAAGAGGCAAAGCTGCTGGATATGTGCCTGCTGGTCCATGCGGACCACGGCGGCGGCAACTGCTCCACCTTCACCACTCGTGTGCTGTCCTCTTCCGGTACCGACACCTATTCCGCCATTGCGGCAGGCATCGGTGCCCTGAAAGGCCCCAAGCACGGCGGCGCGAACCTGATGGTCAACCGTCAGCTGCAGGACATCCTCAAGCATGTGGAGAACCCGGATGACGACGATGAGGTGCGGGAGTATCTGCGCCGCATCCTGCGCAAACAGGCGGGCGACGGCTCCGGACTGATCTACGGCATGGGCCATGCGGTCTACACCATCAGCGATCCCCGCGAGGTGATCCTGAAGCACCGTGCCCGCCATCTGGCCTATGAAAAGGGCTTTGAGGAAGAATACAACATGCTGTGCAGCATCGAGCGGCTGGCTCCCGGCATTTTTGCTGAGGAGAAAGGCAGCTCCAAGCCGGTGTGTGCCAACGTGGACCTGTTCAGCGGCCTGATCTATCACATGTTGGGCATCTCCGAGGACCTGTACACCCCGCTGTTTGCCATCGCCCGTGTGCCGGGCTGGTGCGCACACCGGGTGGAAGAGGTGATTTTTGCCAACCGCATCATTCGTCCTGCATACAAATATCTGGGCGTGCGCCAGAAATATAAGCCGATCGAGGAACGCTGATGGATCTGTCTGTGCTGTTTGTTTTTATTCTGAGTGTCCTGCTGGGGGTGCTGCGCTGCGCAGACCTTGCTCTTGGCACGGACGCCGTTACCGGTCTGTGTGTGGTCGGGTCGGTGTGGTGGCGCTATCTGGCGCTGGGCATCGTGGTGCTGGCTGCAGTGCTGGCAGGCCGCAAGGCTGCCGCAAAGGCGGAAGCAGTCCGCAGCCGTCTGCCGCTGGCGGGTGTGCTGGCGTTTGCCGGTGCGGTGTTTTATCTTGCGGCAGGTGCAGCACAGTTTGCATTTGGCGGTGCCAGCGCGGCTGACGGCGCAGTGCGGGTGGTGCTGGACTGCTTGTGTGCGGTGTGGCTCAGTACGCTGGGCCGCTGCTGGCTGAGCAGCCGTGGCTGGGACAAGCCCACCGGAGGACTGTATCTGGCCGTGGCGGGCAGCCTGCTGTTCTACTGGAACGTTCTGATGCGCTTTATGGAAAACAGCTCCAGCTGGCACCGGGTGCAGCCCACCGCAGCGGTGTGGCAGGCGCTGGCGGCACTGGTGTTTCTGGCGGCGCTGGCCCGGACACTGTATCTGCCTCAGCCGGGGAACCGCCAGACTTTGTGCGCGGCGGCTCTGACGGCTTTTGCACTTTGCCTGTGCTGGCAGCTGCCGCAGAGCATCCTGTTGCTGGCAGCACAGGGGTTCGGCCTGACTGCACTGCCGGAGCTGCTGGCGGGGCTGGGTCTGTGCTGCATCGGCGGCATGGGCGCGGTGTGCGCAGCGGTCTGCACGGATGGTCAGAGCTGACAAAATTGTTGGCAGTCTCTTAGCGCAATTGCCGAAAAGAAAACAAATGTGCCGGACAAAATCGTACAAAAGCAAAAAAAGTTGAAATTGTCTCGTTAATTTTTTGGCAGACACTTGAAACTTTTTGTATTTTGGTCTACAATAAAGACACCGTGATTTATCCGATTATGGGTAAAATAATTAGGAGGTACTATTAACATGGCTGTTAGAGTTGCTATCAATGGTTTTGGTCGTATTGGCCGTCTGGCTTTCCGTCA
>CAKSWU010000004.1 GCA_934513205.1 uncultured Faecalibacterium sp. | reverse complement strand
CGGCCGACGAGGCTCGAACTCGCTACCTCCACCTTGGCAAGGTGGCGCTCTACCAGATGAGCTACGGCCGCATATTCCATGTGTTGTGCCGGTTTTGCACCGGCGACGCTAGTTATTATACCGCGCCAAGCGGGCGTTGTCAACCACAAATTTGCATTTTTCTTCAAAAAGTTTCCAAACCGTCTTTTTACCCGCAGCACTGCCGCCTGCTTTCAGCTTTTCGGACCCGGACGCGAAGAAAATTCAGTTGCTTTCTTCTTCCGCAGACATTATAATGAAAGTGTCATTTTGTCGCTTGAAGTCTTGCGCCTGCAGACCCGTCCGGAGCGTGCAGGCGCATTTTCCTGCGCAGAAAAAGGAAATGCCAGCAAAAAGGAGCTAACACGATGTATAAGATCACTGAAAAAGTCGCGCTGAACCCCACCGTGACGAAGATGGTCATTGAAGCCCCGCTGATCGCCAAAAAGGCAAAGCCGGGTCAGTTTATCATTGTCCGCCCGTTTGAGGACAGCGAGCGCATTCCCCTGACCGTGGCTGGTTACGACCGCGAAAAGGGTACTGTGGATATCATTTTCCAGATCGTTGGCGGCACCACCATGGAGCTGAACAGCCTGAACGCAGGCGACAGCGTCCATGATTTTGTGGGCCCGCTGGGCCGCGCCACCGAGACCGAGGGTCTGAAGAAGGTGTGCGTGGTCGGCGGCGGCGTGGGCTGCGCCATTGCTCTGCCCATCGCCAAGGAGCTGCACGATCAGGGCTGTGTGGTGCACAGCGTCATCGGCTTCCGCAGCAAGGACCTGCTGATCCTGGAGGACGAGTTCAACGCCTGCAGCGATGAGCTGCGCATTATGACCGACGATGGCAGCTATGGCACCAAGGGCGTGGTCACCGCTGCGCTGGACGAGCTGGTGGCTGCCGGCAACCAGTACGATCTGGTCATCACCATTGGCCCGCTGATTATGATGAAGTTCGTGGTCAAGACCTGCCAGAAGCACGGCCTGAAGAACATCGTCTCCATGAACCCCATTATGATCGACGGCACCGGCATGTGCGGCGGCTGTCGTCTGACCGTGGGCGGCGAGACCAAGTTTGCCTGTGTGGACGGTCCCGACTTTGACGGCGATCTGGTGGATTTTGACGAGGCAATGGCACGCGGCACCATGTACCGCCCGTTTGAGGCTCACGCCCGTGAGGCGGCCTGCAATCTGCTCAATCAGGAGGTAAAATAAGATGGCTTTCAATATGGATCCCAAAAAGTGCCCCATGCCCACGCAGGACCCCAACGTCCGCAACAAGAACTTTAAGGAAGTTGCGCTGGGCTATACCGAGGAAATGGCCATCAACGAGGCCAAGCGCTGCATCCACTGCAAGAACAAACCCTGCCAGTCCGGCTGCCCGGTGGGCATTGACATCCCGGAGTTCATCGCCCATGTGGCCGAGGGCGACTTTGAGGCCGCCTATCAGGTGATCAACCGATCCTCTTCCCTGCCCGCCGTCTGCGGCCGTGTCTGCCCGCAGGAGAGCCAGTGCGAGGGCAAGTGCACCCGCGGTATCAAGAACGAGCCGGTGGGCATCGGTCGTCTGGAGCGCTTTGTGGCCGACTGGCACCGCGAGAACGTGCACACCGCCCCCATCGTGCCCGAATGGAACGGCCATAAGGTGGCCATCATCGGCGCAGGCCCTGCCGGTCTGACCGCTGCGGGCGATCTGGCAAAGCTGGGCTACAAGGTCACTGTTTATGAGGCTCTGCATGTGGCCGGCGGCGTGCTGATGTACGGCATCCCCGAGTTCCGTCTGCCCAAGGCCATCGTCCAGCAGGAGATCGACGGCCTGAAAAAAATGGGCGTAGATTTCGAGTGCAACATGGTCATTGGCAAGGTGCTGACCATTGATGAGCTGATGGAAGAGTACGGCTACGAGGCTGTGTTCGTAGGCTCCGGTGCCGGTCTGCCCCGCTTTATGGGCATCCCCGGCGAGAGCCTGAAGGGTGTGTACTCTGCCAACGAGTTCCTGACCCGCTCCAACCTGATGAAGGCCTATCTGCCCACCAGCAAGACCCCTATCCGCACCGGCAAGAAGGTCGCCGTGGTGGGCGGCGGCAATGTGGCTATGGACGCTGCCCGCAGCGCCCTGCGTCTGGGTGCCGAGACCGTGTACATCGTCTACCGCCGCGGCATGGCAGAGCTGCCCGCCCGTAAGGAAGAGGTGGAGCACGCCGAGGAAGAGGGCATCATCTTCAAGACCCTGTGCAACCCTGTGGAGATCCACGCCAATGACGAGGGCTTTGTCAAGTCCATCACCTGCATCGAGATGGAGCTGGGCGAGCCCGATGCTTCCGGCCGCCGCCGTCCCATCGAGAAGAAGGGCAGCGAGTTCGAGCTGGATGTGGACACCGTCATTATGAGTCTGGGCACCAGCCCCAACCCCCTGATCCGCTCCACCACCCCGGGTCTGGAGACCAACAAGCACGGCTGCATTGTGACCGAGGGTGACGAGGGCAAGACCAGCCGTGACGGCGTGTACGCCGGCGGCGATGCCGTCACCGGTGCTGCTACCGTCATCAAGGCCATGGGTGCTGGCAAGGCTGCCGCAAAGGCCATGGACGAATACATCCGCAGCAAGTAAACCGCTAGAACTCAGAAAGCAAAACTCCCTGTGCTGTCCAAAAACGGACGGCACAGGGAGTTTTTTCGGATTTATTCTTCTGTGGTCTCTGTCGTCAGCACCGGGTATCCGGTCCGCACGCACCGCACGGCGCAGCGGGCATTGCCGCCGGTGGTGCAGGTGAACAGGGTCAGGTCCCAGTCATCGCTTTCCTCTGTCTTGGTGGTCATCTTTTCGATCTGGGTGGGCTGCAGCGTTTCCACCGCGCTGATCTCGTAGGACCAGCGCATTCCGTCCATGTCGGTGAAGTACACCTCTGCGCCCGCTGCCAGCCACTTGATCGGGCTGAAATGCTTGGCGTAGTTGTGGGCGCAGACCACCATATCGTCTGCATAGGTGGAGCCGGAGTAACGCCCCGGGGCGATCTTCAGCCCGGCATAGCTCCACTGGCTCATCACCGGCAGGTTCAGCCCGACGGACGGAATGGACAGATAGCCGATATAGCTCCAGCCGTCCAGTTCCGTCTCGGTCATCTCCTGCTCCGGGTCCAGCTCCGGCTGAAGGACGACTTCCTCTGCCGTTTCCTTCTCCTCAATGGTCTGGGTCAGGGTCTGTTCCAATTCCCCCAGGACCTCCTGCGAAGCCTTGTCGGCGCGGTCGGCATCCCACTTGTTGTAGGCCAGCAGCGCAAGCGAGGCCAGGATCAGCACAGTCCCCAGGACCATGCAGATCTTTCCGATCTTCTGTTTCATCGCGGCATCTCCTCGTGTTTGTTTCTATGATCTTATTATAATACAAAACCGCCCCGGCGGGAACCCCTGCCGGGTACTTTTCGGTCTGGAGACAATTGTGAATTTTTTCAAAACAATCCCGCCCGGCACTTGCATTTCCTCTGTCATCGGGATATCATTAACAATCGTCAACAGTTAACAGCTGTTAAGTATTCATCAAAGGAGGGATCCGGTGTCTGAAGGATCTGTTCTGAGCTTTCGCGGACTGTGTCACTCTATCAGCCGCCTGAGCTCGGCATTCAAAAACGGGATGCGGGCTTCGCTGTCCGACTGCCCCAAATGCCACTTCAATATGCTGGAGGGGCTGATGCACACCATCAACCTTCACGGGCAGGACGGCGCCATCTATGTTTCCGACCTTGCCCGGGAGCTGCATCAGCCGCTGCCTGCCATTTCCCGCGGGCTGCGGCTGATGGAGCAGGACGGCACCGTTGTGCGGGAGCCGGACCCCGCTGACCGCCGCAAAACGCTGGTGCGCATCACCCCCAAAGGGTACGATGCCTGCCGCCAGTGCGAAGCGGCTCTGCGGGACTATTTTTCCTGCGTGATCGCCCGGCTGACCCCGGAGCAGGCGGCCCAGATGAATGCGCTGCGCGGTGCACTGATAGACGCCATTCTTGCAGAAAACGCCGCGCGTCAAATCGACCCGAAGGGAGAAACGAACCATGACAAAGATCTTTAAGCAGCTGGCCCGGCACTGGGCAGTCTGCCTTGTAGTGTTCGCGCTGCTGTTCGTGCAGGCATACTGCGACCTTTCGCTGCCGGACTACACCAGCAAGATCGTGGACACCGGCATCCAGCAGGGCGGCATTGAAAGCCCTCTGCCCGAGACCATCCGCCAGAGCACACTGGACGCGCTGAGCCTGCTGATGAACGAGGAGGATGCGCAGAAGCTGCAAAACGCCTACCAGTATTATCTGCAGGATGATGGCGTATTGCAGCTGCGCAGCGGCCTGTCCGAGGCCGAGCGCACCGCACTGGAGGACGCTGTGACCACCCCGGATATCGTGCTGTATATGGCAGCCGCACAGGCCGCCAACACCCCCGCCGGGCAGGACAGCATGGGCATGACCGGCCTTGCCGAGATGCCCTCTTCCGCGATGGACGCCGAGAGCGAAACCATTGCCCCTGCGGCAGAGGATCTGGACAAGGTCTGCAGCCAGTTTGCCGCCATGAGCCAGATGCCCGGCTTTGACCGCAGCGCACTGCAAAAGCAGCTGGACGGTGCCATGAGCCAGCTGGACGACACGATAGCTGAAAAAATGAAGAGCCAGTCCACCCTTCTGGTCCGGCTGGAATATGAAGCGCAGGGCATCGACCACGACATGCAGATGCGGTATCTGTTCCGCGTGGGCGGTCAGATGCTGGCGCTGACCCTGCTGATGGTGGTCGTCTCGGTGGCCGTAGGCTTCCTTGCCTCCCGGGTATCTGCCGCCATTGGCCGAGACCTGCGCCGGGAGACCTTTTCCAGTGTCATCAACTTCTCCAATGCAGAGATCGAAAATTTTTCCACCGCATCCCTCATCACCCGCACCACCAACGATATCCAGCAGGTGCAGTTCGTATGCGTCATGCTGCTGCGCATGATCGCCTATGCGCCCATTCTGGGCATTGGCGGCGTGCTGCACGTTGTGGGCAGCAGCAGCGGCCTGTCCTGGATCGTTCTGCTGGACGTTGGCCTGCTGCTTTTGCTGTTCATCTTCCTGATGAACGTTGCCATGCCCAAATTCAAGGTGATGCAGCAGCTGGTGGACCGGTTGAATCTGGTCAGCCGCGAGATTTTGACCGGCATCATGCCGGTGCGTGCCTTCAGCCGCGAAAAGTTTGAGGAGCAGCGCTTTGACAAGGCCAACCGGGAGCTGATGGGCACCCAGCTGTTCACCAACCGCGCCATGGTGGTTATGATGCCCTTTATGACCCTGATTATGAACGGCACCAGCCTGCTCATCGTCTGGTTCGGCGGCAAGGCCATGGATGCCGGCACCATGCAAGTGGGCGAGATGATCGCCTTTATCACCTACACCATGCAGATCGTCATGTCCTTCCTGATGCTGGCGATGGTGGCGGTCATGCTGCCCCGCGCCGGTGTGGCTGCGGAGCGTATCGACGAGGTCATCCGCACCAAGGCCACCATCCACGACCCGGACGAGACTGCCGCAAACGCTGCGCAGGAGCACAAAAACTGGCAGGGCGTGGTGGAGTTCCACGACGTGAGCTTCCGTTACCCCGGTGCGGACAGCGACGCGCTGGAGCACATCAGCTTTACCGCAAAACCCGGCGAGACCACCGCCATCATCGGCTCCACCGGCTGCGGCAAATCTACCCTGCTCAATCTGATCCCCCGCTTTTACGATGTAACCGGTGGCAAGGTGACCGTGGACGGCATTGACGTGCGCGAGATGCCGCAGGCACAACTGCACGACCTGCTGGGCTATGTGCCCCAGAAGGGCGTGCTGTTCAGCGGCACCATTGCCAGCAACCTGAAGTTCGGCGGCGAAGCCATCACCGACCAGCAGGTGCAGAAGGCAGCCGCCATTGCGCAGGCCACTGATTTTATCGAGGCAAAGCCCGAAGGCTACCAGAGCCCCATTGCACAGGGCGGCTCCAACGTATCCGGCGGTCAGAAGCAGCGGCTTTCCATTGCCCGGGCAATTGCCAAAGACCCCAAGGTCTACCTGTTTGACGACAGCTTCTCGGCACTGGACTACAAGACCGATGTGGCGCTGCGCCGTGCCCTGAAGGCACAGACCGACAACGCCACCGTGATCATTGTGGCACAGCGCATTTCCACTGTGCTGCACGCCAATCAGATCCTTGTGCTGGACGAGGGCCGTCTGGTGGGTAAGGGCACCCATGCCCAGCTGATGGTCAGCTGCCCGGAATATCAGGAGATCGCCCGCAGCCAGCTGAGCCAGAAGGAACTGGCTCTGGATACTTTGAATACGGAAAAGGAGGGTGATTGATATGCCAAGACCCGGACGTCCCACCACTGAGCGTGCCAAGGACTTCAAGGGTACGCTGCGGCAGCTTCTGCACACCATGAGCCGCTACAAGCTCCCGCTCATCACCGCCATCGTCTTTGCCATTCTGTCCACCATCTTCAACATTGCCGGCCCCAAGGTGCTGGCAAAGGCCACCACCGCCCTTGCCACCGGCTGGATCGCAAAGCTGCGCGGCACCGGCAGCATCGACTTTGTGTATATCGGCCGCATCCTTCTGTTTTTGCTGGGCATGTACCTGCTGAGCAGCGCTTTCAGCTTTATTCAGGGCTGGCTGATGACCGGTCTTTCTCAGAAGGTCTGCTACGACTTCCGCCGCCAGATCAGTGAGAAGATCAACCGCCTGCCGCTGGCGTACTTTGAAAAGCGCACCGTAGGCGAGGTGCTGTCCCGCATCACCAACGATGTGGACACGCTGGGTCAGAGCCTGAACCAGAGCATCACCCAGCTGATCACCAGCGTGACCACCATGATCGGTGTGCTGGTGATGATGCTTTCCATCAGCCCCCGCATGACCCTGATCGCTCTACTGATCTTACCGGTATCGCTGGCGCTGGTGCTGGTGGTGGTCAAGTTCAGCCAGAAGTACTTCAAAGCGCAGCAGGCCACGCTGGGCGTGGTCAACGGTCAGGTCGAGGAGGTCTACGCCGGCCACAACGTGGTCAAGGCCTTCAACCGCGAGGCCGTTGTTCTGGCAGACTTCAACGCCGCCAACGATAAACTATACGAATCCGCATGGAAGAGCCAGTTCCTCTCCGGCATGATGATGCCCATTATGAACTTTGTAGGCAATTTAGGCTATGTAGCAGTAGCCATCGTGGGCAGCATTTTTGCCGCAAACGGCATCATCACCATCGGCGACATTCAGGCCTTTATCCAGTACGTCAAAAACTTCACCCAGCCCATCCAGCAGCTTTCGCAGGTGTCCAACATGCTGCAAAGCATGGCAGCGGCTGCCGAGCGGGTGTTCGAGTTCCTGAACGAGCCGGAGGAAGAGCAGTTGGCAGACCCCGCCCGCCGCGCCGACCCCGCCTGCATCGACGGACAGGTCACATTTGACCACGTCCGCTTCGGCTACACCCCGGACAAGACCGTCATCCACGACTTCAGCTGCACGGTGCAGCCCGGCCAGAAGGTAGCCATCGTAGGCCCCACCGGCGCGGGTAAGACCACCATGGTCAAGCTGCTGATGCGTTTTTACGATGTGGACTCCGGCTCCATCACCCTGAGCGGCCACGATGTGCGGGACTTTGACCGCAGCGCCCTGCGCGAAGGTTTCGGTATGGTGCTGCAGGACACATGGCTGTTCAAGGGCACCATCATGGAGAACATCCGCTACGGTCGGCTGGACGCCACCGATGAAGAGGTGATCGCCGCCGCAAAGGCTGCCAACGCCGATCACTTCATCCGCACCCTGCCCGGCGGCTACCAGATGGAACTGAACGAGGACGCCTCCAACGTCAGTCAGGGACAGAAGCAGCTGCTTACCATCGCCCGCACCATTCTGGCAGACAACCGCATCCTGATTTTGGACGAGGCCACCAGCAGTGTGGACACCCGCACCGAGCAGCGCATCCAGACCGCCATGGACCGCCTGATGGAGGGGCGCACCAGCTTTGTCATCGCCCACCGCCTTTCCACCATCCGGGACGCCGACCTCATCCTTGTGATGCGGGACGGCGACATTGTGGAGCAGGGCACCCACGACCAGCTGATCGAGGCCGGCGGCTTCTACGCCGACCTGTACAACAGCCAGTTTGAGGACGTGGTGAGCTAAAGCACCTGTCATCGCAGTATCATTACAAAACGAGCACCTGTTTCCCTCCCTTTCGAGGGCAGCAGGTGCTCGTTATTTTACCTTCTCAGGCATCGCGCGGCGATGACCGAGAGGGTTTCCATCCTTCTTTATGATTCCTCCACCGCTTCCAGCTTCAGGCCGAACAGCTTCTCTGAGAGGGATGGCAGCAGCCGCTGCAGCAGCTGCACATATTCTTCCACCACCGGATCCGGCTCTGCTTTCGTAACAATACCAAACCGCATTCCCTTGTTCCAATCCAGAAGAAACACCTGTGAAGGATCCGGTCTGCGGTAGTACACTGCCGGGGTCAGCATCAGGCTGGGGAGTTCATACTGTACGCTTTTTACGCTGCGAATGATTTCTGCCTGCCGTCTTGCAGCCTCGTGCAGCAATTCGGTCTCATACAGTGACTGCTCTGGTGTTTCTGCAAACATCCACCGATATTGCACTGCCTGTTCCAGCGTAATATATCCGCGGGGCACCTCCGGCGGCGTATGAAACGGGACGCCGATCTCCGGCATATACACTGCCGGGTAAAAACGCAAGCCTCGCGCCGCGACCTCCGCACACTCGATCTGCAATGAAAGATCGATCTCATCATTCAGCAACGCCCTCCAGATATCTTTTCTGCTGGCACAGCGGTGCATTATAGGAGAAAAACGGTTGCTCAATTCCCCCGTAGCGGCAAACAGGTCAAAGCCCAGCATTTGCAGCGGCATATTCTGGTGTCCGATCAGCAGATGCCGCTTGGGTGGATTTGCATTCAGTTTTACTGCCTGCGCATGATGCACCGCCTCATCGTACAGTTCCAGCAGTTGCTTTGCCTTTGGGTAAAAATCCCATCCTGCCGGGGTCAGCACCACACGGCGCGGCACATGCTGAAACAGCTCAAACTGCAGCTGCCCTTCCAGCGTGCGGATCTGCTGCGAAAGTGCCGACTGCGAAAGATACAGTGCCTCTGCCGCCGCAGAAAAGCTGTCCAGCTCCACGATCTTTACAAAGCCCGCCAGTGCGCTCTTGTTCATTCTTTCCTTCCTCTCACAGTACATTAGGATATTCTTAATTATAATATAAGAAACTTGAATTGTAAACAGTACCCTTCTACGCTACAATTGTTAAGGATTCAGCAAAGTGACCTTCACCTTGCTGCACAATAAGAAGGGACAAAAAGAAAGAGAGCATACCTATGAACAAAATTTCCCGCAAGGGCTTTATCAAGATTGCCGCTGCTGCCGCCATGAGCGGCGTCACTGCCGGCGCTCTGGCTGCCTGCAATGCCGCTTCCGGTGCTGCCTCCACTTCCGGTGCTGCCGGTCAGTATATCCCCGGCACCTATGAGGGCACTGCCGAGGGCATCTCCTCCATCGTCAAGGTCACCATGACCTTCTCTGACAGCGCCGTGACCGATGTGGTGGTGGACACCTCCGGCGAGACCGCTTCCTACGGCGCTGCCGCTGCCGACGAGCTGCGTGAGCAGCTGCTGGCTGCCAGCTCTGCCGAGATCGACGGTGTTACCGGCTCTACCGTCACCTCTGACGCCGTGATGAAGGCCGCCAAGAGCTGCTACGCGCAGGCCAAGGGCGAAGCTGTGGTTGCCAGCGTACAGCTGCCCACCGGCGATGCAAACGACTGGCTGGGTACCGAGCCCGATATTGACGAGGCTTCCATCACCGAGACATGGGATACCGATATCGTCATTGTTGGCGCTGGCAACGGCGGCATGTGCGCAGCTGCTTATGCTGCACAGAACGGGCTGAACTTCCGCATCATCGAGCAGAATTCCGCCGTTATGGATACCCGCCACTGGTACGGCACCATCGACAGCAGCGAAGCAAAGAAAAAGGGCATCGCTCCTGTTGACCGCGCCGAGCTGCTGAGCGAGATTTCCCGTTCCATGGGCGGCCGCTGTGACCAGCGCGTGGTTAAGACCTGGATCAACGAGTCTGCCGCCATGCACGATTTTGTTTCCGGTATTCTCGAAGGCGAGCCCTACAATTATGTCTGCAACCTGACCTCCGGCGATGAAGCCAAATGGCCGGATGATACGCAGGTGAGCCAGAGCAAGCTGATGTTCCCTGTGCAGCAGGTCGACTACAGCAGCGCTGAAAAGCCCCGCAACGTAGTATTTCAGGAGTATATCGAGAGCAAGGGTTACAGCATCGACTTTAACACCGGTCTTGCCAAGCTGGAAAAAGATGCCGACGGCCGCATCACCGGCGTTATCGCCCAGAGCACTGCCGACGACCACTTCATCCGCATCAACGCAGCCAAGGGCGTGCTGCTGGCCTGCGGCGGCTATGCAGGCAACCCCTACATGATGGAGCAGCTGGACCCGCTGGGCACCAGCGTGACCACCGCCTGCTCCTATACCCCTGCTGACAAGGGCTATGGTATCCGCGCCGCTATCTGGGCGGGTGCACATCTGGATGCAGAGCCTGCTCCCGTGCTGTTCGACCGCGGTCTGGTAGCACCCGGTGTGGATGCCGGTTATGTGGACAACAGCTCTGCCTTTGGCGGCAAGGCATTCCCCGGCACTGTGGGACAGTACAACCCCGGCAGCCAGCCTTTCCTGAAGGTCAACCGCCATGGCGAGCGTTTTATGAACGAGAGTCAGGAATATGACAATGCCTCCCATGCTTCTTTCCAGCAGCCGGGACACGTTTATGCCATGATCCACGACGCGAACTTCCGCAGCGACGTAGACCGTTTCCACACCATCGGCTGTTCTGCGCTGACCCGCTACATTCCCGGCATGATGGAAGGTCAGCTGGAGCAGTACGAGGGCGAGGGCCTGATCATGAAGGCAGACACCATTGAAGAGCTGGCCGACAAGATGGGCTTTACCGGTGCTGACAAGGACAACTTTGTAGCCACCGTTGCCCGCTACAACGAGCTGTACGACAAGCAGAACGACGAGGACTTCGGCAAGCCTGCAAGCCGCCTGAGCGCCATCCGCACCGCGCCCTTCTACGGCTGCTGGCTGGGTGCCTCTCTGCTGTGCAGTATGCAGGGCATCTCCATCACTGAAAACTGCCAGGCGAAGGATAGCAACAACGAACCCATTCCCGGCCTGTACATTACCGGCGATATGTCCGGCAGCTTCTTCCAGAACAACTATCCCTGCGTCATGGGCGGCACCGCTTGTGGCCGCACCCTGACCTTTGCCATCAAATCCATCAAGCAGATGGCCGATCTGGAAAACGCCTGATCCAGCGCGTTTTTCCGGCACACTTAAGCGTTTTTTCTATTTCTTCTTTTTCATGTGAAGAGGGGCAGCTCCGTTCAGAGCTGCCCCTCTTTGCCATTTTTTCACCGCACGCCCCTACACAAATCCCCACGATTGTGCTATGATAAGCGTGAAAACCGGGCAGTTCATCCCACCCGGTCAGAGATCGAGGTGTTTGTACAAATGTCGGATATTCTGGATACCTTACGGCAGGAAGGCGTAGACCCCGCCCTGCTTACGGCGGTGCAGGAATACCGCGCCGCCCATCCGCTGTGCGAGATGCTGCGCCCGCGCATCCCTGCCCCTGCCTTTATCTACTATGGCAAAGAGGTGTGGGAGCAGGCGCTGGCAGCCATCCTCTGCGGTGAAAACCTGCTGCTGGCGGGCGGCAAAGCCACCGGCAAAAATGTGCTGGCAGAAAACCTTGCCGCAGCTTTTGGCCGTCCTGCGTGGGATATTTCCTTTCATGTGAACATGGATGCCGCCTCCCTGATCGGCATGGATACCTTTGCGGGCGGGCAGGTAGTGTTCCGTCCCGGGCCGGTGTACCGCTGCGCACAGTGCGGTGGCTTTGGGGTACTGGACGAGATCAACATGGCAAAAAACGAGGCGTTGGCAGTCTTGCACGCCGTGCTGGACTTTCGCCGCGCCATTGATGTGCCCGGGTACGACCGCATCCCGCTGGCGGAGGAGACCCGCTTTATCGCCACCATGAACTACGGCTATGCGGGCACCCGGGAGCTGAACGAGGCCCTCACCTCCCGCTTTGCGGTAGTGCAGATGCCAACCATCTCTCAGGATAATCTGGAAAAGCTGCTGCGGGCGCAGTTCCCAGACCTGAATGAAAAATATGTCCGCCAATTTGCCCTGTTGTTTCTGGACCTGCAGAAAAAGTGCGACAGTGCCGAAATTTCCACCAAGGCGCTGGATCTGCGCGGTATGTTGGACGCGCTGCGGCTGATCCGCCGCGGCATTCCGGCAGGGGCGGCGCTGGATATGGGCATCACCAACAAGGCATTTGACTCCTACGAGCAGGGACTGATCCGGGACGCGATCGCAGTGCGCATCCCGGCAAAGCTGGATGCCGGAAAGCTGTTTGGCTGATGGAAGCCCCAAGCTATACCGCTCGGGAGCGGCGTGCGGCCAATCAGGTCTGGACCGCCGCCGGTGCCTACGGCTTTGAGCCGCTGTTTCTGGCGCGCTACACCGATGGCACCACCGATCTGTACATGAACACCATCGTAGGACTTGCCCACAAATACTACGGTGACGCACTGCTCCGGGACATTTTCGACCGCTGGGACGGCGACATGCGGCAGCCGATGCTGGACGACATGGCATGGCTGTATCTGGAAAACGCCGTCTACCGCCTGGAGCTGCCCCGCCGCCCGGTGCTGGAAGCGCTTCGCTTTGCCCACGCGGACTACTTTTTTGCCATTCAGTACAAGCTTTCGCGGCAGGAATGGATGGCAAAAAACCAGCTGGCATACACCATGCAGGCCACCCGCTGGCGCGGGGTTCTGGGACGCACTGCCCCGGTGATGACCCCTTACGAAAGCAGCCTTGCCGCCGCGCTGGCACCGGAGAATGTGCCGGAAGCTTCGCAGCTCAAAGATGCCCTGCTGGCATTGTTTGCGAAATTTGCCCTGTTTGACGGCACTGTGCACCAAAAGGCAGCGCTGCATCTGCATCTGGACGGACTGCTGGCCCATCTTGCCGCCAAAGCGCTGCCCACCCAGATGATCAAAACCGACCGGGTGACCGTGGAGCACTCCGGCGCGGCGGATGTCCCCGGCAGCGGCCCTTCCATTGACAAGCGGACCGCTCACATCATTCTCAAGCAGAATGCCGCGCAGGACAAAGCCTACATCGAAAGCTGCTTCGGACGATCTCTCTACCCGCCGGAGCGGCTGCGCAAAGCGGAACAGGAGCTGTGCACCGGGGTGCATCTGGGCTGCCATTTGTGGTTCAGCGCCGGTGTACCCAGCCCGGAGCAGGCCCCCACCCCGGAAGCCCGGCAGCTGGCCCGGCAGGCGCAGCTGCAGGCGGAGCGCAACCGCGCCTATTATGCCAAAAACCGGGAGCTGCACCGCAGCGTAGTGCTGCGGCTCACCGAGCAGATCCGCAACTGCATTCTGGTACACCAGCAGCCCAATGCCCGGACTGCCCGCAGCGGAGCGCTGAACCCCGGTCAGGCGTGGCGGGCACCGCTTTTGAACGATGCGCGGGTTTTTCGGTGTGCGGAAGAGGAAAATCAACCCGCCTTCACCGTGGACCTGCTGCTGGACGCCTCGGCCTCCCGTCTGCACTGTCAGGAGGTGGTCGCCGCGCAGGGAAGCATTCTGGCAGAAAGCCTTGCCGCCTGCGGCATTCCCGTGCGGGTGACAAGTTTTTGCAGCCTGCGGGGATATACCGTTCTGCGGGTGCTGAAAGGGTTTGCCGACAAATCTCTGCAGGGCATCAATGGGTATTTTGCTTCCGGCTGGAATCGGGACGGTCTTGCGCTGCGGGCCGCGGCAGACCTGCTGCAATTTGCACCGGGGCCCGCAGCCTGCCACCTGCTTCTTGTTCTGACCGATGCCTCCCCCAACGACAGCCGCCGCATCCCGCCTTCGCCGCAAAATCCGCTGGGCTGTGGGTATGAGGATGCCGCCGGAGTCGCCGACACCGCTGCGCAGGTGCGCACCCTGCAGCGGGCAGGACTTCGGGTATCGGCTGTATTCATGGGCGAGGACGGCAGCGCCGGGGCTGCCGCGCAGATCTATGGCAAAAATCTGGCCCGCATCCGGGGCATGGACCAGTTGGCCCGTGCTGCCGGACAGCTGATCCGGAACGAGATCCGGGAATTGGGCGACTGAATTTTTTCGCACCATGCAGACCACCTTGGCCTGCATGGTGTTTTTGTTTTGAAAAACAACTGCATTACAACCGTTCTTGGAATTCTCCTCCCCCTTTTGCAAAAATTTTCGTCTTTTCTGAAACTTATAGTTGTTTTTTGTTGTTATTTGTGCTATACTATGTTCACGAAGCAAAACAAATTCGCGTAAGCAGCCGCTGTGCACGGCGGAGCAAATCGTATCGCCCGGTCCATATACAACAAAGCGCTGTATCATATTCAGGAGGGACTCATCATGGATGCCACCCGCTATTTTACTGCCATGCACAAAGCCATGTCCGCCCAGCACCCCGGCGCAGCACTTCTGCTGACGGTGGAACTGCAGGATGTGGGCGGCAACGACGCCTGTCTGGAGCTGAAGCAGCTGCCCGGTGAGAGCACTGCCATTTTGAGCTATTCCACCATGGGACGCCGCTGCCTGAACTTTCAGCTGTTCCGCAAAGGGTGGCAGCTGTGCCACAATGCAGAGGGTCAGCTGGTGGGACAGTTTCCTTCCAGTGCCGACCGGCTGGCAGACCAGACCGACTTCCGCGCCTACTGCCGGGAGGAGCGTCTGGACCTTGCCCGGACCCAGCGCATCCTGACCGAGCTGCGTCAGTGTGTTGGGAGTGGTCAGCTGAGCCGCACTCCGCAGAGTGCCGCAGGAGGCACGCAGGTCACGGTGCAGAGTTTTGTGGGTGCCGGCGGCTGCTGGACCTATCAGGGGCAGTTCCCTGCCCCCAGTCTGCCGCTTGCCGCCATCCTGCACTGGCTTGCCGAGCCGCTGGCAGGGGCCGAACGCCGCATCCTGCAGTCTGACCCGCAGGCCGCGCGCCTTGCCGCCCGGTGGCTGGCAGAGGATACCGCGGTATTCTTCCACCCTTCCGTGCCTTTGACCGCCATGAACGCGGTCTCCGCGTCCGGGGAGCGTTCCCCTGCCCGCCGCAGTCGGCCCGCCGCAGCCCGCGCCAAAAGCTGGCAGAGCATTCTGGCGGTGATGGCAAGCGTCTGAAATGCGCAAAACAAAAAGCAAGTGCATCCACGCTTTCTCACCATTCGGTGTTTGAAAACGTGCTGCACTTGCTTTTATTTTCAGAATTTACAGTTTTGACCACAGCGCTGCATCGTCTAAGGCGCAGCCGCCGTTTTTTGCCTCTCCGTCAATCTGCCAGATACGGGTCCAGCAGTACATCGACCTCTTTTTTGCGCTTGGGCGAAGGCTTTTTCACCGCGCGACCACGGCAGACCACCAGTTCCAGATGCTGCAATGCCCGCAGGTCCTCCAGCGGGTTTTTCCGGGTCACGATGAAATCCGCGCTCTTGCCCGGCTCAATGGAGCCGGTCACATCCCCGATGCCTGCCAGCTGCGCGTTGCGCAGGGTGGCTGTGTAGAGGGCAAATTGGTTGCTCACACCGCAATATTTATGGAAATAGCACAGCTCCCGCCAGAAGTCATACTGTGTGATGTAGGGGCAGCCCACATCGTTTCCCAGCCCCACAGGGATCCCGTTTTCCAGTGCGGTTTTTGCGCTTTCGATCACACCCTCAAAGACGATCTTGCCGTTGTACTGATCTTTCTCCGACGCACCCGATACCGCGGTGTCAAACAGCGCGTAGGGCAGTGCCGGGGAGATGGTCGTGCACAGAAACGCGCCTTTCTCCTTGTACAGCTGCACCGTCTGCGCATCCATCTTTGCGCCGTGCTCAATGGAGTCCACGCCGTTTTCCAGCGCAGCCTTCACGCCTTCGGGCGATTCGGTGTGGGCTGCAACGGTATACCCCATGGCATGCGCCGCATCACAGACGGCACGGATCATCTCCGGCTTCATCTTCATCTCGCCGGGGGTGCCTTTTTGGGTGGCATCCAGCACACCGCCGGTGATCATCAGCTTGACAAGATCCACCTTCTGCCCTTTGGCTTTTTGCAGCTGCGCCAGAGCCTCGGCGTTATTATGCGCCGCCACCGCCACAGAGCCAGCCATGTGCCCACCGGGCACCGAGATGCCCTCATTGGCAGCCAGAATGCGGGGTGCCAGGATCTTTCCTGCGGCAGCATCGTCCCGGCAGCGGGTGTCAAAGTCCGCAATGCCGCCCACGGTACGCACGGTGGTCACACCGCCCAGTAGTTCCAGCTTTGCATAGCCGCATACCATCCGGTAAGCCACCGCCCGGGTCAGGCCATTGCTCAGGATCCTGCGCACCAGCGCCGCGTTGTCCCGGGGCTTTGCGCTGGGTGTGCCGTTGCCTGCCAGATGAACATGCAGGTTGATCAGTCCCGGGCACAGATACCCGCCGTGGAGGTCGATGACCTCATACCCATCCAGATCCACGCCCTCCTGCACAATGGCGGTGATCTTATCGTTTTCGGTCAGAAGGATCCTGCCCCGGACCGGCTCCATCTGCTCGGTGCCATCCAGCAGGATGCCATTGATATAGGCTCGCTTCATTGGGTACATCCTCTCTTTTTCAGATTTTCCACCAGAGTCGTTTTGTTTCAGTATAGCACGTTCTGCAGGGCGGTGCAATGATGCAGACAAAAAGAAAGCGAACCGGCCTTCACTGAACCGATTCGCTTTTAGGGTCACGGGTGCACTGCAATAAAGGCAAAGAACGGAATTCCATCCACTTCAAACCTGGAATAATTGCAGTCTATCACAAACTGAACCGGCTGCTCCGGCAGCTCATAATAACTGAAAATGTCAGAAAGATCCGCGACCGAATAGCCATCCTTCGTCAGCGTGGTTGAAGCCTGATAGGCATAGTCTGCGCTATACCCGAGAGCGAGACTATCGGCAGACAGTACAAAACTATTATAAGTGGAACCCTCATAGTACCCAATCTCCGCCTGTGCTTTTGCGGAAGACGGATCAAAATCATCAAATGCTGTCGACTGTTCACCATTGGGAAGGAAAATGCCCATATTGTACTGTCCATCATGGTTGATTTCCGTTGTAGGCATATCCCCCGCATCTCCGCTGTCATTCAGAAGGGTCGCCGTCAGCGGACCGTCAAAGTTCCTCAACTCGGTAGCATCTGATGCCAAAGAGGGATCGTAGTCCGAAAAAAGATGCTCCTGATAAGCGTGATGATTCTGGATGAAGCTCTTGTTGGAAGACGTGACAAGCTGATCATACAGATCATAGCGATATTCACTGAGCGACGTAAAGTCGTAGTTTCCATCCGGGTATACATTGGTACCGTTGTGATAGTTTATGGCAAAGGGGAATGTTTCTACAGAGTCTGTAACCGGATACAGCTTTACTGTGTCAGGTGTCGAAAATTCCTCAGAGACAAAGACAAGTTCATCGCCTTCCGAAAGAGAAAACTTGAAGGAACCCATAGATGCGTATTTTCTGTAGCAGCCCGAATCAATAAAAACACAGTCTGTCGTGTAGTCCTTGCTCCATTCATACGCAACCAGCGGAACCGCGACCGGGTAGAACCTTTCATCACTGGCACGGCGAATGAAATATGCGCAATTGTAGGTTTTGCTGTAGTACTGCGCTTCTTCCAGCGTCAGGCCACTTTCCTCGTAATCTTCATCCATACCATCTGTGATCTGGTCCGTCTCCACACTGGCGGCATCAGAGGACGAAGACAGCGAATGCTTCTCTGCAGTTGTCGAACCCGAATGACCGCAAGCCGTCAGCCCGATCGCCGCAAAAGGAACCAGCTGAAGAAATGTTCTTCTTTTCATGATTATTACACCTCACTACCCAAACTATTTCGGTTGGCTTAATTATACTGGGGGGGGGGGGTAATTTGTCAATACCCTTCGCCAAATTTATCCTGTAGCGCACACCTTCCATCAGGTAGCGTCTGCGCCTGAGCGCGCAAAAAGCACCTGCTCTTTCTGCCGGAGTCTTTCGTCCGGAGAAATTGCAGGTGCTTCGTGAATTTTATTTCAGTTTCAGAGCTGTTTGCGCCTTACTGTGCTGCGGTCACGCCGCCTTCCACCACCAGCTCGTCCTCATAGTCAAGGCCGTAGGTGTCCACCAGCGTTGCCTCATAGTCTGCGTGGAAGAAGTTTTCCTCGCCAAGTGCTTTGATCTCCTCGTTCAGCCAGTCCAGAACGGTGGTGTTGCCCTTGCTCACTGCAGGTGCGATGGTGTCCTGACTGCCCAGCGATGCAATGCCCACGGTATAGCCGGGGTTCTGGTTTGCAAACGCGATGACCTCGGTGTTGTCGTTGGCCCATGCCACGCCGTTGCCATTCTCCAGTGCATTCTTAGCGGTCGCATAGGAATCGTACTTCTGCAGCGGGATGTCCGGGTAGTTCTTGGTCAGATAGGTCTCTGCCGTGGTGCCGGAGATGACGATCATCTGATCTTCTGCGTTCCAGTTGTCCAGCGTGGTGATGACATTGCTGTCCGGGGAGATGACGCCCAATGCCACGTTCATGTACGGCAGGGCAAAGTCCACTTCCTCGGCGCGCTCCGGCGTGACGGTGAAGTTTGCAAGGATCACATCCACCTTGCCGGTCTGCAGATACTCGATGCGGTTGGCAGCCTCGGTGGAGACAAAGTTGACCTCTGCGCCCAGATCCTCGCCCAGACGGTTGGCAAAGTAGATGTCGTAGCCCTGATACTCGCCGTTCTCATCCACATAGCCAAACGGATTCTTGTCGGAGAACACACCGATGTTGATGGTTCCGGATGCCTTGATCTCGTCCAGCGTGCGGTACACGACACCACTGCCGGAAGCAGCACTGCCAGACGCTGTGGTGGATGCAGAGGAATTGCCGCATGCAGTCAGCACTGCAGCAGCGGACGCTGCGCCCAGACCCAGCAGGAAGGAACGACGCGAAACTTTGGACTGTTTCATAATGGACTCTCCTTTACATGATCTTTCCCATGCGGTCCCGGTCGTTCCGGGACCTTTATATGATCTGTGACTCATTTCACAGCATCAAACGTGAAGGTGCGCAGGAAGCGCTGCGCGCGCTCGGTCTTGGGGTGGTCGAAGAAATCTGCCGGAGCCGCCTCCTCTACGATCTTGCCGCCGTCCAGAAAGATGACCCGGTTGGCAATGGCACGGGCAAACTGCATCTCATGGGTAACGATCACCATGGTGCGGCCCTGCTTTGCCAGATCCAGCATCACATCCAGCACTTCCCGGACCATCTCGGGGTCCAGTGCGGCAGTGACTTCGTCAAACAACAGGATCTCCGGGTGCATACACAGTGCCCGCACGATGGCGACCCGCTGTTTTTGTCCGCCGGAAAGCTCCCGGGGGTAGCTGTTCTCCTTTGCCAGCAGCCCCACACGGTCCAACAGGGCTTCTGCCTCCTGCTGCACCTGCGCCCGGGGACGTTTCTGCACCTTGGTGGGGGCCAGCAGAACATTGTCCAGCACCGTCAGATGCGGGAACAGCTCGTAGCTCTGGAACACCATGCCGATGCGCTGACGCAGTGCCGTCAGGTTTTTGCCACCGTAAGCCACGGTCTCGCTGCCCAGCCGGACCCGCCCGCCCTGGGTCGGCTCCAGCCCGTTCAGACAGCGCAGCAGCGTGCTCTTGCCGCAGCCGGAGGGGCCCACCACCACGATGACCTCGCCGGGTTTGACGGCAAAGCTGATATCGTCCAGCACCGGGGTCTCGCCGTAGGCCTTGATGAGATGTTCAACGGTCAAAATAGGTTCTGCCATGTGTGGTCACTTCCATTTCTTTTCCAGATAGGATGCCAGCAGGCTGATGGGCCAGCATGCCAGGAAATATAACATGAATACTGTGAGGTAAATGCCGAAAGCCGCGTTTGGGCTGGCGGTGCGGTTGGCTTCGATGATCTGCTGGGACACCTTCAGCACCTCCACCACGCCGATCATCAGCACCAGACTGGTGGTCTTGACCATGCGGGTGATCAGGTTGATGGACAGCGGGATCAGGCGGCGCACCGTCTGCGGAATGATGATGTACCAGTAGGTCTGCGCCCGGCTCATGCCCAGTGCCTCGGCGCTTTCATACTGGTGTTTCGGGATGGCGATCAGTGCACCGCGCACAAGGTCGCTCATCTCCGCCGTGCCCCACAGCGTGAACACGATGATCGAGGCTGTCTCGCCGGAAAGATTCCATCCGAACGCCCGGGTCGTGCCAAAGTAGACGAGGAACAGCAGCACCATCTGCGGCATGATGCGGATGATCTCCAGATACACCCGCAGGATGGCTTTGATGAGCGGATTCCGGAAGGTCATCAGCACGCCCAGAAGGATACCCAGCGGCAGGCTGATGAGCACCGCTGTCATGCTGATCTTCATCGCCACGCCAAGTCCACCCAGAAGCCGGGCCAGATTTTTGCCCTTGAACAGGACATTAAGACCCAAATCCAGCATAGCGCAGCCTCCTTTCGATCAGGCTGCCCACAATGGACACCGGCAGCAGGATGATGAGATAAAAGACCACCAGCAGGAACAGGTTTTCGATGGTCTTGGAGTACATGCCGATCAGGTCCTTGGCGGTGAACATCAGGTCCATCAGGCTGACGGCGCTGAACACGCTGGTCTCCTTCAGCAGAAAGATCACATTTGCCATAAAAGCCGGCATACTGGTGGACATCGCCTGCGGCAGGACAACATACCGCATGGTCTGCCAGCGGCTCATGCCCAGACTGTATGCGCTTTCGGTCTGGATCCGTTCAATGCTCTCCAGACCGCTGCGGAAGGCTTCTGCCATATAGCTCCCGCCCAGAAACGCCAGACCCGCGATGCCGCAGATCGCCGCATTGGTCCGAATGCCCACCTTCGGCAGGCCGTAGTAGATGAAAAACAACTGCACCAGCAGCGGCGTGTTGCGGGACAGTTGGATGTAGACCGCCACGACCTGCCGCAGCACCGGGATCTTCTCGTATTGGATCATCGCGCAGCCAAGCCCGATGAGGATGGCGAAAAAGATGCCTGCAACGCCCAGCTTCACGGTCAGCAGGGCGGCTTTCTGATACAGCGGCAAATATTGCTGGATCGCGCTCCAGTCCATTGCCGGACCCCTCCTTACTCTCTGATCGGTCCAAAACAAAAACCCGGAAGCTCCGACAAAAGCTTCCGGGCAGTGGACGACCTCTGGTCTGCACTTCGGGTGCAGTGCTCCGGGGCGTGCTTACGATACACGCCCGTTTGCAGGGCAACCGGTCCGGAAAGCCTTGGCAGAACAACAACACATTGCACAACAACACATCATAACCGTTTCCTCCCTGCTTTTTTGTTCCGGACCGTTCCGATCCGATGCCCGTAGTTTACACCCTATTCCCCAGTATGTCAATGGGATTACAGAGCGTTTTTCAAATCTTTCCGCAACGAACGAAATTTCCGTCACTTCGCATTCAAATTTTATTCACTATTGCATCTTGACTGTTTTCGTGCGAAAAACAGTTTTTTTCGCGTTTCGCCTGCACCGCACCGCACAAAAAAGCCGCACCCCCTCCCGAAGGAGCGGTGCGGCAGGGACCTCTTTTAAATCAGGCAGACCGGATCAGTCAAACAGCATGTCGTGGATGGCACTGACAGCCTTGTCCGCGTCGTCACGGTTGATGATGCAGGAGATCTTGATCTCGCTGGTGGAGATCATCTTGATGTTGATGTTGTTGTTGGACAGTGCCTCGAACATCTTGGAGGCAACGCCGCTGTGGCTCTGCATACCGGCACCCACGATGGAGACCTTGGCGCAGGTATTGTCCACGCTGACATCGTTGAAGTGTGCACTATCGCGCAGCACACGCATCGCCAGGTCGGCCTCACCCTCGGCACAGGTAAAGCTGATATCCTTTTTGCCGTCACGGCCGGTGGACTGCAGAATGATGTCCACATTGATATTCTTCTGTGCCAGCAGGCCAAAGATCTTAAAGCTCATGCCCGGCTCGTCGGGAACGTTCAGAATCGTGATAACAGCAACATCGGTGTCCTTGGCAACACCCTTGATCAGCATACCTTCCATGTCCTTTGTAACCTCCTTAACCACCGTACCCGGGATGGGGTTCAGGCTGGAGAGCACCTCCAGCTCCACATTGTACTTTTTGGCCAGTTCCACACTGCGGTTGTTCAGCACCTGTGCGCCCAGAGATGCCAGCTCCAGCATCTCGTCAAAGGTGATTTCTTCCAGCTTGCGGGTGTTGCGCACCTTTCGGGGGTCGGCGGTGTACACGCCCTCCACGTCGGTATAGATCTGGCAGCGGTCTGCGTGCAGAGCAGCAGCAATGGCGACTGCACTGGTGTCAGAGCCGCCGCGGCCCAGAGTCGTGATGTCGTCCAGCTTGTTCAGTCCCTGGAAGCCCGCCACGACCACCACGCGGTTGCGCTCCAGTTCCGAGGAGATCCGCTCGGTCTCCAACCGGGTGATGCGCGCCTTGGTGTAGGCACGGTCGGTGCGGAAGCCCGCCTGCCAGCCGGTCAGGCTGATGGCATGGCAGCCCAGCTCATTCAGCGCCATGGCCAGCAGTGCGATGCTGATCTGCTCGCCGGAAGCCAGCAGCATATCCATCTCACGGGCCGAAGGGTTGTGGGTGATCTCGCCAGCCTTGGCGATCAGGTCATCGGTGGTGTCGCCCTGAGCAGACACCACCACCACTACATCATTGCCCGCGTTGTGGGTGTTTGCCACAATGCGCGCTACGTTGAAGATACGGTCCCGGTCCCTCACCGAAGAACCGCCGAACTTCTGTACGATCAACGCCATATCTTGTCACTCTCCTCTTTTTCTCCCTCAGACAAGGGGGTACGCAGGGGGAAGCGGTCGGCAGCGCCTTGCACTTCCCTGTCTGTTTTATCATTCCACTGTTGCGCCGGTGTTATCGGCATCCAATCGCAGCAATGTAAATGCTTCACATCCGTCCAGACCTTCCAGAAGCTCCAGACCTTTTTCCAGTTTGGAATAGAACTTGTCGGCCTCAGCCTTTTCCGCCACAGCCATTACCGTGCTGCCCGCACCGGACACATACACAGCCTTGGCACCGCACAGACGGGCCATATCGAACACCTCTTTTGCACCGGGCATCAGGGGCATCCGGTAGGGCTGGTGCAGCTTATCCTCGGTGGCAATGGACAGCAGGTCGTGGCGGCCCTCGCAGAACGCTGCCGGGATCAATGCCGCGCGGGACAGGTTGTACACCGCATCCCGGTGGAGCACTTCCTTGGGCAATGCCGCACGGGCAGCCTCGGTCAGCAGCTTGTAGTCCGGCACGATGGCGGCAAAGCACAGCGTTTCGTCCACATTTCGCTTGACCGAATAGACCTTTCCGTCCTCAAAGACGCTGCTGGTCAGACCGCCCAGCAGGGCCGGAGCAACGTTGTCTGGGTGCCCCTCGATGGCAGTCGCCAGCGTCAGCAGCTCCTGCGTGTTCAACACATCGCCCAGCATCCGGTTGGCACCCAGCAGACCCGCAATGATGCAGGCCGAGGAGGAGCCAAGCCCCCGCGCCATGGGGATGGGGTTGGTCTGAGTGATCTTCAAAGGCGGGATCTGCTTGCCCACCTTTTCGAACAGGCCCTTTGCCGAGCGGTAGATCAGGTTGGACTCGCCCCGGGGGACCCGGGTTCCGTCCGCAGACGAGATGTCCAGCACTTCGCTCTCTTCAAAGGTAGCCGTATTGTAGAGCGTCACCGCCAGACCCAGCGCATCAAAGCCGGAGCCGATGTTTGCACTGGTGGCAGGGACAGAAACCTTGATCTTCATAGCTGCTGCACCTTTCTCCTTCCTACGGTCAATTTTCTTCCGGTAGACGGCGGAGCACCAGCTTCACGCTGCCGCCCACAGCTTCCACCTTGCGGGCCGCCTCGGTCAGCGCGCGGTCATCGGCACGCTCCACAAAATAGGCGCAGCCGTCGTAGCGTTCGTCCACCACCTTGCCGTAGCCATAGATGGCTTCCACCACAGCCGGCGCAATGCCTGCTACACGCACATAATATGCGGCAGGAGCCGGATCGGTGAGCATGCCGTCCACCGGCTCGGCGGGCTGCCAGAACAGACTGTCGTGGACCTTGGAGCCATGTTTGAGGGCGTCCACCACGTCTGCCACAACGGCGCTGGCGGTGGGCAGCTTGCCTGCGCCCTTGCCGTAGAACACCACATCGCCCAGCATATCGCCCTTGACCAGAACAGCGTTGAACACATCGTCCACGCTGGCAAGCTGGTTCGATTTCGGCACAAGGCACGGCTCCACTCCGGCAGCCACGCTGCCGTCTTTCCCGCGCTTCATCCATGCAATGAGCTTGATGACGCAGTTCAGCTTCTCGGCAGCCTCCACATCGGCGGTGGTGATGTCCCGAATGCCGCGGGTGGGAATGTTCTGGGGGTAGATCTGGTGTCCGCAGACCATGGAGGACAGAATGGCGATCTTGCGGCAGGCATCGCGCCCGTCCACATCATCGCTGGGGTCCTTGGTCTCGGCGTAGCCCAGCTCCTGTGCGATGTGCAGCGCATCGTCAAAATCCAGATTCTCGCGGACCATCTTGGTCAGCATGAAGTTGGTGGTGCCGTTCACGATGCCCTGCACCTCGGTGATGACGTTGGCTGCCAGACACTGATGCATGGGGGTGATGATGGGGGTGCCGCCGCCCACCGAAGCCTCGAACAGGAAGGCACAGTGATGTGCCTTCGCCAGTCCCAGAAGCTCTGCGCCGTAGGTCGCGACCATCTCCTTGTTGGAGGTGCAGACGCTGCGTCCGCTCTCCAGACAGGCCTTCACATAGGGATAAGCAAAGCGGGTACCGCCGATGGTCTCCACCACTACGCGGATCTCCGGGTCCTGCAGGATCACATCAATGTTCTTGACCACCAGCGGTTCCACCGGATTGCCGGAAAAATCCTTCGGGTCCAGAATGTACTTGACTTCCACCGGCTCACCTGCCCGACGGGAAACCCCCGCAGCATTGCGGCAAAGCACTTCATAGACACCGCTGCCCACCGTGCCAAAGCCCAGAATTGCAATTTTAGCCATTGTCGTTTTCCCCCATTTTCCTGTTTCGTATGCAGATCAAAGATTGTACCCGCAGTGCACACCCACCACCATGTGCTGACGCGAGAGTTTTTCGGTCAGCTCTTCCGGCGTCATCTGCATCGTGTCTGTCCGAATGGTGACAGCCACCAGTGCGGCTCCGTTCTCCGGCGTGGACTGGTTAATGGTGACGATGCTTGCACCCGCAGCGCTGATGCCGGCCAGCAGGCTCTGCAGTGCACCGGTCTCGTCCCGCAGGGTCGCCATAACGGTGATAACCTCACGGCTGTTTTCGGAGTCAAAGATACAGTCCTTATACTTGTAAAAAGCGCTGCGCGACAGGTCCACGGCACGGGTGGCAGCCGAGATGCTGCGCGCTTCCCCGCTGGCTAACAGTTCCTTGGCACGGACCACCTTCATAAAAACTTCGGGCAGGACCTGCGCATCCACTAGATAAAAGCGGCGTTCCAACTTGTTCACCTCACAACTACAAGTGTTCTTGCAGTGAATATAATAACATCCGGCCCCCTGCATTGCAAGGGGTCGGATGTCTTTTTGTCAGATTGTCCAGTTTTGTTTTGTGAAGTGCATGGTTTCCTTGCCGGAATGATATGCACTGCCGACAGAAGTATGATTCTCGTCCTGCTGTTTTTGTGTCAGCTACAAAATCAGTTGGTATCCAGAGCACTTGTATCCGACGGGATGACAGTCTGTGCCGGGGCCGCATCTGCGGCAGCGTCCGGTGCTGCCGCCTGCGCATGGGAATAGGTGCAGGTGTCGGGCAGGTCATCGGCGCGGTAGTAGCCCACGGCCGTGCTGGAGCAGCCCGCACCCGCCAGCAGACCGCTCTCGGTGCAGTAGCGGCGCTCCACCACGTTATCCGAGGTTGGGAATGCCTTATAGGGCAGCTCAGCCTGGACCTGCTCCAT
The DNA here is from genome assembly GCA_934513205.1 of uncultured Faecalibacterium sp. Lineage (GTDB taxonomy): Bacteria > Bacillota > Clostridia > Oscillospirales > Ruminococcaceae > Faecalibacterium. Next base: position 127,626 of record CAKSWU010000004.1, on the reverse strand, counting down.
CAGCGCCTTCCACGCCATGACACAAGTTCGGGTCTTGGCCTGCTGTTTGGTCAGGGTCTTGGTCATATCGTAGGGTGCATCATAGCCCCACCACACTGCCGAGACATAATAGGGCGTGCCGCCCACGAACCACAGGTCCTTTTCATCGCTGGCAGTACCGGTCTTACCAAAGGATTCCATGCCATTGGAGTTGGGGTAGCGCCCGCCGGCAGTACCAACGCTGGAGTACAGCACGTTCTTCAGCAGGCGGTTCATCACATAGGCGGTGCCCGGGGTCAGGGCCTGATAGCTGGTGGCATTGCTTTCCAGATAGATGTTGCCATCCCGGTCCAGCACACGGGTGTACAGGTGCGGGGTGGTGTATTCTCCATCGTAGAAGATCTGGAATGCTGCCGCCAGCGCTGTCGGCGTGACGCCGTGGGTCTGGCTGCCCATGACCATCTGCGCAAGACCCACGTCGTTGACCGGATCCAGCGTGTTCAGCTGCAGGGTATTGTAGACAAAATTGAAGATGTTGCTTGCGCCCACCAGATCGCCCACCCGCACCGCGATGGTGTTCAGTGAGCGGGCAAGGCCGTTCCACAGCGGGAGATCGCTGCCATCGCCGTAGTTGCCGCCGTAGTTGCGGGGCCAGCTGCGCCATGCGTTCGGGTAGGCACGCAGCTGCTTGTCCGACATGCCCATCAGACCGTTTTTGCGGCAATAATCCTCGTCACGGATGACCATATCCTGCTTCTGGTACAGGGGCGAGTTGTTGAGCATGGTAGACCAGTTCACCAGACCATATTCGATGCCCAGTGCATAGGCGCCAATGGGTTTGATGGTGGAACCGGTCTGCCGCACCACGCTGTAAGCACGGTTCAGGGACAAGCTCTTGGTCTTTTCACCCAGACCGCCCACAAGGGCGATCACGTTGCCGTCATAGTCCAGTGTGACCATGGCAGCCTGCGTGCGGACATTACGGTAGTAATAGACCGTGCCGTCCTCCCCGGTTCTGGTCTTGGGGGTGCCGTCCTCGTTGAACACCTGCACATCGTCATCGGAGATGGAGGTCACCTCTTCCTCATGCCAGCCGGCCGGGAAATAGGCATCGCCATCGTTGCGCATCAGTTCCTCCATGGCGGACTGGACCTTGGTGTTGACGGTGGCCTCGATGGTAAAGCCGCCGGTGTACAGCAACTTCTGTGCCTCGGCCTCGGTGATATTCTCTTTTGCCATGATGTCCTGCACCACTTCGGTGAACAGCGCATCGGTAAAGTAGGATGTGACCGTGCTGGGCTTTTTGCCGCTGTCCTCTTCTGCCAGCACCAGCGGCTGCGCAGCGGCTGCGCGGTATTCCTCCTCGCTGATGATGCCCTGCTGCCACATGTTGTACATGAGGAAGTTGCGGCGGTGGATCAGGTTTTCGGGGTTGGTATAGGGGTTATAGTTGGTGGGATTTTTGGTGATGGACGCAATGGAAGCGCACTCCCACAGGGTCAGCTGGCTGACATCCTTGTTGAAATACTCGTTTGCCGCTGTCTGCACGCCCTGAATGGTACCGGTGAAGCTGATGGTGTTCAGGTAGGCTTCCAGAATGGTCTCCTTGGAGTAGGTGCGGCTCAGACAGAGGGCACGGTAGATCTCGCGGAGCTTGCGCAGAGCGCCGTCAATGCCGCTGGCGCTGTCATCATCGGTCAGGTTCTTGATGAGCTGCTGCTCCAGCGTGGATGCGCCCTGCTTGGAGCTATAAATGGGCAGCAGATACTCGTTGATCATGGCACCGATGGTACGCTTGAAGTTGACGCCGGGCTCGTTGTAGAAGTCCTTATCCTCGGTGCAGATGAACGCATACTGGAGGTTCCTGGGGATCTGCTCCAGATCTGCCCACACCCGGTGGCTGTTGGAAGAGCGCAGGGTGGCATACTCCACCTGCGCACCGGTGTCCGGGTCCGTAGCCATAACCACGCTGGACTGGCTCAGCTCGATGTTGTCCAGATTCAGCAGGTCGCCATCGTTGGCGGTCGCCTGCACCACATAGTACACGGCACACACTGCCACCAGACTGCCCAGCATAACGCCCAGACAGATCAAAGTCGCGATGGTGCGTCCAACGAACCGCAGAACGGGGTGGTTCTTCTTTTCCCGGGGTTCCCGGGGCGGTTTGGGGCTCCGTCCATGCTGAGGCTCCCGGGCAGGCTGTTCCCGGCGGCTGTTGTTTACATTCACCTTGCGGCCCGCCGACGGCGTCTGTCCCTCGCCGCTGCGGTGGATCTTCCTCATCTCATTGTTGGAGATAGAAATCGCCTCCTATCATTACAGGCTTTCTGCTCAGCGTCTTGCGCTGGAAGGTTTTTCAGGATGCGCGAGCGCACGCAGCTTCACGCATTAACATATTATAACACGCCCGTCCCGCACGGGCAAGGACCAATCTTCGCCGGGAACATCCCAATCATGGTTAGTATATCATATCTGCCCGGTCAAAGTACAGAATCAGAACGAAAAAATGATTACTTTTCGAGGTCTTTGTCCACACTTTTGTTGAGAAAGGAGCGTGCTGTCCTCATGCGAAAACTGTACACCTGCCTATTCTATGGGCTTTGCGTATTTACCATCGCGTTCAGCCTGTTCTGGATGTCCCTGCCCCGCATCGCCATCCCCGCCCCGGACGGAAGTGAAGCGCCGCCCTCCTCCGGTGAGCAGAGCCTTGCGGCACAGGCCCTGCCGGAGCTATCTGCTCAGGGGTATCTTCTGCTGGACAAAGGCGGTCGGGTGGCGGTGTACCGCTGCGCTCCAGACGGCACTGCCGGGGAGCTTGTGACCCTTACCGACATCTACACGAATCTTTTGCCAGAGAACGATGCCGTGCGCATCAAAAGCGGCATCCGGGTCTTTGGTGGGCAGGAGTTGGACCGTCTGCTGGAAGATCTTGGCAGCTGACCCCGCACAAAGCAGAAAACCTCCGGTGCATCCGGAGGTTTTGCGCTTTATGCTTCCAGCTGTTCCAGCGGGATGAGATATGCCTTGCGGCACTCTTCGTATTCCAGCATATAGTCCTTGGTGGGGTTGTGGTGCATGATGCTCTTCAGAGTATGGGAGTCGTAATCCTCGCCGGCTTCCATGCCGATAAGCCGCGCCGCGATGTTGGAGCAGTGGTCCGAGATACGCTCTGCATTGTTCAGCACGTCCAGGAACACCACACCGGTGTCGATGGAGCACACACCGTCCTTCAGGCGGAGGATGTGCTGGTCGCGCAGGCGCTCCACCATCACGTCAATGACCTCTTCCAGCGGCTCCACCTGTGCCGCTTTGTGCATATCGTCGTTTTCAAATGCATCGTTGGTCAGGTTCAGAATCCGTTCCAGCGCCTGCTCCAGAAGCATCAGCTCTTTCTGTGCACTCTCGCTGAAGGAAGCCTCTTTTTCTCCCAGCTCCTCAGCCTTTTCCATGATGTTCACGGCATAGTCGCCGATCCGTTCAAACTCTGTGACAAAGTTCAACAGCTCTGTCACCTCATGGCTCTCGTCATCGCCCAGCTCCTGATCGTTCATCCGGATCAGGTAGTTGGAGATCGTCACCTCCATGCGGTCGATGAGATTCTCGCGCACTTTGATGGCACTGACCGTGTCTTCGTCCATCTTCCGCAGCAGCGGAGCAGCCAGATTGACATTGCGGGCAGCTCGGCGAGACATCTTGATCACCGCGTTCTTTGCCTGCTGCAGCGCAACCGCCGGGCTCTTGTACAGGCGCTCGTCCAGCACAGGCATGCTCAGCTCCTGAGCCTCCTCGGCACTATCCGGCACGGTAAGCATAGCCAGCCTGGACAGCACGCCGCTGCAGGGCAGGAACAGCAGCATCGCGCAGATGCTGGACATGGTGTGGATGTTTGCAATGGAGCTTTTGTTCATCACATCATGCCACATGGGGATGCCGATGGTGAACTGCACCGCATAGATCAGTGCCAGCAGGATGATGCTGCCAATGACATTGAAGTACAGGTGGATCAGCGCCGCGCGCTTGCCGTCCTTGGAGGAACCGCCGATGGTCAGCAGCGGGGTGAAGGCGGTGCCGATATGCGCACCCAGAATGATGGGGATGGCAGAGCTGAAGCTGACCAGACCTGTGCTGGACAGTGCCTGCAGGATACCCACCGAGGCCGAGGAGGACTGGATGATGACCGTGACCACCACGCCCACCAGAACGCCCAGAATGGGGTTGGTCATGGTGACGAACAGGTTCTGGAACGCCGCACTTTCCCGCAGGGGAGCAACGCCGGTGTCCATCAGGCTCATTCCGGTGAACAGAATGCCGAAGCCCAGCATGATCTGACCAATGTTCTTTTTCTTGGCGTTGCGCAGGAACACATAAAAAATGCAGCCGATGAACGCCACCACAGGCGCAAAGGTCTTGGGCTGGATCAGCGTCAGCCAGAGGCTGTCACCAGAGATATCCGCCATGCGGATCAGCTGACCGGTGACAGTGGTACCAATGTTTGCACCCATGATGACGCCAACCGACTGCGTCAGGGTCATAATGCCGGAGTTGACCAGACCGACACAGATCACGACCGTGCCGGCCGAGGACTGGATGACACCCGTGATCAGGGTGCCGAAGATGACAGCCTTGATGGTCGAGGAGGTCAGCTTTTGCAGCACGCCCTGCATTTTGCCGCCGGCCAGTTTTTCCAGACCTGCGCCCATAATGGACATGCCGTACAGAAACAGCGCAATGCCACCCAACAGAGAGGTAATGTGTGTGATATCCATAACGATACTCCTAGATTGTGATCTTCCTTTTACAAGCACGCAGCTGCCCATGCATCCTTTTTGCCCGCATCCCGGCAGCCATCCCGCGGACACTGCTTTCCCGCCATGACCGCGCTTAGTATCATTATAGCATCTTTCCCCCTGCAACAACAAGGTTTATTTTACAGGAAAACCACTTTTTCTACACATTTTTTGGCTTTCACGCTGCAGCATCCCAGTCTTTTTTCATTTATTTTACATGGATTTTACAATTCATTCAGCAGAACGCGGAAAGATCACTCTGCCAGTTCTTCCATCGCTTCCCGCACCGTATCCGCTGAAAACTGGAACACGCCTTTTTCGTTGTAGACCTCCACATGGTTTCCCACATAACGCAGCTCAAAATTTTTCATGGTGTTCCCTCCTGTACTGTTTTTTGCCATTTTTTCGAATGTTTTTGTTCCACGACTGCATTATCGCACAGCACAGGTCCCATATTCCGGACTTTCTATCCATTTGCCGCAAAAAAAGCCGTCCTGCACTGTTGCCAGCGCAAAACGGTCTCCGTGTTCCTATTAAAAGTGCAGCATTTCAGTGCATCGCGGCATACTCCGGCAGCCGCTTTTCCCGGGTCTTTTGCTCCGTCCGGGTCTTTTCGTAGCAGTAACGGATGATAGCCTGCCGCCGGACGATACCGATGAAGATGCCCCGGTCATCCACCACCGGCACAAAGTTCTGGTTCATCGCTGCCTCCACCAGTGCATCCATGCTGGTGGTCACGGTGACGGCCTTGTAGTCCCGCTTATGGGGAAATGCAGAAATGGGTACGTCCTCGGCGGCTTCCAGGTCCAGCCCGTGGTAGCGCTTCAGCCCCCAGAGAATATCTCCCTCGGTCAGGGTCCCCACATACTTGCCCTGGCGGTTCAGCACCGGAATGGACGCATAACGGTTATTTTCCCATTTCTCCAACGTCTGCCGCAGAGTGAAATCGTCATAAACATACATCAGGTCCTGCTTGGGGGAAAGGAAGAACAGAAGGTTCATGTCAACAACTCCTAAAATGTGATTCTCAGCGCGCAAAAAACAGCGCAGCTTTCCGCACAAGGGGGACCCTGCGCCGCAGTCCCTTTCCTTAGTTCTATTTTAGCACTTTTTCATAGACAGATAAAGCTTTATCACCCACCTTTTATAATTCTTTAACAAATTGTTTGATTTCTTTTGTCATACTTTCAAGTTTGATGGGACGCCGACTGTTCCGATGCTATCACAGCAGCCGTGCATACGGGCTCGAATTTTGCCGTGCACACAAAATCTGCGCAAAAAAAGATATCCCAGCAATTTGAACTGTACAATCGGGCCGCAAAGTTGTATAATAGGGTGGGTATATCCCTGCAAAGGCGATGTTTTTGCCTTTTTCGGATGCCTCAGACCTTGAATGTGTTTTTACCAAAATAACATAAAGGAGCAGAGCGACTATGATCACTTCCCGTTTCCCTCTGGGGAATGTCAGCTTTACTTCCGGGTATTTTTCGACCCTGGTAGGTGAAGCAGCCAAGCAGTGTTACGGTGTTGCCGCAATGGCACCCCGCAATATGACCGATGCCGTCAAGAGCATGGTGCACGGTTCCGATTACCCCGAAAAGGGTGTCCGTGTCACACAGGAGGACGGGCGTCTGGTGATCGAACTTCACATCGCCGTGAGCTACGGTCTGAACATTTCTACCGCTGCACGCAGCATCTCTCACCGCGTCAAGGACGAGGTGGAGCAGGCTACCGGTCTGAAGGTCGCCCGCGTTGTGGTGTCGGTGGACGATGTGATCGGCTGATCCCGACTGTTGAGCCTAAGACCGGGCCCTGCGTTCCGGCGAGATACAAGGAGTAGAAAAGAATGATTTCTGGTAAGATCCTGCGCGACGCCATCATTTCCGGCGCCAACAATATCAACAATCAGCGTTCCCGCGTGGACGAGCTGAACGTTTTCCCTGTTCCGGACGGCGACACCGGCACCAACATGGGCATGACCGTGGGTGCTTCCGTGCGCGAGCTGGAAGCACTGGACGACAGCTGTACCGTAGCCGAAGCCTCCAAGACCGCTGCCTCCGCCATGCTGCGCGGTGCACGCGGCAACTCCGGCGTCATCACCAGCCTGCTGTTCCGCGGCTTCTCCAAGGCTTTGGAGGGCAAAAAAGAGGCTGACGTTGCCGATATCGTGGCTGCCCTGCAGAAGGGTGTTGAGGGCGCTTACAAGGCCGTGATGAAGCCCACCGAGGGCACCATCCTGACCGTGGCGCGTGTTGCTTCCGAGGAGGCCGCCGCCTGCGGTGCCGCCGATGTGCCCGCTTTGTGGGATGTGGTGATGTCTGCCGGCCAGAAGGCGTTGGAGGACACCCCCAACCTGCTGCCCGTGCTGAAGAAGGCCGGCGTCGTGGACGCAGGCGGTCAGGGCATTATGGTCATCTTTGAGGGCATGGGCAAGGTTTTCCACGGCGAGGGCATCGTCGCAGGAGGCGAAGCAGCTCCCAACAAGGCAAAGCTGTCCACCGAAAACGCCGGAAAGGGTGTGTTCACCGACGACCTGATGAAGGTGGAGGACATCAAAAACGGCTACTGCACCCAGTTCCTCATCAATAAGTACGAGGGCGCAAGCGCCGCAAAAATGCGTGCCTTCGCAGAATCCAACGGTGACAGCGTGGTCTGCATTGAGGATGATGATGTCATCAACCTGCATGTGCACACCGCCGACCCCGGCAAGATCCTGAGCGAGGCCATCAAGTACGGCTACCTGACCAACTTCAAGATCGAGAACATGCACGAGCAGTTCCTTGCCCGCCAGAAGCAGGGCAAGAGTCTGGAGAAGCAGGCTTCCGCCGAGAAGGCTCCCTCTCAGTCCAGCGAGTTCATTTATGCTGCCGTGGACCCCAGCCGTGACTACGGCTTTGTGGCGGTAGCTGCCGGTGAGGGTCTGAAGGCCGTGTTCACCGATCTGGCTGCGGATGCCGTGGTGTCCGGCGGTCAGACCATGAACCCCGCTACCGAGGACATTCTGGCAGCCATCCAGAGCGTGCCTGCCAAGACTGTGTTCGTGCTGCCCAACAACAAGAACATCATCATGGCTGCCGAGCAGGCGCAGAAGCTGGCCGACCGTCAGGTCGTTGTGCTGCCCACCCGCACCGTGCCCATGGGCATCACCGCCATGCTGAATTTTGACCCCTCTGTGAACGCCGAGACCAACACCATCAACATGATGGCTGCCGCCGACAAGGTGTCCACCGGTCTCATCACCTACGCCGCCCGCGACAGCGAGTACGACGGCAAGCGCATCCGCAAGGGCGAGATCATGGCGCTGGAGAATGGTAAGATCGTTTCCACCTCCACCGATATCACCAAGGCCACCTACCGTCTGGCACGCAGCATGTGCAAGAAGGACTCCAGCTTTGTCACCATCATCTCCGGCTGCGATGTGAGCGATGAGGACGCCGAGAAGGTTACCGAGATCGTCAAGGCAAAATGCCCCAACCATGTGGAAGTCAGCCACATCCGCGGCGGTCAGCCCGTGTACTATTATATGATCAGCGTGGAGTAAGAATTCCCCTGCCCTGATCTTTATCACTGCAAACAAAAATCTCCGCATTGGGTATTGCACCCAACGCGGAGATTTTTTCTTTATGACTGTTTCAGAAAAAGCTCACCTGACTGCTCTCCGGCAGGTCGCCCAGTGCACCAACCTGACGCAGACGGTCCAAAATGCTGCTGCCGACGCCGGACGCCTGCTGCAGTTCCTCCACCGAGATATACTCCTCGCCGTGGATTGTGACACGCTCCAGTGCATCGGCGGCGGCTCCGCCCAGACCTTTCAGCGAGCTGAAGGGCAGGCGCACCTTGTCGTCCTCCACCACATACTTGGAGCCGCGGCTCTTGCCCAGCTGGATGGGCAAAAATTCATACCCACGGCTCAGCATCTCATTGACCAGCTGCAAGCTGACCAGAACGTCCTCGTCCTTGGCGTTCTTCTCTTCCTTCAGGCGGCGCTTGACCTCTTCCATGTGGGCGCGGGCTACGGCAGCGCCGCCAATGGCAGCTTCGTAGTCGATGTCATCGCCGCGCACGGTGAAGTACACCGCATAGAACGCCTGCGGCTTGTAGATCTTGTACCACATCAGCCGGATGGCGCTCATCAGATACGCCACGGCATGGGCCTTGGGGAACATATACTTGATCTTGCGGCAGCTTTCGATGTACCAGTCCGGCACCTCGTGCTCCCGCATGGCTTCCTCCCAGCCCGGCTGGAAGCCGCCTTTCGCCACCTTGCCCTTACGCACGGCCTCCATGATATCAAAGGCCATCTTGGGCTCCAGCCCTTTGCGCAGCAGATACAGCATGATGCTGTCGCGGCAGCCGATGACCTCGGCGATGGTGCAGGTGCCGCTGCGGATCAGCTCGTCGGCGTTGCCCGTCCACACGTCCGTGCCGTGGGACAGACCGGAGATCTGGATCAGCTCCGAGAAATTCTTGGGCCGCGCCTCCACCAGCATTCCGCGCACGAAGTTCGTACCCATCTCCGGGATGCCGAAGGTTCCGGTCTGGCTGTCGATCTGCTCCGGGGTCACGCCCAGCGCTTCCGGGCTGGTCAGCAGGCTGTACACCTTGGGGTCGTTCATGGGGATGCTGTCCACCGGGATTCCGGTGTATTCCTCAAAATACTTGTAAAAGGTGGGCATATCGTGACCCAGCTCGTCCAGCTTGAGCAGGGTGTCGTGCAGGTACTTGAACTCGAAGTGGGTGGTCAGCAGACCGCCCGCTACGTCATCCGCCGGGTGCTGGATGGGACAGAAATCGTAGATCTCGTAGGTGTCCGGCACAACCACCATGCCGCCGGGGTGCTGCCCGGTGGTGCGCTTGACGCCGGTGCAGCCCAGCGTCAGGCGGTTTTCCTCGGCGTGGTTCACCGTGCGTCCGCGCTCGTCCAGATATTTTTTGACGTAGCCGTAAGCTGTCTTGTCCTGAATACCGGATACCGTGCCCGCCTTGAACACATTGGCCTTGCCGAACAGTTCCTCGGTGTAGCGGTGCACGTTGGACTGGTACTCACCGGAGAAGTTCAGGTCGATATCCGGTTCCTTGTCGCCGTAAAAGCCGAGGAAGGTCTCGAACGGGATGTCGTGACCGTCCACCAGCATTCGGGTGCCGCATTCCGGGCAGTTCTTGTCCGGAAGGTCAAAGCCATCGTCCACGCTGCCGTCGGTGATAAACTCGCTGTGCTTGCATTTGGGGCAGCGATAGTGGGGCGGCAGGCTGTTCACCTCCGAGATGCCGGAGAAGTGCGCCACGGCAGAGGAGCCGACGGAGCCACGGCTGCCTACCTGATAGCCGCCCGCGTTGGAATAGGCCACCAGCTTGACCGCAATGACGTACAGCACCGCGTAGCCGTGACCGCAGATGGAATCCAACTCTTTTTGCAGCCGTTTTTCCACGATCTCGGGCAGCGGGTCGCCGTAGTCCCGTTTGGCGTGTTCCCACGTAGCATCGCGCAGCTGCTGCTCTGCACCCTCGATGCTGGGCGGGTAGGTGCCCCGGGGGATGGCCCGCACCGTGTTGTCGATCATGGCAGCGATCTTGCGGGGGTTCTTCACCACCACTTCATAAGCTTTTTCCTTGGGCAGATAGTAGAACTGTGCCAGCATGTCCTGCGTGGTACGGAAGAACAGGGGCGGCTGGTTGTCCGCATCCTTAAAGCCGTTGCCCGCCTGCAGCACGGCACGGTAAGCGGCGTCCTCCGGCTCGGTAAAGTGCACGTCGCCGGTGGCGATGACCGGCTTGTGCAGGTCCTCGCCCAGCTTAATGACGGTGCGGTTGAAATTTTTGATGTCCTCTTCGCTGTCCACCTTGCCGTCCCGCACCATGTAGGCGTTGTTGCCAAGGGGCTGGATCTCCAGAATATCGTAGTAGGCGGCGATTTTTTTCAGCTCCTCGTAGCTGGTGCCGTCCACGATGGCGCGGTACAGCTCTCCCGCTTCGCAGGCGCTGGTCAGCAAAAGACCGTCCCGATATTTGTTCAGAAGGCTGCGGGGCACACGCGGTTTTTTGAAGAAATAGTTGACATGCGCCTCGCTGACGATCTTGTACAGATTCTTCAGGCCCATCTGGTTTTTGACCAGAATGATGAGGTGGTAATATTTCTTTTTCAGTACCTCACGGTTGCCGCCCAGACCGGTGTTGATCTCGCTGACCGTTGTCACCTGCTTTTCTTCCAGATCTTTCAGCATCACACCAAAGATCCGGCCCAGCGCAGCGGAATCCTCGCTGGCACGATGTGCTTCGTAGGCAGGCAGCTCCAAATGTTTATTGATGGTGCCCTGCTTGTAGTTGTGCAGGCCCGGATACATCGCCTGCGCCATGGTCAGAGTGTCGATATAGGTCGGCTCCAGCTTGATGCCGCTGCGCTTGGCAGCCGCCCGCAGAAAGCGCAGATCAAAGGCGTGGACGTTGTGCCCCACCAGAATGCGGTCGCCCGCAAAGGCAAGAAAGGCTTCCAGCGCTTCCTTTTCACTGGGGGCATCCGCCACCATCTCGTTGGTGATGCCGGTCAGCTCGGTGATCTTGGGAGTGATGGGCTTTCCGGGCTTGACAAAGGTATCGAATTCCTCCACCACCTCGCCGTTGCGGATGATGACCGCACCGATCTCGGTCAGATACTCCACGCCGGGGTCCAGACCGGTGGTCTCGGTGTCGAACACGCAGAACTCGCCGTCCAGCGGCTGATCCTTCACGCCGTAAACGCAGGGCACCATGTCGTCCACAAAATAGGCTTCGCACCCGTAGATCAGCTTGAAATCCGGGTCCTTTTTGTGAATGTCATCGGCAGCCAGCATGGCTTCCGGGTAGCCTTGGCACACGCCGTGGTCGGTGATCGCCACTGCCGGGTGTCCCATGCGGTGCGCCAGCTTGACGATGCCGCCGGGGTCGCAGAAACCGTCCATGCTGGAAAGTTTGGTATGCAAATGCAGCTCCACCCGCTTTTCCGGGGCAGTATCCTCCCGCTTTTTGCGCTCCACGATCAGCACATCGTAGGGGTAGACGATATAGTCATGCTCGTATTTGTCGTAGGAGCAGTCGCCCCGCACGATGACCGTGCTGCCCTTGCCGATGCCCTCCCACTTGGAGCAGTCCTCCCCTTCCTGTGCGCGGACCTTCAGGTTGATCGAGCCGGTATAGTCGGTAATGGACACGGTGTAGATCTTGCGGTAGTTGCCCTTCACCTCGGTAAAGAACACATCGCCCCAGATCATGCACTTGCCGCCCTCGCCGCCCAGATCCTTGAGGGGAGTCAGGTTCTTGGGGGTGAACATTTTGCCGTGGAAGATGGTGACCGGCTTGTCGGTCAGGTTGAGGCCATCCACCTTGATGGACGGTGCAGTGTTCTTTTTCTCAAACTTGACCACCGGCGGTGCGATCTTGCGCTCCAGCTTTTCTTCCATCTGGTGCTGTTCGGCCTCGCTGACGCTGCTGTGCAGCGTTACCTGCGGCGTTACCCCGGTGTGGAAAGCGACCCGCTCCGCCAGCAGCTTTTCAAAGCCCATCTCCTGCAGAAACTTGGTGCCGTGGCACACCCCGATGCGGATCTTCTGCCCCAGGATCTCGATGCAGCACCGGTCCAGAAAGCCGTTGATGGGCACGCCGTCCCGCTTCATTTCCTCCATCAGATCCCGCAGGGCAGCTTCGTCCAGCATGGCGTAACCAAAAAGGTTTTCGATCTTCAGTTCATAGCCTTCATAGTCCGGCTGCAGCGATGCCAGAAGCCGGGCGCAAAGCCCCCTGTCCAGCGGGGCTGCGCTGCGCAGGGTAAAAATGACCTGCTGGCTCTGCCGCAGCATTCTGGCATGTTCCACGATGACCTGTCCAAAACAGGATGCAAAGGCCGGGTCTGCCATGAACTGCGGCCAGAGCTGGGATACGAGTGGTGTCACAAATGGTACTCCTTTTTATGGGTTCTTTACAGCACAAACTGCCGCACCCGTTTTTGCAGGTGTGGCAGTAGGGAAAGTTTCTTGTCAATCCGGTGCAAGGGTCTCTGTTTTAAAGACCTGATAGCCCTCATAATGGTAGCTTGCATCAATGCCCTTCATATACACTTCGCGGTCATTGATCTGATCCGTCAGCGCCGCACGCAGCAGGGCCTTGATTTCTAAGTCCCTGATGGGGCTGCGCTCCATGGCAAGAAGATAATCCTCCTTGTCCACGCGGCTCCAGTCCACCACTTGATGCAGCTCTTTTTTCAGGATGCAGTCCAGCCAGATGCGGGTGCTGCGGCCATTGCCTTCCCGGAAGGGGTGCGCAACGTTCATCTCCACATACTTTTCAATGATCTGGTCAAAGGTTGACTGCGGCATGGCATCGATGCCCTCCAGCGCCGCATGCAGGTAAATGACCGGCGCAAAGCGGAAATTTCCCTTGGCGATGTTCACTGTGCGCAGCTGCCCGGCAAAATCGTAGATTTCCCCGAACAGATAAGCATGGATCTTTGCAAGCCCTGCAAAGGTACCTACCGGAAAAGTATCCAGCAGACCAGTATCATACAGCGCCAGCGCTTTCTGCTTGCTCAGCTTTTCCTCTGCGCGGGCAAGGGTAATCTCTTCGGTCAGCCCCAGTTTGTTTTGCAGTGCCATAAAACAGCTCCCGTCTTACAATTTATAGATCTCGTCCATGAACTGATCCAGAATGCTATCGCCGGTCAGCTTTTTGATGGGCTGACCGTGGATGAACAGCACCGCCTCGCCCTTGCCTCCGGCAATGCCGATGTCTGCTTCCCGCGCTTCGCCGGGGCCGTTGACCACGCAGCCCATGACCGCCACCTTGATGGACTTTTTATAGCCCTGCAGCCGCTTTTCCACCTCGTTGGCGATCTCGGTGCAGGGGTACTGGGTGCGTCCGCAGGTGGGACAGGTGATGACCTCCGGCCCCGCCACCGGGAAGCCCACGGCGCGCAGGATGTTAAAACCTGCTTCCACCTCTTTTTCCGGCTCCGCTGCCAGCGAGACCCGGATGGTATCACCAATGCCCTCCAGAAGCATGCCGCCGATGCCCATGCCGCTCTTCAGCAGGCCCATCTGATAGGTGCCGGCTTCGGTAACGCCCACATGGAGCGGGTAGTCGGTGACGGCGCTCAGCTGGCGGTAGGCCTCCATCATGCGGGGCACGTTGGAGTTTTTGATGGAGATGACGATGTTGTCAAAGTCAAACTTTTCCAAAAGATGCACATGGTACAACGCGCTCTCCACCATGGCTTCCGGGGTGGGGGCACCATATTTTGCAAGGATGTGCTTTTCCAGACTGCCGCCGTTGACCCCGATGCGGATGGGGATGTTCTTCTGCTGGCAGGCATCCACCACCGCCTTCACCCGGTCATCGTCCCCGATGTTGCCGGGGTTGATACGGATCTTGTCCACGCCCACATCTGCGCAGGCCAGCGCTGCCTTGTAGTCAAAGTGGATGTCAGCCACAATGGGGATGTTCACCGCGTTCCGGACGGCCTCCACGCACTTTGCATCTGCCGGACTGGGGCAGGTGAGCCGCAGGATCTGACAACCCGCAGCCTCGCACCGCTTTGCCTGTGCCACATTGCCCTCAATGTCCTCCACCGGAACGTTGAGCATGGTCTGCACTGCGATGGGGTGGTTGCCGCCAATGGTCACACTTCCGATCCGGACTTCGCGTTTTCTCTGCCGCATAGTGGGCTCCTTTCTGTTACATTGCCCCGGTCACAAGCCGGATGATATCGTTATAGGTCGCAAAGAGCATCAGCCCGAACAGCAGTCCAAAGGCTGCTACGGTCAGCACTCCCTGCAGTTTTTCCGGCACTGCATGACCGGTGACACCCTCAATGACCAGAAACACCACTTTGCCGCCGTCCAGCGCCGGAAAGGGCAGCAGGTTGAAGATGCCCAGATTGATGGTGATGAGGGCCAGCAGCTCCAGCACGTCCCGCCAGCCATAGCTGGCTGCCTGCCCGATGGCGGTCACGATGCCCACCGGTCCGGACAGGTTGTTGATGCTCTCCCGGCCCTTCAGCAGGTCTGCCAGCGAGGTGAACACGATGCGCCCGTAGTACAGGGTGCTGTTCCACGCTTCCTTCAGCACGCTGGCAGGTGTCTTGCGGATGCCGTATACCACAAAGCCAAGGGTCATGTGGACGCCGCCGTCCGCATCCTGCCATGTGTCGAACTGCACGTCCGGCAGCTCCACCGTCTGACCGTCCCGTTTTACGGTGAACCGGGCACGGTACTGCTCGGTGCGCATCAGCTCATACAGAATGTCGTTGGCAACAAAGCAGCGCCGTCCGTTCACTGCAAGGATCTCGTCCCCGGGCTGCAGACCCGTCTGACCGCAGAGGGCGTTTTCCTCGATGGAGTAGATGGTCTTGCTGGTAAGAACGCCTTCCTGCGCTGCCACCAGAAGGACCAGCACCGCAAAGCCCAGTACAAAGTTCATAAAGGCACCCGCAGCCATCACCAGAATGCGCTGCCACACCGGCGCCTCGTTCAAGGGAATGCCGACGGGCGGTTCTGCGCCGTCCGCGGCTTCCGGCGATGCATCCTGCTGATCCCGGGCCTGCTCTGCCTGCTGGCTTTCGGGGCTTTCCTCCCCTTCCAGCGCCACAAAGCCGCCCACCGGCAGCGCGCGCAGGCTGTACTGGGTACCCTTGCGGTATTTTTTCCAGAGCACGGGTCCCATGCCGATGGAGAACTCGTTGACCTGAATGCCGCAGAGTTTTGCCACTGCAAAGTGCCCGAACTCATGGATGGCGATCACCGCACTGAAAACGATCAGCGCCGCGATCAGAGTAATAAAAACTGACATTGCGTCTCCTAGAATCGAAAATCAAAGGTGTGCCCGCACAAACTCCCGGGCCATACGGTCGCACGCATACACATCCTGCAGCGTATAGTCGCCGCCAAAGCGGTCGCTGTCCACAACGGCTTCCACCAGACGACCAATGTCCAGAAAACCGATCTTGTCCTCCAGAAACAGCTTGACTGCTTCCTCGTTGGCACCGTTGGCGGCGCAGGGACCAAGCCCGCCCTTTCGGATGGCTTTTTTGCACGCCGCAAGACAACGGAACGTCTCCTCGTCTGCCACATCGAAGGTAAGCACCTTCAGGGCTGCAAAGTCCAGCTCCGGCACCACGCCCGGTACACGCTTGGGGTAGGTCAGGGCGTACTGGATGGGGATGCGCATATCCGGTACGCCCAGCTGAGCAATGACCGAATTGTCGCTGAACTGCACTGCAGAGTGGACGATGCTCTGGCGTTGGACAACGATCTGGATCTTTTCCGGCGGCAGACCGAACAGCCACACCGCCTCGATCAGCTCCAGTCCCTTGTTCATCAGAGTGGCGGAGTCGATGGTGATCTTTGCCCCCATGTTCCAGTTGGGGTGCTTGAGGGCATCGGCTTTGGTCTTGCTGCGCAGCTGCTCGGTAGTCATGCCGAAGAACGGTCCACCGGACGCCGTCAGCAGGATCTTGGTCAGGCTGGGCGCGCTTTCCTTATCCTGCAGGCACTGGAAGATGGCGGAGTGCTCGCTGTCCACCGGCAGCAGCTGTACGCCATGCTTTGCCACGGCCTGTGTGACCAGATGACCGCCGGTGACAAGGCTCTCCTTGTTGGCAAGCGCCAGATCGTGACCGCTCTCGATGGCGCAGAGACTGGCTCCCAGACCCGCAATGCCCACCACACTGTTCAGCACCACATCGGGACCATCCAGCGCTGCCAGCTCTTTCAGTCCCTCCGGGCCGGTGAGCAGCTTGGGCGCACAGGCACGGCCTGCCAGTGCCGCGTCCAGTTTTGCGGCGGCGTCCGGGTCGGTCATGCAGACATATCTGGGATGAAATTCCTCGATCTGTTGCAGGATCTTTTCTACATGGCGGTGGGCAGACAGGCCGTAAACCTCATATCCCTGGGCCCGGATGACATCCAGACTCTGGGTGCCAATGGAGCCGGTAGAACCCAGCAGCGTAATTCTTTTCGACATGACACATCCCCCCTTAATAGTAGAACACTGCCGTAATGACCATGGTCACAAAGGGAGCAATGAACATCACGCTGTCAAAGCGATCCAGAATGCCGCCATGGCCCGGGAAGATCGTGCCGTAGTCCTTGATGCCGCACTGACGCTTGACCACACTGGCAAACAGGTCGCCGTAGATGCCCAGCACCGCCGCCACACAGCCCAGCAGAGCAATGATGAGATACATCGAAATACCGATGTTGGAGCGGGTGAACGCTTCCATGCGGTCTGCCGCCAGGGAGTACACCAGCGTCACGATCACGCCGAACACCATGGTGCCCAGCACCCCGCCGATGGCCCCCTCCACGGTCTTTTTGGGGCTGACCACCGGGCACAGCTTGTGCTTGCCAAAGGCGCGGCCTGCAAAGTAGGCGCAGGTGTCCCCGCCCCATGCAAAACAGAGGATCAGCAGGATAAAGAACACGGCATCGTAGCCGAATTGCTCTACCGGCAGCAGTTCCTTGAGCCGGATGAAGGAGTAGAAGCAGAAGATCACGATGCCGGAAAACAGGAGCAGTCCGCTGGCCTTCTGGTAGCTGATGGTGCCATTGCGCACCACCAGATAGATGGCGTAGAAGGTGACCAGCACAAAGGACACCGGCATCACCAGACGGCGCATGACCTGATAGTTGGAGGTCATCACCAGCAGGGTGTAGGGCACCAGCGCGGCGTACATCAGCCAATCTCTCTTTTTAAAGCCCAGCGCACTGTAGATCTCGTGGACGGCGATCAGGGTAATGGCTGCGATCACCAGATTGAAGATCAGCGTGTTGAAGGTGAACATCACGCCGATGAGGACGATGATGCCCACGATCGCAGTTATGACTCGTGTTTTCATAGCTTTGTTCTCCTTTATTTTCCCTTGAAGCTGCCACAGCAGCCCGGGCCGAGGAACGGTCGGCCCGCCGGGCCCGTGCCTGCGCACGGGATCTTTTGGTTGGTTTTCGGCACGCCGCAATCACAGTCCGCCAAACCGTCGGCTGCGGTGGTTGAACTCCTCAATGGCAGCGTCCAGATCCGCACGGGTAAAATCCGGCCACAGAACGTCCATTTCCACAAGTTCCGAGTAGGCAGCCTGCCACAGCATAAAGTTGGACAGCCGCTTTTCGCCGCTGGGCCGCAGAATAAAATCCGGATCCTTCTGACCGGCGGTGTACATGGCATCGCTCAGCATCTGCTCCGTGATCTGCTCCGGCTTCAGCTCACCGGCTGCCGCTCTGGCTGCCAGCTGCTGCGTTGCCCGAAGGATCTCCGGACGGCCGCCATAGTTGATGGCGATGTTCAGGTTCATGCCGGTCTTGACGGCAGACTCCCCTTCCAGCTTGTTCATCAGCTGCTGCAGTTTTTCGTCCAGCACCGAGCGGTCACCCAAAAACCGGATGCGGATGTTCCGGTTCTTGTAGTCAAAGCCCTTCAGCAGATATTCTCCGAACAGCCGCATGATGGCGTTGACCTCTTCCAGCGGACGCTTCCAGTTTTCAGTCGAGAACGCATAGAAGTACACCGAGCTGACCCCCAGCTCATCGCAGTAATCCGCAATGTCGCTGAACACCTCTGCGCCTTTTTTGTGGCCTGCGGTGCGGGGCAGCCCGCGGTTTTTCGCCCAGCGGCCATTTCCGTCCATGATAATGCCGATGGAAAGGCCCTCGGCAAATTCCTTGGGGTGCGCCATTGTTTCCTCCCGGCAGCAGCAGCTGCCTTCAACAAAAGTGCCGCGCACCTTTGTCCAGCGCACGGCACCTCCTGTTTTTCATTTCAGCTGTGCCGATCAGACAGACATGATCTCCTTCTGCTTCTCTTCCACAGCCGCATCAATGTTCTTGATATACTTGTCGGTCAGCTTCTGGACATCTTCTTCCATGGTCTTCTGGCTGTCCTCGGTCAGCTCACCGGCCTTCTTCATGGCCTTTGCCTTGTCCATGGCTTCGCGGCGGATGTTGCGCACTGCCACCTTGGCATCCTCACCCAGCTTGGAAACTTCCTTTGCCAGCTGCTTGCGGCGCTCCTCGTTGGGAGCCGGGAAGTTCAGGCGGATGGTAACACCGTCATCAATGGGGGTGATACCCACATCACTTGCCATGATGGCCTTACTGATGGCCCGCAGCAGGGTGCGGTCCCACGGAGTGATGGTCAAGGTGCGTGCCTCGCTGACCGCCACAGACGCTACCTGCTGGACGGGAGTGGGTGCGCCGTAGTAGTCCACGGTGACCTTATCCAGCACAGCGGGGTTTGCGCGGCCTGCGCGCACGGCGGCAAGCTCACGGCCCAGATGCTCGACCGAGCTCTTCATCTTGTCTTCGTAAACCTTGGTGTTGCTGCTCATTGTGGTAGTCTCCTGTTCCTATTAGTGTATTTTCAAGGCTGCAGAGCAGAGCACCGCTGCCTTATTGTATGCAGTTTGCGGTCTTAGAAATGCTGTATCAGCCCTCATAGACCAGCGTGCCCACGTTTTCGCCCTGCACAGCGCGGGCAATGTTGTCCGGGTCTGCCAGGTCAAACACCAGAATGGGCAGCTTATTGTCGCGGCACAGGGTCGCCGCCGTGCCGTCCATGACAGCCAGCTGATCCTCCAACACCTTTGTAAAGGTCAGAGTATCGTACTTTTTGGCGTCCGGGTACTTGTGGGGGTCCTTGTCGTAAACGCCGTCCACCATGGTAGCCTTGAACATCACATCGGCACTGACCTCCACGGCACGCAGGGCAGTCGCCGTATCGGTGGAGAAGAAGGGGTTGCCGGTGCCGCCGCCAAAGACCGCGATCTTGCCCTGCTCCATCGCGCGCAGGGCATCCTTGCGGGTAAACGCCGGTGCCACCTGCGGCATGGTGATGGAGGTGAATACCTCCGTGGGGACGCCCAGCTGCTCCAGCTTGTCGGAGACCGCCAGAGCGTTCATCACCGTTGCCAGCATACCGATCTTGTCTGCCAGTGTGCGCTCCATCTTGCCGCTGGAACGACCGCGCCAGAAGTTGCCGCCGCCCACCACGATGCCGATCTGTACCCCCAGCTCGTGCGCTTTCTTCACGCCGCCGCAGATCGCATCCATGGTCGGCTCATCAAAGCCCATGCCCTTCTCGCCGCCAAGAGCCTCACCGCTGATCTTGAGCAGAATGCGCTGATATTTCAATGCCATAATCCAAACACCACCTGGTTTTATTTTCCGTCGGGGCATAGCCCGGCATTTTTACTACAGTATATTCTACAATAAAACCCGCATAAAGTAAACAGGGAATCTGCGCAGAAATCCGGAAGCTTTTATGAACGGCTGCGCAGACCGCGCAGCAGCTGCTTCATTCCAGGCGGAATGCGGCGGCTTTCCACCGCTTTCTGGATGGCTTTGTTGTGGGTCCACAGATCCAGCCGCTTTTCTGTGAGCCACGGCAGCGCGGCATCCGGCTGCTTTGCCAGTGCCGTGGCAAAATACCATGCCCGCATCATATTGATATAGTATTCCGTGCTGCGCACATCGGCCACCCATTCCAGATATTCCGGCCGGAATGCATCATCCAGATAATAGCGCATCAGCATCTCCATGCCATAGCGCACGGTGTACACCTCGCCCGAATCCAGCCAGTGGCGAATGGGCACCAGCAGTTCCTTCTTGTGCTTTGCAAACACTTTGGGGCAAAAGCAGTCACAGGTGGCCCAGTTGTTGATATAGGGCAAGAACGCTTCCGTTTCAGTCAGCGCCCTGTCGTAGTCCCGGATAAGTTCGATCAGAAACGCGTGGAGGTTGTTTTCTTCGTAGTATCCATGCGGCAGGGCCTGTAAAAACACTTCTGCCTGCGCTGTGCCTGTGAGCTGTTTTGCCAACTTGCGCAGAGCCGGAACGCGCACGCCGATCACCGTTTCCGGCGGCACGGTGGGCATCAACGCACTGTGAAAGGCGCGGTATGCTTCATCCCGCAGGGTAAACAGCTGCGCACAAATGATCTCTGCTTCCGGTTCCATCCTCTCTCCCTCCGTTCTTTTCTATTGTAGCAGAGCCGTATGGAAAAGCAAGGCCGTTCCGGCATTCTTTTCTGGTGCTTTAAGGAACATACAAAAATTGGGCTGGACATTTGCCCCGGAACATGTTATAATATCGTTCGTGAATGCGGGCATCGTACATCGGCTAGTATATCAGCCTTCCAAGCTGAGGAGGTGGGTTCGATTCCCATTGCCCGCTCCAACAAAAAGCACCGCGGCTTTTGAGCCGCGGTGCTTTTGTTTTATCTCAGCGGTCCCACTTGTCACACAGGGCGTTGATCTGGTCGGCAAATTTTGCCAGATCCTTGTTGGCACCGCCCTCGTTGTGCTCGATGACCCGCAGCAGCCGCTTGCCGGCGCTGACCAGCCGCTGAAACACCGTTGCAGCACGGTTTGCGCCCTCGCCGGCCCTCTGTTCGATGCGGACCTTTGCGCCCTCCTGCAGGCAGACTGCGCCCTCGGCCCCGATAGCCCACTGGGCGCCATTGTAAGGAGCGCAGGCGGTAAAGCCCTGCTCGGTCAGGGTGTTGACGAAAATGTTCTCGGTCTCGTCCTCACCATGGATGACGAACACCCGCTTGGGCTTGGGATCAAATGCGCTCACCCAGCGCAGCAGACCCTCGCGGTCGGCGTGACCGGACATCCCGGTCAACTGGCACAGCTCTGCCTGTACTTCGATCGGCTCTCCGAACAGTTTGACTGTGGTCGCCCCATCCAGCAGGGTACGTCCCAGAGTCCCCCTTGCCTGAAAACCCACGAACAGGATGGTGCACTCCGGCCGCCACAGGTTGTGCTTGAGGTGATGTCGGATGCGTCCCGCCTCGCACATGCCGCTGGCAGACAGGATGACCTTGGGCACCCGGTCCGAGTTGATCATCCGGGACTCCTCGCTGGTGACGCTGACCCGCAGCCCCGGAAAATGGATGGGGTCGATGCCCTGCGCCAACAGTGCCTGCGTCTCGCGGTCAAAGCAATCCGGGTCCGTGTCCTGAAAAATGCGCGTTGCTTCGATGGCAAGAGGACTGTCGATGTACACCGGGAAGCTTCCGTGCCCTTTGACCAATCCTTTTTCCTTGATCTCGCGGATGAAGTAGAGCATCTCCTGCGTGCGGCCCACCGCAAAGCTGGGGATGACCACATTGCCGCCCCGGTCAAAGGTACGCTGTAAAATTTTTGCCAGATCGTTCACATAGTCCGGCTTGGGGCCGTGGCTGCGGTCACCGTAGGTGGACTCCATGAACACATAGTCGGCCTCTTGAAGATAAGTGGGGTCCTTGATGATGGGCTGGTCCAGATTGCCGATATCGCCGGAGAACACCAGCTTCGTGGTGCTTTCGCCCTCGGTGATCCAAAGCTCAATGCTGGCAGAGCCAAGCAGGTGTCCCACATCCACGAACCGGATCTGGATGCCCGGTGCCAGCTCCACTTTTTTGTCATACGCCACGCCAAAAAACTGCTTCATGGCAGCCTCGGCGTCCTGAACGGTATACATGGGTTCCACCGGCTCTGCACCGGAACGCTGGCCCTTGCGGTTCTTCCATTCGGCTTCAAATTCCTGAATGTGGGCAGAGTCTCGCAGCATGATGCCACACAGCTCCACCGTGGGGTCCGTGGCATAGATCCTGCCCCGGAAGCCGTTGTGCACCAGCAGCGGCAAAAGACCGGTGTGGTCGATATGGGCATGGGTCACAAGCACCCAGTCGATTTCGCCGGGCGCTACCGGGATGGGCTGGTTTTCGTAGAAGTCCCTGCCCTGCTCCATGCCGTGATCGACCAGAAAACGCCGTCCTGCCGCTTCGATCAGGGTACAACTGCCGGTGACTTCGTGGTTCGCGCCCAGAAACGTGATCTTCATAAAAAGCACCTCCGGTCTTTTTTATGCCATAAGTATAACATATTTTAAAGGTACACGCCGCACAAATCGGCGGAAAAATCTCAGGCATTTTGCCGAAAGCTCCAAAAATTTTTTATACAATCTTGACAAACCGCCCTGTTCTGTTATAAACTTAGGATTGTATGACGTTCGTTCGTATTTTATGAGTTTTAAATAATAGAGAGGTTGAATTTTATGGTTCGTAACGATTTGCGCAACGTTGCCATTATCGCTCACGTTGACCACGGCAAGACCACCCTGGTGGACGCCATGCTGCGTCAGAGCGGTGCCTTCCGCGACAATCAGGTCGTGGCTGAGCGCGTCATGGACAGCGGCGATATCGAGCGTGAACGCGGTATCACCATTCTGGCCAAGAACTGCTCCTGCTCCTACAAGGGTGTTAAGATCAACATCGTCGATACCCCGGGTCACGCTGACTTCGGCGGCGAGGTCGAGCGTGTGCTGAAGATGGTCAACGGCGTTCTGCTGCTGGTGGACGCCGCCGAGGGTTGCATGCCCCAGACCCGCTTCGTGCTGCAGAAGGCTCTGCAGCAGAACCTGAGTCTGGTGGTGGCCATCAACAAGATCGACCGTCCCGACGCACGCATCAAAGAAGTCATCGATGAGGTGCTGTACCTGCTGATGGATCTGGGTGCTACCGACGAGCAGCTGGACTGCCCCATGCTGTTCTGCTGCGGCCGTGACGGCACCGCCAGCCTGGACCCGGATGTGCCCGGCACCGACCTGATCCCCCTGTTCGACACCCTGCTGAGCACCATCAAGCCGCCCGAGGGTGATCCCGAGGCTCCCTTCCAGATGCTGGTATCCTCCGTGGACTACAATGATTTCGTGGGTCGTATCGGCATCGGCCGCATCCAGAACGGTATCGCCAAGGTGGGCGAGGAAGTCGTTGTCTGCGACTGGCACAACCCCGACCTGAAGATGCGTGGTCGTCTGACCAAGCTGTACGACTTCCAGGCCAACGGCCGTCAGCCGTGTGACAACATCACCGCCGGCGATATCGTGGCATTCTCCGGCCTGCCCGACGTCACCATCGGCAACACCCTGTGCAGCCCCTCCAACGTGGAGCCGCTGCCCTTCGTGAAGATCAACGATCCTACTGTTGAGATGACCTTCTCGGTCAACGACAGCCCGCTGGCAGGCCGTGAGGGCAAGTACGTCACCAGCCGTCAGATCCGCGACCGTCTGCAGAAGGAACTGCTGAAGGACGTTGCTCTGAAGGTGGAGGACTCCCCCACGACCGACTCCTTCCGCGTTATGGGCCGTGGTGAGATGCACCTGTCCATCCTGATCGAGACCATGCGCCGCGAAGGTTATGAGCTGCAGGTCTCTCCCCCGCACGTTTTGACCAAGGTCATCGACGGCAAGACTTACGAGCCTATGGAGCATGTGGTCATCGACGTGCCCGCCCAGTATCAGGGTGCTGTTATGACCGGTCTGGGCCAGCGCAAGGCGCTGCTGCAGCAGATCGAGTCTTTGGGCACCGACCGTGTCCGTCTGGAGTTCCGTATGCCCAGCCGCGGCCTGTTCGGCTACCGCAA
Organism: uncultured Faecalibacterium sp.; assembly: GCA_934513205.1. Lineage (GTDB taxonomy): Bacteria > Bacillota > Clostridia > Oscillospirales > Ruminococcaceae > Faecalibacterium. The sequence goes on along the minus strand of CAKSWU010000004.1, from coordinate 103,437 downwards.
CCAGTTCCTGACCGATACCCACGGCGAGGGCATCATCAACCAGATCTTTGACGGCTATGATGTCTGGGCCGGCATGATCGCCAACCGCTCCACCGGTTCTCTGGTCAGCTTTGAGACCGGCGAGGCGGTCACCTACGGTCTGTTCAACGCGCAGCAGCGCGGCACCCTGCTTGTCGGTGCCGGCGAGAAGGTCTACGAGGGCATGGTCATCGGCTACACCGCCTCTGGCGAGGATGTGGACGTCAACGTCTGCAAGACCAAGCACCTGACCAACACCCGCGCTTCCGGCTCGGACGATGCTCTGCGCCTGATCCCCATCAGCAAACTGAGCCTGGAGGGCTGTCTGGAATTCCTGGCTCCGGACGAGCTGCTGGAGGTCACTCCGGAGAACCTGCGCATCCGCAAGCAGATCCTGAACCATGAACAGCGCATGAAGGCCAAGAGCAAGCTGAAGTAAGCTTCTTTTGCAGTTTTCTTTTCCCATGATATCATCCTGCGGCCCCGAAATGTCTGCGGACCTTTCGGGGCCGTTCTTTATCGACCAAAACGGCGAACTGCTTTTTTCGCCGTTTTGGTCTTTTTTTGCAAAAAGGCTTGCAAAACTCCTTCCTATGCGGTATAATGTTTCTTGCAGTCACATCAGTGATCTGCCTCTTTAGCTCAGTCGGTTAGAGCACCTGACTGTTAATCAGGGTGTCGCCTGTTCGAGTCAGGCAAGAGGCGCCATTGCAGCAATGTTCCATGGGAGCATTGCTGTTTTTGTTTTGTGGGGAGGGAACCAGCTTTCACCCCTTCTTAAAAATTGAGCCCTTGAAGAACCTGTCATATTGTGTTATACTTCTTATGTTCTTTAGGGAATTTGTGCGCATTTTTCCAAAAGAGCCCACGCAGATCCATAAGCTGTCGTCCGTCTTTTTCTGGCAACAGCAACTCTTTTTTGTTTCGTCAGATCTGCAGTGTTCCGTCTTTCCCATGGGGGGAGACCGCATTGCCGTTTGAATAAAATTTCTATAAAGCAAAAGGAAGCATCTATGCGTTATACCTACGTCCGGCAGCACGACAGCACTGACTGCGCCGCTGCCTGCCTCGCAATGGTGTGCCTCCATTACAAAAAGGAAGTCACCATCACCCGCCTGCGCGATATGATGGGTACTGACCTGAAAGGCACGAACCTTGTTGGTCTGCAGAAGGCTGCCAACGAGCTGGGCTTTACCTCAGCGGCTGTCCGCGTAGACCGCGAGAATTTCCTGAGTGATTTTTCCCTGCCATGCATCGCTCAGGTCATCACCGAGCAGGGTCTGGCCCATTTCGTAGTCGTCTTTAAAAAGACCACCATCAAAGACGACGGCGAGCGCCGCAAGCACATGCTGAAGGAATCGGAGGCTGCCAAAGAGGCTTCTGAAAACGGCAAAAAGCATAAGTGCAAGGACTACGTTGTCATCGGCGACCCTGCCTGTGAGCTGAAAAAAATCAGTCTGGACGAGTTCTACAAGAGCTTTACCGGCGTTCTGCTGCTGCTGAACCCCACCTCGGAGTTCAAGGGCGGTAAGATCGAAAAAGGCGGCATGATGAAGCGGTATCTCGATCTGCTCCTGCCCCAGAAAAAGCTCTTTGCCTATGCGATTCTTGGTTCTCTCATCGTGACGATCCTTGGCATTGCCTCTTCCATGTTCAACAAGATCCTGATGGATGAGGTGCTGCCTTATGGCTTGAGTAACCTTCTGGTGACCTTGATCCTGGTATTCTCACTGGTCAGCATCACCAACACGCTGGTAGGCTTTGTCCGGCAGTGGGTCCTGATCTACCTTTCCATCAAGATCGACATCCCGCTGATGCTGGGCTACTTCGGGCACATCTTCAAGCTGCCCATGAAGTTTTTTGCCACCCGCAAGACCGGTGACATCACCACCCGTTATTCCGATGCCAACACCATCAAGTCCATCTTCACCAGCATTGCGCTGAGTCTGATCATGGATATCTCCATGGCCATCATCACCGGCATCATCCTGTTCCGGATGAACTCCACCCTGTTCTCCATTTCCCTGTTCATGGCGCTGGTCAGCATCCTGCTGGTGCTGATCTACAAGCAGCCCTACAAGAAGATCAACGAAGAGACCATGGTGCAGTCTGCCGCGCTGAACAGCCAGATGATCGAGAGCCTGCGCGGCATCGAGACCGTCAAGTGCAACGCCAACGAGGACACCGAGATGGACAACCTCGAGCGCGAGTACATCAAGAGCCTGAAGATCAGCCTGCGGTCCAGCAAGATCAGCAGCACCCAGAGTCTGATCTCCTCCTTCATCTCCACCGGCTTCAGCATGCTGACCACTTATGTGGGTATCAGTCAGGTGCTGAACGGTGAGATGACGCTGGGCAGCTTTATGGCGTTCAGCACCCTGTCTGGCTACTTCACCTCCCCCCTGAGCAACCTGATCGGTCTGCAGATGCAGATTCAGGAAGCCAGCATCTCCATGAAGCGTCTGACCGAGATCATGGATTACCCGTCTGAGATCGCCGGCGATGAGGACCGCAGCGATCTGGAAAAGGTGGAGGGCGATATCGAGTTCAAGGACGTCACCTTCCGCTACGGCAACCGCGCTCCGGCGCTGGACCACGTCAGCTTTACCATTCCTGCCGGCAAAAAGGTGGCTCTGGTGGGCAGCAGCGGCAGCGGCAAGTCCACCATCACCAAGCTGCTGCTGAAGTATTACGAGCCGGAGGACGGCGAGATCGACTTCAACGGCGTGAATCTGGCAGAGTACACCAATGCTTCGGTGCGCCGCGCCATCTCCTATGTGCCGCAGAACGTGGAGCTGTTCAGCAAGAGCATCTACGACAACATCCGCGTCTCCCGCATGGATGCATCGCTGGACGAGGTCAAGGAAGCCGCCAAGAAAGCGGATGCTCACGACTTCATCCGTCACCTGCCGCTGCAGTACAACACCTATCTGGAAGAAGCCGGCAATGGTCTGTCCGGCGGCGAAAAGCAGCGCATCGCGCTGGCACGCGCCTTCCTGAAAAATTCCAATCTCTACATTCTGGACGAGTCTACCAGTAATCTGGACTTTGCCACCGAAAACCTGATCTTCAACATGATCTACAACGAGCTTGCAGATCGTTCGATGCTGATCGTGGCGCATCGTCTGTCCACTGTCCGCGACTGTGACCTGATCCTTGTGATGGATCACGGCAAGATCGTGGAGCGCGGCACGCACGATGAACTGCTGGCGAAGGGAGGCCGTTACTCCGAGCTGTGGAATATGCAGCAGGGTATCTACCGCAAGAAGAAAGAAGCGCCCAAGGCCGCTGTGGCAGCTGCCGTTGTGGAAGAGGATGACGATGGTGAGTCCATCACCTACTGACAGCATCGCTGCTGTCCGGGAATGCTCATCTGAACACAGGATGGTCTGCCATCTCAGGTGACAATGCCTCGCAATGGTGTGCCCGGAGGCAAAAAGCCTCCGGGCACGTTTTTATGTTCGTATCTTATCCTCCAACGAGGAAATAATCATTGAAAAACAGGGGTATTTTATTATGAATGAGATCAAAGTTGCTGAAAACAAGACCCTCAAGCTGACCAACGTGCTGTCCCGCGAGATTCATCCGGAAGAAATGGGCAGCATGCAGCTGGTACTGACCCAGATGCACAACTTCATCAAGAGCAATGGTGCCATGCCCATCGGCCCTATCGTACAATCCATCACCTTCAGCTCGAACCATGAAATGAAGTTCTGCCTGCTGCAGCAGGCCACCCAGTTCATTCCTCAAATGGAGCAGGGCTATCACATGGATGCTGTTCTGCGCGTAAAGAACTGTCTGTATGCTCACTACACCGGCCCCATGTCCCAGAGCCAGCTGGCTGCTTCCAAGCTGCAGATCCATGCTTTTGAGAACGACCAGACTCTGACCGGCGACACCTATACCATTTTTGTCAATCAGGACGACGATGAGGCTGTGGTTGACGTGTTTATGGAGACCAAATAATTATGACGATGAATGTTCAGAACCTGTCTGACCTGCAGGATCGCCGCATCATGCTGGAGAAAAAGCTGCCCCCGTTCGGCTATGCTTTTCTCATTCTGGTGGGGCTGTTCATGGCGTTTCTAGTGGTTTGGAGCACAAAGACCAACCGCATCTATGTAAGCCAGAACACCGGCACCGTGCAGGCCAGCAACAAGACCTATATCATGTCCAGCTACTCCGGTTCCATCACCGAGCTGTATATCTCCGAGGGCAGCTATGTCAACGAGGGTGATCTGGTGGCGCACATCAAGAGCACCGATCTGGACATGCAGCAGGACAACCTGGAAAGTCAGCTGAAGATCTATCAAACTCAGCTGGACCAGTACAACAAGCTGCTGAAATGCGTGCAGGATGATACCAACTATTTCAGCGAGACGAACCCCGAGGACCAGCCCTACTACTATCAGTATGAGACCTACAAGAGTCAGGTGTCTCAAAAGACCTTTGACGCCACGGCTTATCAGTCAGCCGGTTACTCCGATGCGCAGATCAAGACCCTGATGGAGCAGAGCCAGAGCGAGCTGGAAGCTCTCTATTACTCCACCATGCAGTCCATCTCGCAGAGCATCACCAGCGCCCAGACCAACGTGGACAATCTTAAAGCTCAGATGGAGGCTTTGAGCACGGGTGCCAACGACTACTACATCTATGCTCCCACCTCCGGCACCATCCACATGGACACTCCCTATAAGGAGGGCATGGTGCTCAGCGCCGGTTCCCCGCTGGCAACCGTGGCAAGTGAGAACGACGATCTGGAAATCGTTGCCATGGTAACGGTGAACGATCGTCCCCTGCTGCATGAGGGTGACCCCTGTAAGATCGCCATCACCGGTCTTTCCGAGTATTCCTACGGCACCCTGACCGGTGTTGTTACCTCCATCGACAGTGATGTGACCGCCAGCTCCAGCGCTTCTTATTACAAAATGACCATCAAGCCCGACACGACCTATGTTGTGAGCAGGAGCGGTGACAAAGTAGATCTTTCCAACGGCATGAGCGTTACCGCCCGTGTGGAATACGATCATGTCACTTATTTTGAGTATGCAATGGAAGCTCTGGGCGTGCTGTTCCGCTAAGGACCCGCTGCGCATTGCCCGGTCAGCCCGTTTCAAACCACCCAAAGAGGTATACAAAACATGAAATCAACCGCAAAAAAACTGGCAGTCTGCGCTGCAATGCTCTGCCTGCTGGTGGGCGGCACAGCCCTTTCTGCTTCGGCAGCTGCCCCGCTGACGGGTCTGGCCCTCGGCAATGTCACCCTGCCGTGGAGCCAGGATATCCCTGCCGAAAGCATCGAGACCGGCAGCTATGCTTCCAACATGCTGCTGGGTTCCACGCAGCAGCTGTCTCCAACCGTGCGTCCCCGCACTTCTACTGACACTGTGGTCTACATCTCCGATGATACGTCCATCCTGACGGTCAGCAGCACCGGCGTGGTGCAGGCTGTGGGCGTTGGCACCACCCGCATCACCGCAGCCGCAGGCAACCAGATCTGCGCTTATACCATTGCGGTCTCCATGGACTCCACCATGATCGTCACTGAGATGGACCTTTCGCTGACCTCCAACACCCTCTATGTCGGCAACTCGGTCTCCGCCTCCCTGCAGGTGCGGCCTTCTTCCGCATCCAACTATGCCACCGTCACTCTGACTTCTTCCAATGAAAAGGTCGCCACGGTGAACAGCTTTGGTCGTGTCACCGGTATCGCACCGGGTACCGCCACCATCACTGCCACCTGCGGTTCCGTAACTGCCAGCACCACCGTCACGGTCATCAGCGTTCCCAGCAATGGGACTGGCAGCACCGGCTCTTCCAACAGCGGGCAGGTCGTCACCGTGAACCCCTCTTATGTAGTGCTGAAACCCGGTGCCACCCGCACCCTGACCGCAAAAGCTTCGCCCTCGTCGGCATCGCAGAAGTTCACCTTCAAGTCCGGCAACAGCAACATTGCCACCGTAAGCCCCACCGGTGTGATCACCGCAGTGGGTGCCGGTGCGACCTCCATCACCGTGTCCAACGGCACGGCCTCTGCCATGGTAACGGTCATCGTCAACCTTTCGGCATCCTCGTCCTCGGGCGATGCGTCCGGTGACGACTCTACCGCAGGCAACGATGCCCCGCTGGAGATGGACCCCATCGTCAAAGCCATCCAGAACAGCGAGGACAACGAGCTGGTCTTTAACCAGTCCGAAGTGCCTACTGTGACCGGCGAGATCTTCAATGCGCTGCGCACCACCGGCAAGACCCTGTGCGTGGTGGGCGATGGCTACACGCTGCAGATCGCGGGCAGCGGCGTCCGCAGCACCACCAGTGATCTGGACACCCTGCTCACCCTGACTGAGACCGAGCAGGGCATTGAGTTTGAGCTGGACAAGGGGCATGCGCTTCCCTGCTCGGTGCGCATTGATCTGGACAAGAGCACCTATTCCCACCTGTATCTGTACAACTCGGTCTCCGGCAAGTGGCAGTACCTGAACAGCTATACCGACGGCATCATCACCGCCGACACGGCTGGTCGCTATCTGCTGACCAACCAGAACCTGAAGTTCGCCAACATCAACTGGACCTTCTTCATTGCGGGCGGCGTAGTGATCGTGATCATCGGGGCGGCCTACATTGCTTTCAAGAAGCGTTACTGGTTCTGGTAAGCCTCTCTCCCCTGTTTCTTGCATCAAAAAGGGAACTCCCATCTACTCGGATGGGAGTTCCCTTTTTTGTCCTTTTACAAGTCCTGTCATCGCCGCTCTCGCGGCCCTGTAAGGCGTTTATTCCACCGTAACGCTCTTTGCCAGATTGCGGGGCTTATCCACGTCACAGCCCCGCAGGACCGCCATATAATAGGCAAACAGTTGCAGCGGCACAATAAGCTGCAGCGGCATGAAGATCCCGCTGCATTCCTCCAGCCGGATCACCGCATCTGCAATGCCATCCGGCACCACGGCGTCCTTTGTGGTGAACAGCAGCACCCGGGCACCGCGGCTCCGGGTCTCCTTGGCGTTGGACAGGGTCTTTTCGTAGACATTTTTCTGGGTCGCCAGCGCGATCACCGGCACACCATCGGTGATCAGACTGATCGTTCCGTGTTTCAGCTCTCCGGCAGCATAGGCGTCCGAGTGGACGTAGCTGATCTCCTTCAGCTTCAGACTGCCCTCCAGCGAAAGTGCATAGTCAAACCCGCGCCCGATGAAAAAGCAGCTCTGGGTGTTCACATAACGACTGGCAAGATATTTGATCTGCTCGCAGTCTGCCAACCGGTCCTTGACGAGCACCGGGATGCGCAGCAGCTCTGCCGTGTCCCGGCGGGTCTCGGCTTCGGTGCGTTCTCCCCGGGCATACGCCAGCCGCAGCGCAAAGAGGTACAGCACACACATCTGCACCATATAGGCTTTGGTGGATGCCACAGCGATCTCCGGCCCCGCGTAGGTGTACATGACGTAGTCCGCTGCCCTGGCAATGGAGCTGCCCACCACATTCACGATGGCCAGCACCGGCACGCCCCGGCTTTTTGCCAGCTTGAGGGCCGCCAGCGTATCGCTGGTCTCGCCGGACTGGCTGATGATGACCACCAGATCGTTGTCCCGCAGGATCGGATCCCGGTAGCGGAACTCGCTGGCAATGTCCACCTCGGCAGGCACCCGGGCCAGCGTTTCAATGGCTGCCTTGCCCACCATTCCGGCGTGCATCGCCGTGCCGCAGCCCACCAGATGCACGGTCCCGATGCTGCGCAGCCTTTCATCGGTCAGCTCCGGGATACGCAGCACCGGCATGCCATCCTCCACCCGGGGGCTGACTGTTGCGGTAATGGCGGCAGGCTGCTCGTGGATCTCCTTGAGCATAAAGTGAGGATATCCGCCTTTTTCGGCGGCTTCCATGTCCCAGTCTGCCGTCAGCACCGGGCGTTCCACCGGCTCGCCGAACTCGTTATAGAACTGGATCCTGTCGGCGGTGCACACTGCCAGATCCCCTTCTTCCAGCACGCAGTAGCGGCGGGTATACTTCAGCAGCGCCGGAATGTCCGATGCTACAAAATTCTCGCCCTCGCCGCAGCCCACGATCAGCGGGCTTTCCCGCTTGACCGCGAAGATCGTATCCGGAAGATCCCGGAACAGCACTGCCAGTGCATAGCTGCCCCGCACCTTGCTCAGTGCCTTGTACAAGGCCAGCAGGGGGTCCCCGGTGTAGCAGCTGTCGATCAGCTTCACCAATACTTCCGTGTCCGTCTCGCTCTGGAACTGGTAGCCTTTTGCCATCAGCCGTTCCTTGAGCAGGCCGTAATTTTCAATGATGCCGTTGTGAACAATGCTGACCCGGGGGGTGGAATGCGGGTGGCTGTTCACATCGCTGGGCTCCCCATGGGTCGCCCACCGGGTGTGACCGATGCCGCACCGGCTTTGCGCCAACTGCTGCGCCTGCAGCTTCTCCCGCAGGGCAGACAGCCGACCCTTTGTTTTGACCACGCGGATGCCGCCGTCCAGCGCAAGCGCCACGCCGGCGGAATCGTATCCGCGATATTCCAGTTTTTCCAGACCATCCAGCAGCACATCCTGTGCGCTGCGCCTGCCCACATAACCAACGATGCCACACATACAAAACACCTCCAGACCGACCGTGCCGCGCCGAAAATGCGCAGCAGAACACGGTCAGCTTCCATTTCAGTTTATGTTCTTGTATGGCTTTCTTTGAAGGGATCTGTTGCGGTATCACTGCCGTTTTTTGCCCTTCTCTGCGGCTGGTCTAGCCCTCAGCCGGAGAAACATCCGCCGAATCTTTCGATGATCTCTCTCCTCGTCACCCTCGCAGCTGTCACCTGCGTGGCCCGGCGCTTTGCATCAACTGTTGTTCCACATTCCACCTTTCAGGGGCTTATTATAGCACAAAGGCTGGCTTAACGCCAGCCCAAAGTTTTATGGAGTTTCGGCTGCCATACCATCCGGTACAGCATCAGAAGATTGTGCAGCGCCCGGTCGTACAGCAGAAACGCAGCATTGCCCATCGCCAAGGTTGCCAGCGAGACCGCCAGTGCCGTGGCGCGCAGCTCCTGCGAGATGCTGCCTGCAGGCACCAGCAGAAAGACCAGCCCGTACATCGCCAGCACTGCACCGTTGCACAGCAGCAGTTTGCACGTCCCCCGCAGCAGCGCGGGACGGATGCGGTCGAAGTGCGGCTTTGCAAGCGGATAATACCCCAGCAGCGCTGCAAAGATCAGCGCCACTTCCTTGTCCGGCACAAACAGCAGGGCCAGCAGGCTGACCGCCGTATAGGCCGTCAGCGCCATCTGGCGGCCGCACTCCACGCAGACTGTGGCGATCAGAAAACCTGCCACCGCAGGCGCGATGAACATGGCGATGGGGATCACCGCCCCCAGCAGCATCAATGCGACGCACAGCGCCGATACGATGCCGCAGTAGGCCATGACCCAGCTTTTTTGTTGCTTATGCTTCATGGGATCTCCCAATTTTCCTGCTCGGTGCCGGCTTCCAGCGGCTCCACCGCGTGATGCAGGCCCAAAAGCATGATATTGTCCAGCAGGCTGCGGTTGAGCTTGATGTCCAGCATGCTGTACACCCGCATCAGATCGTTCGCTGCCGCCAGCGCCTGACGGCGGGCATTTTCCATCGCTGCCGCCTGCCCCTTCAGCTCGTTGACCACGAACACATTGTACTGCCCGCTGCGCTTGTCCTTCTCGAACCGTTCTGCTTTGTCCAGCAGATAGAAGATGCGCCCAATGTAGCTTCCGATGCAGCGCATGCTCCTGCGCTGGCTGGAATCGTCGGTAGCAAGGGTGGAATACAGTGCTCCATAGATATTGCTCATAGGCTCTGCCGCCAGCGTATAGTTCCGGGCGCTGAGGTTCATCTGCACCACAGCCTGCTCCCGTTCCTGCTGGAACAAGCGTTCAATCGCCGGATTTTCCCGCACAGCGCGTTCATAGGCCTTGCGTAGCATCACGCTGTCCACCGCGCGGCGGACCCGGTCCAGCGGCCGCAGCTCACAGTATTTCCGGTCCTGCAGGCTATGCCAGCCCAGCAGCACCTCCACCTGTGCCGCCAGACGGATGCCCTGCGTCTGGCACATCAGTCTGCGCCACGCCAGCGTACCGGGCACCCGCTTGCACCGACAGGTGGCGGAGCGCCCCGCCAGACTGTCCGAGAGCACTGCAAACAGCACTCCGTTGGTCCGCAGCAGATGGCAGGCGTAGAAGCCATAGTCCTCGTACAGCTGCCGCCGGACTCCCCGCAGATACTGCATATAGATGTTGTAATCCCGGATGGTCAGCTCCGGCAGATAGGGCCGCATTCTTCCTTCCATCTCCACGATTCCTTTCTGCGGCGAACTGCCGGACTGTAATAAGGCTAGTATAATGCATTTTTCCCGGCGGTGCAACCATCCTTTGCAAAAAGTGAATGAATTTGTCTCATCTTTGCCATTATCTTTTGGATCATCTTTCGGAAACTTCCTGTCCCGGCGTCCATTTTCCGGAAGAAACAGAAAGTCGTTGGTTCTGACTTTTCCCGGTATTTTTCACAAACACGCAAAAAGCCGCACCGGAAACTCCGGTGCGGCAGGGTCTGTTGGGGTCTTTATTTCTTTTCAAAGCGGTTCGGGCTGGTGCGCTTGCCGTCAAAACCGGTCTTGGGCATGGGCTTTGCCGTGTGTCCGGCACCCGGTGCGGCGTAGTACATATACAGCTGGCAGGGGATCATGCCATTGTACATCTTGCGGCGCTTGTTGGCGCGCTTGCCGTAGTGCGCCTCAAAGTCCATGTCGGCTGTGATGGCATAGACGCCTGCACAGGGGTGGGCTTCCATCTGGCGGCCCAGCGTCCGGGCCAGCTTTGCAGCGCCCTCAATGGTGCTCATACGCTCGCCGTAGGGGGGATTCGTCAGCACGATGGCCTCCTGCTTTGCGGCAAAATCGGCCACATCCGCCACCTCAAAGTGGCAGCGCTTTTCCACGCCTGCCAGCTTTGCATTGGCATTGGCAAGCGCCACGGCTGCCGGGTCGATGTCGTAACCGAACGCCTCGAAACCCACATCCAGCTTAGAATCCGCCAGTGCTTTCTGGCGCTGCTCTGCCCACAGGGCCGCAGGCACAAAACTATAACGTTCTGCTGCAAACCGGCGCTTCAGACCGGGGGCGATGTTCATCGCCTTCTGGGCTGCTTCGATCAGCAGCGTACCGCTGCCGCAGAAGGGATCCTCCACCAGACTGTCCCGGCGCACACGTCCGAGGTCTGCAATGGTGGCTGCCAGAGTTTCGCGGATGGGTGCTTCCATAGCGCTGCGGCGGTAACCGCGCTTGTGCAGACCCTCGCCGGTGGTATCCAGCATGATCTCACACTGGTCCTTGCGCAGCATAAAGCGGATCTTGTACTCTGTGCCCGTCTCCTGCAGTACCGAAACATGGTGCTTTGCCATCAGGCGCTTGACCACAGCCTTTTTGATGATGCTCTGGCAGGCAGGCACACTGGACAGCTGGCTGTTCAGCGAGGAGCCTGTGACCGGGAACGCTGCATCGGCGGGCAGCAGCTCCTCCCACGGGATCGCATACACGCCGTCGAACAGGTCATCGAAGGTGGTGGCCTTGTAGCGGGCCAGCAGCAGCATGACACGTTCCACGGTGCGCAGGTTCAGGTTGGCGGCTGCGATCATCTCGGCACCGCCGGAAAAGCTCAGCCGGCCATCGTCCACCCGGATGTTCTCGGCGCCGATGCGGGTCAGCTCAAATTTTGCGGTGGATTCGCACCCAAAAAAGCAGGGCGCGATCAGTTCAAATTTTGCGGGCATTATGGTTCCTTTCTGTTACCGAAAAAACAGACCTGTCCGTTCAAAGACAGATCTGTTCTGCACATTCTGATGGGGACAGCCCCCAAAACACACCTTCCGGTGCGCTTCAGCGGCGTCCGCCGCGGCCACGGGGCGCATAACCGCCTCCGCGGCGGTTGTTGGTCTCATGGTCAAGGTCTGCCATCTTCTCCTCGCTCTGGCTTTTGAAGCGGCTCATCATATCCTCAAAGCCCATGTTATCCGAGCGGACCGGAGCCTTGGGCTGCCACACCCGGGGTGCAGCATCCCGGGCCGGGCCGCGTCCGCCTTCCCGAGGGGGACGGCCTGCACCGCGGTCATTGCCAAAGTGCCCGCCATCCCGAGGTGCACCCGGGCGGGAACCGCCTGCGGGGCCGCGGCCTTCCCGCGCGGGACGCGGAGACGGGGGAAGCAGGCGCTTCATGGACAGGGCGATCTTGCCGTCCGGTGCGATGCTGATGACCTGCACCTTCACGGTATCGCCATCGTGCAGGACCGTTGCAATGTCCTGCACGAACTGATTGGACACTTCGGAAATGTGGACCATGCCCGTGCGGCCCTCCGGCAGCGCAACAAATGCGCCAAAGGGCTTCACGCCGGTGACACGGCCCTCAAATACGTTCCCTACCTCAATTGCCAAAACTCAATACTCCTTGTTCTACAAATAATGCCTGCCGCTCAGTTTCCGGTCACATCCACAAAGATGCGCTCATTGGGTGCGGCATAATTGTAAGAATCCCGCGCGACCCACTCGGTGATCTGGTCTGCATCGCCGCTGAGGATGCGCTGCATTTCCTCATTCTCGGTCTTTTGCTGAGCGATCTGCTCGTTCAGCGTATCCAGCTCCGCACGCTTGGAGCTGATGGTGACCTGATTGGAGATATACGCAGCCAGCATACTCAACAGCAGCAATAGAAAAAACAATCGCATCAGTGTTGTCCAGACCACGTTCTTTTTGCGTTTTCTGCGGCCCTGCGTTGCCATCGTATCCTCTGCCCCCATTGCGTTCTGACTCTTACTTTGATACGTTTGAATTATACAACATCCGCTGCCTGTTTGGCAAGTTCTTTTTGCGTTTTTCTGCGGTCCTTTTTGCGTTCCGGCGTGATTTGCGGCGTCTGCAGCAGTTTTTGAGTCTGCGGCGGGCCGGTGCCAGCAGCGCGGCTCCGGCTGCGCGCAGGGGCGCGCCCAGCACAAAGGACACCGCCCCTGCAGTCACAAAGGCCGACGCTGCCATATACCAGCGCAGCACCCCCGCGCTGCTCTGCCCTGCCGCATAGCTTTGGAGCAGGGTCAGCATCGTCCCAACCCACAGCAGGTCCGGCACAAAAGCTCTGCGCCCCCGCACCGGAAAAAACGCCCGCACCACACCGGTGCAGGCACCCAGAACGGCACAGGCTGCCAGCTCCTGCCCAAGCGCCGGAAGCAGCAGCACCCGGATCATCGCAGCAGCTTGCGCCAGAAGCCCTGCGCCGGGGCGCTGGCGCTGTATTCCAGCCCATCAATGCGTCCGGTGAACTTTGCCTGTCCGGTCTCCAGATCCAGCTCGGTCATGTTCAATTGCGCTCCGGCAAGGTGCAGCGTGCCCCGGCCCGTTTCCAGCGCGGCGCTTTCTGCGTTGCAATGCAGCACCTTCCGCACCCCGGTGACGGTCAGGCGGGCGCGGCTTTCCAAGATCAGATCGTGCACGGCGGCAGGCGGGTCACTGATGTTCTTTTCCGGCATGGATGCAGCTCCTTTGGATGGTCTTGCTGCATCCTATGCGCACCGCAGCGCGTTGATGCCTTATTCCGAAATGATCTCGTACATTTCACGCGCCACATCCTTGGTGCGCGGCTCCTCATCGGAGAGCACCCGCACCTTGATGGGGCGGTTGCCGAAGGTGACTTCGATGACATCCCCGGCCTTGACCGCCTGACTTGCCTTGGCGATCTTGCCGTTGATGAGGATGCGGCCCGCATCCGCCACCTCGTTGGCGACGGTGCGGCGCTTGATGAGACGGGAGACCTTGAGATATTTATCCAGACGCATGGCATTCTTCCTCCTGTGATGAAAAATGCCGCCGCACCTCCTGCGAGGCAGCGGCGGCAAACGAAAATTGCTTATTACAGAGTATCCTTCAGGGACTTGCCGGGCTTGAACACGATGCTGCGGGATGCAGCGATGGTGATGGGCTCGCGGGTACGGGGATTGATGCCCTGACGCTCGGCGCGCTCACGGACCTCAAAGGTACCAAAGCCGGAGATGGTGATCTTCTCACCCTCGGTCATTGCCTTGCCCAGTGCCTCGAACACGGCGTTGACAGCCTGCTCGGCGTTCTTCTTGTTCATCTCGGTGTTTGCCGCAACCTGTGCGATCAGATCGGTCTTCGTCATAAAAATACCCTCCAGATTTTTCAGTTTCTCTTTTCATTGGTTTACGGATCAGATCTGCGACCCGCGTTCCCGTTCTTTTTGCTCCGTACAGAAGCGTTTGGATGCGAAGGTCAAGGCTTCCTCTGCATCCACACCCGCCAACCGCATGGCGTCTGCTGCCGCAAACAGCAGCTGGCCCGCCGTCTGCACATCGGCAGATGCATTCCAGTGTTCCACGGCCTGCTGCAATGCCTGCCGGGCCTGTGTTTCATCCGGCTGCGCCCCGCCGCTGCGGGCGGCACGCTTTTGCAGCTTCTGGGCGCGCATCAGCGCGGGCAGAGTCGCAGGCACCGCGTCCAGCTCATCGGTCAGGGTGGTGCGGCCCTTTTCCTTATTTTTGAGCGCATCCCAGCCATTTATACCAGCATTTTCTGCGGCAGAGGAGGCAAAAATATTCGGGTGACGGAACACCAGCTTTTCGCACACCTCGCGGCAGACATCCTCAAAGGTAAAGCGGCCGCGCTCTTCTTCCATGACAGCATGGAACGCCACCTGCATCAGCACATCGCCCAGCTCTTCACACAGCATGACCGGGTCATCTGCGTCCAGAGCCTCCAGCGCTTCGCAGGTCTCCTCAAGGAAGTTCTTCCGGATGGATGCGTGGGTCTGTACCTTATCCCACGGACAGCCGTTTTCCGGGTCCCGCAGGATGCGAAGCACTTCCAGCAGCTGTTCCGCCGTATAGGGCGGCTGTGGGGTCCAGTTCAGCACACATTTCATCTCCCTCGCAAAAGATACTGTAAATTGTACCGCACCTTTCGCGGTTTTGCAAGACAAAGCCGACAACTTCCCCGCTTTTTTCATGGTTTTCTGCGCTTTTCACAAAAAAGGGCAGCCCCCCTGCGGGGGATGCCGCCCTGACGATGCTCAGCGCATTACAGCTGTGCGCCGCACTTGTTGCAGAACAGCGCATCTTCCGACACCGGTGCGCCGCACTGCGGGCAGCTCTTGTGCTCCGGCGCAGCCTCCTGCGCGGGAGCTTCCGGCTCACCCGCAGGCTCCTCGTCCTGAACCACATACTCCACCTCGGCAGCTTCTGCCGGGGTCAGCGACGCCTTCAGGCGGGTGATCTCCTGCTCGATGCTGTCGATCATCTCGATGTACTTATCCACCAGCGGCTGATTTTCTTCCTTGCCCTTGGCAAGGCTGTAAACCAGTGCGCCCAGCTGACGCTGTGCCCGGAGCAGCTTGCCCTGCTCGCTGACGATCATCGCCTGCGTCTTGCCTTTTTCGGCAAGGTCCAGCGCCGCGTTTTTGCCTTTTTCTGCGTATTCGAGACCCATTTCCTTGATCTTGTTAAAATCCATAAAAGACACCTCTCTTATTCTGGCAGCATTCTCTGCAGACTGCGGCGCACATTGCCGCGCCATATCGGGGTTGTATTCTCATTATAGCGCGGCGTTATGACAATTGCAACGAACATGCCGCAATTTTTACAGTTTGGTGCCCGTTTGGAAACAATTTTTTCGCATCCAGTCCAATTTTAACACAGATCTTTCACAGTTTTGCATTTTGGTCCGCCGCGCCGCCGTAAAACTCCCGCAGCATGCTGTCCGGCGGCAGCAGTCCAAGCTCCAGCGGCATCACATGCTCAAACCGGCGGGCGGTCTCGTCCCACAGCTCGGCGTTGTGGCCTTCCAGTGTGAACTGCTGACGCACCATCCCCAGCAGCTTTGCGATCAGACCCAGCTCATAGGTAAAGGAGGTGTCCAGCAGAAAATCCGCCGTGGTCTTGAAGCCCTTGATATACCGGGTCTCGCCGTCCAGCACCCGGTCCCACATCGCCAGCGTCTTTTCCGGGCTGCGGCCCCGGGTCGCAGCATCCCGCAGGGTGCGGCGGCACAGACGAATGTCCTGTGTGTTGATGACCCTGCGTCCGTCGATGCAGTATTCCTCCCGCAGACCTGCGTAGACGCGGTAGACATCATCGCCCTTCACAAGGCCGGTCAGCGCCGGGTTCAGCGCATGGATCCCCTCCACGATGCACACACCGCCGTGCAGGTCCACCGGCTCCACCTGTTCTGCGCGCTTTTCGGCGACAAAATCATAGATGGGCAGAGTGGTCTTTTCTGTCTCACTGAGCTCCTTCAGACACTGTTTGACAAGGGGCAGGTCCAGCGTATCCGGGTTTTCGTAGTCCAGCGTCCCGTCCGGCAGGCGGGGATAAAACTCTGCGCCCTTGAAGAAGTTGTCCAGACTGATGACCTTTGCGGGCGTACCGCGTTTTTCCAGGGCTGCGGCGATGCAGTGCGCACTGGTGGTCTTGCCGCTGGCAGACGGACCGGTGAGCATGACGATCTTTGCGCCGGACAGCTGGATCTTCCGGGCGGCGTAGTCCACCCGCTGTGCATAGCTGTTCTCGCTCAGCTGCGCCAGCGCCTGCGGACTGCGGGCTGCCACATTGTACAGATCGATTTCAACCAGTCGTTTGGGGACCCAGATCGTGATCATAAAAATCAGCCACTCCTTTTTTCCGTTCCAGCACCTCCGCAAAACGCTGGATATACTCGTTCGGATACTTGAAATTGAAGATGCGCTGCATCCGTTTTCCGCCGTCAGCCACCAGCTTGGTGCTGCCGCCCGCACCGGCCGAAAGGATGGTCTGGACTTCCTCCATGATGTAGATGTTGTAATACCCCTCGTGGCCCGGCTTGCACCAGCCCACGTTTTCCAGATTCTGCAGGGTATTCTTCTGCCGGTAGAGGTAATAGGGCCGGTAGCCCGCCTCCGCCAGCAGGTGGCATTTTTCCAGCATGGCGGCAACGTCCGCATAGTCGTTCTCCTGCTGATCCTCCATGACGATGCGGGAAGCCCGCTTGAGGGTCAGGGTGTGGACGGTGATGTTCTCCGGCTGCAGCGCAATGGCCTGCCGCAGGCTGTGCTCAAAGCCGTCCACCGTATCCCCGGGCAGTCCCGCAATCAGGTCCATGTTGATGTCCTCGTGTCCAGCGCGGCGGGCGTCGGCGTAGCAGTCCAGAATGTCCTGCGCCGAATGCTTGCGGCCGATATTTGCCAGCACTTCGTCCGAGAAGGTCTGGGGGTTGATGGAGATGCGGGTAGCACCGTATTCCTTGATGACCGCCAGCTTTTCGGCGTCGGTGCAGTCCGGGCGGCCTGCTTCCACGGTATATTCTACGACCCTGGTCAGGTCAAAATTCTCCCGGACGGTGCCCATGAGCTGCCGCAGCTGGTCGGCAGAAAGGCTGGTGGGGGTGCCGCCGCCGATGTAGATGCTGCACAGTGTCAGCCCCGCCTTGTCGGCCTGAACGCGGATTTCCTCCACCTCCCGGCACAGGCAGTCTACATAGGGCTGCACCATCTTGCGGTCCCGGTCCAAATTGCAGCTGACAAAGCTGCAATAGCTGCACCGGGAGGGGCAGAACGGGATGCCGATGTACAGGCTGTACGTTTTGGGGGCGCTGCCCACCTGCAAAATAGGCTCCTGCAGGTCGGCGATGGTCTTTGCCATCTGGTATTTCTGCCGGGAGCAGTCGAACCGTTCCAGAAAGAACCGGTCGATCTTCTCCTCGCTCCACCCGGCGGCGCGCTTGTCGTGGACAAGGCGCACCGGGCGCACACCGGTCAATTTGCCCCACGGCGGGCGGATACCCGTCCACTGGCGCAGCAGGTCGTAGGTCAGGCTGGCAAGCGCAAATTCCGGCGTCTCGCCGCCCTGCTCCACCGGCAACGGAAGCGGAGCTTCCAGTGTTTGGCTCTTTTCCCCCTGCCGCACCAGCGCCCGCAGGACTTCCGGCGTTTTCTCGGCCCAGACGCAGTCCTCGTTGTCCTGCGGCGGGGTCAGGGTCAAGGGTGCCATGGGGTAAAACAGGCGCACCAGATGCTCCACTTCATAGCCGGAGGGCAGCCCTGTGATATAGATCTTCATTGTCGTTCACTCTTCAAAAAATGTCGTTGCCGCCGCGCAGAGCGCTGCGGATATAGTAGTTGTTGTCCAGTTCATCGCCAAAGGTGGAGAACTCGCCGTGACCGGGCAGCACCTGCGTTTCACGCGGGATGGGCAGGGCTGCCAGCTTGCGCAGGCTGTCTGCCATCTGTGCACTGCTGCCGCCCTCCAGGTCGGTGCGTCCGATGCTGCCGGCAAACAGGGTGTCGCCGCAGAAAAGATACTCGCCGCACAGCAGTACCACACTGCCGGGGGTGTGCCCCGGGGTATGCCACGCGGTGAAGGTCAGCTCGTCCACCGTCACAGCCTGCTCTTCTCCGTATCCGCTGTCCGCTGCAGAAAGCGGATACATACGGTCTCCGGCAAGGTCAGCGGCTTCACAGTAGAGGGCGGCGTTCCACTCTGCCTTCAGCGCAGTCGCACTGCCCACATGGTCGTAGTGGCCATGGGTGCACAGGATGGTGGTGAGAACAGCGTTATTCTTCTTTAAGATCTCATCGTAGCTGCGCACATCCGCTGCCGGGTCGATGACCACGGCATGGCCTGCGTCCGAGATCAGCAGAAAGGTGTTGGTATACAGCGGCGGTGCCGCCGGGATATGAAAAGCCTGCATAGCGGTCACTCCTTTTTCTTCCACTCATCGGTGTCGATGATGATGGTGCAAGGGCCTTCGTTCACCAGCGCCACCTGCATGTCCGCGCCAAACTCGCCGTGCTGCACGTCCTTGAGGCCGTGCTTAGCCATCTCGGCAAGGAACAGCTCATAGGCGTCCACCGACAGCGGCGGCTTTGCAGCCTTGATAAAGCTGGGGCGGTAGCCCTTTTTCGTATCACCATAAAGGGTGAACTGGCTGACCACCAGCGCGGAATAGCCCAGATCCCGGGCGCTGAGGTTCAGTTTGCCCTCATCGTCCGGAAAAATGCGAAGGCCCGCGCATTTATCGGCAAGCTTGGGCACGATGTCCAGACTGTCGGTATCCTTGACTCCCAGCAGGATCACAAGACCCGGCCCGATGGAACGGGGTTCGCCGCCGTTCACCCGCACGCTGGCAGAGGAAACGGCCTGAATGACTGCACGCATGTTTTAGCTCCTTGTCACCTTGAGCACGTCCTTCACCTTGGAAAGTCTTGCGACTACACGGTTGAGGTGCTCGGTATTGTTGATGCCGATGGTCAGACTGACCACGGCGCAGTTGTTTTCCACCTGACGGGCGTTCAGCGCATAGATGGGCACCCGGATGTCCGCCAGCGCTGCCAGCACGTCCTGCAGCAGCTCGTTGCGATTCAGGGCAATGATCTCCAGCCCTGCCTTGTAGCTGTCCTTGACGCTGTCGGCCCAGTAGGCTTTGACCCAGCGGGGGGCGTTTGTGGGGTCCTTCATGCTGGAGACTGCGTTGGAGCAGCTCTGCTTGTGGATGGATACGCCAAAGCCGCGGGTGATGAAGCCCACGATGGGGTCACCCGGCAGCGGGCTGCAGCATTTGGCAAACTTGATGGGGGTGTTGTCAAAGCCTTCCACCACCACGCCGTCGGTGGCGTGGACCTTGCTCAGGTCTACCTTGGGCAGGTCCTCCCCGCTCCTTTCGGCCTCGGCAGCCTTCAGCTTCTGCCACTCCTCCTTGAGCTTGGGCAGACAGTTGGCAATGGTCATGCCGCCGTAGCCGATAGCGGCATACAGCTCCTCGGCGTTGTTCTGGCGCAGACGGCGGCAGCAGTTGTTGATGAACTCGTCCAGCTGGTCGTCCGGGATGAGGATCATCTCACGGCGCAGCTCCTTGGACAAAGCGTCCCGGCCCTGCTGGATGTTCTCCTCCCGGCGCATCTTCTTGAACCAGTTGCGGATCTTGCTCTTGGCTTCGCTGGTGCGCACGATCTTGAGCCAGTCGCGGCTGGGGCCCTTGTCTGCCGGGCCCAGCAGCACCTCAATGATCTCGCCGGTAGCCACCACATGGTCGATGGGCACCATGCGGTTGTTCACCTTGCAGCCCACCATGCGGTTGCCCACCGCCGAATGGATGGCGTAGGCAAAGTCGATGCAGGTAGCACCGGTGGGCAGGTTGATGACATCGCCCTTGGGGGTGAAGGCAAAGACCTCCTCCGGCAAAAGATCGCTCTTCAGGTCGTGGAGCAGGTTTCCGGAATCCTCGCTGACACGCTGGTTTTCCAAAAGCTGACTGACCCACGCCAGACGCTCGTCCAGCTTGTCGTGGCCGTCCAGACCTTCCTTATACTTCCAGTGGGCCGCCACGCCGTACTCTGCCATCTCATCCATTTTGCGGGTGCGGATCTGCACCTCAAAGGGGATGCCTTCGTGCCCGATGACGGTGGTGTGCAGGCTCTGGTAGCCGTTGGGCTTGGGGGTGGAGATATAGTCCTTGAAGCGGTTGGGCAGCGGGTGATACATGTCGTGGATGAGGCCCAGTGTGCTGTAACACTCCGCCAGCGTGTCCAGAATGACCCGCACCGCGTAGATATCGTAGATCTCATCAAAGGACTTGTTCTGCATGATGGTCTTACGGTAGATGCCATAGATGCTCTTGACCCGCCGCTTGATGGTGGCACCCTCGATGCCGCTTTCCATCAGGCGCTGTTCGATGACGCCGGAGACCTTGGTCAGGAATTCTTCGCCGGAGCGTTCACTGAGCATCCGGCTGATCTCTTCGTAGCCCACCGGGTCCAGATAATGCAGGCTGCGGTCCTCCAGCTCTTCCTTCACGTTCAGAATGCCCAGACGGTTGGCGATGGGGGCGTAGACCTCCATGGTCTCCCGGGCCTTATCCCGGCGTTTCTGCTCCGGCCATGCATCGCCGGTGCGCATGTTGTGCAGCCGATCGCACAGCTTGATGATCATCACGCGCACGTCCCTGCTCATGGCCAGCAGCATCTTGCGCAGGTTTTCGGCCTGCAGCTCTTCAATATTGGAGAACTCGATCTTGGTCAGCTTGGTGACGCCGTCCACCAGAAGGGCCACTTCCTCACCAAAGGCGGCCTTCAGGTCATCCAGCGTGGTGGGGGTATCCTCCACCACATCGTGCAGCAGAGCGGCGGCGATGCTCTCGGTGTCCATGCCAAGATCCAGCACCAGCCGCGCCACTGCCAGCGGATGGCAGATATACGGCTCACCGCTGCGTCGGCACACACCGTTGTGCGCATCGTCCGCCAAGTGATAGGCTTTGTCGATCATCTCCATGTTGTAGGCCTTGCCGCTGGCCTGAATGGCCTCACAGAGCTTATCCCATGTGACGATCTCGGGGCGCACCTCCGAAGGCAGCGCACCCTCCGGGGCGTCTGCCAGCAGCGCCGTAGCGGCTACGGTGGCGGTCTCCTGCACCGGCTGGTGCAGATGGGTCTTGGCAGAATAGAAGTCCGGCTCCCGCACCACAGCAGGGGCGGGGGTTTTCTTTCCCTCTGGCATTTACATTTCCTCCAAACATTTCAGGATCGGGGCATCTGAAAGGTTCTTTTTGCCCTGTGCAGGCACCAGATCCAGATATTTTGCCCCGTTTTGCTCCACCTCGGCGATCAGTCCCACCTGTTCCAGCGCGGTCACTGCCACCAGTGTCTTGCCTGTTGTTTCCTCGCCCAGCTTCGCACACAGCGGCTGCAGATCTTCTGCATGCCAGCGGCGTGCCTGCAGCTCCCGGTACACCGTGATGATATCACTGCGCGTGGGTGTGATCCGCTGTTTTTGCTCTTCCGTCAGCGGCGTGCCCCTGCGCAGGGCAGCCACCAGCGCCGCCTGCTCTGCCAGCTGATTGCCCAGCCCCGCCGGGTGCAGGTCCAGAATGCGCCCCGAAAGCTGTGCGCCCCGGGCCGAGTCGTAGACCGAAAGGTTCAGTGCCGCATCCACCACGTCCCCCATGGCATAGGGCAGCTGCTCCGGCATCATGCCGAACCAGACCGCATAAATGCTGGCATTGCCCTGCCGCAGACGCAGGCGGCTGTGCTTGCCCTCCGACACCGGGTACACCCCGTCCACCACTGCGCTTTGCAGCAGGAACACCGGGGTGGGGTTCTCGGCCCCAAAGGGGGCCAGCTGGTCCAGCCTGCGCACGCTGTCCACCGTGACACGGTCCAGATGGATGGGGATGTCGCATTCCAGCGGCGTGCTGTGCAGCACCGGGCATTCCCGGGCGGCCCACTCGTTCAGGCGGCGGCGCAGCTCAGGCAGATTTTCTTCTTTGACCGACAGTCCCGCCGCCATGGCGTGACCGCCGTAACGGATGAGCAGATCCGCGCAGGAGCCGATGCAGGCGTGGAGATTGAACCCTGGCACGCTGCGTCCGCTGCCCTTGCACTCGCCCTGCCCGTCCACCGTGACCACGATGACCGGGCGCCCAGTGCGTTCCACCAGACGGGACGCCACAATGCCGATAACGCCGGGATGCCAGTCCCGTCCCCACAGCAGCATGACCCGGTCCTCCAGCCGCTCCGGCTCCTGTTCCAGCAGCTGCTGCGCCGCTTTAAAGATCTGCTGTTCGGTCTCCTGCCGGTGCGCGTTGATCCCGTTGAGCTTGTGCGCCAGTTCCTCGGCACGGTCCGGGTCCTCGCAAAGCACCAGCTGCAGCGCAGTGACAGCACTGTCCATGCGGCCTGCTGCATTGATGCGCGGTGCGATGGCGTAGCTGATGTTTTCGGCAGTGATGGGCTTGCCCGCAAGGCCCACCTCTTCCAGCAGAGCCTCCATGCCGGGACGGTCGGTCTGCTGCAGCAGACGCAGGCCTGCCTTGACCAGTGTGCGGTTTTCGCCCGTCAGAGGCATCACATCCGCCACGGTGCCCACAGCGGCAAGGTCGCCGCAGTAGTCCAGCATCTCCTCCGGCGGGCAGCCGTCCAGCGCGGCGCACAGCTTGAATGCCACGCCGGCCCCGCACAGCCCCTTGAAGGGACTGTGGTCGTCCTCCCGGCGGGGGTCCACCACGGCAACGGCTTTTGGCAGCACATCCGGCGGCAGATGGTGGTCGGTGATGATCAGGTCCACCCCCAGCTGCGCGGCAAATGCGGCTTCCTGTGCCGCAGAAATGCCGTTATCCACCGTCACGATGAGCTGGTAGCCTTTGTCGTGGATGGCCTGAATGGCGTTTTTGGACAGACCGTAGCCGTCCCCTTCCCGGCTGGGCAGCATGCACTTGACAGAGGCTCCCATCCCCTTCAGGTGCTGATACAGCAGTGCGGTCGCGGTCACGCCGTCCACATCGTAGTCTCCAAAGACCACGATGGTCTCTTCCCTGTCAATGGCATCCCAGATGCGGCGGCAGGCCTTGTCCATATCGGTGAGCAGCGCAGGGTCGCTCAGTTCTTCCTCTCCTGCCAGCAGGGTCAGTGCTTCGACAGGGTCGGTGACGCCCCGCGCGGTCAGGATGCCCGCCAGCAGAGCGTTTTCCTTCTGCTGCGCTGCCAGCACGCTTTTGTATTTGGCGTCAGACCACGGTTCTTCGTCTGCCGCCTGCTGTTCCAGCTGCTCCACTGCCTGTTCTGCAATGGCCTGTGCCAGCTGCCGGAGCACAGCACGGTCCAGCGGCTTCAGCTCCCATGCGCGATAGGTCATTGAAATTCTCCTCCCGTCAGGCCGTCGCTGGCCAGCATTCCCTGCAGGGCGGCGATCTCGGAGGAAATATCCATGGCTACGTCCGAAAGCAGAGTGTTGTACAAATTATCATACGCCTGATTCAGCGTATGCAGGATGCCCGCGATGTCGCGGCGGATGGTCTCGGCATTTTCGCCCTGCTGTCCCTGCACATCGTTGTAGGTGTGCAGCAGCTTGAGGGTGGTGGGGATATAGTATTCCGCAAAGCGGCGGGTCTTGGGCTGGCTTTCCGGGTGTGTTTCCAGCCAGTCGCAGATGGCAGTGGTGGTCTTGTGCATGTGCGCAAGCTCCTCTTTTGCCTGTGCATCCCGCATCAGCTGCTGTTCCTGTTCCAGCACCGCAGCAAAGCGGCGGGCAGTGTCCAGATTGAGCGGTGCATCGCCCGTTTCCTGCTTTTCCGGCTGCGGCTGCGCTGCAGCAGCGGCGGCGGCCTCCTTGGCGGAACGGTAGTCCTCTGCCGTCAGGTAGAGCATTTCGGTCTCGTTGTCCAGCCAGACATTCAGCCAACCCTTCTGGATGTAGCTGCGCAGTTTTTTCAGTGTTTTCTTCTTGGTCTGGTGGATCAGGTCTGCCAGCATCGAAACAGGCAGGCCCTTATGGTAGTCCACGCTGTCGGCGTAGTCGGCAAACTGGCCCATCTGTCTGCCCGCCTTCATCCGGGCTGCACCACAGGCCGTCATCCAGCCAAAGCCCGCCGTGGCAAGGCCCAGCACGCTGCTGACGAT
Organism: uncultured Faecalibacterium sp.; assembly: GCA_934513205.1. Taxonomy (GTDB): domain Bacteria; phylum Bacillota; class Clostridia; order Oscillospirales; family Ruminococcaceae; genus Faecalibacterium. The sequence goes on along the minus strand of CAKSWU010000004.1, from coordinate 78,980 downwards.
GCCCAGCACATTGTAGGCGGTGTTCATAACGTAGTCCGTGCCCGTCATCAGGATGCCGCCGCCCTCAGTAGCCGACACCACAACGTCACCCAAAGCAGCCGGCGAAATAGTGCCCAGCCCGATGAGGCAGCCCAGCGTCCCCAGCCCGAAGATCACCGCGAAGGTGATGCCCACAGCCAGCAGGGTGCAGCCTGCGCTATATCGTTTTTTGGCGCTGATACGGATATTTTCCACCGGGGTCGGCTCCGGCTTTGCAAAGATCTGCCGGAACCAGCCGGGCATCCCGGCAGCGTCCCCGCCGCGCCCCTGCTGGAAGGCCTTTGCCGCCTCTCCGATGCCGTAGTTAGCGGCATGGACGGCAGCCTTGCCCACATCCCATGCCCGGTCCCCGATGTCCATGCCCCTGCCCTCAAAGCCGTGGGCAAAGGCATCGGTCATGGTGTCGCCAAAGGCGCGCAGCTGCTCCTCCAGCTCCTGCTGCACCTGCCGGCCTTCGTTATTTTGGTTATCGTTTTCACGATCGTTCATCAAAATTTTCTCACCCTTCTGCCGGTGCATACCGACTGATGATGGCGCGGGCCACCCGCAGGCCATCCACGGCGGCGCTCATAATACCGCCTGCATATCCGGCACCCTCGCCGCAGGGATACAACCCCGCCAGCTGGGTGCACTCCAAATTCTCCTCCCGCTTCAGCCGCACCGGGCTGCTGGTGCGGGTCTCCAGACCAGTCAGGATGGCGTCCGGGGCGGTGTAGCCCGCAATTTTGCGCTCGTAGGCGCGCAGACCCGCCCGCAGGGTGTCGGCAAGCTCCCCGGGCAGCAGTGCGCCCAGGTCTGCGGCGGTCACGCCGCGGTCGTAGGTGGGCTGCACGCTGCCGATGCGCAGCTGACCGCGCCCCTCCAGAAAGCTCTGCACGTTCTCCGCCGGGGCAGCATAGGCTCCGGCAGAACGGCCTGCGGCATAGGCTTTTGCTTCCAGCTCCCGCTGAAAGGCAATGGCGCGGCGGGGGTCGTTTGCAAAATCTGCCCCGCCTACGCTGACCACCACCGCCGCATTGGCATTTTTGCCGTCTCGGGCGTGGTAGCTCATGCCGTTTGTGACCACATGTTCCTCTTCACTGGCGGAAGCCACCACCTGACCGCCGGGGCACATGCAGAAGGTATAGACGCAGCGGTCTCCGACATGCTGGGACAGCTGATACTCCCCCCGGGGCAGCGCCGGATGCCCGGCGGCCTCGTGGTACAGGCTTTTTTCGATCTCGCTTTGCAGGTGCTCGGCGCGGAAGCCCACGCTGAAGGGCTTGCACTCCAGCACAAGACCGCTGTCCATCAACATTCCGAAAGTGTCCCGTGCCGAGTGCCCCACCGCAAACACCAGCGCCTCGCAGGCAAAGCTGCCAGTTGTAGTAGTGACGCCAACAAGCCGGTCGTTTTTGCGCTCCAGCCCGGTCAGCGCCGTGTTGAAGTGCACCTCGCCGCCCAGAGACTCGATCTCTCTGCGGATGGAGGTGATGACGCCGCGCAGTAGGTCGGTGCCCACGTGGGGTTTCTGCTTCCACGCGATCTCTGCCGGGGCTCCATGTTGCAGGAACACCTCGGTGACAAAGCCGCAAAGTTCATCCCCGATGCGGGTGGTGAGCTTGCCGTCCGAGAAGGTGCCCGCGCCGCCCTCGCCAAACTGGATGTTGGCATTGGGGTCCAGCTGTCCGGTGGCGGAAAAGTGCTCCACCGCCTGCACCCGGGCGTCCAGCGCGGGGCCGCGCTCCAGCACGATGGGGCGGTAGCCCTGCCGGGCCAGCAGCAACGCCGCGAACAGCCCCGCCGGGCCAAGCCCGCAGACCACCGGACGGTGGCGCAGCGGAAGGGTCCCGTTCTGCACCGAAAGATCGGTTTTTTGCTGCACAGAAATCTCCCCGCCCCGGGCCGCAAACGCAGCCTCCTGCGCCGGGTCCTTCAGCGTGACTGCCACGGTGTACACCAGTTTGGGCTGACCGTGGCGGGCGTCCACCGAAAGTTTTGCCACGCCCAGATGCTGCACCCTGCCCCGGGGGATGCGGGCCGTATGCAGGGCTTTTTCAAATGCCTGCGGCTCCCCGGCAGAGAGCGGCAGGCGGATGTTGCGAACCAGAATCATAGCGTTTTGTGTTCCTTTTATCAGTTGCTGTCGATGCGGCACTGGATCACATAGCTGCCCAGTGCAAAGATTTTGCCGTTGGCGGGCACATACAGGCGGCAGGCAATGTTCTGCTGTCCGGTCGCCACCGAAAAGTCCTCGGCATCAATCTCCACCACCACCTGCTCCGGGGTCAGGGTCTCCATGGAGCCCTTGGGACCGCAGAGGGTCACATTCATCAGCCGCTCGGTCTCCACAGTCAACTGATAGGTGGAAGGCAGGTTGACCACATGCACGCAGCTGGCGGGCAGGTTCATGGTCTTGGTCTCCAGATTGGAGCAGTCAAAGCTGACCGTAATGGTAGAGATGTTGTCCAGCTGGTAGATGTCCGTGGGCAGCTCGATGGGCATTTCATAGACCTTGTTCAGGGTGAAGGTGGACAGGTCGATGGTTCCGATGGGCAAGGTGGACAGCTGGTCGATCTTTGCCGCGGGACCTGCCACCTTGAGCTGCTTGCGGCTGAGGGCATACACCAGCACCGAATCGTCAAAATCACGCGGTGCGTTGATGAAATTCACATTCACGGGCAGGGTTGCCATCTTGTACACCTGCAGCGTCACGTCCACGCTGCTCTCTTCCAGCTGGGTGTACTGGAACTTGACCTCCTTGCCGCCGGAAGTATAGAACCGCAGCGGCGTGTTCAGGGTGACCGACTCGGTCAGCTCGCCGGAATAGGTCACTTCTGCCGTGCAGGTCGCCACCTTGCTCAGCTCACTGCTTGGGCCGGACAGGGTCACGGTCTCCTTGGAGACCTCGGTGCTATACAGGATATAGCCGTCCGCGACGGTCAGGTAGTTGGTGGTGATGGTGACAGGCAGGTTTTTTTCCTCCACCACGTCAAACACCACGTCCACGGTGTTATCGCTGCCCTCCATAGTCACGGTGACGCCGTTCAGCAGGCCGTTGGCTCCCCGCACCAGAAGGCGCAGAGTCTTTTCGCCGCTGTCGCGCACACTGGACCAGTCCGGGTAGACCACAAAATCCGATGCGGTCAGCCCGCCGATGGTGTAGCCGTCGCCGGAAAGCTTCAGGTTCACCGTCTTGTCCTCGGCGCTGACGATGCTCAATCCCCGGGAGGCATAGGCAGAAGAGTCGTAGGTGTAGTCCACCGGCACATTGTAGATGGTGTTGGTGGTGCCGGGCTGCACGATGATGGTGACGATCATCCACGCAATGACCGCCCCCAGAATGGACAGCGCCAGACGGGTGCGGCGGTCATCCAGAAGGTTTCTCTTGTGGGAGGCAGCCGGCTTTTCACCGCTGCTTTTCTTGGGTTCGTTGCTCATTGTGCGTCATCCTCCTTCTGGCTTGCCCAGTTCCACAGGCGTTCCAGCTGACCCTTCCAGCCGCTTGCCGTGGTTTTTTCGGCGGCAGTCTCCTTGGGGATCATCTCGTCCACCAGACGGGTGTAAAGGGTCTGACGGTCAAAATGCCGAATCAGAACGCCGTTTTTCGCCATGGAGATGATGCCGGTCTCTTCACTGACCACGATGGCAATGGCGTCGGAGTTTTCTGCAATGCCCAGACAGGCGCGGTGGCGGGTGCCCATATCCTTGCCCAGATCCAGGTTGTTGGAAAGGGGCAGCACGCAGCCCGCCGCCTTGATGCGTCCGTTCTCGATGATGGCGGCACCGTCATGCAGCGGCGTGCCCTCATAGAAGATGGTGCCCAGCACTTCCAGATTCACGGCACTGTTCACCGGGGTGCCGGTGCGCACGATCTCGGAGAGGTTGGTGTGGCGTTCCAACACGATCAGGGCACCGGTCTTGGTCTCGGAAAAGCGCTCGGCGGCATCGCAGATGGCAATGATGGCGCTGCGCCACGCGCCTTTCAGGCTGGGGTCGTTGTAGCGGCCCTTGACGTTGAGCAGCTTATAGGCCCACTGGTCGGTCTGTCCCATGCGTTCCAGCGCACGGCGGATCTCCGGCTGGAACAGCACCACCAGCGTCAGCAGGCCGACCTGCAGCAGCGAGTTGAGCAGCCATGTAACGGTGCGCATGTTCAGCGTCTCCGCCACCAGATAGACAGCCATCACCAGCAGCGCACCCTTGAACAGCTGTCCGGCACGGGTACGGTTGACGATGCCCAGCACCTGATAGATCAGGAATGCAATGATGATGATGTCCAGCAGATCGACGACCTTAAAGGTCTGGAAATTTGCAATGATCGCATTCAGAGTCATGGTCTGCACCCCGTCACAGCGTTTCGATCAGGGCAACGGCATGGGCAGCGATGCCCAGTCCTTCGCCGGTAAAGCCAAGATGTTCTTCGGTAGTCGCCTTCACGCTGACGGCATCCTCCGCCAGCCCCAGCGCTGCGGCAAGGTTGCGCCGCATTTCCGGGATGTGGGGGGCCAGCTTTGGCCGCTGACACAGCAGGGTGGCGTCGATGTTTTCAACGCGGTAGCCCCGCTGCTGCAGGAGCTGCGCCACACGGCGGGCCAGCTTCAGGCTGTCGGCACCGGAATAGGCCGGGTCATTGTCCGGGAAATGCTGACCGATATCCCCAAGCGCCGCCGCACCCAGTACAGCATCCATCACCGCGTGGGTCAGCACATCGGCGTCCGAGTGGCCCAGCAGACCCTTCTCGAAGGGGATCTCCACCCCGCCCAAGATCAGTTTGCGGCCCTCCACCAGCCGGTGTACATCATATCCATGTCCAATGCGCATTTTATGTCCCTCTTTCTGGACCGGGCAGGGCAGGTCCTCCCGGGTGGTGATCTTCTGGTTGGCATAGTCGCCCTGCGTCAGCTGCACCGGGCGTCCGGTCAACTCAAACAGGCTGCAGTCATCGGTGACAAGACGGGCCCGTGTCTCGTCCAGCTCCGCCAGTGCCGCAAGATACGCTGCGCGGTCAAAGCACTGCGGGGTCTGCACCGCGTACAGGGTGCTGCGGTCCGGGGTGCTGTGCACCGCACAGTCCGGCGGCACTGTTTTTCCATCGCCCCGCACGGCTGCCTTGACGGTGTCCTTCACCGGGACAGCAGGGGCGGCGGCACCGCACCGCGCGGCGGCTTCCAGCGCCGCTGCAATGACAGCCTGACTGACAAAGGGCCGAGCGGCATCGTGCACAGCCACAAGCGCTTCTTTTGCCGCAAGAACGCCGTTCCGGGCGCTTTCCGCCCGGGTGGCACCGCCTTCCACCACCTGCACCGGCTTTGTGCAGGCAGCTGCCTGTTCCTCCACAAAGGCGCGGTTTTTGCCCGCCACCAGCACGATCTCGGTCACGTCCGGACACAACTCAAAGGCGCGGATGCTGCGGCGCAGAACGCTTTCGCCCCCCAGATCAAAGCGGAGCTTGTCAAAGCCCATCCGGGTGGATGACCCTGCCGCCACCAGCACAGCCGATACTCTCTTTTCCAAATCCGACACCTACCCCATCTTATAATAAACCATATTTTATTATAGCGTATCACAGCGCAAACTTCAACCAATTTTACACAGCAACCGCGGAGTAGAACAGTTCAAAATGGCCTCCGCTTTGCTCTGGCCACATTTAAAGGAAATACTTTTAAAATTTGTGATCCGGTAAAGTCTGCGGGCTTTTCCGGATCACTTTCTCACGGAAGGAGCCGCAGTGGAAAGCGTCATCTCCATCAAAAAGGGCTGCTGCACAAAAATGTGCAGCAGCCCCGCAAATGCTTTGGGATACTGTTACTTCAGGATCGGCTCAATGGCGGCAGCCAGAGCGTCCTTCTGTGCCTGTGCTTCGGCAAGATCCTTGCCCAGCGTGGTGAAATAGGTCTTGATCTTTGGCTCGGTGCCGGAAGGACGCACCACGACCGTAGCGCCGTTCTCCAGCGTGTAGATCAGCACGTTGGCAGCGGGCAGACCGGTCTCCTCGGGTTTCTGATAATCGGTCACCTTGACCACCTTGTGGCCTGCCAGCTCCACAGGGGGCTGCTCACGCAGCTTCTGCATGATGGACGCCATCTTCTCCATGCCGGTCAGGCCGGGGAACTCGAAGCTGTCCACCTTGTTCAGGTAGCGGCCGTACTGGGCGTAGATTTCTTCCAGACGCTGCTTGATGGAAGAACCGATGCTGCGGTAGTAGGCAGCCATCTCGCAGATGAGCATGGAGCCGATGACAGCGTCCTTATCGCGGACGTAGGGGCCAGCCAGATAGCCGTAGCTCTCCTCAAAGCCGAAGATGAAGCGGTCCACCTCACCAGCAGCTTCGAGGTTGGCGATCTGGTCGCCGATCCACTTAAAGCCGGTCAGCACATTGCGCATCTCCACGCCGTAATGCTTTGCCACAGCGTCTGCCAGCGGGGTGGACACGATGGACTTGACTGCCACGGGGTTCTTGGGCATGGTGCCCTTCTCGATACGGCCTGCGCAGATGTAGTCCAGCAGCAGCACGCCCATCTCGTTGCCGGACACCAGCTCATAGCTGCCGTCCGGGCACTTCATGGCGATACCCACGCGGTCGGCGTCGGGGTCGGTAGCCAGCATCAGGTCCGCGCCGGTCTTGGTGGCCAGCTCCAGACCCAGCTTCAGGGCCTCGAAGATCTCGGGGTTGGGGTAGGAGCAGGTGGTGAAGTAGCCGTTGGGGTACTCCTGCTCGGGCACGATGGTGATATCGGTGATGCCCATGTCGTTGAGCACATGGGTCACGGGCACAAGGCCGGAGCCGTTCAGCGGGCTGTACACCAGCTTCAGGCCGGCAGTCTTGCACAGACCCGGGCGCACCTGACGTGCCTCGATGGCATCGTACAGAGCCTTCTTGCAGTCATCGCCCACAAAGCGGATCATGCCGTTCTCCACGCCCTCGGCAAAGGAGATGTACTTGGCGCCGGTGAGCACATCGGTCTTCTGGATCTCGTTGTACACAATGGCGGCAGCGTCATCGGTCATCTGGCAGCCGTCCGGGCCGTAGGCCTTGTAGCCGTTGTACTTTGCCGGGTTGTGGGAGGCCGTCACCATGATACCGGCGTTGCAGTTGTAATAGCGGGTGGCAAAGCTCAGGGCGGGGACCGGCATCAGGGCATCGTAGATGCGTACCTTGATGCCATTGGCTGCCAGAACGCCTGCGGCGGTCTTGGCAAAGACATCGCTCTTCAGGCGGCTGTCGTAGCTGATGGCCACAGTCTGGGTGCCGCCCTGGGTCAGGACCCAGTTTGCAAGGCCCTGTGTTGCCTGACGCACAACGTAGATGTTCATGCGGTTGGTGCCTGCGCCCAGAACGCCGCGCAGACCGGCAGTGCCGAATTTCAGGGCCACTGCAAAGCGGTCCTTGATCTCATCGTCATTTCCCTCGATCTTTGCCAGCTCGGGCTTCAGATCCGCGTCGTCCAGCTCTGCAGCCAGCCAGCGCTTATACTCGTCCAAATACATCTCGCACACCTTACCTTTTTTATGATTCCGCAAAAACGGACAGTTTGTGGTAAACCTACTTATACTATAAACTCTTGTGTCCATCATGTCAATTGCATAATCTGCAACAAGTTTTTCGTTTCAAACCAGTCATATGGCACAAAAATCCAGTTTTTCGTCAAAAACTACGGCACTTTCCCCTGCCGTAGCCGGGCCGTTCAGCGGCCAGACAGCCTGTCCGGCATCGCACAGCACCTCCAGCCACTGCTGCAGTCCCACACCGTTCTCGTACAGGTAGCGCATCATCAGCATTGCCCGGGCAAAGTTGCACCGGGCCAGCGCGGTCTGCCGTTCTACCCTGCCGTTTTCTTCACAGCGCAGCTCCAGCACCGCCCCCTGCGGTACGGCGGCGGCGCAATACACCACGGTGTGCGCGTGCTGCAGGCCCTCCAGCTCGGAATAAGTACGGGTATAACGGCAGTATTCTTTGTTTAACATGGGAATTTGTGCTCCTTTCCTCGCCATTGAATTGACATCTTTCCTGCCCTTTACTATAATAAATTCAAACGCAGGATGTTGTCGAAGCTTGGCTTGAGTTCCCATCGTTTCCCACTTTTGTAAAAAATTACATCAAAAACATCACTGTGCAGGGGAGTGCATCATGTATACTGTCACAAAAAGCTTTGGGCTGAACGGTCTTTCCGGCTTTGCCGTGGAGGTGGAGGCCGATGTTTCGGGCGGACTGCCCGCATTTTCCATCGTGGGACTGCCGGATTCCGCCGTGCGGGAGAGTGCAGACCGGGTCCGCGCCGCCATCCGGAATCTGGGATTCAAGTTCCCGGACCGCCGCATCACCGTGAATCTGGCCCCGGCGGATGTGCGCAAAACCGGCCCGGTCTACGATCTGCCGCTGCTTTTGGCACTGCTGACTGCCAGCGGGCAGCTGGAAGAGATTCCTTCAGACGCTGCCTTTCTGGGCGAGCTGGCACTGGACGGCACCCTGCGCCCGGTGTCCGGCGTGCTGCCCATGGCACTGGCGGCGGCAGAATGCGGCATCCATGCCCTGTATGTCCCGGAGGGAAACGCCGCTGAGGCCGCCGAAGCCTGCGCCGACAGCATGACCGTCTACCCGGCCCGCACGGCGCGGCAGGTGGTAGATGCGCTGCGGGGCGTTTCGCCCATTGCCCCTGCTGCAGTCATTCCCTTTGACCCGGCAGAGGCATGGGCGCAGGTGCCGGACTTCGCGGACGTGATGGGGCAGTCACTGGCGCGGCGCGCCATGGTCCTTGCCGCCGCCGGCGGGCACAACGTGCTGCTCATCGGCGCGCCCGGCACAGGCAAATCCATGCTGGCAAAGCGGCTGCCCGGCATCCTGCCGCCCCTGACCCGGGAGGAAGCGGTGGAGACCACCAAGATCTACTCCATTGCAGGACAGCTGCCGCAGGGACGCGGCCTTGTTTCCACGCGGCCCTTCCGCAGCCCGCATCACTCTGCCAGCTCTGTTTCGCTGGCAGGCGGCGGCACCCAGTTCCGCCCCGGCGAATGCAGCCTTGCCAACTGCGGCGTGCTGTTTCTGGATGAACTGCCGGAGTTCTCCCGCGAGAGCCTTGAGGTGCTGCGCCAGCCGCTGGAGGACGGGCAGATCACTGTGAGCCGCGCTGCGGGCAGCGCCACCTACCCCAGCCATTTTCAGCTGGTCGCCGCTATGAACCCCTGCAAGTGCGGCTATTACGGGCATCCCACCCGTCCGTGCACCTGCTCTCCCAGTGCGGTGCGGCAATATCGCAGCCGGGTATCCGGCCCGCTTCTGGACCGCATCGACCTGTGCGTGGAGATGGACCCCATCGCCTTTGACGAACTGCACACCGCCTCCCCCTCTGCCAGCAGCGCCGAGCTGCGCCAGCAGGTGCTGGCAGCCCGTGCCATTCAGGCAAAGCGCTACGCAGCGCCCGGCTTTGAAGGGGTGCACTGCAACGCCCAGCTCACAGCCGGGCAGGTGCGGCGCGTCTGCCGCATGACCCCGGCTGCCGAGCGGCTGCTGCGGGCTTCCTATGACGCGCTGGGTCTTTCGGCCCGCGCCCACGACCGCATCCTGCGGGTGGCGCGCACTGTGGCAGACCTGTCCGGCAGGCAGCTTCTGGACGAGGAGGCGCTGCTGGAAGCGCTGCAGTACCGGGCACAGGAAAAGGTAGAAGTTTGATCTCCCTCTCAGGCATCGCTGCGCGATGACCGAAAGGGTGTGAAAAAAGCCATCCGTGATCTCCTGCTCCTATTGAGCATTTGGAGAGATACGGATGGCTTTTTGATCGCTTTTTAGAATCTGCGCCAGGTGTCCGGCAGGAACAGCACCAGCATGGGGAAGATCTCCAGACGGCCTGCCAGCATATCAAAGATCAGCACCAGCTTGGCCGGGTCTGCAAAACCGCCAAAGTTCCGCATGGGGCCCACCAGCTCCAGGCCCGGGCCGATGTTGTTCAGGGTAGCCGCCACAGCGGTAAAGTTTGTCACCATGTCAAAGCCGTTGAGGCTGATGAGCAAAAAGGAGGTGATAAAGATAAAGATGTAAGCACCTATGAACACGTTGGTGGTGCGGATGGTCTCGTGGTTCAGCAGTTTGCCGTCCATGCGGGCCGGAGCAACCACCTGCGGGTGCAGCGCCGTTTTCAGCTCTTTGCCCAGCGTCTTGCCCAGAATGAGGAAGCGGCTGACCTTGATGCCGCCACCGGTACTGCCGGCACAGGCACCAATGAACATCAGCACCACCAGCACCTCTTTGGACAGGGTGGGCCACAGGTCGAAGTCGCAGCTGGAGAAGCCGGTGGTGGTGATGATGGAGCCCACCTGAAAAGCCGCCTGCCGCAGTGCTTCGCCAAAGCTGTTGTAGAGGCTGTAAATGTTTGCGGTGATGATGCCGATGGCCACCAGAATGACCGCAAAGTAGCCCCGCACCTCCTCGCTGGCGGCAGCCTTGCGGAACTTGCGCATCAGCAGCAGGAAGTAGGCGTTGAAGTTGACGCCAAACAGGATCATAAAGATGGTCACGACCCACTGGATATAGGGCGAAAAACTGGTAAAGCTGTCATTCTTGAAGCCGAAGCCGCCGGTGCCTGCCGTGCCGAAGGCCGTCAGCATGGACTCAAACAGCGGCATGCCTCCCAGCAGCAGGAGCACCAGCTCCAGCACGGTCAAGGCAAAATAGATGCCGTACAGGATCTTTGCCGTGGACTGCACCTTGGGCACCAGCTTGTCCACCTGCGGACCGGGGCTTTCGGCCTTCATCAGGTTGACATGCGAGCCCCCAGTCAGCGGCAGCAGTGACAGCAGAAACACCAGAACGCCCATGCCGCCGATCCAGTGGGTGAAGCTGCGCCAGAACAGGATGCCCTTGGACAGGTCCTCTACCCCGGGCAGGATGCTGGCACCGGTGGTGGTAAAGCCGGACACCGTCTCAAACAGCGCATCCACCGGGTTGGGGATGCTGCCGGTGAGCACAAAAGGCACTGCGCCCACGATGGAGATGACGATCCAGCTCAGCGAGGTGGCTGCAAAGCCCTCCCGCATGTAGAACACCTTGCTGCGGGGCTTGATGTGCTTCAGGGCATAGCCCGCGGCTGCGCTGACTGCTGCCGTAGCCAGAAAGATGCCCAGCTCAGGCCGCTCGCCATAAAATCCGCTGGCTGCCGCCGGCAGCAGCAGCAGCGCGCCTTCGATCATCAGCACATAGCCCAGCAGGCGGAAAACGATCGCGTAATTCATAGCCTGCCTCCGTCAAACCATCGCGTTTGCGTCCACGATGTCCCGCAGGTCGTGCAGACCATGCTCCAGCGTGACCACGATCACGTTGTCGCCCACCTGGATCTGGTCGCCGCCGCGGGGGATCAGGATCTGGCTGCCGCGGGTGATGCAGCACAGCAGCAGGTTCTTTTTCAGGTGCAGCTGGCTCAGGGGCACACCGGTGGCAGCGCTCTCCTCGTGGACGGTGAATTCCAGCGCTTCCACGCGGTCGTCCAGAATGCGGTACAGGGTCTTGATGTTATTGCCTGCCTCATTCTGCAGGGCGCGGACATATTGCACGATGTAATCGCAGGTCATGTACTTGGGGTAGACCACGCTGCCCAGATCCAGCCCTGCCAGAATGTCGTCAAATTCCAGACGGTTGACCTTGGTCACCAGCTTGCCGTGCGAGTGCTTTTTGGCAAACAGGGTCAGCAGCACGTTCTCCTCGTCGATGTTGGTCAGCGCCACAAAGGACTCGGCGGACTCCATGCCCTCCGACAGCAGAAACTCGCGGTTGGAGCCGTCTTCGTTCAGGATCTGGGCATCCGGCAGCTGCTCCGCCAGCTCCACACAGCGTTCCGGATTCCGCTCCACGATGCGTACCCGCACATGGTTTTCCAGCAGTTCCTGACTGAGGTAGAATGCAATGGCGCCGCCGCCTACGATGAGGGCATTGCGCACCGGGCGCACCGGCAGATGGATGCGCTGGAAGAACGCGTGGGCCTTTTCCTGCGTGGCAAGGAAGGTGACCTGATCGCCGTTCTGCAGCACAAAGTTACCGTTGGGGATGATGACATCTCCGCTGCGCTCCACAGCGCAGACCAGAATGTCGCTCTTCAGGCGGGTGGGGATCTCGCGGATCGCCACGCCGTCCAGCTCCTGTTCTGCGGTCAGGGCAAACTTGATCAGCCGCACACGACCATCCGCAAAGGTGTCGATCTTGCTGGCACCCGGGAACCGCAGCAGATGCGAGATCTCCTTCGCCGCTGCCATCTCAGGGTTGATGATGGCGGAAATGCCGATCTGCTGTTTGATAAAGTCCAGCTCGTGGCTGTAGGACGGGTTGCGCACGCGGGCAATGGTGTGGCAGCGACCTGCCTTTTTTGCAAACATACAGCACAGCAGGTTCAGCTCATCCGAGCCTGTCACCGCAATGAACACGTCCGCATCCTCAATGCCCGCTTCCGCAAGCGCGGTAATGGAGGAACCGTTGCCCACAATGCCAAGCACATCATAACTTTCGGTCAGATGCTCCACACGGGCTTTGTTGGTGTCCACAATCGTCACATTGTGGCCTTCCTCGCTGAGCTGACGCGCCAGCGCAGTGCCGACCTTGCCGCCGCCCACCAGAATGATCTTCATAACAAGTCCTTTCTCCTTCTGTATCCCATCGCCGGGACAGCATGAATACATCACAGTATAGCACATTCCTCCGAAGAGTTCCACTCTTTTCCACGATATGCAACAAAAAACTGTTAAAATATGCAAAAAAGCTCCGGAATGCGGCATTCCGAAGCCTTTTGCAGAAGATTCAGCTGCGCTGTACGCCGTCCTTTGTGACAAGGGCGTACACCAGCGGTGCTTCCTTTGGCGGCTCTGCGCCGTAGCAAAGGCCGCTGCGGTACTCGGCAGCAGCGGCCTCGAACCGGTCTGCTGCGCCGTAGAAGGTGGCAAGGCTCTCGCCCTTGTGCACATAGTCGCCACGCTTTTTGTGCAGGGTGATGCCCGCAGCAAAATCCAGCGGGTCGCCCTTCTTCTGGCGGCCTGCACCCAGCAGTACGCTGGCAGAGCCGATCTTTTCGGCATCGTTGGCGGTGATGTAGCCATCCTGCTCTGCCAGCAGCTCAAAGCTTGCAGCAGGCTGTACAAACAGGCTGTAATCGTCCAGCACCCGGGTATCGCCGCCCTGCGCCGCGAACATCTCCTTGCATTTTGCAAAGGCAGAGCCGTCTGCAATGACCGCCTGTGCCATGGCGCGGCACTGCTCCGGCGTGCCCTTGTCAGCCAGCACCAGCATATTCGCCGCAAGCTGCAGGCACACCTCGGTCAGGTCTGCCGGGCCGCGGCCCTTGAGCACATCCATGCTCTCCATCACTTCCAGACTGTTGCCGATGTTATGGCCCAGCGGGGTGTCCATATCGGTGATCATGGCAGCCACCCGGCGGCCGTGATGAGTGCCGATGGACACCATCAGCTTTGCCAGCTCAATGCTCTGGTCCACCGTTTTCATAAAGGCACCGGTGCCGGTGGTCACATCCAGCAGAATGGCGTCCGAGCCGGAGGCCAGCTTCTTGGACATAATGCTGGAGGCGATGAGGGGGATGCAGCTGACCGTGGCGGTCACATCGCGCAGGGCGTACATCTTCTTGTCCGCAATGGCGATTCCCTCGCTCTGCCCGATGACCGACAGACCGATGCGGTTCACCTGCGCGAAAAACTCCTCCTGCGAGAGGGCAGTCTTTGTGCCGGGGACGCTCTCCATTTTGTCAATGGTGCCGCCGGTGTGGCCCAGGCCGCGGCCGCTCATTTTGGCGATCTTGACCCCGCAGGCTGCCACGATGGGGGCAATGACCAGCGTGGTCTTGTCGCCCACGCCGCCGGTGGAGTGCTTGTCCACCTTGATGCCCGGAATGGGCGAAAGGTCCACCATCACGCCGCTGTGAGCCATCACATCGGTCAGCTCTGCCGTCTCTTCGTTGGTCATGCCGCGCAGATAGACCGCCATCATCCAGGCCGCCATCTGGTAATCAGCCACCTCACCACGGACAAACCCGTTGACGATGGCTTCCAGCTCTTCCCTGGTATGGGTGCCGCCGTCACGCTTTTTTGCGATCAAATCATAAATGCGCATAGGTTCACGCTCCTGTCAAAATTATATGACTTGTGTTTTAAGTATAGCAAGTTTTCTGCAGACCGCAAGCTGCATTTTGTGCATTCTGATGAAAAAAGGCGCAGCTGCCCGCAAAAGCAGCTGCGCCCATGTGCTTTGGTATGGCCTGCAGGATCAGCGGGAGCCCTTGTCGTAGGGGATGCCCTCTGCCTTGGGTGCCATGCTGTTCTTGGACGTAAAGGCCAGAATGACCATGGATGCCACAAAGGGCATCATGTTGTAGATGTTGCTGGACCAGTGCAGCTGTGCCAAAAACGTGGAGTCTGCAATGTTCGCCAGACTCTTGAACACGGCAAAGAACATGGCAGCGCCAAAAATGTGGAAAGGCTTCCACTGACCAAAGATCATAACTGCCAGTGCCAGAAAGCCTGCACCGGCCACGCCGACTTCAAAGTTCCAGGTCTGCACCGGGGGCACAATATAAGCCAGACCGCCGATGGCGCCCAGCGCACCGGAAAGGATGACACCGGCGTAACGCATCTTGTAAACGTTGATGCCCACCGAGTCCGCAGCCTGCGGATGCTCGCCGCAGGCACGCAGACGCAGACCGAAGCGGGTCTTGTACAGCACGATGTAGCTGACTACCAGCAAGATCAGCCCCAGCGGCACGAACACACTGAGCTCCAGCCCGCCGATGCTGAACAGGAAGGGCTTGTTGGAGTAGTTCAGCTTGGCGCTGCCGCTCTCGCTGAAGTACTTGGAGATGACCACGGCAATGGCGGTGGCCAGCAGGTTCAGTGCCGTGCCGCCGATGGTCTGGTCTGCCTTCAGGTTGATGGAGGCAAAGGCCAGCAGCAGACTGTAAACCACGCCCGCCAGCGCTGCCACCAGAATGGAGATCAGCACCACAAGGAAGGGCGACAGACTTGCGGGCAGCATGGTCAGGGTAAGCACACCGGCCACACCGCCGATGACCATGATGCCCTCCAGCGCAATGTTGATGATGCCGGAATGTTCGCTGAACATTCCGCCCAGCGCCACCAGCATCAGCACGATGCCGTACAGCAGGGTATATTTGATCAGAAGCAGCATATCACTTGCCCTCCTTTTGAGTCTTTTTCTCGGCAGGCGCAGGCTCTGCGTTCACATTGGTCTTTTCTGCATTCCGGAACAGCAGCGCGTGGATCTTGCCGCGGAACAGCATGGAGAATGCGCACAGGTAGATGATGATACCGCTGATCAGATCCGAGATCTCAGTGGGGTAATACTTGGTGGACAGGAAGGAGCCGCCCACCGAGATATGGGAGATGAACAGCGCAGAGAACACGGCACCGATGGGGTTGGAACTTGCCAGCAGTGCCACCGAGATACCGTTGAAGCCCATGCCCGGCAGGCTGGTGGAGTTCAGCGGGTTCCACTGGGACACGTTGGACAGATAGAACAGACCTGCGCCGAAGCCTGCCAGCGCACCGGCAATGGCCATGGAGAGGATGATATTCTTCTTCTCGTTGATACCGGCATAGCGGGCGGCATTCTTGTTCAGGCCAACGGCCTTGAGCTCGTAGCCAAAGGTGGTCTTGTTCAGCACCACCCAGATCAGCACGGCCACCGCTGCCGCTAAGAAAATGGCAATGGTGGTGCTGTTGGTCTGGAACAGCTTGTTCAGGCCAAAGTCCGGAATCAGGGACTGGGCAAAATCGGGATTCTTGCTCAGGTTCAAGGTACGGGTGTTGCGCACATCGTACATGGGGCCGGTGCCGTTCTGGTAGATGAGTTCATTTACCAGATACAGGCCGATCCAGTTGAACATGATGGAGGTAATGACCTCGTTGATGTTGAAATATGCCTTGAAAAAGCCGGGGATCGCGCCCCACAGGCCGCCCAGCACGGCTGCGGCCAGCAGGCAGACGAACCAGGGCAGCTTGAGCATGATGGCGCAGTACAGCGCGCCGTAAGCACCCAGCGTATACTGACCGGCTGCACCGATGTTGAACAGGCCGGTCTTGAAGGCAAAGGCCACGGACAGACCGGTCATGATCAGGGGTGCGGCATTGGCCAGTTCCTTGCCCACGCCGTAGGGGGCATCGTGGAAGCCGCCTTTGAGGATGCGCACAAAGCCGTCGCCCCATGCGTGTGCGGGGTTGATGGCTACCAACACCAGAAAGCCCACCAGCAAACCAATCAGGATGCACAGCAGTGCAGCCAGCACGCTGGTAACAGAGCTTTGCAGGCTGCCGCTGCGGGAAAGTTTTTTCTTATTCATGTGTTACTGCTCCTCCTTTCCCTGCTTGCGGGCGCCTGCCATATACAGACCCAGCTCCTGCACGGTGGTGGTCTTGGGGTCAAACTCGCCCACGATCTCGCCCTCGTACATTACAAGGATGCGGTCAGAAAGGTTCATCACCTCGTCCAGTTCAAGGCTGACCAGCAGCACGGCCTTGCCCTTATCGCGCTCGGCCACGATCTGGCGGTGGATGTACTCAATGGCACCCACGTCCAGACCACGGGTGGGCTGCACTGCCACCAGCAGCTTGGGGTCGCGGTCGATCTCGCGGGCAATGATGGCCTTCTGCTGGTTGCCGCCGGACATACTGCGCACGGTGGTCACACTGCCCTGACCGCTGCGTACGTCGTACTGCTTGATCAGCCGGTCGGAGTACTCGCGCACCTTATCGGCACGGATAAAGCCGCCCTTCTGGAACTCCGGCTGCCAGTAGCGCTGCAGCACGATGTTGTTTTCCAGACTGAAATCCAGCACCAGACCGTGCTTGTGGCGGTCCTCCGGGATGTGACCCATGCCGTCCTTGGAGCGCTGACGGATGCTCTCGTGGGTGATATCCTTGCCGTCCAGCGTAAGCTTGCCGCCAGACAGCTTGCTCAGGCCGGTCAGGCCGTAGATGAACTCGGTCTGACCGTTGCCCTCGATGCCCGCCAGACAGACGATCTCGCCTGCGTGCACCTTGAAGGACACATCTTTTACCACATCCTTCTTGCGCTGGTCGTTGTGGATGGTAACGTTTTCCACGTCCAGCACGGTCTCGCCGGGGTGTGCGGGCTGCTTTTCCACCTGCAGCTGCACATCGCGGCCCACCATCATGCGGGAAAGTTCTTCCTTGGTGGTGTCCTTGATGTCCACCGTGCCCATGTACTTACCCTTTCGCAGAACGGTACAGCGGTCTGCCACCGCCATGATCTCGTTCAGCTTATGGGTGATGAACAGAATGGATTTGCCCTCCTTCTTGAACCCGCGCATGATCTCCATCAGCTCGTCGATCTCCTGCGGGGTCAGAACGGCGGTGGGCTCGTCAAAGATCAGGATCTCGTTGTCGCGGTACAGCATCTTCAGGATCTCCACACGCTGCTGCATACCAACGGAGATATCGCTGATGAGAGCATCCGGGTCCACCCGCAGGCCGTACTTTTCGCTCAGGTCCACGACCTTCTTGCGGGCCTCGGCCTTCTGCAAGAAGCCCATCTTGTTGGGCTCCACACCCAGAATGATGTTGTCCAGAACGCTGAAGCACTCCACCAGCTTGAAGTGCTGATGCACCATGCCGATGTGCAGTGCGTTTGCATCGTTGGGGTTGCGGATGGCGACCTCCTTGCCGTTTTTCAGGATCTTGCCAGCCTCCGGCTGATACAGGCCGAACAGCACGCTCATCAGCGTACTTTTGCCAGCACCGTTCTCGCCCAGCAGGGCATGGACCTCACCTTTGCGCAGCTGCAGGGTGATATCATCGTTTGCCTTGATGCCCGGGAATTCCTTGGTAATGTGGAGCATCTCGATCACAAAATCCTCTGCCAATCTGCTCACTCTCCTTTCGTGCCGTAGCGACACCTATACTATTCTGTCTTTTATTATACCTGATTTGCGACAGTTTGCACAAGACTTTTTTGACTTTTGGCAGAAAGCACATTGAAAAGTATTACTTTTACAGCATTTTCTCCAAGCGCTTTGCACACATTCCGATGCCAGAGAAACAAAAACAGGGTGCCCGCCTGCAAATGGGCACCCTGTTTTTCAATAAGTAATTTCAAATGATCCGCAGCCAGCCGGATCTCTCCTGCCGACTGCAGGGAAACGCCTGATTACTGGATGTAGTTGACGGTGGTGTGCTCGCTGACGGTGGGCTTGGTAGCATCGTCAGAGTTGTTGTCAACAACGATCTCGCCGGAAGCGATCTTGCCCTTCAGAGCCTCATACTCGTCCTTGGTGAAGGTCTTGAAGTTCCAGCTGCCGTCAGCAGTGGGCAGACCAACGTAGTCGCCCTCTTCCAGACCAAAGTTGCCGTTGGTGGCAGCGATCTCGCTCCACTCACCAGCCTCGATATCAGCCAGAGCGGTGCTGACAGACTCGGACAGACCCTTCATGGCAGAGGTGACGAACGGGTTGTATGCGTAACCGTCCTTCTCCACACCGTTCACGCCGATGTAGTTCTGGTCAACGTCAACACCAACGACCTTGCCGTTGTTCTTCAGGGCAGCCTCAACAGCGGAGGTATAGATGCCGCCGCCGCAGGCAAAGACGATCTCGGTGCCGTTGGCATACCAGCCCTCCATACGGGAGGTGATGTTGGCATCGCCGTAGAACTGACCGCCGTAGAAGTAGTTGATATCAATGTCAGCACCCAGCTCCTGTGCAGCGGCGTCAGCACCCTGCACATAGCCGTAGCCGTAACGGATGACAGCGGGCACAGCCATGCCGCCCAGGAAGCCCAGCTTGGTGTAGCCGTCCTTCACAACGGCGTAGCCTGCCAGATAACCTGCCTGCTCCTCCTTGAAGGTGATGCAGTAGCAGTTGGCGGGGATGCTGTCGGTGCCGATGTCAAACTGAGTCACGTCGATGGCGATGAACTTGGTGTCGGGGTACTGCTCGGCAGCCCATGCCAGAGAAGCGCCGTACAGGTAGCCCACGCAGACGACAACATCGGCGCCATCGCTGACAGCCTGACGGATCTTGGTCTCGCGCTCTTCATCGTTTGCCTCAGAGGACGGGATGTAGTACTGGCAGTCATCACCCATGTAGCCGGAAACTGCAGTCCAGCAAGCCTGGTTGAAGCTCTCGTCATCAATGGTGCCGGTGTCGCAGGTCAGAGCGACCTTCTTGATCTTGTTGGCACCATCCGCAGCAGCAGAAGAAGAAGCGGTGGAGCCTGCAGCAGAAGAAGCGGTGCTGGAAGAGGAAGAACCGCCGCAGGCGGTCAGAGCAGCAGCAGCGGCAGTGACGCCAGCCACAGCCAGGAAATTACGACGAGAAATCATCATAATGAAACTCTCCTTTTATTTTACATTTTTTAATCGAGTCAAATAAATAAAATGCGCACAAAGGCACATTTACTGACCCCAGTATACCGGGAAGCCGCAGCGGATGCAAGCAGTTTTCGATTACAAAATCTTTACAATTTTTTTGTATTGATCTCAAGAAAGTATTCTTTTTGCACAAATTTGCCGTTGATCCGGCCTTTTCCCGTCATTCTACAAGAAACAGCGCAGCAGCGTCGCTTTACTTGTCTGCAGTAACCTTTTCCGCTTCCACGGCCCGGTTGCCCGCCACGTTGGAGGGACCAAAGCCGAAGGGCAGCAGCTGGTCCATGCTGCGCTCGATAAAGTCCTCCGGCGTCCTTGCCATGATGACGTTCAGCTCCGGCCCGCCAAACTCGAACAATGCCTGCCGGCACACCCCGCAGGGCGAGGTGACCTGCCGGTTCACCTCGCCCCGGCGGCTGCCCACCACTGCAATGTCGGTAAATTCAGTCACGCCTTCCGACACAGCCTTGAACAGTGCGGTGCGCTCGGCGCAGCTGGTGGGGGTGAAGGCGGCATTCTCCACATTGCAGCCGGTGAAGATGCGCCCATCCTTGGCCCGCAGGGCGGCGCCCACCATGAAATCGCTGTACGGCGCATAGGCTTTTTCCCGGGCAGCCAGTGCCATGCGGATCAGCTGCTGTTTTTCTTCCAGAGTCAGTTTTGTCATAACGCTCTCTCCTTTTGCAGAAAAAACAGCGCGGCTGTCCCCTGAGGCGGCAGCCGCGCTGATGACCCTGATGCGATCAGTACTCTGCGCCCAGAGCCACCTTCATCATGTCGGTAAAGCTCTTCTGGCGCTGCTCTGCGGTGGTGATCTCCGGTGCCACAAAGCTATCCGAGATGGTCAGCAGGCAGGCGGCATTCTTGCCCAGCACCTGTGCATTGGCAAACAGTGCAAAACTCTCCATCTCCACGCACAGGCAGCCGCGCTCGTCCCGCAGCTTTTCCCAGTAGCTGGGTTTTGCATCGGAAGGCTGACGGTAGAACACATCAGAAGAGTGGATGTTGCCTTCGATCAGCTGGATGCCCTGCTTTGCAGCAGAGGCCCGCAGCTTGTCGTTCAGCTGCCGGCTGGGCAGGGTGATGTCCCCCGCAAAGCCGCTCTGCACCCGGGCGTAGTTGCTCTCGCTCACTGCGCCGGTGGCCAGCACAGTGTCAAACAGCTTTGCGGCATGGGTGTAGCTGCCGGCAGAACCGATGCGGACGATGTTGTCCACATCATAGAACTTGAACAGCTCGTAAGAATAGATGCCGATGGACGGCATGCCCATGCCGCTGCCCATGACGCTGATGGGGCGGCCTTCGTAGGTGCCGGTAAAGCCCAGCATCCCGCGCACCCCAGTCACCTGACGGACATCCTGCAGGAAGGTGTCGGCAATGAACTTGGCGCGCAGGGGGTCACCCGGCATGAGGACGGTCTTTGCAAAATCGCCCTTTTCTGCGCTGATGTGAGGGGTAGACATAGAACATCTCTCCTTTTATCTTATTGTAATTTATCGGTTGCGATAGTTGCTGCGGTTGAACACCGTCTGCGGCGAAACGTAAGCGCCGTTGCGCCGGATCTCGAAGTGGCAGTGGTTGCCGCTGGAGCGTCCGGTGCTGCCCACATAACCGATGAGCTGGCCCTGCTTGACCGACTGACCGGCATGCACCACCAGCGACAGGCAGTGGGCGTACACGGTGGTGTAGCCATTGCCATGGTTGATGATGATGGAATTGCCGTAGCCTGTGCCGGCACCGGCGCGGTTATAGCCGGACTTTGTGACCGTGCCGCCTGCGGACGCATAAATGGGAGTGCCGGCAGCGGCGCAGATATCCACGCCCTTGTGGCTGCCGCCGTACCAGCGGGAGCAGTACCGGTAGCCGGGCACCGGCCAGATGAACTGACCGCTGCCAGTGATGAAGGTCGTGCCCTTGGTCACCTTTTTGGTGCCCACCACGATTTTCTCGGTGACTGCTTCCTTGAGCACCTCGGTGTTCAGGATCTGCTGGCTCAGCTGGATGCCGTTGGTGTCGTACACCCGCTGAGCCGTCACACTGCGCAGGCCGTTCTCGCCCTTCTGCACCGTCTTTTTGGTGCCGACTGTATACTCGGAAGACTTGGTGGTCTCCGTGGTGTAGGCGATCTCTTCCTGCCAGGTCTCGATCTTGGTGATGCGGATCTCCAGCGTAGCCTCCTGCTTGGTGACAGTCAGCTCATCGCCTGCCTGAATATTGGACTTTTCGTTCAGAGCTGCCCCCTTGAAGTCGGGGTTCAGCTCGCACAGCTCCCGGAAGGTCAGGTCGTTCTTCTGGGCGATGGTCCACAGGGTATCGCCGTTTTGAACGGTATAGATCTTTTCCTGCTGCTGCACGCCGGACAGTTGGTCCTCCACCGCAGCTTCGTCCTGAAAACTCTCGTTGAAGTAGATGCCGTTTTCCAGCGTAACATCCTTGTTGAACCCGACTGTAACGTTGGGGTTTTCCGGGTCCTCATAGGGCTCCAGCAGACTGCTCAGATATCTCTGCAGGCTGGTGCCGTCACTGCAAACTGCCGTCAGCTCTCCATCCAGATACAGTGCCGTGCCCTCGCTGATCTCGTCGCTGGCGCTTTTCAGGATGGCATCCGTCATGGAGTTTTCGTCCATGGTGTGATGGGCAACGGTCACGGTATAAGTAGGCTCCACCGTCCACTGGGTCTTGTCGGTGCCGGCGTAATTGATACGCTCCTGCACAGCCTCCCGGGCAGAGTTGAACACGTTCTCGTTTGCCACATAGCCCACGGTCTCGCCGTTCACCTGCACCTCCAGTGCATAGGGCTGACGGAGGGTGTTCCCGCACACCGTGACCATGAATGCCAGCGCACATGCCGGCAGGATGTACATTGCCATGCGGGGCAAAAGCTTTACATTTGTCCGCACGCCGTTTACCAGAAACCTTACGCTTTCCCGGCAAGCCTCGGCAATGCCTTTTTCTTTCCGCGTCCGGTGCGCATGCAACAGCAGGGCACCACAGCCCCGGAAAAACAGCACGACCGGGCCAAACAGGTCCCAGAACACCTGTGCTGCGCCGGGAAACGCCATTGCCGCCATGCCAGCCAGCAGTTCCCGCAGGGACCTCAGGCACCCGCAGACCGCACGCTTCGTGTTCCGGCCTGCGCGGACAAAGGCATACTGGGTGGAAAATCCGATGGCATACAGGGCCTCGCCCGCTGCACAGACCATCGGGTTCCGTGCCAGCTTTCCGCCAAATTTTCTGAGATGATCCTGAACCTTACGGCGCAGCCGGTGCCGGTGCAGCACACCCATGCACTGCAGCTGTGCCCAGCGGGAGCGGAACTGCCTTCTGCGCTTTGTTCCGGAAGGTGCAGACTCCTGCCGCTCCTGTGTTTTTTCGTCGATCAAAAGGTTTTTCTCCTTCCTTGCCGTCTGAGACACACCCTGCGGCATGCCGTTTCAAAGGACGACGGCGGTCTGAAACGCGCAGTGCATCGGCCTGCGCGGATTGCTCTGATTTTATTATACACCCTGCCGGACCCGAAGCAAGTATTGTCACAAAAAATGGGTGGTTCTTTCACTTACTTTTCACGATTTTCACGAAAAAGTTCCATCATATCCTCTGGAAGCGGGCTCTCTACCGTAACGGTCCTCCAGCTTTCTTCCAGCGTTGGCAGCTCCACCCGGATGCCGTCCGGCAGCTGCGTGCATACCGGGACCCGGAAGGTCTGCCGTGCACAGTGCAGCGCCTGCCGTCCGATGTGCTCCCGGCTGCCGCCGTAAAGGTCATCCCCTGCCAGCGGATGACCGATAAAGGCAAAATGCACCCGAATCTGATGGGTGCGTCCGGTCACCGGAACACACGCCGCAAGGCTCAAACCTGCCTGTGCATTTAATATGGTATACTCCGTGCGGCTGGGCTTGCCCTGCGGGGTCACGCAGCGCCCGATGATGCTATCGGCGCGGCGTCCGATGGGGGCATCCACGACCCCCGGCCCAAGCGGAAGTTCCCCCTGCACCACAGCGTAGTAGAGCTTTTCCACGCTTTGCGCCAGCAGCGGTGCCGCATAGGCGTGCTTTGCTGCCAGCACCAGACCGCTGGTGTCCTTGTCGATGCGGTTCACCGGGCGGAACACCGGGCTGTGCCCATGGGCAGCCGCCCATGCAGCGTAGCCGTTGGCAAGCGTCCCCACAGGGTAGTTCAAGGTGGGGTGCACCGCCAGATGCGGCGGCTTTTCCAGCACCACCGCAAATGCGTCTTCGTAGACCACATCGACCGGGATCTCCGGCTGCGGCATCACACTGTCCCCCTCCGGCGGCAGCTCAAAGCTCACCACCTGTCCGGGATCCACCCTGCGGTTGGCCTGAATGGGTGCACCATCCGCAAAAAAGCCGCCGCCCCGGAACTTGACCGCCCGGGCAAGGTCGGTGGAGACGGCGCACTGCCGCAGAAAATTGCGCAGCAGCACCCCGCCTTGCGTCTGCGGTGTTTCCGGAACCACAAATTCAAGCCGCATGGTCCGGCCTCCCTTGCAAAAATCACAAAACATGGATAATATTATAGCAAAAAACAGTTGCACTTGCAAATCTTGTTTTTTTATGGTATCATTGGGAGCGGAAAACGAGTGGAACATACGGCGGCGGGGCGGCTTTGACCGCTCTGAGGAAAGTCCGGGCCTCACAGAGCACGGTAACTGCTAACGGCAGCCGAGGGTGACCTCAGGGAAAGTGCAACAGAAAACAAACCGCCGCAGCAATGCGGTAAGGATGAAACGGCGAGGTAAGAGCTCACCAGCGCATGGGTGACCATGCGGCTTTGTAAACCCTACCGGAAGCAACGCCTATATGGGACGTACAGCGCTGCTCGCGTGTCCCGAAGGCGGCACGAGCCTGTCAGCAATGGCAGGCCTAGACAGATCGTCGTTTAATACAGAACCCGGCTTACGGTCTATCTCGTTTTCCGCTTTTATGGCATTCAGCGCTGTCTGCACCCCGCAGGCAGCGCTTTTTTGCGGGATTCACAGTTCTTTTACCAGTCTGTCACTTTTCGTTTTGGGATGTTTGTGGTATACTATGGGCACTGCAGGACACTGCAGCCTATAACAAAAGACAGGATGTGAAATCCTCCGATGAAAGATGGTTTTTTGAAAGTTTCTGCCTTTTCCCCCGCGCTGCGGCTGGCAGACTGCTCTTATAATGCTGCGCAGGCGGCGGCTCTGTTGCGTGAAGCCGCCGGGCGCGGCGTGAAGCTGGCAGTGTTCCCGGAGTTCTGCCTCACCGGCTACACCTGCGGCGATCTGTTTTTGCAGCGCACCCTGCAGACCGGCGCACTGGATGCGCTGAGCACCCTGCTGGACGCATCCAAAGATCTGGATGTGGTGGCGCTGGTGGGTCTGCCCCTGCAGGTGCACGGCAAGCTGTACAACTGCGCTGCCGTGCTGTGCCATGGCAGGGTCCTGGGTCTTGTGCCCAAGACCTACCTGCCCAACTACGGCGAGTTTTACGAAAAGCGCCAGTTCACCTCCGGCAGCACCGAGGTGGAGCTGGTGACGGTCTGCGGGCAGCAGGTGCCGTTTGGCACCTCGCTGCTGTTCCGCTGCCGCCAGATGCCCAGCTTTGTGCTGGGCGTGGAGCTGTGCGAGGACCTGTGGAGCGCTCTGCCGCCGTCCACATTCCACGCGCTTGCCGGTGCTACCGTCATTGCCAACCTTTCTGCCAGCGATGAAACCGTGGGCAAGGCCGAGTACCGCCGGGCACTGGTGGCAAACCAGTCTGCCCGCCTGCTGTGCAGCTACCTGTATGCTTCTGCCGGACATGGCGAGAGCACGCAGGACATGGTGTTTGCCGGTCACGACCTGATTGCCGAGAACGGCACCGTTCTCTCTGAGAACGAGCCCTTTGACGGCGGCTTTGCCGAGACCGAGATCGACTGTCAGCGCATGGAGGCCGAGCGGGCGCGCAACACCAGCTTTGAGCTGTGCTGCGACGGCTACACCACCGTGGAGTTCGATCTGGAGCCGGTGCAGACCGTTCTGACCCGCCGGATCGATCCTTCCCCCTTTGTGCCCGGGGACCCGCAGCGCCGGGCACAGCGCTGTGAGCTGATCTTGAAAATGCAGGCCGACGGCCTTGCCCGGCGTCTGGAGCATGCCCACGCCAAAAAAGCCGTCATCGGCATCTCCGGTGGTCTGGACAGTTGCCTTGCGCTGCTGGTGGCAGTACGCGCCATGAAGCAGCTGGGCCGTCCCACGCAGGACGTGCTGGCTGTCACCATGCCCTGCTTCGGCACCACCCGGCGCACCCGCAGCAATGCCGAGATCCTTTGCGAGGAGCTGAAGGTCAGCTTCTCGGAGATCGACATCACCAACACGGTGCGCAGCCACTTTGTGGACATCGGGCAGGACGAAAGCGTGCTGGATGTGACCTTTGAAAACGGTCAGGCCCGGGTGCGCACGCTGGAGCTGATGGACACTGCAAACCGCACCGGCGGCCTTGTGGTGGGCACCGGCGATCTTTCGGAGCTGGCTCTGGGCTGGGCCACCTACAACGGCGATCACATGAGCATGTACGGCGTCAACGCCGGGGTGCCCAAAACGCTGGTGCGTCATCTGGTGCAGTACGAAGCCGACATCGCCGCCAGCACCGCCCTGCGGGAGGTGCTGCTGGACATTCTGGACACGCCCGTCTCCCCGGAGCTGCTGCCTGCCAAGGACGGCGAGATCGCACAAAAGACCGAGGATTTGGTTGGCCCTTACGAGCTGCACGACTTCTACCTGTATCAGGTGCTGCGCTTCGGCTTCGGGCCCGCCAAGATCTTCCGGCTGGCAAAGGCAGCCTTTGCGGGCCGCCCCGAATACCCGGACAGCGTGCTGTACAAGTGGCTGCGCAACTTCTACTGGCGGTTCTTTGCCCAGCAGTTCAAGCGCAGCTGCCTGCCCGACGGCCCCAAGGTGGGCAGCGTGACCCTCTCGCCCCGGGGCGACTGGCGCATGCCCAGCGATGCCTGCGCCGCCTTGTGGCTGGCAGAGCTGGAACAGCTGGATATCAAGGACTGACCTATGAAAAAAAAGAACCTTCTCACCAATCTGATCTTCGCCGCAGTCATTCTGGCGGCTGCCGCGGCACTGCTGGCGGTGCGCAGCCTGCGTTCCACTGCCGCGCCTTTGCGGGCAGAGCTGATCTACGGCGATGACAACACCACTATGGACCTGCCGCTGAACGTCAACGGGACCTACGATGTGGACACCGGATACTACACCGTCCACATCGAGATCCAAAACGGCGCAGCGCGGTTTGTGGACTCCCCCTGCCCGGATCATATCTGTGAAAGCTTCGGCTGGCTCTCCCGCGAGGACCAGACCGCCACCTGTCTTCCGGCCCGCGCGGTGCTGACCATCGTACCGGCCTCGTGAGCGACCTGCTTAAAAGGAGATTTTTCCATGAAAGATGATTCAAACCGTTCTTTGCGGCATCTGGGCCGGAAAACCGACCACCCCGAGGACCGCACTGTTGTGGTGGACAGCTCCGCCTTTTTCTCCGACGCCCCGGCAGAGCCATCCTCGCCCCGCCGTTCCTCTGTCCCGGAGCCGCCCCGCAGCTCGTCAGACGGCGGCGCTGCCGTCCGTGCACCCCGGTGGAGCAAGCCCCTGCTGCTGGTGCAGGGCATCCTGAGCCTGCTGAGCCTGCTGCAGCTCTGGCGCACCCAGATGTTCCCGGTGCTGTATCTGGTCATCATTGCCGCGTTGCTGGCGCTGCTCTGGCTGCTGGTGAAGCGCTGTCAGGAATACCGCATCCCGGGCCGGGTCTCGCGGGTGTTCTCAGTGTTCCTGTGCGCCGCCATGACATTGGGATGCATCTGGGCTCAGCAGGGACTGGCTGCGCTGGGCAGCATGACCTCGGGTCTGCTCACCGGTGCCGAGGCCAACAAGATCACCAAGGAG
Organism: uncultured Faecalibacterium sp.; assembly: GCA_934513205.1. Lineage (GTDB taxonomy): Bacteria > Bacillota > Clostridia > Oscillospirales > Ruminococcaceae > Faecalibacterium. The sequence goes on along the minus strand of CAKSWU010000004.1, from coordinate 51,663 downwards.
CCTTTCGTAATCTACCTCAGCGGCGTGGACACCCGGGGCGAGCTGACCGAAAACGCGCGCAGCGATGTGAACATCCTTGCTGCTGTCAACCCCGTCACCAAGCGGGTGGCCCTTATCAACACGCCTCGCGACTACTATGTGGATCTGGCGGGCACCGAAAGCAAGGACAAGCTGACCCATGCCGGTCTGTATGGCGTGGAGACCAGCATGGAAACGCTGGGCAACCTCTACGGCATCCAAGTGAACCATTACATCCGCATCAACTTTGCCGGTTTCATCAGCATCATTGATGCGCTGGGCGGCGTGGATGTCTACTCCGATCAGGCGTTCACCTCGGTGGGCAGCCCCGGATACTATGACCCCACCACCTTTGTAGAAGGCTGGAACCATCTGGACGGCAAGGCTGCACTGGCCTTTGCCCGGGAACGCCACGCCTTTGCCACCGGCGACATCCAGCGCGGCATCAACCAGATGAAGGTCATTGATGCCATGCTGAACAAGATCAAGTCCCCTGCTCTGCTGATGGGCTTTTCCAAGATCATGGATGCCGCAGCGGACTGCTTCGTCACCAGTTTTTCGCAGGATCAGATCAGCGCACTGGTGCGGATGCAGCTGGGAGACCTTGCCGCGTGGGACATTGAAAGCTATACCGTCACCGGCTCTTCCGGCAGCAGCACCAAGTGCTACTCTGCCAAGGGGCAGAAGCTCTATGTGATGAAGCCGGACGAATCCTCGGTGAACAAAGCCAAGGAAATGATCGCATCGGTGCTGGGCGGGGAAGGCACTGTGGCTTCCACCAGCCAGAAGCCGGAAAAGACCGATGTCTTTACCCCCACCACCGACCCGGATGCTGCGGTGTCGGTTCCGGAGCAGGCTGCGGAGAGCACCCTTGTGGAAGAACCTGCCCAGAGCGTACCGGAAGAGACGCCGGAGCAGACCCCCGATGAACAGCCTGCCGAGACCCAGCCGCAGGAGACGGAAGCCCCGGCGCAGGACGAGACCGGTGATGCTCCCGCCGAATCCCCTTCCCTCTCCCTGCCCTCGCAGGAGCAGGTGGAGCAGGCAGCCTCCTCCCTAGCTTCCACCATTCTGGATGCACTGTACAATGCTTCGCAGGAGGATGCCGGCTAAATCTTTTCCGTGCAAAAAAATCCCCGGTCTGTGAAGAACAGACCGGGGATTTTTTACGCGGTCACGCCCGGATCTCGTTCCAGACGCTCTTTCCGTCCAGCGTGGAAGCGTCCACGTCCAGATACTCGCAGATGGTCTTTGCGATGGTGCCGAAGCACAGCCTTGTGCCCAGATCCACACCGGGCTTCACGCCCTTGCCGCAGACCAGATAGGGCACATATTCCCGGGTATGGTCGGTGGTTTTGGTGTAGGAGGGGTCGCAGCCGTGGTCTGCCGTAACCATCAGCAGGTCGCCTTCCCGCATGGCAGGGATAAAGTCTGCCAGAAAACGGTCAAACTCGGTGGCAGCAGCGGCGTAGCCCGCCACATCCCGGCGGTGACCGTAGAGCATATCGAAGTCCACCAGATTCACGAAGGCAAGACCCTCAAAATCCCGGGTCTGCAAAGCTTTGGTAAAGGCGATGCCGTTGGTGTTGCCGGTGGTCTTGATCTTTTCGGTCACACCCTCGCCGTCAAAGATATCGTAGATCTTGCCCACGGCGATGACATCCCGCCCGGCATCCTTCAGCAGGTCCAGCATGGTGGCGCGGGGCGGCTTCAGGCTCAGGTCGTGGCGGTTGGTGGTGCGGTAGAAGGTGTCAGCGCTGTTGCCAAGGAAGGGGCGGGCGATGACGCGGCCCACGCCGTACTTGCCCTTGAGCATCTCACGGGCGATCTCACAGTAGCGGTACAGCTCCTGCACCGGCACCAGCTCCTCGTTGGCAGCCACCTGAAAAACGCTGTCGGCGCTGGTGTAGACGATGAGGGCATCCTCCCGCATGGCCTGCTCGCCGTAGTCCTTCAGCACTTGCGTGCCGGAATAGGGCTTGTTGCACAGCACCTTGTGACCGGTCTTTTGCTCATACTCCCGGATCAGCTCCTCCGGAAAGCCCTCAGGGAAGGTGGGCAGCGGCTCCGGGCTGACCACACCGGCGATCTCCCAGTGGCCAATGGTGGTATCCTTGCCCATGCTCTGCTCCTGCAGGCGGGCAAAGGCAGCCGCCGGGGCATCCGTTTTCTCCCCTGCGGTCACGCCGTCAATGTTGAACAGGCCCAGTCTGCACAGGTTGGGGCAGTTGAAGTTGGGGTGGTTGGCGATGGCACCCAGCGTATTGGTGCCCTCGTCGCCAAAAGCGGCGGCATCCGGCTCTGCGCCGATGCCAAAGCTGTCGAGGACGATCAGAAATACACGTTTTTCCATATCATTTTCTCCATTTCCTCCGGGGACGAGGTCCCGGATAAAGTGACGACCAAAGTGATACTTCTTACTTACCATTATAAGCGAATCCCGCACCGGATGCAAGGGGTTTTACCACGCCGGGGTTCTCCGTCATTTTGACCAAAATCTTCGTCATTTCGTTCACGAGCCGTTCCACTCTTTTTAAAATTTTCATCGAAGCCATGTGTTTTTGCGACAAAGACGTCTTAGCCGCAGAAAAAAATCCGTTTTGCCCGCATTTTCTCCTTGCCCTATTGTATCCAACCGGATATAATAATAGTTGGACAAGTCTTGGAATCCCGACTTTTCCGCTTTTGCACCACAGCACGGGAGCTTTCCCGTTGACCGCGTGCAGATCTCTGCATGGCAGCGGAGGGTCTGCACGCAAAATAAAGCAGTCAAATAGAGTAGCAGAGAGTAGACGGAGGTATATTGCATGAGAAAGACAAAGATCATCTGCACGCTGGGCCCTTCCACCGACAAGGAGGGCGTTCTGCGTGAACTGGTCGCCAACGGCATGAATGTTGCCCGCTTCAACTTCTCCCACGGTTCCCACGAGGAGCATCTGGGCCGCTTTGAGAAGCTGAAGGCCATTCGGGAAGAGCTTGGCAAGCCGGTGGCTGCCCTGTTGGACACCAAGGGTCCCGAGATCCGCCTGAAGGACTTCAAGAACGGCACCGAGATGCTGGAGGCCGGTCAGATCTTCACTCTGACCACCCGGGACGTGGAGGGCACCAAAGAGATCTGCTCTATCACCTACAAGGACCTGCCTCAGGACGTGCAGCCCGGCGGCACCATCATGCTGGATGACGGCCTGATCAAGCTGGAGATCCAGACCATCAACGACACCGACATCATCTGCAAGGTTCTGAACAACGGCAAGATCAAGAACAAGAAGGGCGTCAACGTCCCCGGCGTGCACCTGTCCATGCCGTATATGAGCCAGCGTGACCGGGATGACATCATCTTTGGTGCACAGCAGGGCTTCGACTTCATCGCTGCTTCCTTTGTGCGCACTGCACAGGACGTGTATGACATCCGCAACCTGCTCAACGAGTACGACTCTCACATCCGCATCATCGCCAAGATCGAGAACCGCGAGGGCGTGAACAACATCGACAGCATTCTGGCTGCTGCCGATGCCGTGATGGTGGCTCGTGGCGATCTGGGCGTGGAGATCGACTTCACCGAACTGCCCGGCATCCAGAAGACCATCATCGACCGCTCCTTCTCCTTCGGCAAGCCCATCGTCACCGCTACCCAGATGCTGGACAGCATGATAGTGAACCCCCGCCCCACCCGCGCCGAGATCTCGGACGTGGCAAACGCCATTTACGATGGCACCTCTGCCATTATGCTGTCCGGTGAGACCGCTGCCGGCGCTTATCCTGTGGAGGCCCTCAAGACCATGTCTGCCATTGCCGAGCGCACCGAGCAGGAGACGCACTACCTGCGCGGCCGCCTGATGGAGCCCAACACCGGCAAGATTGCCGTGTCGGATGCCACTGCTCACGCCGCCTGCCTGACCGCCAAGGACGTGAACGCCGCCGCCATCGTCACCGTGACCGAATCCGGCACCACTGCCCGTCTGCTGAGCAAGTACCGTCCGGAGCAGCCCATCATCGCCTGTGTGATGAAGGAGCAGGTGCAGCGTCAGCTGTCCCTGAGCTGGGGCATCACCCCGTTGATGATGGCTCTGGCCCACAGCACCGACGAGCTGATCGAAATGTCCACCTCTCTGGCAAAGGAAAACGGCTTTTTGCATAACGGCGAGCTGGCGGTTGTCACCGCAGGCGTGCCGGTGGGCGTGTCCGGCACCACCAACATGATCAAGATCCACATGGTCGGCAACTGCCTTGCCACCGGTGTGGGCGTCGGCCCGGAGAACTCCGATGTGACCAACGCCACTGGTAAGGCCTGCGTCTGCCGCACGCTGGAAGAGGTGCGCGCAAAGTTCAAGCCCGGCATGGTGCTGGTGGTGCCTTCCACCAGCAACGAGATGCTGAGCTACGTCCGTGACGCCGCTGCACTGGTGGTGGAGGAACCCGGTCTGAACAGCCACGCCGCTATTGCCGGCAAGGCTCTGCTGAAGCCCACCATCGTGGGTGCCACCGGTGCCACCAGCCACATCCGCGATGGCCTGATGGTGGCAGTGGACTGCGCACACGGCAGCGTGCAGCGCCTGCAGGCATAAGCCGGAGGAGGAACTGTCATGGAACGCATTGCAAGCTTCTGTGTAGACCACACCACGCTGGACCGGGGCATGTACCTGAGCCGTCAGGACGGCGATGTGCTGACCTGGGATATCCGCATGAAAAAGCCCAATCAGGGCGATTACCTGTCCACCGCCGCTGCCCACACGCTGGAGCATCTGTTTGCCACATATGCCCGCAACAGTGCCGTAAAGGATGGGGTGGTCTATGTAGGCCCCATGGGCTGCCGCACCGGCTTTTATCTGCTGACCCGGGGGCTGACCCCGGCACAGGCGCTGGAGCTGACGGAGGAGTCTTTCCGCTTCATGGCAGCCTTTGAGGGTGCCGTATCCGGTGCCAGCGAGGTGGAATGCGGCAACTACCGCGACATGGACCTGCCCGCCGCAAAGGCAGAAGCCGCCGCCATGCTGCCTGTGCTGGAAGCACTGACCGAAAACGACCTGCATTACTGAGAAACTGCAAAGCCCGGAGCTTTTCCTGCGAGAAGCTCCGGGCTTTTTTGATTCAGTTCAACCGGTCCAGCGCCTGCCGGGCGGCACGGATGTGTTCTTCGTCGGTCTGCCACACTTCAAACTCCGAGAACCCCGGCAGACCCATGGGCACGCCCTCGCGCCGGAAGGTCATGCGGCTGTCCTGCACCTGCTTGCCAGAAAGGTGGAACGCCCTTGCCCCGGTCTGCGCCGCCAGCGCAGGGATGTTCTGGGCTGAGACCCCTGCTCCCACAAGGATCTCCATGCCATCCCCTGCCCGCTCCACCAGCTGCCGCAGCAGCGCTGCACCGGCAGGCGCACTGGCTGCCTGCCCGCTGGTCAGAATGGTGCAAAGGCCCAGTTCCCGGGCTGCTTCCAGCGCCCGAAAAGGATTGCTGCAAACGTCAAAGGCACGGTGCAGGGTCAATGCCACCGGACGCCCAGCGGCACGCGCCGCCTGCTGCGCCGCCGCATAGATAGGCCGCAGGGCGTCCGCGTCCAGTTCTCCGTCCGGGGTCAGTGCACCGGTGACGATGCCGTTCGCGCCTGCCTCCACCAGCTCTGCCGCCAGCTGCTCCATCTGGGCAAGCTCCCAGCGGTCGTAGCAGAAATCTCCGAACCGGGGCCGCAGCAGAGCGCGCACCGGCAGGCCGGTCTCCGCCTTCACCTGACGCAGCAGGGCGATGCTGGGGGTGGTGCCGCCGATGATCAGGTCTGCACACAGTTCCAGCCGGTCAGCCCCGCCGCGCTTTGCCGCCAGTGCACTGGCGGTGCTGTCCACACATACTTCCAGAGTGCGATGCATTCCGGATCCCTCCCTTTTTCTTTTATTCTATCATGGTTTTGCCTGCCGGAAAAGCCCCGGAACGCAAAAAACTGCGGCAAGGTGATCCCTGCCGCAGGCTTTTGTCTCAAATCAGACCCAATGCTTCAAATTCTCTTGTGATGCCGCCCTCGTATACCGATGGCGCAATGCGGTCGCACCGCTGCTTCAGGGTCTCAGAGCCGTTGTCCATGCACACGCTGATGCCCACCACATCGGTCATCTGCAGGTCGTTGTCGCTGTCGCCAAAGCCAATGGTGTCCTGCAGAGACACGCCGAGATGGTCGCAGATGGCTTTGATGCCGCGTCCCTTATCAAACTTGCGATTGATGAGCTCGCCGTTCACCGAGCCTTCGGTCAGTTTGTCCAGCTTGCTCTGGCAGAACACGAACTGGTCCTCATAAAGCCGTTTTGCCTCATCCAGATCACTTTCGTGGTCTGCGATGAACACCACTTTGTACAGCGGCTCGCCCTTGTACTGGTCCAGCGGCGTGATGGACATACCGGTTTCCATGGCTTTGCGCCAACGCTCCGCTTCGCTGTTCAATGTGCCGTCCTTTTTGTGGGTAAAGCTCCACCGCTCCATCATCCGGGGACCACCAAAGGTGGCATCCCGGGCTTCCAGTGTGTACTCCACATCATGCCGTTTCAGTGCAGCACAGACCCCCGCCGCCTGCTGCGGCTCCATGGGGATGTCCACCAGCACTTTGTCCCCGCACAGGACATAGCCGCCTGCGCTGCACACCGCTCCGTCAAAGCAATCGTGCAGCAGCAGCGGCGCCGTCATGCGGTAATTGCGTCCGGTGCAGAGAAACAGCTTGTGGCCCTTTGCCTTTGCACGGTCCAGTGTTTTCAGCGTTTCCTCCGGCACCAGCATATCTCCCGGCGGCAGCAACGTGCCGTCAATGTCCAGAAAAATCAGTTTCTGCTCCATACCTTCTCCTCAGATGGAGCCGCGCTCCACCACACGGTAGCCCAGCGTCACCTGACGCATCGGCCCGCCATTTCCTTTTTCTTCCAACATTTGCAGCAGGATCCGGGCAGCTTCCTCGCCCACCTGCCGCTGGTAAAACCGCACGGTGGTCAAGCCCGGTTCGCAGACGCTGCCAGCCCAGCTGTCGCCCACGCCTGCCAGACTCACGTCCGCGCCGATCTTTCGCCCGGCCTGCCGCAGGGCACGCATGGCGCCAAAGGCCACAGCATCGGTCACGCAGACCACGCCATCCAGCTCCGGGCAGCGGGTCAGCAGCTCCTTCATGCAGCGTTCTCCCTCGTCCAGCGAGAAGGCCTCGCAGCAGGTGCGCGGAAGTGCTTCCCCGTTGAGGCCCGCCTCATTCAGGGCATCCTGCACGCCGGTGCGGCGCTGGACGCCGGTGGCCTGATCCCGCTCGTTTCCGCCGATATAGACGATGTTCTTCCGTCCACGGGCCACCATGAGCCGGGCAAGATCCCGGGCAGCGCTGCGGTCATCGTTGTACACGCAGGCCGTGTCCGGGAAGCGCTGTCCCGTGACCACCACCGGCACGCGGCAGTTCTCCAGCGACTGCGCAAGGTGGGGTGTGTAGCAGCTGCCCAGCAGGATGATGCCTGCCACATGATCCCGCTGCATCGCTGTCAGGTAGCCAAGCTCCCGCTGCGGATCCAACCCGGTATTGCCCAGCAGCAAAAGATAACTCCTGGCTTCCAGCTCTGCGGCGATCCCTGCAGTGATCTGCCCCACCGACTGCGAGCCGATGCTGGGCACGATAACGCCGACCTGATTCACCTTGCCGGTGCGCAGGGTCTGCGCAGCTGTATCCGGATGGTATCCGGTCTTTTCCACCACCTCACGGATGGCGGCACGTTTCTGTTCGCTGAGGGGGCCGTTGTTCAGGTAGCGGCTGACGGCTGCGCTGGACACGCCCGCCATCTTTGCAATATCACTGATGGTCATCTGCAGTATGTTCTCTCCCGGACGATTGCAAAAAAGTGTAAACGTTTTCAGTTTTATTATAAAACGTTTTCCTTTTGACCGCAAGATGCGCTTTTCCGGTTTTGCGTTGCAAAAGCACCTTTCTTTTTGGTTGTTTTGCACAGCCAGACCGGTTTTCGTCCCATTAAAACCGACTTTTTATCAAAATGTCGGTCCTCAGATCAGTCCCATGGCAAACGCGCGGGCCACAAGCCCCAGCACCACTGCCGTCAGCAGCACCACCAGAACCGTCCGGTTCTCCTTGGCGCGCTGCACTTTTTTGCGGGCAGCTGTATTTGCGCGGCTGTTGCGTCCAGAACTGCGGCTGCGTCCGGTCTGGCTGCCATTGCGGGCAGAGTCTGCACGCCCCTGTCCGGAACCGCTCCGGGCAGAACGCGCTGCGCTGCGGTCGGATTTTTGGGGCTCTGGTCCCGTCTGCCGGGATGCTGCCACCGGTTCCTTTGCACCGCAGCGGACCAAAAACTGCTCTGCCTGCCGGTAGAGACGGGCCAGCTCATTTTCTCGGAACGCCGTTCCTGTGTAGCCTTCTTCCAGACACTCCACGGCCTCGTTGAACAGGATGGCAGCCTGTGCTGCATCGGTGCGGTCGGTCGCATGGGCGGCTTCGTTGCGGGCTGTGCGGACCGCGTTGCAGGCTCGGCGGGCTGCCCCGGGCTGCCGGGTGTTTCCCAGCAGGTCCAGCGGTTTTGCCGCATCCTTTTCCGGGTCCAGCAGCACCCGCATGCAAATGGTGGTGTCCAGCTGCTGCCAGCTGGTCTTGCCGGACACATCCGGCATCCGGTCGTAGTATTCCGGGCTTTCCTGCTGGCGCTGTGCGATGGATCTGAGCAGGGCATCCAGACTGTGCGCACCGGGCTTATTCTCCCAGTGCCAACGCAGCAGACGGCGGCTGATCTCGTCGCAGGCCGTCTTGATCTCAAATGCTGCCTGCAGTGCTTCCTCCGGCATAGAGTCCTTCCTTTCTCTTTGCACACAAAAGGCGGAGGAGGCGCACAGCCTTCTCCGCCAGTGATTTTTTACAGCACGAACTGATAATAGATGAAGCCGCACAGGGCCACTCCGGCGCAGAGGATAGCGGTGATGGGCGGCACCCAGCGGATCAGGGCTTCTGCCACGCTGTCGCGCTCGTCCTCGTACTCGTCATCTTCTTCCACAGGCTGCACCGGCTGCCGGGACAGCGGCTGCGCATCGGGCATTACCCGGGTGCCCTGTTTCGGGCCGGCATAGCCGGCTCCGCCGGGGAACTGTGCCCGGGTCTGCGCGTTCAGGACCCTGGTGTGCTCCTCTTCCGGCTGAGCAGGGGCGGCCGGTGCCGGACGCGCCGCACCCATGATGCGGGTCGGCTCCTCTGCAGCTGGCGCGCCGCCCAAAATGCGGGTAGGTTCTTCGGCTTCCGGCTGCTGCAGTTCTTCCGCTGCTGTCAGAGGCTTATGCACCTCTGTGGCTTCCTGCTGCGGCTGCAGCAGAGTGTTCAGGGCATTTTGCAGCAGGATGCGGTCGCATCCGCACTCCGAGCAGTAGACCGTATTCTCCTCCTGCGGATGGAACGCACCGCAGGCACAATACCAGCCGTTTTCAAACACCTGCGGCTGATACTTCAGCCCGGTGCGGCTCATGCGCGCTTCCAGTGCTTTCTGCAGCTCTGGCGTCAGACGGCGGGGGCCCGGCAGCCGGACACGCTTGATGCTGTCCAGCCGCACCACGCGCTTGCCGTTGTAAACATTGCACAGCGAAACATCCACGCTGGTGATGGCCTTGGAGGTAATGAACACGGCATCGTCCTGACCGAACTGCTGGCCGGGTTTTACCTCCAGATCACGATATTCAAACTGATCCTCACAGAGGATCACACCGTCCACGCCCTTGCACTTGAAATGGATCTCCAGTGCCGTCAGGGTGACTTTGGAAACATTCTTGAAGGTCAGGCAGACCGCATGCTCCCCACTGACATCACCCTTGAGCAGCTCCACACAGACGAACTGCACCGGGCTGCCGGGGGTGTAATAGTTCGCGCGGGTCCTTGCGACCAGATCAAAATTTTCCTCCACGATGCTTGCTCCTTTCTTCAGGTTTTGGGGCTTACTGCTGCGGCTCGTCTGCCGCCGGGGCAGCCTGCTCATCCGGCGCAGGTGCTGCAGGCTCGTCTGCGGTCGGCTCCGGCTGCAGGGCAGGCTCTGCGGCCTCGGCCTGTTCCGCATTTTCCGCCGTCTCGACCGGAGCAGTCTGCAGGGTCTGGTCCGGCTGTTCGTCCTCCCGGGGAGCCAGCGTGCCGCCCGCCATGATGGTGTTGAATTCCTGCTCGTTGAGCTTCTCGTGCTCCATCAGAGCCTTTGCCAGCGCATGCAGCTGATCCAGATGCTCGGTCAGGGTGCGGCGGCAGGTCTCGTAGGCTTCGTCGATGATATCCCGCATCTCGCTGTCGATCTCGGCAGCAGTGGTCTCGCTGTATCCCTTGCCCTGACCAAGGTCACGGCCCAGGAAGGTCTCCTCCTGCGAGGTGCCGTAGACCACAGGGCCCAGACGCTCGGAGAAGCCGTATTTGGTGATCATCTGGCGGGCAATGTTGGTGGCCTGCTGCAGATCGTTGGACGCACCGGTGGAGATATCGTCCAGAATGAGCTGCTCGGCCACACGTCCGCCCAGACTGGAGACGATGTCCTCGAACATCTCGCCCTTTGTCACATAGCTGCGGTCTTTTTCCGGCAGATACATGGTGTAGCCGCCTGCCTGACCGCGGGGGATGATGGTGATCTCGTGCACGCGGGGATGATGCTTGCAGTAGAAGCCTGCCACTGCGTGGCCGGCCTCGTGGTAAGCGGTGAGCTTCTTTTCTTCCGGCGTCACCACGCGACTCTTCTTTTCAGGGCCTGCCATGACCTTCATCGAGGCTTCCTCGATGTCCTCCATGGTGATGGCCTTGCGGTTGCGGCGGGCTGCCAGCAGCGCAGCTTCGTTGACCAGATTTTCAAGGTCTGCACCCGCAAAGCCTGCGGTACGCTGTGCGATGACCTTCAAGGACACATCCGGGGCCAGCGGCTTATTTTTGGTGTGGACCCGCAGGATTTCCTCGCGGCCCTTCACGTCCGGCAGGCCCACATAGACCTGACGGTCAAAGCGGCCGGGACGCAGCAGTGCCTTGTCCAGAATGTCGGCACGGTTGGTGGCTGCCATGACGATGATGCCATCGTTGGCTTCAAAGCCGTCCATCTCCACCAGCAACTGGTTCAGGGTCTGCTCGCGCTCATCGTGACCGCCGCCCAGACCTGCACCGCGCTGACGGCCCACCGCGTCGATCTCGTCGATGAAGATGATGCAGGGCATGGACTTCTTTGCCTTATCAAACAGGTCGCGCACGCGGGATGCGCCCACGCCGACATACATCTCCACAAAGTCAGAACCGGAGATGGAGTAGAAAGGCACGCCTGCCTCGCCTGCGCAGGCACGGGCCAGCAGGGTCTTGCCGGTGCCCGGAGGGCCCACCAGCAGCACACCATGCGGGATGCGGGCACCCAGCGTGTTGAACTTCTCGGGGCTCTTGAGGAACTCCACAACTTCCTTCAGTTCCTCTTTTTCCTCGTCCTCACCAGCCACATCGGCAAAGGTAGCGGTCTTTTTGTTCTCGTGCTCGTCCTTGACCTTGGCCTTGCCCACGTTCATAATGCCGCCGCCACCGGCACCGCCGCGCATCATGGAGAACAGCAAAAAGCCGGTGCAGCCCAGCATTCCCAGATAGAACAGGATCTCCATCCACGGGATCGACTCCTTGACGGGGTTGTAGTCATATTCCATGGGGGCATCGGGGTTTGCGGCGTCGTATTCTTCAATGTAGTCTCCGACATACTTGACGAACATGGACGCATAGGGCAGTTTATAGCGCATGGTCACAGTGCCGTCGCTGTTCTGCACTGCGGCATCGGACTCGTTGGATGCGGACAGCATGCCGCTGAGCAGACCGCCGGTGGCCTGCTGGGTGCTCTGGGTCGTGGTTTCCGGCAGGGGCAGGTCGTTTTTGCCGCCCTTCTTGATGTTCATGGTGATGACGCCGGTGTTCAGATCCAGCGAGAACTTTGTCACCTGCAGGCTCTCAAAGTAATGCACCACCGTGGAATACTCCACAGATGAGCCGACCGAGCTGCCGGTGCCGCCCAGCACCGACCACACCATCAGCACCGCTGCCAGGACCAGTGCCAGCATCAGCGGATTGAAACGGGGTCTCTTGGATTGCAAAAAAATCAACTCCAGTTCTGGATTTTATAAAAGATACACGTTACTTCGTGTAGATCTCGGGTTTCAGCACACCCACATAGGGCAGGTTGCGGTATTTTTCGGCATAGTCCAGACCATAGCCCACCACGAACTCGTCCGGCACGCGGAAGCCCTCGTAATCGGGCTGGATGTCGGCCTTGCGGCGGCTGGGCTTGTCCAGAATGGTGCAGATTTTCACCGAGTTCGGGTTGCGCATCTTCAGCATGGGCACCAGATTGGACAGGGTAATGCCGGTGTCCAGAATGTCCTCCACGATCAGCACATCCTTGCCGGACAGATCGCCGTCCAGATCCTTGATGATCTTCACCAGACCGCTGCTGGTGGTATTGCTGCCGCCGTAGCTGGACACCACCATGAAGTCGATGCTGCAGGGGATGGTCACAGCGCGCATCAGGTCTGCCATGAACACCACCGAACCCTTCAGGATGGACACCAGCACCAGATTTTTACCGGCATAATCCTGGCTGATCTGAGCACCCAGCTCTGCCACCTTGGCCTTCAGCTGCTCTTCGCTGACCAGAACGGTCTTGATATCATCGTGCATACTCATTTGTTTTTTCCTCCTGTGTTTCGATCTCTGCATCCAAGTGCAGGATCCATCTGCTTTCCGTGTCCGGTGCAAGGCCATCGGCAAAGCCTTCTCCACACACCCATAAAATTTCGCTTCCGCTGGCAAGCAGCGGCAGCGTATCCCGCAGTTCGTTCGGGACACCGGCCTCGTTCATCCACTTGCGCAGCGGTTTGCTCAAACCGCGCCCCGCAGGCCGGAAGCGGTCTCCCGGCTGACGGGCGCGCAGTACAAGGCCAGTGTACAACGTAGTTATTCTAGCATAATCCGCCCGATTTTTTAAGTCTTTTTTATGAACGACTTGTATTTTTTTCTCAAAATCGGCTGTTAACAGCTCCGCTTTCCCCTTCCAGCCCCCGCGCAGCCGGAATTCCGGCTGTTTTTCGGGCAAAAAGGGCACTTGCTGCGGCGCGCTCTCCTGCTGCCGGGGCAGCGCGTCCGGCAGCATTTCCTGCCGCAGACAGCCGTTCCCGGCGCAAAAGCGCACCTGTCCGGTCAGCTGTACTGCACCGCTGCCCTGCCGCACCACGGCGCACAGCAGCTGCACATATTTTTCCTCTGCATCCCGCACCGGAGCCACAAGACTGTGCAGCGCAGTTTCCAGCAGCAGCGGGTCTGCCGCCTGCAAGGGTGTCAGCTGCCACGCCGGTTCTGCACCGGGCAGGCGTGCCGCCGCCAGAAGCTTTGCAGCCCCGGCGGCAAGATAGGCATCCACCCGCGCGGCCTTTTCACAGAACCGCGCCAGATTCTGCACGGCGGCGGTGTTGGTGCTTTCCAGCGCCGGCACTACGCCATGGCGCAGACGGTTGCGGGCGTAGGCATCGGTGTCGTTGGTCTCATCTGTAACCCAGCTCTGTCCCGCTGCCCGGCAGACGGCTTCGGTCTCGGCGCGGCTCAGGCAGAGCAGCGGGCGCAGGTAGCACCCGCGCCGAGGGCGGATGCCGCCCGCGCCGTGCAGGCCGGTGCCCCGCGCCAAACGCAGCAAAAGCGTCTCGGCCTGGTCATTTGCAGTATGGGCCGTTGCCACCGCGTCTATCCCCTCTTTGCATAGACGTGCAAAACAGGCGTAGCGCAGGCGGCGGGCCCAGTCCTCGCCCGGGTGCTGCGGCGGTGCACCCAGCTCATCTGCCAGCTGCTGCGGGCAGAACACCCGCAGCGGTACACCCAGACGGGCGCACTGCGCCCGCACGAAAGCCTCGTCCCGGTCGGCGCTGCACCCCCGCAGGCCATGGTTCACATGGCAAGCCGACAGCACATAGCCAAACTCCGGCTGCAGCCGCCGCAGCAAAAGCAGCAGCGCCATGCTGTCCGCCCCGCCGGAGACTGCCGCTGCCAGATGCAGCGGGGCACCCGGGGTGAGCAGTGCTTCCCGCAGGCAGTATTCCCGCACACGGGCAAGGACCGTTTCGTTTTCCATCATCGTTTGAAGTCCACATCCATGAACCGGGTGTGAGCGCCATCCCAGCCCAGCGGGACCGTGCTGGTCTCGCCGTGGCGGTTCTTTGCCACGATGCACTCGGCGGTGTCGGCGTCTACCTCGGCACCATCCGGATTCTGGCTGGCGTAGTAGGAATCGCGGTACAAAAACAGAACGCAGTCGGCGTCCTGCTCGATGGAGCCGGAGTCACGCAGGTCCGACAGCTGCGGGCGGTGGCTGGAGTTGTTGCCCTGCTTTTCCACCGCACGGGACAGCTGAGAAAGCGCGATGATGGGCACATTCATTTCCTTCGCCATGATCTTCAGGTTTCGGGTGATGGAGCTGATCTCCTGCACGCGGTTCTCGCTGCGCTGGCCGGTGGTCATCAGCTGCAGATAGTCGATAACGATCAGGCCCACGTTGGGGCGGGTGGGGTCCTGATTCACCCGGCGGATCTTGGCCTTCATCTCGGTGATGGTGATGCCGGAGGTGTCGTCCATATAGATCGGAGCATCGTGCAGTTTTTCCGTTGCCAGTGCCAGATACTCCCAGTCCTCGGCGCGCAGGGCGCCGGTGCGGAAGGCCTGACTGTCGATGCCGGCTTCTGCCGAAAGGATCCGGTTGGTCAGCTGTTCCTTGGTCATTTCCAGACTGAAGATTGCCACCGGCACCTTCTGCTGCATCGCCACGCGGGTGGCGATGTTCAGTGCGAAACTGGTCTTGCCCATACCGGGGCGGGCAGCCAGAATGATCAGATCACCCCGTCCCAGACCAGTCAGAACTGTGTCCAGCAGGCGGAACCCGGTGGGGATGCCCTTGTATTTGTCCGCATCCGGGCCGCTGATCTTCTGCAGGTTGGTCAGGGTCTCCACCATGCTGGACGAAAGCGGGGTCAGTGCGCTGGAATCCCGTCCGGAGCGGATCTCGTAGATGCGCTGCTCGGCATTTTCCAGCAGAAGGTCGGCGTCCGGCTCGTCTCCGGCGTCCTGAAGGATGTCCTTTGCCACCCCCATCAGCTGACGCACCAGATATTTTTCCTGCACGATCTGAGCGTATGCTTTCACATTGGAGATGCTGGGCACCGTCTCAGCCAGACCGGTCAGGTAGACCTTTGCTTCATCGGCACTGGCAAACACGCCGTCCGAGATGACCGCGTCCAGCAGGGTGACAAAGTCGATGGTCTGATCTGCCGTGAACAGCCGCAGCATCTCGGACCAGATCCGGGCGTTCTGCCGGGTATAGAACATTTCCGGCTTGATGATCTCCACCAGATCGGTCAGGGTCTCGGGCTTGAGCAGCACCGCACCCAGCACGCTCTGCTCTGCCTGCATATTGTAGGGCTGGCTGATGCCCATGCTTTCCAGATTCAATTCATTGGCGTAATGTCGTTCGTTCGGCATAGTCGTTCGTCCTTATCCAAAGCTTCCTGTAAAGCCAAAAAGCGCCCCCTGCTGTGAGGGGGCGCAGATGGCAGACAGATCAGGCCTGTTCCACTTCCACCTGGATCTTGAAGGAAGCAACCACACCAACATGCAGGCGCACCTTGCCGCCAAACACACCGGCGTCCTTGATGTCCTTGGTCTCCAGTTCGATCTTCTTCTTGTCGATGGGACCGCCAGCCAGCACAGCCAGAGCATCGGCAACTTCCTTGCCGGTGACCTTGCCGTGCAGGCGGCCGGAAGCACCGCCCTTGGCCTTGATGACCACGGTCTTGCCCTCGATCTTTTCTGCCAGAGCCTTGGCAGCCGCCACAGTCTCGGCCTCGTGGAAATCAGCAGCAGCTTCCTTGCTGCGGGCCACATTCAGAGCACTGGCATCCGCCACAGCAGCCAGCTTGCGCGGGAACAGGTAGTTGCGGGCGTAGCCGTCAGAGACCTCATGGATCTCGTCCTTTTTGCCAATGCCCTTGATGTCCTGCTTGAGAATCACTTTCACGATAGTATCCCTCACTTCTCACCGGAACACCGGTGCAGTCTTATAATGATAGTATAGCGCATTTGTAGCTTTTGGGCAAGAGGAAGCGGGAAAACCGCGCGGAAATCAACCATTGCAGCTTGACTCGGAGCCAAAGCCTTCGGGAAGGTGGCGCATAGCGCCGGATGAGGGGTATTTTCCCGGAAGCTGCTGCTTGCCTGCGCCCTCATCAGTCACCTTCGGTGACAGCTTCCCCCGACCGGGGGAAGCCTTCATTCGGAAAGTTGATTTCCACCAGAAAACCATTTACGCCAATTCCTTTGCGGCCACGTCCAGCGCCACCTCGATGACCTTGTCCATGTCGTAGTACTTGTACTCGCCCAGACGACCTCCAAAGATCACGCCCGGCTCGGCATCGGCCAGTGTCTTGTACTGTGCATACAGCGCGCCGTTCTTCTCGTCGTTGACGGGATAGTAGGGCTCATCGCCCTTTTTCCACTCAGCACTGTACTCCCGGCTGATGACGGTCTTGGGCTGAGTGCCGAACTCGAAGTGCTTGTGTTCGATGATGCGGGTGTAGGGGGTCTCGGCATCGGTGTAGTTGACCACCGCGTTGCCCTGATAGTTGTCGGTGTCCAGTACCTCGGTCTCAAAGCGGACGCTGCGGTACTGCAATGCGCCCAGACGGTAGCCGAAATAGGCATCCACCGGGCCGGTGTAGACCACCTTGTCCGCCAGTGCGTTCAGCGCTTCCCGGTCTGCCAGATAGTCCACATTCAGGCGCACCTCGGTGCCCTCCAGCATCTTTTCCACCATGGCGGTGTAGCCGCCGCAAGGAATGCCCTGATACAGGGCGTTGAAGTAGTTGTCATCGTAGGTAAAGCGCACCGGCAGGCGCTTGATGATAAAGGCGGGCAGCTCGGTGCAGGGGCGGCCCCACTGCTTTCCGGTGTAGCCCTTGATGAGCTTTTCGTAGATATCGGTGCCCACAAGGCTGATCGCCTGCTCCTCCAGATTCTGCGGGTCGGTAATGCCCGCAGCGGCCTTCTGCTCCTCGATCTTGGCCTTGGCCTCGGCAGGGGTCACCACACCCCACATCTTGTTGAAGGTGTTCATGTTGAAGGGCAGGTTGTAGATCTCGCCGTGGTAGTTCGCCACCGGGCTGTTTGTGTAGCGGTTGAACTCTGCAAACTGGTTCACATACTGCCACACGGCCTTGTTGTTGGTGTGGAAGATGTGGGCACCGTAGCGGTGGACATTGATGCCCTCCACTGCCTCGGTGTAGATGTTGCCTGCAATGTGGCCGCGCTTGTCGATGACCAGACACTTTTTGCCCGCCTTCTTTGCCTGCTGTGCAAACACTGCCCCGTACAGGCCGGCGCCAACGATGAGATAATCGTACTGTTTCATAGGGTGGAGTCCTCTCTGTTTCTTTTATTCGTCTGCCGTGCTGCCCTTTTTCTGCGCAGCCCAGTAATTGTCAATGGCGTTCTCGATGCGGGCACGGGCAGCTTCCGGTGTGATGTGCTTGAGCTGCGCCGCCGCCATGGTCTGATGACCGCCGCCGCCCAGCGATTCCATAATGAGCTGCACATTCACCGCGCCCAGACTGCGGGCCGAAATGTTCACGCCGCTGCCCACCTGCACCGCCACGAAGCTGGCATCCACACCCTGAATGCGCAGCAGGTCGTTGGCGGCCTGTGCAATGGCCACCCGGGCCTCAGCAGGCACCTCTCCGCCAATGGAAATGGCACAGCCACGGTACATTTTCGCCTTTTCCACAAGGTCCGCCTTGGCGTTGTACTCGGTCATGGTCACGTCAAAGAGCTGACGCACCCGCTCGGTCTCGGCACCGTAACGGCGCAGAGCAGCCGCTGCTTCAAAAGTGCGCACACCGGTGTGCAGGGTAAAGTCCTGCGTATCCAGCATGATGCCGGACAAAAGGCCCTCGGCTTCCACCCGGTTGGGTTTGTCGTCCCGGTCGCCCACATACTGCAAAAGTTCGGTGACCAGCTCGCTGGCAGAGGACGAATAGGGCTCGTGGCAGACCAGTGCGGGGTTCTCGATGTAACCCACGCCTTTGCGGTGATGGTCGATGACTGCCACCTTGCCGCATTTTTCCAGAATGTCCCTGCTCTCCACAAGACCCGCCTGATATGTATCCACCACGATACACAGGGTACGCTTGGAGATGATGGGCAAGGCATCCTTTGGGTCGATGAAGTCGTCCCGCTGACCTGCCCTGCACAGTGCGTCGATCAGGCTTCCCGCCAGCGTGGCGTCCCGGCGGACAGCGATGACGGCGGGGACGTCGCAGATCTTGCAGATGCGCAGCACGCCCTCGGCAGAGCCGATGGCATCCAGATCGCTCATGCGGTGGCCCATGATGACCACGTGGTCTGCTTCTTTAATCAGCTTGACCAGCTGGTCCGCCACGATGCGGCTGCGCACCTTGCTGCGCTTTTCCACGCCATGACTCACGCCGCCATAAAAAACAAAGCCGTCCAGCGTCATTTCAGCGGCCTGATCGCCACCGCGGCCCTGCGCCATTTTCAGCGCCTGCTCTGCCATGTCCTGCGCTTCCCGCAGGGTGCGTGCACCCCGCCCGATGCCGATGGACAGCGACAGATTCACCCCGGGGTCCAGCGCACGGATCTTGTCCAGCACGTCATAGCCCCGGTTGGCAAACTGTTCCAGCTGTCGCTCTTCCACCACAGCGATGTAGCGTCCGCCGCTGCCCACCCGGCGCAGAAAGCCGCTGCCGCGCCCGATCATATCTTCCAGAATGCGGTTGACGCCCTCCAGCAGGCGGGCGCGCTCGCTGTCCAGCAGATCTCCGAACACATCATCGTAGCCGTCCACCTGAAAAGCAAGATACCCCGGTCGGCTGGCCTTGTACTCTGCTTCGGTGCGGCGCAGCTCGGTCTCCTCGTTCAGCACCACAAGGGTCATGCTCTCGGCATTGCCGGGCACGGTGGAGCTGTGCACGCTCCAATAGCCCTCTGCCAACGTCAGCAGCTGGCCCTCCTGTTTGCGGCAGAGCTGCAGGTCCAGCCCCGGCAGCATCTTCTGCACCCGGCTGACCATCACGTCCTGCCCGCTCAGGATGCGGTCCCGGAACTGTCCGTTGTACCACAGAACCGTCTCGCCGGACAGCAGGGCCGCCGGCTGCGAAAGAGGTTCCAGACTGAACTGCACCTTGGATCTTTCAAAGGTGGTGCCGCTCATCCAGCGGGCCACCCAGCTGCGCAGTTTGTAGCGGAACAGCACCGCCGCAACGCCCCACAGCACCACCAGCGCAGCCAGCAGAAGCCATGCACCGGGCCGCTGCACCAGCAGCACCAGCACCAGCAGACCGCACAGCACCGCAAGGCTGGCTGTGAGCGTTTCCAGCGTCCATCTTGGTTTTTGTTTCATGTGATCTCCTGCCTTCCGCCGCAGATTCTGCGGCAGCGTGCCCGGGTCAGACCTCCATCAGAATGGGAAGGATCATCGGGCTGCGCTTGGTGCGCCGATAGATATAGCTGCTCAGCGCCTCCCGCACACGGGTCTTGACGCTGTTCCAATCCCGGACATGTTCGTCCACGCAGCGCTCCAGCGCATTTTCCACAATGCTTTGGGCACCATCCATCAGGCTCTCGTTCTCGCGCACATACACAAACCCGCGGCTGACCAGATCCGGCCCGGCCAGCACCTTGCCGGTCTTGCTGTCCACGGTAGCCACGATGATGACAAGACCGTCCTCCGACAGATGCTTGCGGTCCCGCAGCACCACGTTGCCCACGTCGCCCACGCCAAGGCCGTCCACCATGACGGCGCCGGCAGTCACCGGCTCGCCCAGCTTCATCTCGTCCTGCGACAGGATGACGTTGGAGCCGTTTTCGGCAATGAGAATGTTGCTGGTAGGGATGCCCAGACTTGCAGCGGTGAGGGCGTGCTTTTTCAGCTGCTTGTACTCACCGTGCACGGGCAGGAAGTACTTGGGCTTGGTCAGGGTGAGCATCAGCTTCTGCTCCTCCTGACAGGCGTGGCCGGAAACGTGCACATCATACATACTCTCGTAGATGACCTCTGCGCCCAGCAGCAGCAGACCGTTGACGATCTTGGTCACGCTCTTTTCATTGCCGGGGATGGGGTTTGCGGAGATGATGATGAAGTCGCCGGGGCCTACCCGCACCTGACGGTGGCTGCAGGAGGCCATACGGCTCAGCGCACTCAGGGGCTCGCCCTGACTGCCGGTAGTCACCAGCACCACCTGCTCCGGCGGATACTGGTTCAGCTCATCTACGCTGATGAGGGTGCCTTCCGGGATGTGCATATAGCCCAGCTCCTGCGCCATGGCGGTGTTGTTGACCATGCTGCGTCCGCTGAACGCCACCTTGCGGCCGTCCTCCACCGCCAGATCAATGATCTGCTGCACGCGGTAGATGTTGGACGCAAAGGTCGCAATGATGATGCGCTTGTTGCGTGCCCGGGCAAACAGGCTGCGCACACCGGCGGCAACCTTCTGCTCCGTGGCGGTGAAGCCCGGGCGCTCGGCGTTGGTGGAGTCGCTCAGCAGAGCCAAAACGCCCTTCTGTCCATATTCGGACAGGGTGGACAGGTCGGTAACGCCGCAGGCCAGCGGGGTGTAATCAATTTTAAAGTCGCCGGTCTGGATGATGGTACCGGCGGGGCTGTCGATGGCAAAGGCCACAGCATCCGGGATGGAGTGGTTCACATGGATGGGCTCCACCGTAAAGCAGCCCAGTTTGATCTTCTGCCGGGGCACGATCTCCACAAACTTGGTCTTGCCGGCAAGGCCGAACTCCTCCAGCTTGTTCTTGATCAGGCCGCAGGTCAGGCGGGTGCCGTACACCGGCAGGCTGATCTTTTGCAGCAGATAGGGAATGCTGCCAATGTGATCCTCGTGGCCGTGGGTGATGAGCAGACCCTTGATCTTATCCTTGTTCTGCACCACAAAGGTGAAGTCCGGGATGACCATGTCTACGCCGAACATCTCGCTGTCCGGGAACACTAGGCCGCAGTCCACGATGATCATATCGCCGTTGCACTCGTAGACGGTCATGTTCTTGCCGACTTCGCCCAGACCGCCCAGCGGGTAGATATGGATGGGGGTTGCCGCCTCCTTGGGCTGCTGCGGACGGCGGGGGCGGCGGTTATAATAGGGTCGGCGGGTGGTGGGACGGGGACGCTTTTCCCCCGCCGGAGCAGTGGACGCTGCGCTTTTTGCGGCTGCAGGATCCCTTTTGCTTACGGTATTGTTCATATTTTCTTTTGACTGTGCCATTCTGACCTCCAAAAATAATTGCAGCGCAGACCGTTCCCACAAACGGAAACAGCCGCGCCCTGCATGGGAAGCGCCTTGAAAACTGCATCGGCTTCCGTTGGATGCACCGTATAGAATTTTCCTGTCAGCGTGTGTTTCTACACATCGCTGTCTGTTTCGCAAGAAATTTTGTGCCAGATAAGTCCATCTGTCCGATGCGACCGTGGCCTTTCTGCGAAACACCGAACGCACGCCCATGGTGCGTCCCTATACGCATTTTGTTAGGCTTAGTATAGTATTTTCCGGCGTTTTTGTCAATTCCAAGGTTTGGCAAAAGATGCCGCGGCTATACATTGGCTCTTGACAGACAGGCCGGAAGCGCGCTAAATTAAAGGTACTATTCACAAGAAGGAGAACTCCATGAAACAGGTCGAAGTCTACACCGACGGCGCGTGCAGTGGCAATCCCGGTCCGGGGGGCTGGGGCGCGGTGCTGCGTTACCGTTTCGACGGCAAGGTCTACGAAAAGGAGCTCAGCGGCGGCGATGCCTGCACCACCAACAACCGGATGGAGCTGACCGCCTTTATCGAGGCGCTGCGCCAGCTCAAGGAGCCCTGTGCGGTGCGGCTGTGCTCTGACAGCCAATATGTCATCAACGGTCTGCAAAAAGGCTGGGCGAAGGGCTGGCAGCGCCGGGGCTGGAAAAAAGCGGACGGCTCCCCTGCCCTGAACCCGGACCTCTGGGCGCAGGCACTGGAGCAGGAAGCACGGCACACCATCACCTACGTCTGGGTCAAAGGCCACGCAGGCCACCCGGAGAACGAACGCTGCGACCAGTTGGCCGTGGCACAGAGCAAAGCACATGGCGGGAGGCAAGGAACATGAGCGACGCATTTCTGCCCGGAAACGGGTTTGACACCTACGAAAGTCAGGACAGGGTTCTGATCTGCATGGACGGCACCCCTGCCTGCGGGGTGGCGGTGCGCATTCTGCAGCAGCAAGGCTTTGCTGTGGCAGGCGCGGCTGTGCGCCTGACTGCGGAACAGGCCCCGCAGGCGCAGGCTGCAAAGCTGGCGGCGGAAAAGCTGGGCATCGAGTGCATCCTTCTGAATGCCGAGGCGTTGTCCGGTCAGGATCTGGGCGAAGGCGGCAGCCCGTTGTTTGCCGCCCTGCTGACTGCTGCGGACAAGCTGGGCATCCAGTATGTGTCCACCGCCCACCGCGCCCGGCTGGAGACCGGCCCGGACGGTGTGAGCACCGTCTGCCCCGCTGTTGGCGCAGGCAGCGATGACAGCGCCGTTCTGGCGGCTCTGCCGCAGGAGGTACTGGCCCGCCTGATCCTGCCTTTGGGTGATTTTGCTCCGGAGGACGTGGACGAGTTGGCCAAGGATCTTAAGGGAACCGAAACGGTTTGACACCGCGCGGAACTCATCGGGTCATACAGCACAAGGCCGGACAGCCTTACCGCCTGTCCGGCCTTGCATTTTTCCGGGAGAAGCTGTCGCAAAAAAGAACGCCGCATCCAAACGATGCAGCGTTTTTTGCATATCAGCCCTGCGGATGGACGATATCACGCCAATCCAGATCTCCGCGCTCCAAGCCGTGGATCAAGACCTCGGCGGTGGCGATGTTGGTCGCCATGGGGATGTTATGCACATCACACAGGCGCAGCAGGGTCATTTCGTTGGGCTCGCTGGGCTTTGCATTGATGGGGTCCCGGAAGAACAGCAGCAGGTCGATCTCGTTGCATGCAATGCGAGAGGCGATCTGCTGGTCGCCGCCCTGCACACCTGCCAGAAAGCGCTGTACCTGCAATCCAGTGGCCTCTGAGATCAGTTTGCCGGTCGTGCCGGTCGCCACCAGCTTGTGCTGGCTCAGGATGCGGCAGTAGGCTGTACAGAACTGGACCATCAGCTCCTTCTTCGAGTCATGCGCAATCAGTGCGATCGTCATCCGTGCTCTCTCCTCTTCCAATTTTATCGTTATACTCTGGCTGCTTCATTGTAAAAAGTCCCTTTGTTGAAAATCATATCACAAATTCCGATCTATTACAACTGCTTTTTATACAAATTATTCAAAATTATTTTATTTTGCCGTTTCCGACCGAAAAAGAACATATCCCTGTCATCCCCGCCGGATCAGTCTGTGCCCCGTTCTTTCGTCTCCGGCTGGACAGCATCTGCACTCTTCTCCGGGTCCGGGGTCTCTCCGGTCTCCTGCTCCGGGGCGGTCTGGTCGGTCTCCGGCGGCACTGCGGGCTCTGTCCGGGCAGTTTGAGTGCTTTGGGTAGTCTGGGCGGCTCCGTCCGCATCCGCGGTGGTCCGGGTGTCCGCAGTCTGCCCATCCGTTTCTGCCTGTTGTTCCGCCTCGGCCTTTTCTTCTGCCTGCTGTGCCAGCGTGCCGTCCTTCATGGCAAAGTAGGCGTTGGCGATGTCCACCACCAGATCACCGGTGCGGGCACCGTAGCCGCCGTACTCCACCGTGATGCCAATGGCGATTTCCGGGTCATCTGCCGGAAGGTACGCCACCATCATGGCGTTCAGGTAGTGCTTGCCCGACGCATAGGTCTCGCTGCGCTGAGGGGTGCCGGTCTTGCAGGCGATGGCAACAGGGTAGCTGGAGATCTTGCCGCTGATGGTGCTTGGCACCTGACTCATACCCTGACGCACCAGTTCAAAGGTGTTGCCGCTGCCTTCAATGACATCCATGACCTCCGGCTGGGTCTCGCTGAGCACCTCGCCGGTGTTGGTGTCCAGAATGGCTTTGACAAAGTGGGTGCGGTAGCGCACGCCGTTATTCGCCAGCGTTGCCGCGTAGGTCGCCAGCTGGATGGGCGTGACCACCGTGTTGCCCTGCCCAATGGCGGCCTGCACGTCCAGCGATGCCGTGTAGTTGGAGTCGTTTTTGGTGGTCAGACGGCCTGTTGCCTCATTGACCTCCACGCCGGTGCGCTGTCCAAGGCCCAGCTTGTAGGCGTAGGCATCGTAGACATCGCTGGTCAGGCGGCGGCCCACATCGTAGAAAAAGACGTTGCAGCTCCACTTGATCGCCGTCACAACGTCAATATTTCCGCTGTGGCCATGGCGGGTGCATCGGGGGTGATAGTCTTTGAAGTAGTTGTACACGCCGTTGCAGTACACCGTGGAGTATTGGTTGATCAGGCCGCTGTCCAGTGCTGCCACCGCCACAGCAGGCTTGAAGGTGGAGCCCGGCGTATACAGACCTTGCAGCGCCCGGTTGAACAGCGGCAGGCCGGGGTCTGCGCTGTACTCGCTGTAATTGCTGGCATAGAGGTTCTGGTCAAAGGTCGGGTAATTGGATGCCGCCAGCACCCCGCCGTCCTTCACATCCAGCACCACCACCGCACCGGCAGCAGCTTTCATCTCGCCGGTGTTGTACACCCGGTTGATCATGTCGATGTTGTTTGCCAGTGCCTCGTCCACCGCCCGCTGAAAATTGCTGTCGATGGTCAGCTGGAGGGTATGGCCCGGCTCCGGCACCGTGGTCATGCTGGTGTCCACGATGACGCCATCGGAATTGCGGGTGATGGTCTTGACGCCGTCCTTGCCCCGCAGCTCCTCCTCAAAGGCCGACTCCAATCCCGAAATGCCCAGAATGTCGTTCATGTTGTAGCCTTTGTCCCGCAGCGGGTAGGTCACCTGCCCATTGGCATCGGTGACCTTCCACTTTTCCGCCGTGATCTTGCCCACGCGGCCCAGCACTGCCGGGATGATGTCGCTCTGCTCGTAGCTGCGGGCGCTAGTCTCCACGATCTCCACGCCGGGCAGCTGCAGGCTGTGCTCCTTGATGGTCGCCACTGTCGCTTCGCTGACGTTCTCCGCCATGACGAAATTGTTCA
The DNA here is from genome assembly GCA_934513205.1 of uncultured Faecalibacterium sp. Taxonomy (GTDB): domain Bacteria; phylum Bacillota; class Clostridia; order Oscillospirales; family Ruminococcaceae; genus Faecalibacterium. The sequence goes on along the minus strand of CAKSWU010000004.1, from coordinate 26,503 downwards.
CGTTGGAGAACGCCTGCCGGTCCATCTCATAGTGGATGCCCGCCAGCACCCGCTGCCATTCCAGTGAAAAGTCCTGCAGGTGGTTTTTTTTCACCAGCATCTCCATCACATCGTCTGCGGTGGCGTACTGCTGCAGACCCAGTGTATCCTTCATGTCCGCCAGCTGCTTCTGATCGCTGGCAGAGTCCGCGCTGTCGGTAAAGGCATAGTGTCCCGCCGCATCCGGCGGACCGATGAGCAGGCTGTCGGTCCAGCTTTCGCCGTTGTCCCGCAGCAGGTCCACCACCTGCTGCAGCATGGTGTCCAGATCCCGGTCGCCCATCAGCAGCTTGTTCAGCACCACATTGTAGCTGGTGGTGCTGGTGGCAATGCGGCGTCCGCTGCTGTCCACAATGTCGCCCCGGGCCGCCGTCACGGTAAATTTATAATCGGTGGTGTTGGTCGCCCGGGCCTTGAATGCATCGCCGTTGACCAGCTGCAGGAAAATAAGCCGCATCACATACAGACCCATGACCACACAGGCCGCCGCGATCAGAAAGATCATGCGGCGCACCACCGTTTTTCGTTCGTTCTGATTCATTCCTGTCTCCTTCAGGGCTCAGAGGGTGCCGTTGTCGATCTTGAACCGTTCATGGGTGCGCCGCACCAGAAAGAAGATGACCAGCGACGGCAGAAGCGTCAGCGCTGCCGACGGCAGCACAAAGGTCAGCCAGCGGCTCAACGCCCAGCTGTAGCCCGGCATATAGTAGAAGAACAGCCAGTCCAGCGACAGCACCAGTGCCGCCGCCGCCATGCTGAGAAGTGCAAAGTTCCAGGTGCTGCCCTGCAGATACAGCTGCACCAGCACCGACAGCCCGAAGCACAGCAGCAGCAGTTCCAGCGCCAGCATGCCCACCGTTCGCCCTGCCGTGTAGTCCCACAGCAGCCCGCACACTGCACCGAACAGCGCGCCGGAAAACTCGCCCTCATAGACCGCCACTGCCAGACACAGCGGCAAAAGGAACAGCGGCTTTGCCTGCCCCAGCCGGAACAGCCCCGGTGTGGTCTGCAGCGCAGCGCACACAAACAGCCCCAGCACATAGCAGCCCCACTTCAGAAACTGGCTGCGGCTGCGCATGCGGCGTGATTCCATACAAGAGCCTCCTTAGTAATCGGTGATGATGAATACATGCTTGACCGTCCGCGGGTCTGCGCCCGGTCGGATGACTGCAGTCGAGGATTTTCCGCTTGCTTCCGGCACAATATCCTGCACCGTGCCCACCAGCAGGTCCGGCGGGAACACCCCGCCCAGGCCGGTCGTGATGATCTGATCGCCCAACCTGGTCTCGGTGGCCCGTTCCAGACCGGTAAGGGTGCAAAGGCCGTCTCCGGCGTAGTCGGTGCTGCCGTTGAGGATGCCGTTTTCCCGGGTGCGGGATACCACGCCCGCCGCGTTGAAGCTGGGGTGCAGGATGGTCATCACCTTGCAGCTGGTGGCATCGGCTTCTACCACCACACCCACCAGATAGCCTTTGTCGCTGATGACGGCATCATTCGCCGCCACACCGTCTGTCGTGCCCCGGTCCAGCGTAAAGCCTCCAAACTCGTCCAGCGGGTCCCGCCCGATGACAAAGGCGGACACATAGCTTGCCTCAATGTTGGCGTCCTGAATGCGGGCCAGTGCCTTGTAGGCTTCATTTTCGGCCTTGAGGCGGTCGTATTCCACCAGCTGCTGCCGCAGCTGAGCGTTCTCGGTCTCCAGCTGCTGATTCTGGTCCATGATCTCGTCAATGCGGGTGTATTTTTCCCACACCGCGCCCACACCGCCGCTGAGAATCGCGCTGACTTTCTGGAGCGGGGTCAGCGCCACGCTGAGCAGCTCCTGCGGAGCCGCTGTCAGCCGTCCGTTGGCTCCGGCGTAAGCCATGATGCCCACCAGAAACACCGCCACCGCCACCAGGATCTTGAATTTCCAGGTATCAAAAAAGTCCTTCAAGGGGTTTTCCCTCCTGTCCGTCCCACTGCTGCGCACCGGGACCCGTTCCACGAAAAAAGCGCGGACAGCCGCTGCCATCCGCGCAAGAAGCATTGTTTGCGGCGGAAAAATGCGCAGCGAAAGCGCAGGGTTCTTTTCCGCAATGGTCAAATCACATGTGGTTGCCGTCGGTGTCCAGCACATCGTGAAGGACGTCCACATGATCCAGCACCGCACCGGCACCCTTTGCCACGCAGTCCAGAGGATCTTCCGCAATGTGGACATCAATGCCGGTCTCACTCTGGATCAGCTGATCCAGACCCCGCAGCAGAGCGCCGCCGCCGGTCAGGGTGATGCCGCGGTCGATGATGTCGGCGCTCAGCTCCGGCGGGGTGCGCTCCAGCGTTTCCTTGATGGCGCTGGTGATCTTTTCCAGACATTCCAGCAGGGCTGCGCGCACATCCTCCGAGTGGACCACGATGTTCTTGGGCAGACCGTCCACCAGATTGCGGCCCTTGATCTCCATGGTCAGTTCGGGATCCAGTGCATAGGCGGAGCCGATCTCGATCTTGATCTGCTCGGCGGTGCGCTCACCGATGAGCAGGTTGTACTTGCGCTTGATGAAAGCAATGATGGCCTGATCGAACATGTCGCCTGCCATGCGCACGCTGCGGGATGCCACGATGCCGCCCAGCGAGATGACCGCGATCTCTGCGGTGCCGCCGCCGATGTCCACGATCATGCTGCCGGTGGGCTCACTGATGGGAAGACCCGCACCGATGGCGGCTGCCATGGGCTCCTCGATGACCGCCACCTGACGGGCGCCGGCCTTCAGGGTCGCTTCGCGCACAGCCCGGCGCTCCACCTCGGTGACGCCGGAGGGAATGCAGATGACCACCCGGGGACGGGCGAACATGCTGTTGCCGCAGGCCTTTTTGAGGAAGTTTTCCAGCATATTGGCGGTGATGTCAAAATCTGCGATCACGCCGTCCTTCAGGGGGCGCACCGCTACGATGCTGCCGGGAGTACGGCCGATGACCGCCTTGGCCTCGCCGCCCACGCAGCGGACCTCATCGGACTTGGTGTCCACCGCCACCACCGAAGGCTCCCGCATGATGATTCCTTTGCCCTTCATATAGACCAGCGTATTGGCAGTACCCAGGTCGATGCCGACATCTTTTGAAAAAAAGCCCATTGTTAGTCTCTCCTTATTGATCTATCCAGAGCGTCCGACGGTCGTTCTGTACCGTCCTGCGCAAAATAACACGTTTTCATTATAGCCGCAAGCCGCCGATTTCGCAAGCGTTTGTGCAAGTTTTCTCCGGTTTTTCCATTTTTTCATCCAAAATGGTCCAGCAACTGCACGGTGCGGCTGACCGGCAGACCCATAATGGTATAGTAGTCGCCCTCGATGCGGTCCAGCCAGAGGGCAGCGCGGCCCTGAATGGCGTAGGCACCGGCCTTGTCGTAGGGGTCCTTTGTAGCGGTGTAGAAGTCAATTTCCTCCTCGCACAGGGGAAAGAAGGTGACCTTGCAGCTGTCCACAAAGCTCTCGGTGCGGCTGCCGTCCGAGATGCACACCCCGGTGTGCACCTGATGGGTCGTGCCGGACAGTGCCCGCAGCATCCGCTTTGCGTCCTGCACGTCCCGGGGCTTGCCAAATACCTCGCCCTCTACATCTACAACGGTGTCACAGCCGATGACCACTGCACCGGGATGCGCCGCCGCCACCGAAAGGCACTTGCCCCGGGCAAGCTGTTCCACCAGCTGTGCCGGGGTGGCAGCGGAAACGGCGCTTTCATCAAAATCACTGGCGCAGACGGTGAAATCGGTGGTGTACAGGGAAAGCAGCTCCCGTCTGCGGGGGCTGCCGGAAGCAAGGATCAGTTCCATTGTGCTTCTCACTTTCCCGTAGAGCCAAAGCCGCCCGCACCGCGGGTGGTATCGCCCAGCTCTTCCGCAGACACAAAAGCGGCCGTGTACACCGGTGCAATGCACAGCTGCGCCACCCGCTCACCGGGCTGGATGGTGTAGGCCTCGGTGCCCAGATTGACCATGGGCACCTTCAGTTCGCCCCGGTAGTCGCTGTCCACCACGCCCACGCCGTTTGCCATGCACAGACCGTGCTTGATGGACAGTCCGCTGCGGGCATACACCAGCGCCACGCTGTGAGCACCGGGCAGCTCGATGGCAAGGCCGGTGGGCACCAGCACTCGCTCCAGCGGGGCCACAGTGAGGGGCTCGTCCAGCACCGCGCACAGGTCGGCGGCGGCAGAGCCGGGGGTAGCATAGGCGGGCACCTTTGCCCGGGCGTCCAGTACCTTATATTTTACAGTGATGGGTTCCATAGTATACCTCGTTTTTTTGTTCCTCTGCTGCGAGCTCGCCCTTCGGGAGAGCTCCGGCATTGCGCTGCCGCAGGCGGACGATGCCGATGAGAGGGTCAGTTCGTTCCCTTAAAATACAATCCTCGGGTAAAATCCCCCTCAAAGGGGGCGTGGGTGCGGATCATGTCAAGGATCTGCGCGGCCTCCTCGCGGGATTCCAGCGTGAAGTAGGCCACGCCGTAGTCCACCGTCAGCGCACCCGGCTTGTCTCCCATATAAATAGGTACAGGATTGTAGATGGTGCGCACTCCAAGGCCGCACCGCACCGGAAATTTCTTTGCCTTGCGGTCGGTCAGGACACCGGTCTTGTCGCAGTGGGCACAGTCGTGGATGTTCTGCAGCGGGCAGGCGCGGGTGATCATCAGCGGCATGTGGCCGTAGACCAGCACGCCCGTGGGCACCGGCTTGCCGCCATGAGTGGGGGCAATGGTGCTGATGTCGCTGTCCTTCACCTCGGGCAGGATGAGCATGGACCCAAGACCGTGGTCAGCATAGAACTGCGCAGACAGCTGGTTGGTGATGTTCAGGCCAAAGCTGCCGCTCATGGGCAGGCCCCGGCACAGGCGCAGGTGGGCAATGTTGCTCACCTCATAGCCCGCAAAGCCGGCGTCCTGCGTGGCGGCGATGCGGCGGGCGGTGTCCTGCTCCAGTGCGCCAAACATGACCCGCGGCAGCTCCAGCAGCGTTTTGGCCCGCCATTCCCGGGGCACACGGTCCGCCTGTGCAATGGGCAGGATGAGGTACTCCACTCCGTCAAGCGTCCGCTCCGGCACCTGCTCCCAGCTCTCGAACCGGGCACGCAGGGTGCGGCGGGGCGGCAGAGTGCGCAGCGGCAGGGCAGGCACATGTTCGTCCGTGACGGGCCAGGGGCGCAGCACCTCCCGCTTTTTCAGCAGGGCATCCAGCGCTTCCCGGCGCAGTTCGTTCACCGCGCTTCCGGGCACAAACCACGGTCCCCCGTCCATTTCCACCGTGATCTTGTCCTCTGCTGCCGCAAAGGGGGTGCCGCCGGTCTTGGCAAGGCTGCGGTGCAGGCTGTCAGTGGGGTCGGTGCGGGCAGGCTGCGGCTCAGCATCGCCGTAAGCAAAAGCCTTGTTGCCGTCGGCATCGGTGACAGTCAGCTTTTCGCCGCCCTCTTCGATCTCCAGCCTCATCTGTACCGGCACGCGGGAGCGTTCGCGGCGGTAAAGCTCCCGCAGCATGGGAAGGGTCTTTTTGGTCAGCTCGGCATCCGCCTCGCTGCGCACGCCGAACATCGTGCCGTCGATTTTTCCGTCCAGATAGCCGGAGGTGAAGCCGGAGCGGCTGAAGGCGTTCTTCAGCAGGTCGCGGTCGTAGGCACGGCCCTCGCGGCCTGCCAGACAGGCGCTGACCGCCGCCGCCACATACTCCGGCGTGCGCAGGCGTCCCTCGATTTTTGCCGATGCTACGCCTAGTGCCTGCAGCTTGTCCAGCTTGTCGATGACCGAATTGTCCTTCAGGGACAGATGATGCAGCCGCCCGGGCTTGCCTTCCGGCAGGGGGTTGGCTTCAAAGGGCAGGCGGCAGGGACCTGCGCAGGAGCCGCGGTTGCCGCTGCGCCCACCCAGAAAGGCGGACATGTAACACTGACCGCTGACGCACATGCACAGCGCACCGTGAACAAAGCACTCGGTCTCGATGCCGCAGTGCTTTGTGATGTGCTCCACCTCGGGCAGGCTCAGTTCCCGCGCCAGCACCACCCGGGTAAAGCCCAGTTCTTTCAGTTCCAGTGCGCCCTGCAGGCTGTGCACGCTCATCTGGGTGGATCCGTGGCGAGGCAGCTGCGGCGCGATCCTGCCGATCAGGGTCGCCACCGCCAGATCCTGACAGATGACAGCATCGGCCCCGCTGGCAGCAACGGCACGAATGGCGGCTTCCAGCGCGGGCAGCTCTCCGCCGTACACCGTGGTGTTCAGGGCCACATGCACCGCAACACCCCGGGCATGGCAGAAGCTCACCGCTTCTTTCAGCGTATTTTCGTCAAAATTGCTGGCGCTGGTGCGGGCATTAAAGCCTGCAAAGCCCAGATATACCGCGTCCGCGCCGCTGAACACCGCTGCACGAAGCATTTCCTCATTGCCCACCGGGGCAAGGATCTCGATCTTAGACATAGCTCTCCTTCCTCCGGGCTTCAGCCTCGGTCCTCTTCCTTCCGGCCTTCCTGCTGAACAGCGCGCTCCTCCCGGCGGGCCTCCTTGCTGCGCATCTTTTCCAGCTGCTCCCGCAGTGCAGCGGCCTCACGGCGCAGCATCTCGTTCTCTGCCCGGACCTTGTCCGCCGCCAGCTTTGCGCGGGCAGCGTCCGCGATGTAGTCCTGGATCTGCCCGCGCATATTCTCGGCGCTGCCGGTGCTCTTGCGGTATTCATCCAGATAATCCATGGCGCAGAACACCGCCGCCTTGGTGACGGAAAGGTTCTCGTTGCCGTCCAGAAGCTTCGTGATGTCCTCATCCAGCTTTTTTGCCAGCATCTGAATGTATTTTTCCGTATCTGTCGTTGCGATGGCATAGGATGTCCCCGCGATGTTCACCCGTACCTTGTTGACCATATCCATTCCCCTTTATCCTGTTCCGTCCCTGTCGGGGCGGTATTCTCCTGATGCAATTCCCGGGAATTGGTATCGTTTCCGGGAACGTTTCACGCTTTTGTTCCCCTGCAATGAAGTTTCCTGCCCCATTTCTCCCGGAGTTTCCCGCCGAAACTGTTTCGGTCCGGCAGTCTATTCATCTTATTATAATATAAATAAGCCGCAAGAGAAAGTATTTTTTCTGAATTTTCAGCAGATTTATCAGAAACTTCACTGAAAAAATGGCAGTTACGGAAAAAATCCGATGATTCCTTGCTTTTGCGGGTTCTTCATATTATAATAACCTTGTTGTTTCTGCTGTTGTGCCTGTGAGGGAAAGTGCATGGCAGCGCAATGATTCCATTGTTTTAACTAATCAAAGCGTATATGCGGATAGGAGTACCTTTATGACATCGAAGGAATTCGGAAAAATGCTGCAGGACAAGCTCACCAGCGAGTACGGCGTTGAGCTGAGTGTTGCTTCCAACCAGCAGATCTATCGTTCTCTGGCCCTGATCTGCCGCCAGATGATGAGCGAGAATCACAAAAAGTTCCAGTCCAAGGCCATCGGCACCGGCACCAAGCAGGTCTATTATCTGTGCATGGAGTTCCTGATGGGCCGCAGCCTCAAGACCAGCCTGCTGAATCTGGGCCTGGACGAGGTGGCAAAGAAGGCACTGTCCGACGCTGATATCAGCATCGACAGCATTTTTGAGGAAGAGCCGGATGCAGGTCTGGGCAACGGCGGTCTGGGCCGTCTGGCTGCCTGCTATCTGGACGGCATGGCCACCACCGGCATCTGCGGCACCGGCTACTCCATCCTGTACGAGTACGGCATCTTCAAGCAGAAGATCGTGGACGGCTGGCAGCAGGAGCGCGCTGACAACTGGCTGCCCGGCGGTCAGGTGTGGCTGAAGAGCCACCCGGATCAGGCCGTGGAAGTCCGCTTTGACGGCGAGATCCGTGAAAACTGGGACAACGGCTTCCACTACATCCAGCACACCAACTACAACAGCGTCATGGCAGTTCCCTCCGACATGTACGTTCAGGGCTACGACGGAAAGGGCGTTGCCAAGCTGCGTCTGTGGCAGGCAAAAGCGCCTGACTTTGACATGTCCAGCTTCTCTCTGGGCAACTACAACACGGCGATGAGCAAGAACGCCAACGCCGAGCTGATCTCCAAGGTCCTCTATCCCAACGACAACCATGTGGAGGGCAAGATCCTGCGCCTGCGCCAGCAGTACTTCCTGTCTGCTGCCTCCATCGGCGACATTGTGCAGAACCACCTGTCCAGCTACGCCACGCTGGAGAACCTGCCCGACAAGGTCGCCATCCAGCTGAACGACACCCACCCCACTCTGGCCATTCCCGAGATGATGCGCATCCTGCTGGATGAGTGCGGCTTTGACTGGGACAAGGCTTTCAGCATCTGCCAGAAGGTGTTCTCCTACACCAACCACACCGTTATGGCCGAGGCTCTGGAGAAATGGAACGTGGACATCTTCAAGATGACCCTGCCCCGCATCTACCAGATCGTGGTGGAGATGGACCGCCGCGCCCGTGCCGAGCTGGAGAAGGTCTTCCCCGGCGACAAGGGCAAGATCGACTACATGGCACTGATCGGCGACAATCAGGTGCGCATGGCAAACATCTGTGCCTACACCGCCAACAGCATCAACGGCGTGTCCAAGCTGCACAGCGAGATCATCAAGGACAGCGTGTTCCACGACTACTACCTGTTCAAGCCGCAGGCCTTCAAGAACGTGACCAACGGCATCGCCTACCGCCGCTGGCTGCTGGCCTCCAACCCTGCGCTGTGCAAGCTGCTGGACGAGACCATCGGCGACGGCTATAAGCACGATGCTGCCGACCTGAGCAAGCTGAACAAGTTCGAGAACGACCAGACCGTGCTCAAGCAGCTGAACACCATCAAGCTGGAAAACAAGAAGAACTTTGCCAACTATCTGTCCAAGAGCACCGGTCAGGTCATCGACCCGAACTCCATCTTTGACTGCCAGGTCAAGCGGATGCATGAGTACAAGCGCCAGCACCTGAACGCTCTGAACATCGCCGCCCAGTACCTGTACCTGAAGGAGAACCCCAACGCCGACTTCATCCCCAAGACCTATATCTTCGGCGCAAAGGCTGCTCCCGGCTACTACATGGCAAAGCAGATGATCCGCATGATCTGCAAGCTGGGCGACCTGATCAACAACGACCCCGTTGTACGCGAGAAGCTGCGCGTGGTCTATCTGGAAGAGTACTGCGTCTCCCTCAGCGAGCACCTGATGCCTGCTGCCGAAGTCTCTGAGCAGATCTCTCTGGCAGGTACCGAGGCTTCCGGTACCGGCAACATGAAGTTCATGCTGAACGGTGCCATCACGCTGGGTACTCTGGACGGCGCAAACGTGGAGATCGCAGACGCTGCCGGCAAGGAGAACGAGCTGATCTTCGGCATGCTGACCCCCGAGGTGAACAACCTGAAGCAGGTGGGCTACCACCCCAACGCCTTCATCATGGGCGACGACGTTGCAAACTACACCCTGAACTTCCTGGAGCGCGGCTGGAACGGTGAGAACTTCCATGAGGTCACCGAGAACCTGCGCAGCAGCGACCCCTACATGGTCATGGCAGACTTCAAGGACTACCGCCGTGCACAGGCCGACCTGCAGAAGCTGTATGCCGACCGCGAGAAGTGGGCAAAGATGAGCCTGAAGAACACCGCCAACAGCGGCATCTTCAGCGCAGACCGCTCTGTGCTGGACTACGCCCGCGACATCTGGTACGCTTCTCCCGTGCCCATGGGCAAGTAAGAACCCCAAAATAACATCTGCCCCGGCGGCGTTCTGGCCCGCCGGGGCTTTTTCGAGAAAGGACGACCCTTTTTGCCTTGTCTGTTCAATAGCTACGATCCCTATTTCAAGCAGCCCTTTGGTGCTGTGCGGGCCGGACAGTCCGTGCGGCTGACTCTGTGCATCCCGGAGGAACTGGGCTATGTCGATCCTCATCTGGTCATCCAGAAAGAGGGACAATACGACGTTCCTGTGCACTACCGCATGAAGTTCGACGGTCAGACTCCTCACCAGAACCATTTTTCGGTGGAGCTGCCGCTGAATGACCCGGGTCTCTACTTCTACTACTTTGACCTGTATACCGACTTCCGCCGCATCGTGCGGGGGGCAGACAACTGCGGCGTTGTCAGCTGGCAGCAGGGTGAAAGCTGGCAGCTGACGGTCTACGAGCCGGATTTCCAGACGCCGGAGTGCATCAAGGGCAAGGTGTTCTACCAGATCTTCCCGGACCGGTTCTGCGAGGGCATCGAGAACAAGCCCATGCCCTTCCCGGATCGGCTGTATCAGGCCGACAAGCACGCTGAACCCTTCTGGCAGCCCAACGAGACCGGCGGCCACCTGAACGAGGACTACTTCGGCGGCGACCTTGAGGGCATCCGTATCAAGCTGCCCTACCTGCGGGAGATGGGTGTGGACTATCTGTACCTGAACCCCATCTTCGAAGCCCATTCCAACCACCGTTACAACACCGCCGACTACCTGAACGTAGACCCGCTGCTGGGCACCAACGAGGAGTTTGAGGTGCTCTGCCGTGAGGCCGCCAAGTATGGCATCGGCATCGTGCTGGACGGCGTGTTCAGCCATACCGGCTCCGACAGCCGCTACTTCAACCGCGAGGGACGCTACGGCGAGGGCGGCGCTTACCGCGACCCCAACTCCCCCTACCGCAGCTGGTACGATTTTGATCCTAAGTACAAGGGCGGCTACCGCAGCTGGTGGGGCTTTGAGACCCTGCCGGAGGTCAACGAGGAGACCCCCTCCTTTGTGGAATTCATCACCGGCGAGGGCGGTGTCATCGACACATGGCTGCGCCGCGGTGCTGCCGGCTTCCGGCTGGATGTGGCCGATGAGCTGCCGGATGCGTTCATCGAGAAGATCCGCACCGCCGTCAAGCGGGTCAGCCCGGAAAAGTTTTTGCTGGGCGAAGTGTGGGAGGACGCCACCACCAAGTTCGGCTTTGACCACCGCCGCACCTACCTGCTGGGCAAGGGGCTGGACAGCGTGATGAACTACCCCTTCAAAAACGCTGTGCTGGACTTTGTCAAGGGCAAGCCAGCCCAGCAAGCCATGGGCGAGATCCTGTCCATCTGCGAGCACTACCCTGCCCCGGCGCTGAACACGGCCCTGAACTTTTTGTCCACCCACGACACCGAGCGCGCCCTGACCGTGATCGCGGACGAGCCTGCCAACGGCCGGGGCCGGGAGTGGCAGAGCGGACGCAGCGTGATCGGCGAAGCCTACGAGGAGGGCATGCTGCGGCTGCGCATGGCCTACGCCATCATCTACACCCTGCCCGGCGTGCCCTGCCTGTACTACGGCGACGAGATCGGGATGCAGGGCTACCGCGACCCCTTCAACCGCGCCTTTTTCTGCTGGGACAGCCACGAGGAGCGTCTGCGCCCGGTACTGGCACAGCTGGCGCAGCTGCGCCACAGCTGCGAAGCCTTCCGCACCGGCGAGCTGCGGGTGCTGCGGGCCGAGGACGGAGTGCTGCACTATCAGCGGATCGGCGCTGCCGAGACGGCAGAGATCATCGTGAACCGCTCCGAGCACATCATCGTGGAGCCGTTGGCGTCCGGCAAGCACACCGAGGTGAACCCCATGGGCTTTACCATCGTGGTGGAAGAAAACGGCCACAACCCCAACCACAGCTACTACGACATTCAGTAATGCCTGTTGTTTAAAATGCTCTCCGCTTGCGCTCTAAGCATCCTTAGCGGAATTTGATTTTGATCTGTAAGCTGGGAAGATCTGCGGATCTTCCCAGCTTACTTTTTCACCGAGAGGGGCGCAGCGGCAGGCGGCAGCTTCTCGGGCATCCCTTGCTGTGCGATTTCGGTTCTTTCTTTGGCATTTTTGTCCAAACTTTGTTTTCTGTGCAACGTTCCAGCAAAAAACTCTTGACCTTCCCCCAAGGGGATGCCGTATAATAGCATCATAAGGAGGGAACGAACCATGCAGATCTCCTCGATTTTCTGGCTGGCAGCAGTCATAGGCTTTCTGGTGCTGGAGGGCACCACCTTTAATATGACCTCCATCTGGTTTGCCATCGGCTCCGCCGCCGCATTGCTGTGCTGCGTGTTCACCGGGTCGTTCCGGGTGCAGGCTGTGGTCTTTCTGGTGGTCAGCATCCTGTGTCTGGTGGCATTCCGCCCGCTGGCCGCAAAGCTGCGAAAGGCCCCCACCGCCACCAACGGTGACCGCAATCTGGGCCGTGAAGCCACCGTGCTTTCCACCGTCACCGCCGAAGCATCCGGTCGTGTGCGGCTGGACGGCGTGGACTGGAACGCCCGCTGCGCCACCCCCGGTGACACCCTTGCCCCCGGGCAACGCTGCCGCGTTGCCGAGATCCACAGCACCCTGCTCATCGTAGAGCCTGTCCTGACCGAAAGCCGCAGTCACCACACCACGATCTGACAAAGGAGATGTACTATGATCCTGTTTTTTGTCATTCTTGCGCTCATTTTTGTTCTGTTGCTGGTAATCATCACCAACATCGTCATTGTGCCCCAGTCCAAGGTGTACGTCATCGAGCGGCTGGGCAGCTACTCGGATACATGGTCGGCAGGTCTGCACATCAAACTGCCCTTCGTTGAGCGCATCGCCAAGAAGGTCAGCCTGAAGGAACAGGTGGCAGACTTTCCCCCTCAGCCCGTCATCACCCGCGATAATGTTACCATGCAGATCGACACGGTGGTGTTCTTCCAGGTCATGGACGCAAAGCTCTACACCTACGGTGTCAACCAGCCTATTGCCGCCATCGAAAGCCTGTCTGCCACCACCCTGCGCAACATCATCGGTGAGATGGAGCTGGACCACACCCTGACCAGCCGCGATGTCATCAACGGCAAGATCACCGCCATTCTGGACGAAGCCACCGACAAGTGGGGCATCAAGGTGAACCGCGTGGAGGTGAAAAACATCATCCCGCCGCGTGAAATTCAGGAGGCCATGGAAAAGCAGATGAAGGCCGAGCGCGAAAAGCGCGCCGTCATCCTGAAGGCCGATGGCGAAAAGCAGGCTGCCATCACCGCTGCCGAGGGCGAAAAGGAAGCCGCCATCCTGCGCGCCGATGCTGTGAAGCAGCAGCGCATTCTGGAGGCCGAAGGCGAGGCGCAGGCCATTCTGGCGGTTCAGCAGGCCAACGCCGATGCCATCCGCCTGCTGAACGAGGCCATGCCCAGCGACAAGGTGTTGGCCATTCGCAGCCTTGAGGCACTGGCAAAGGTCGCCAACGGCAAGGCCACCAAGATCATCATCCCCTCCGAGCTGCAGAATCTGGGCGGCGTTGTGCCCAGCATCAAAGAGCTGCTGACCGACCCCAAGGACGCCGAGTAAGTTTAATTTAAAATGCGCTCCGCTTCCGCTCTGCGCATAATCAGCGGAAATTTGATTTTTTAGATTGGGGTTCCAGAAGTCTGCGGACTTCTGGAACCCCTTTTTCACGCAGAGGGTCGGAACCGTAAGCTGCATTTTTCCGTCCTGGCCTTTCCCGTGAAAATGCAATCCCGGGCAGACCGCAGTCTGCCCGGGATTGCTCTATCTAAAATAATTCTTCCTCTGTATATGCGCAGAGCGGAAGCGGAGCGCATTCGAATCGTTCGTATTGCATCTGCGCCCTGCCTGTGTTACCATACAGATAACCAAAATGATACAATTGGAGGACTTTCCCATGATCTACGACACCCTGAACAATCTGCCCAACTATCTGGGCGTAAGCGACAATCTGGACACTGTCATCGAGTACATCATGGCGCGGGATATCACCACCCTGCCCGCCGGGCGCACCCGCATCGACGGTGAAAAGGCGGTGGTCACCGTGAGCACCGTCACACCCCAGACCTCCGACAAGGCGCTGTTCCAGCGGCATGATAGCCACATCACGCTGGAGACCGACTTAGACGGCAGCGAGCTGTTTGAGGTAAGCCTTGCAGAGCTGACCCCCACCAAGCCCGCCGATGAAACCGCCGACACCACCGTAGGCACCGCCGGCACCAGCATTGCCGGAATGCTGTGCGAGGGACGGTTTGCCCTGTATCTGGCCGGGGAGCCGTATAAATCCGGTCTGAAGGCGCAGGGCTGCGGCAAGCTGAAAAAAGCCGTGTTCAGCATTGAGTTGGACCCGGATGAGGAAGAAACGGAGGAATAACCGAAAGGAGATTTTCTGTATGGGATTTTTTGCTGTACTGGCTGCAAGCCTGTTTGCCGTATTCATCTTTATTGTATTCGGCGGCTATTCGCTGCTGCTCTGGTGTCAGCAGTCCCTGTGGATGGTCGTTCCACCCGCGTTGGTGCTGGCTGTGCTAGTCTGGACGTTCCTGAAAATGGACGACAAGATCACCGCCCTGCAAAAGCGGGTGGATGAACTGGAAGCCGCGCTGAAAACCGCCGAAAAGCCCGAGAAATAAATACAGCGCCGCCCTTACCGGAGAAGCTTTTCCGGCAGGGGCGGCGCACTTTTTTCATTTTACTTTTTATCCTGTGGGTCATCCAGCCCTTTAAACATCACCATGCCCAGACTTGCAAAGCTGGCACCCAGCACAAAACCGACTGTTCCCAGTGACACACTGAACAAAGCGCCCATAGCAACACCGAACAGGATGCCCGCAATTTGACTTTTCTTCATCTTACTGCTCTGCCTTTCCGTACCATGCAACGGACAGCCGCCACGAGAGGGCGTACAGCGCCAGCGCCGCCGCCAGCACGACCACCAGCACCAGCAGCGAACCCTGCGCGGGCAGGATGCTGTCCAAAGCGCTGTCCCCCGAAGAGACGAAATATCCCATAAAGCCCCCAAGCAGACCGATGCACAGGTAGTACACATACCGGGCTTTCTGGTAGCCAAAGCGGTAGGTCAGCGGCAGCAAAATAATATTGCCCAGCAGGGTCAGCATAGCCACCTGAAGCAGGGTCGCCACGGTGATCTGCACCGTTACCGTACCCCAGAGCAGCTGTGCTGCTGCCAGCGCCGCCATACTCAGCAGCTCCGCCAGCGCCATACCGCACAAGCCGATGAGGTATTTGCCGCCCACGATCTGCTCTTTTGTCACCGGCAGAGCAGCGCAGTAAGCGCTGAACCGGCTGTTCTGGTCGTAAGCCAGCAATGTCATGGGCGACATTCCCAGCAAAAGCCCGCCGTACAGCATAAAGAAATTAGACCCTTCCTTCATGAAAAACGTTCCCACCAGCATCATAGCAATCGACACCAGAATGATCCATCTGATATAGCACCACGTCTGATAGGCATCCTTCAATAGCAGACCTTTCATTGCACATCTTCCCCTTTCACCATCAGTACAAACAATTCCTCAATGCTTACCGGGGCAAGCTCTGCTCCGGCGGGCAGTGCATCCCGGCGCACAAGTGCCTCGGCACCGTAGGGGGTTACCCGCTTGCCGTACACGGTCACGTCCAACGCCGCCAGCTGCGCCGCCGTGCCGTGCCACAGGGCGTATTCCTCCCGCAAAGCATCCTTTTCTTCACAGAGCAGCAGCCTGCCCTTGTGCAGGAAGGCGATGGTATCGCACAGCTTTTCCAAGTCGCTGACGATGTGGGAGGAGATGAGGATGGAGTGGTTTTCGTCCCGGGCAAAGTTTAGCAGCAGGTCGGTCACCTCGTCCCGCACCACCGGGTCCAGCCCGTTGGTGGCTTCGTCCAACAGCAGCAGCTTCGGGTGGTGTGCCAGCGCCACGGCGATGCACAGCTTCATCTTCATGCCGGTGGAGTAGTCCTTGTACTGCTTTTTATCCGGCAGGCCGAACTTTTGGCACAGCTCCGCATAGGCGGCAGCGTCCCAGTTCTGATAGATGCCCGCCATCACTTTGCCCGCCTGCACCGCGTTCAAGCACAGGGGGATGCCCTCGCTGCCCAGCACCACGCTGATCTCCTCCTTGGTGCGGACAGAAGCGGTGCGGCTGTCCCTGCCGAGGATGGTCACAGTGCCACCGTCCCGCCGCACCATGTCTAAGATCAGCCGGATGGTGGTGCTTTTGCCCGCTCCGTTTTCGCCGATCAGGCCGCAGATGGTGCCGCCGGGCAGGGTCAGGTCCAGCGGTCCAAGGGTAAAGTCCTTATAGTGTTTTGTAAGCCCCTGCAATTCCAGTGCGTTCATATTCAGCCCTCCCACAGCAGTTCCAGCATCTCCCGCAGCTCTTCCCTGCTCAGCCCGCAGGATGCGGACAGGCGGACAGCCTCGGTAAGATGCGCTTCAATCTTTTTCAGGTTTTCTTCCCGCAGCAGCTCGGTGTTTTTCGGGGCCACGAAAAAGCCCTTTGCCGGTACTGCATAAAGAAAGCCCTCTTTTTCCAGTTCATCGTAGGCACGCTTGGTGGTAATGACGCTGATGCGCAGATCCCGTGCCAGCCCCCGGATGGAGGGCATGGCCTCGTCCGGCTGCAAAGCCCCGCTGATGATCTGCTGCTTGATCTGGTTGTAGATCTGGTCATAGATGGGCGCGCCGCTTTTGTTGTTGATAAACAGTTCCATCGGCTGCTCCTTCGACGCTTTCGTTTCATCTGTATATGTACAGTATATACAGTAGATACAGGTTTGTCAAGAGGACGCGCAAAAAAAAAATACACCCGCCGCCCAAAACGGACAGCGGGTGCAATTTTTATGGGTTTTACAGTGCCTTAATGGCGGTCTTGATGCGCTCGGCGGCAAGCTTGGTCTTTTCTGCATCGCCGAAGGCGGTCAGGCGGAAGTAGCCTTCGCCGCACTCGCCAAAGCCCACGCCGGGGGTGCCCACCACGCCGCAGTTTTCCAGCAGCCAGTCGAAGAACTGCCAGCTCTTCATGTTGCCGGGGCAGCGCAGCCAGATGTAGGGGCTGTTCTTGCCGCCGCAGTACCACACGCCGCACTCGTCCAGTGCGTCGGCGATGACCTTTGCGTTGCGGCGGTAGTAGTCCAGATTGGACTGGATCTCAGCCATGCCGCTCTCGGTGAACACGGCAGCAGCGGCGCGCTGTACCACATAGGGCACACCGTTGAACTTGGTGGTCTGGCGGCGCAGCCAGAGCTTGTTGATGTTCATGCCCTCGCGCTCCAGCTCCTTGGGCACGACGGTGTAGCCGCAGCGGGTGCCGGTAAAGCCTGCGATCTTGGAGAAGGAGCAGATCTCCACAGCGCACTCGCGTGCACCCTCGATCTCGAAGATGCTGCGGGCCAGCTCGCCGTCCGAGATAAAGCACTCGTAGGCGGCATCGTACAGGATGATGGCATCGTTCTTGCGGGCGTAATCCACCCATGCCTTCAGCTGTGCGCGGGTGTAGGCAGCGCCGGTGGGGTTGTTGGGGCTGCAGATATAGATGATATCTGCCTTCACGCTCTCGTCCGGCATGCCGAGGAAGCCGTTCTCCTGCCCGGTGCGGCTGTAAATGATCTTGCGTCCGTCGGTGACGTTATCGTCCACATAGGTGGGGTACACGGGGTCCGGTACCAGCACGGTGTTGTCCACATCGAACAGACCCAGCAGGTTTGCAAGGTCGCTCTTTGCGCCGTCCGAGATAAAGATCTCGTCCTCGGCGATCTGGGTGCCGCGGCCGGCGTAGTAGCCCTGAATGGCCTGCTTGAGGAAGGGGTAGCCCTGCTCCGGGCCGTAGCCGTGGAAGCCCTCCTTGGTGCCCATCTCCTCGGCGGCATCGCGCATAGCCTGCACCACGCACTTTGCCAGCGGCTGAGTCACATCGCCGATGCCCAGACGGATGATCTCCTGTTCCGGGTGTGCCTGCTGGTAGGCAGCCACCTTGTGGGCAATGTCCACGAACAGATAGCTCGCCTTCAGCTCGTTATAATGCTTGTTCATCTTCATAATACTTTCCCTCGCTTCGCTTTACTTATAGATTGCTCGCCCTCTCAGCCGCCTGTCGGCGTCAGTTCCCCCAAAGGGGCTTTTATCAAAGGGGCGTTTTAAACTTCGGTCGTGCCCTCGCACACGGTCTCGGCAGCGCCGGTCATCAGCAGCTGCCTGCCGGGCAGCACCCGGATGGTCAGCTCGCCGCCGCGCAGCTGCACATGGACATCTTCTCCGGCGGGGCAGACGCCCAGCTCGGTCAGGGCTGCCACGGTGGCGCAGGTGCCGGTGCCGCAGGCCCATGTCTCGCCGCTGCCGCGCTCCCACACACGCATCTTCAGGTGGGTGGCATCCACCACCTGCACAAACTCGGTGTTAATGCGCTCCGGGAAGTTTTCGTGGTGCTCAAAACCCGGGCCGATCTGCTCCAGCTTCAGGCTGTCCACCTCCGGCACAATGGTCACGCAGTGGGGGTTGCCCACGCTGATGCAGGTCACCTGCCAGTCCCTGCCGTCCACGGTCAGGGTCTTGCCCACCAGTGCGCCGTCTCCCATGTTCACCGCCGGCAGGTCAGCGGGCAGAGCGCTGTAAGCTCCCATCTCCACCTGCCACAGCCCCTCGCCCTTATGGGTGATGGGCTTACAGCCGCTGAGGGTGTCGATGGAAAGAGTCTCCTTCTGCAGCCCGTGCGTGTACAGCCACTGGGCCACGCAGCGGATGCCGTTGCCGCACATCTTGCCCTCGCTGCCGTCCGCATTAAAGATGCGCATCATGGCATCCGCCCCGGCTGTGACCGGTGCGCAGATGCAGATGATGCCGTCCGCCCCGATGGAAAAGTGCCGTCTGGACAGCCGCTGGGAAAGCGCCGCGATCTCCTCCGGTACGCCGGAAGTGCGGCAATCCAGATAAATATAATCGTTGGCGCAGCCCTGCATTTTGGTGAATGAAAGCTTCATGCTTATCGCTCCTTATAAAAGGGACTGGTCAGTCCCTGTAAACTCATTACTTTATAATGATAAAAAAACCGGCACGAGATGTCAAGGGAAAAAGCAGCTTTCAGACAATTTTCTTCAGTTGCTGCAAAACAGGGCTTGACAATACGCACTGCATGGGATATAAAAAAAGAGAGGCTTTTGTACAGCCGCTGCCGCCGCCCAGCATTCGCGGGGCTGCCGCCATGGCACCCGCACACGGCGCAGGGGGTACAAAGCAGGCAAAACAACTGCAAAAAGGAGACCACAGGAATGGATACTTTTGAAAAAATCCGCGCATTGCTGGCGGAGCAGCTGGACGTTGATCCGGCAAAGATCACCATGGACAGTGACATTATGAGCGATTTCGAGGCAGACAGTCTGGACATTGTGGATATGGTGATGACGCTGGAGGACGAGTTCGGCATCGAGGTGCCGGATGACGCCATCGAGTCCCTGCGTACCGTGGGCGATGTGGTAAATTTTGTGGACAGCCACGCGCAGAACTGATTTCAGTCAAAAAGCCCCGTTTTTCGCACTGCGGCACCCGGTCGCAGCTGCGGGCGGGGCTTTATTATGGTTCGTGCGGAACGCACAGCGTTTGGCGCACGGCCTTGGGAGGATAGAACAAAATGGCAAAAGATTCAAAGAAGCTCGTACAGGCGATCACCAGTCAGGAGGAAAACTTCGCACAGTGGTACACCGACATCTGCGTCAAGGCAGAGCTGGTGGAGTATTCCAGCGTGAAGGGTTTCATCATCCTGCGTCCCTACGGTCAGGCCATCTGGGAGCTGATCCAGAAGGATCTGGACGCCCGGTTCAAGGCCACCGGACACGAGAACGTGGCGATGCCCGTGCTGATCCCGGAGAGCCTGCTGCAGAAGGAAGGCGAGCTCGTCAATGGCTTCGCGCCGGAGGTGGCGTGGGTCACGATGGGCGGTTCCGATAAGCTGGAGGAGCGCCTGGCAGTACGCCCCACCAGCGAGACCATGTTCTGCGATCACTGGTCCCGTGTGCTGCACAGCTACCGTGAGCTTCCTATGAAGTACAACCAGTGGTGCAGCGTCATCCGCTGGGAAAAGACCACCCGCCCCTTCCTGCGCAGCCGCGAGTTCTGGTGGCAGGAAGGTCACACCATCCACGAGACCGCTGCCGAGGCCGAGGCTGAGACCCAGCAGCAGCTGAACTGCTACGCAGACACCTGCGAGCAGGATCTGGCCATCCCCGTGGTGAAGGGCCGCAAGACCGACAAGGAAAAGTTTGCCGGTGCCGAGGCCACCTACACCATCGAGGCCATGATGAAGGACGGCAAGGCCCTGCAGAGCGGCACCAGCCACTACTTTGGCGACAAGTTCAGCAAGGCTTACGATGTCACCTTTACCGGCCGCGACAACCAGCTGCATCATCCGTTCCAGACCAGCTGGGGCGTTTCTACCCGTCTGGTGGGTGCTATCATCATGACCCACGGCGATGACGATGGCCTGATCCTGCCCCCTGCCGTTGCCCCCATTCAGGTGGTGGTAGTGCCCATCGCTGCCCACAAGCCCGGCGTTTCCGAGAAGGCCGCCGAACTGGCAGAGAAGATTGCAAAGTACGCCCGCGTGAAGCTGGATGACAGCGACAACGCACCGGGCTGGAAGTTCTCTCAGTGGGAGATGAAGGGCGTGCCCCTGCGTCTGGAGATCGGCCCCAAGGATCTGGAAAAGAACCAGTGCGTGCTGGTGCGCCGCGACACCCGCGAGAAGATCTTTGTGAGTCTGGACGAGCTGGAGACCGCCATTCCCGCCCAGCTGGAGGCCCTGCGCAAGGACCTGTACCAGCGTGCGCTGGAAAACCGCGAAAAGCGCACTTGGGCTGCCACCACCATGGACGAGGTCAAGGAGCTGGCCAAGGCCAACACCGGCTACATCAAGACCATGTGGTGCGGTGATCTGGACTGCGAGCTGAAGATGAAGGAAGAAGCTGGCCTGTCCAGCCGCTGCATGCCCTTTGAGCAGGAACATCTGAGCGATGTCTGCCCCTGCTGCGGCAAGCCCGCCAAGACCATGGTCTACTGGGGTATTGCCTACTAAGCACCTGTCTTTCTGATAAAATTATAACCGAGGCTGCTGCGCCGATGTACTCTCCAAAATGGGGAGGCTCATCCGTGCAGCGGCCTCGGTTTTGTTAGCGGTCATTTCAGCAGACAGTGCGCTCCATAAGGATCCCTTTCAGCCTTTGCCCCATGATCGTCCCGGCAAAAAACCGCGCCCCGGCTCATACAATCTAACAACTATGTACCGGGAGGGATATCGTGTGCTGCTGACCTTACTGCAATTTTTCGCCACAAAATTTCTGTTTCTGGCGCTCCATCTGGAAAGCGGCTGCTTTCCGCGTCCGCTCACAGCCCGGGAGGAAGCCGCCGCTTTCAGTGCCCTGCGCGCCGGGGATACCGCCGCCCGGGAAAAGCTGATCCGGCACAACCTGCGTCTGGTGGCACACATCGTCAAAAAATATTACGCCCTACCGGGCGATCAGGAGGATCTTGTTTCCATCGGCACCATCGGGCTGATGAAAGCGGTAGATACCTTTGATGCCACCCGCAAGGCGCGGTTTTCCACCTATGCCAGCCGCTGCATTGAAAATGCTATCCTCTCCCCAGCGCACTTTGGGATGGAAAAGAGAATCCGCCCCTTTCACGCAACGACGCATCTACGTCAAAATTGATTTTTTGGAGCCGAGAGAGCGGTTCCTTTTTTCTGCTTCAGAGGGTGTCATGTGAGGGTCGTGGTCTAACCCCTCTATACATCTTACAGGTAAGTTTGGCAGGCCCCCGCACCACCGTAGAGGCGCAGGCGTTCTACCGTATGTACCACTCTTACGCCGACATCCCGAACCCATGGGACCGTCTGCGTTGGTGCCGCTATGGTCTTGACCTGCTGCAAAAAGAGGTTGCTGCCATGGTTGGCATGGAGGAATGGCTCTATCGGGATCTGGAAAGCGGCACATTTCACCGCAGCTTCACGCCGGAACTGGCGGACAAGCTCGCCGCCCTTTACAGCATCCCGGTGGAAGACATTCTGGACGACTACACCCTGTTTCTGCACCGGGGCGGAGGAGCCTTCCTCCGCAGATACCGGGAGGCAAAAGGCTGGAACCGTCAGCAACTTGCCGACCATGCCAAGGTAGGCAGGACAAGTATTCGCTGCTGGGAGACCGGACAGAAAACCATCAGCCAAAAGTGTTTCCGGCTTCTGGCCGAAAATCTTGGGCCCGATTTTCTTTCCATGCTGCGCATGTGAGGTATGGTAATTTTTCTCCGGCCAAACAAAAAAGCTCGTCTGCAAGCCACGATATGTGGCAGCGCAGACGGGCTTTCGTTATGGAATCATTCTGTTTTAATTATCTTGCTAATTTGCCACGGAGATTCCCGGCAGCCGAGCCGCATTTGTGAAGTTGCGCAGAACTTCACTGGAAACGGCTTCAGCCAGCGCCTCAAAACAGCCACCGTCTGCCTTATACCAGAGATTTTTCTCCGCATCGAACCATTTTTCCTGATTTCCGCGCGAAGTCGTCACCACAACCCTGTCGTTGGTATGCAGCGTCAAATAATTTCCAGCCATTTGTGATCCTCCGCCATTCTTCCCTGCGTCTTTTCAACAAGCAGAACCGGGTCATATTCCGGAACGCCAACAGCATCCAGATAGTAATCCAAGCCCTTTCGTGTTTTCGGAATGCATCGGTCTGCCAGAAAGGCCAGGAAGTCTTCCCATGAGGGCGTTTCGTTCACACCAAACGCAGTATCCAGTATTTCGTCAACTTTGTTTTCGATGCAGATCTGCTCCGCTGTAAGATCTGCCAAAATCACGGTACACAACGTATCTCCGTCATAATACCGATATTCTTTCAGCTGATGTCCTTTCTGTTCTGCATTTCTGCGGAACAGTTCCGGGTCTGTTGATGCAAGCGGTCGGACGGTGATTTTTTCACCGTCAAAAGAAAGTTCTACCCGGTCCTCTTTTGAAAGTCCCATCGTATGAAGCCACCCTGCCGGGAGATTGAGCGAATACTTTTCCGCATTCTTGCCCGCTGTTCCTCCGGCTTTCCTTCTCATAATTTTCACGCTGCGACGATTCATACTCTTCACCTGCCTTCGCAAATAAGATACCATATTGGCTGCCAACAATCAACAGTTTTGTCAGCCGCATTTCAAAAGACTTATGTAACACAAAAAGCCCCACGCTCAACACCGCCTCTGCATCCGACCATGCTCGGTCAGAACAGAAATGCATATGTTGAGCGTGGGGCTTTGTTTATCGGCTCGGCTGCCAGCCGGGTTTCTGGTGTTCCTTGGGCTTATAGGTGCCCTTGGTGGTATCAATAACTGCCTGATACAGTTCCAGCTTCTGCCATGTGGGGCAGTTCACCGCTCGATTTTTTCGATCACATAGTTGGCGTGGGCGGTTGCGACCCGTTTTCCGAGTTCGTCCCATCCCTCTTTCGTTTTGGGGTAATGTACCACCACTTCAATGGGGGCACTCTTTCGCATGGCTCACTCACCTCCGGTTACATCGCTATCACCTCATTTTTACGGGTTACTGGTTGTCCGCTATTCGCTGCGGTTTCCGCTCAGAACGTTCAGAGCCAGACTGACCAGCAAAGCCATATCAATGCGGAGCATTTCAGCCTTGCTGGCATAGCCCATAAAGCGTTCGATGCGGGATTTATCGATCGTGAAGATCTGCTCCAGAAGAATCATGGACGGTTCTTCAAAGGCCGGGTTGGAATCCACCAGCACATGGGTGGGCTGGTTTTTCTTCTTTTCCGTCCGGGTGGTAACAGTTGCAACGATCAATGTAGGCGAATGACGGTTTCCAATGTTGTTCTGCAGAACTACCACAGGGCGTTTCCCGCCCTGTTCCGAGCCGATATGCGGCTCCATGTCTGCATAGTAGATGTCCCCTCTGAGATATCTCCAATTGTTCGGTAACATAAAAATCAACCTCCTTTTTATGTAAGAAACAGCCGCCGCAGACGGATACCACGACGGCTGTTGTTCAGGAGGTAGAACGAAACTGTCAGTTTTTCAGCGGCAGACTCATCTCACGGCTGGCACCGTTATAGATGCGGAGAATCTGCCGCATGTGGCGGTTTGCAGAACTGCCGGTGTCTTTCTGTGCCAGCTGCGTGATGGTTTTCGGATGTGTCCTTGCCAGCTGCTGCACCAGGCGCTCCCGGCTGTACTCGCCCTCGTATACAGAGATGAAGCGGGCCACACCCCGGATTACACCGGCAAGGTAGGAATCCACATTGCCCTTTCACGCCTCGTTGATGATGCGAAGCATCTCGACGTAGCGCTCACAGCCATACTGCTTGTACAGCTCGTATGCCGTTTCGATGCAGTAGATTTTCCAGGGTGCCCGGATGCCGTCATAGGCAAATTCCACACCGGCATTCGACGTGATCCCCACAAAATAAAGTGCATCCGGGTTTTCGGCCACCAGATTTGCACGAAGACGTTCGCCCGCCGTCAGGCAGGTAGCATTGCCCGTCTGAATCGCAAACAGCGTTGCTTCGTCTTCTTTGGTAAGGCCGTAGAAGACTTTGCAGCGGATGGGCAATTCCATACCACCGTTGCAGGTTCGACGTGCTTCTACCGTGTTCTGCCCATCAAAGATGTAGAAGCGCCCGTCCCGGAAGCTGACCTTCGGTTCGTTTGCAACGTACTCCGAAAAGTTTTCCGCAATATGAGCAACCTTTTCGACATGTTCACCTTGATAAACGCGAACTTATTCTTCAAATTTTTTATGACACTTTGGACATTCTTTAGGGATCGGCCTATAACCAACAAGCAGCAACCGCCGCAAAGACAGCGTAAGAAATCCATTGATAGAGATAGCAGGTAGGCATTGAAAAACCGCCGTTACGGTTTTACCCATAGCGGCGGCATACATAGTTTGATTAGTGTTCTTGCTTTTGAATAACGGTTATCTGCAAATCCTTTACATTGATAAGTGTTTTCTGCTTACATTTCGGGCAGTAGAGGGGGAAATTTTTTAATTCAGTATCTTCTCGTAATTGAAGGCGTGTTTTACTTTTACAGATAGGGCATAACAGCCATTCCATTCTCATTTTGATTTTTTATCAAAGGCGTTAGTAATTGCAACGATAGCAGGAAACATAACTCCCGCAACAACCAAAATTACCCAACTCTGTCCCCAATTATTTGATGATAGACTATATCCCACATATACTGCTGTTGTAATTACCCAATATGCAGTATATACAGCAGCCGCAATAGACGGTTTTTCCTTGTTCTCTTTAGAATATTCTCCCTCTTGCAAAAGTTTTTCATAGCTTGCCCATACGATACCCGTCTTAATAAAACAAATCACACCTACGCCTGCAATAAGAAACGAAAAGGAAAGCATAGCCATTAGAAATAGGTCGTTATCAGCGTCAATTATTGCTCCGACAAAAAGAGGAATCAAGGCAGAAATACACAAACAAGTTCCCACAATATTATTCTTTGTGTGCAAATCTTTGTATTTTGCTTTGCGTTCTTTAACCATTTCACTCACGCCATACTCGGTTTCAAATTTTTCTTTTTCCAAATATGCAAAGGGAGCGGTTTTGCTACCACTTGATATAAACATTACGGCGGCTATTGCTACAAAAATAATAAGAACAATCATTCCAATTCCACCTGCAATATCTTCGTTCAAGCCGCCTGCCGTACTTTCACTAATTGCACCCAACATCAAAAGAGCTATCGGAGATAAGATACACAAAAAAGCAGCATACGCTATTGTTTTAGCTGTCCTTGATTTTACAGAGAGAAAAGCATTTGCTTCCTCCATAGAGACACGCTTTAATGACGGTATATCATTGGACGAGTTGATATGCTCAGCTTGCTCAATTTCGTCTTTAAGTAAATAATCTGTACTTACTCCGAATAGTTCGGAAAGGCATATCATTTTATCAAGGTCAGGAACAGATTGTGCTCCCTCCCATTTTGAAACAGATTGTCGTGTTACATTCATTTGTTCAGCTAATTCCTCTTGTGACCAGCCTGCTTTTTTTCGTAACAAAATAAGTTTATCGGCAAAAATCATAATTATATCCTCCTGTTAATGTGATGTTATACTCATATTTTAGTGATTTATAAAGTTGCTAACCACCAACCAGCACCATTCAATGTGTCAACTGACAGTTGCAACTGCCGAAAATTCCTTTTTCACTTCCCGTTGTTTTTCTTTCTCCTATCTATCGGTTTCTTCGCATCTTTTGGTATGAGCCACACTCTGCTTAAACGCACAATGCCCTCAATCCTGTTTTCAGAACATAGTATCTGTATTCTTCGTTCTGAAATATTCCATTTTGTTGCGGCTTCCTGTACCGTCATATATTCAAGCATAACAGACCTCCATATCATTAGTAGGTATATTATACTCGGTCAAACGAACATAATCAAAAAACGAATTTTGACCAGCACCATCCAAAAGAACAACGGCAGGGATTTCTCCCTGCCGACTTTGCCGCCCGGAAACTCCCACTGGCCTTTATAGTCGCCATAACCGCGGGCGGTAGCGTAGATTTTGCGCTTTTCCTGCATGGAGTCGCAGATCACAGCGGCCACAACACGAATCGTTTTCATAACGTTCTCCTTTTGGATTCATTATAATGGCCGACCGTCAGAAGTCCCACCGACATGATAGAACACCCTGTTTCCTGCTTTTCTTGCAGTAAGCAGCCCCATCTC